>DASXZG010000031.1:0-96749 GCA_036502045.1 Caulobacteraceae bacterium | reverse complement strand
ACGGTGGTGGTGGCCAAGGCCGTGCAGATGACCGGCAGCCCCAACCTGGTGGTCAACGCCAACTATTCCTCGTCCAGCGTGCCGGTGCCGGCCGGCGTGGGCTCGAACTACGTGAGCAACGGCGCGGTGCAGCTGACCAAGTAGCGGGCCCTATAAACATGAGTTGCGCTCCCTTCTCCCCTTGCGGGAGAAGGTGGCCCGCGCAGCGGGTCGGATGAGGGGTCGCGCAGGCGGAGGCGAGTTGCTTGCCCGGAGCTAGCCGGAGGCAGCTTTCGACCCCTCATCCGTCAGCTTCGCTGACACCTTCTCCCGCAAGGGGAGAAGGGACGCAGAAGCTGGAGGCGCCTCATGCCCGATCCCGACATTCTCGTTCTCAACCCGATGCCTGTCATTGCGACGGCCGCCGACAGCGGCCTGGCGCTGCATCGGTTCTGGGAGGATCGGGAGGGGGTGCTGGGGGCGCATGGCGCGCGCATCCGCGGCGTCGCCAGCAGCATCGGGATCGACGCGGCGCTGATGGACCGGCTGCCGAAGCTGGAGATCATCGCCAACTTCGGGGTCGGCTACGACCGGGTCGATGTCGCGGCGGCGGCGGCGCGCGGGATCGTGGTCACCAACACGCCGGATGTGCTGACCGAAGAGGTGGCCGACCTGACCCTGGGTCTGCTGCTGAGCACGCTGCGGCGGCTGCCGCAGGCCGAGCGATATCTGCGCGAAGGCAAGTGGACCCAGCGGCCGTTTCCGCTGTCGTCGTCGCTGCGCGGACGCAAGGTGGGGATCGTCGGGCTGGGCCGCATCGGCAAGGCCATCGCCCGGCGGCTGCAGGCCTCGCTGGTCGAGGTGGCCTATCACGGCCGGCAGCGCCAAATGGACGTGGCGCTGGCTTACTACCCGACGGTGCAGGCGCTGGCCGAGGCGATGGACGTGCTGATCCTGGCGGCGCCGGGCGGGGCCGAAACCAACCGGATGGTGGACGCCGGCGTGCTGGCGGCGCTGGGGCCGGACGGCGTGCTGATCAACATCGGCCGCGGCTCGCTGGTCGACGAGGCGGCGCTGGCCGCGGCGCTGGCGGACGGGACCATCCTGGCGGCGGGGCTGGACGTGTTCGAGAACGAGCCCAACGTGCCCGCAGTCCTGATCGAGCGCGACAACGCCGTGCTGCTGCCTCACCTGGGCTCGGCCTCGGTGCAGACCCGCAACGCCATGGGCCAGCTGGTGCTGGACAACCTGGTCTCCTGGTTCAAGGGCGACGGCCCGATCACGCCAGTGCCGGAGACGCCCTTTCCGCGCTAGGGCGCGCTCAGCCCCGCTTCCAGAAGACACCTGTCCGCGCCACGCAGCGGGCGGGCAAGTCTTTTACGCCGGCTTCGACGTAGCCGAGCTTGGTCATCAGCTCGTGGGTGAGGCGCTGGGCGGTGGGGACGGCGGCTTCATTGCGGCGGTAGGCCTCGCCGATCTCCTCGTGCATCAGCACGTCGACGCCGGCCATGGCGGGCAGGCCGTCGAGGGTGGCTTCGACGGCGGCGGCCCGCGCGCGGCTCTCGCTCATGATCTCTTGCATGCGGCTCAGCAGCGGATCCTCGTCGGTCAGCGGCTCTGGCTCGGCGTAGGGCAGGCCCAGGAGCTCGATGGCGCGGGCCAGATGGTTGCCCTCGGCCGAATGCAGCCCCTTGGCGCGCTTCCAGACAGCGTAGCGCTCGTTCTGGCTGCGGGCCCGGAGCCACGAGCGGGTGACCCCGCCTATAAAGACTTCTTCGTTGCTCATAGAATCCGGAACTAAGGCGCCAGGGCCCCTTTCTTCAAGAGGTTGCCGCCTTTGGCGGCGCGGTGAAGCCGCCCAGCCGCGCTTCGATGGCCTCGGCGATGGCGATGGTCTTGGCGTCTGCGCCTCTGGGGCCGATCAGCTGGGCGCCCACCGGCAAGCCGGCGCGGGTCTGGCCGGCGGGGATGGCGGTGGCGGGCAGGCCACAGGCCGTCGCCAGCGCAATCCAGCGCAGCATGATCAGGCAGCCATGCTTCTCGCCGGTGGAGAACGTCAGCTTGCGGGTCGGGATCGGCGTCGGATCATGCGGGAAGGCGGCGACCGGGGTCAGCGGCGCCAGGATGACGTCGTACTGCGCGAACAGCCGGCGGGCCTGAGCGGCGACGCGGGCGCGGGCTTCGTCGGCGGCCATCCATTCCAGGTGGGTCGAGACGTAGGCGGCGGGCAGGCCCAGCAGCGACTCCGGGTCGGCGCCCAGCCGCAGCGCCAGGCGCGAGACGCCGCCCAGCGCCTTCATCTGGCCAAGTTGCGCCGGCGGCATGTCGGCGGCCAGGGTCGAGGCCAGCAGGGTGCGGTAAGCGGCGAGCAGAGCCCCGGCGTCCACCGGCGAGACCACCGAGGCCACGTGCGCGCCAGCGCCTTCCAGCTCCTTGGCGAAGGCCTCGAGCACGGTGCGCACCTCGGGGTCGAGCGGATAGGCCGGCTCGTCCAGCCAGACGCCGATGCGCAGGGACTCCAACTCGGGCAGGGCGTGCATGCCGGGCGAGGGCGTCGCGCCCTCGATGACGGTGAGCAGCAGGCGCAGATCGCGGGCCGAGCGGGCCATGGGCCCCACGACGTTGAGGTCGCGCTCGGCGAGGCTGCCGGGCTTGGGCGGCACGTGGCCCAGCTGCGAGACCAGGCCCCAGGTCGGCTTGTGGGAATAGACGCCGCAGAACGAGGCTGGGGTGCGCAACGAGCCGCCGATGTCGGAGCCGATCTCCAACGCGGTCATGTGGGTGGCGAGCGCCGCCGCGGCGCCGCCGGATGAGCCGCCGGGGGTGCGGGTGAGGTCCCACGGATTGTTGGTGACGCCGTAGACGTCGTTGAAGGTCTGGAAGTCACCGGCCAGCACCGGCACGTTGGTCTTGCCCCAGACCACCGCGCCGGCGGTGCGGGCGTGGCTGACCACCACCGCGTCCGGCCGCTTGCCGTGCCGATACTGGTCCAGCCCCGCCGAGGCCGGCATGCCTTCGACGTCGAAGGTGTCCTTGATGGTCATCGGCAGGCCGGCCAGCGGCCCCAGCGCGTCGCCCTTGACCCGATGGTCGTCGATCGCCCGCGCCCGCTCTTTGGCGCGCGCCAGATCGGTGGCCACCACCGCGTTCAGCGGCGCGTTGACCGCCTCGTACTGCCGGATGGTCGCCGCCAGCAGCTCTTCGGCGCTGATCCGTTTGGCGGCAAGGGCGGCGAGCTGGCCGGTGGCGTCGAGGCCTAGAATGGCGTCCATCAGCGGAACCCCAGAACGTCCTGCATGTCGTAGAGCCCGGGCGGCTTGCCGGCGACCCAGAGCGCGGCGGCCAGCGCGCCTCTGGCGAACAGCCGTCGGTCTCGGGCCGAGTGGCTGAGCGTCAGCACTTCGTCGTCGGCGACGAAGGCCACCGCATGCTCGCCGATGATGCCGCCGCCGCGCACCACGGAGAAGCCGATCGCGCCTTCGGGCCGCGGCCCGGTGATGCCGTCGCGGGCGCGCACCTGCACCTTGTCCAGCTCGGCCCCGCGGCCGACAGCGGCGGCCTGCCCCAGCATCAGCGCGGTGCCGGAAGGGGCGTCGACCTTGCGCCGGTGATGGGCCTCGGAGATCTCGATGTCCCAGTCAGCGGCGGCCAGCCGCCGGGCGGCCTGCTCCACCAGGCCGGCCAGGATGTTGACGCCCAGCGAGTAGTTGCCGGTCTTGACGATGGGGACCTTCTTCGAGGCCGACCACACCGCCAGCTCTTCCGGCTCGGTCCAGCCGGTGGCGCCGATGACCAGGGCCGGCGCGCCGCGCTCGGCCGCCGTCGTCGCCAGCGCCGCGGAGGCGGCTGCGGTGGAGAAGTCGATCACCACGTCGCAGAGCGCCGCGTCGGCCGGCGTGCCAAGTGTGTAGGCGCCGATCACCTGGCCGACCGTGCCGGGGCCGTTGAACACCGCGGCGATGACGGCGTCCGCGCGTGGCTCGACCAGCTCGGTCACAGCGCGGCCCATCCGGCCTAGCCCGCCGGCGATGCCGATCTTCAGGCGCTCCGTCGTCATCGCTCCCCCAGGCCCAGCTTGCGGCGCAACGGAACCTAGCAGACGCCGCCGCGCCTCGCCGCTTCCACTTTCAGGCTCGCCGCACTAGGGTAAAGCCTCGCCTGGAAGACGCCGCGCCGCTTCCGCCAATCCGTCACTTGCAGAAGACAAGATCCGCCGCATGAGCGACGCAGAGAAACGCACCTTTACCGACGACGAGGCGCTGGCCTTCCACAAGTACCCGACGCCCGGGAAGCTTGCTGTCGTCCCTACCAAGCCGATGGCGACCCAGCGCGACCTGTCGCTGGCTTATTCGCCCGGCGTCGCTGTGCCGGTGCTTCGCATCGCCGAGGACCCCGACACCGCTTACGACTACACCTCGAAGGGCAACCTGGTGGCGGTGATCTCCAATGGCACCGCCATCCTGGGTCTGGGTGACCTGGGCGCCCTGGCCTCCAAGCCGGTGATGGAAGGCAAGAGCGTGCTCTTCAAGCGCTTTGCCGACGTCGATTCCATCGACGTGGAGGTGGCCTCGCGGGACCCCGATGAGATCATCACCGTGGTCAAGAACATCGGGCTGACCTTCGGCGGCATCAACCTTGAGGACATCAAGAGCCCAGAGTGCTTCCGCATCGAGACCGAGCTGCAGGAACTGCTCGACATCCCGGTGTTTCACGACGACCAGCACGGCACCGCGATCATCTCGGCGGCGGGGCTGATCAACGCCTGCAAGATCACGGGGCGCAAGCTGTCGGAGATCAAGCTGGTGCTGAACGGCGCTGGCGCCGCCGGCATCGCCACCCTGGACCTGATCAAGGCCATGGGCGTGAAGCCGGAGAACTGCATCGCGCTCGACACCAAAGGCGTGATCTACCGCGGCCGCACCGAGAGCATGAACCAGTGGAAGAGCGCGCACGCGGTGGAGACCGACGCCCGCACGCTGACCGAGGCGCTGAAAGGCGCCGACGCCTTCTTCGGCCTCTCGGTGAAAGGCGCGCTGAGCCCCGAGCAGATCAGGCTGATGGCCGACCGGCCGATCATCTTCGCCATGGCCAATCCCGATCCGGAGATCACCCCCGAAGAGGTCAAGGCGGTGCGCCCGGACGCCATCGTGGCGACGGGCCGTTCTGACTATCCCAATCAAGTCAACAACGTGCTGGGCTTTCCTTACATCTTCCGCGGCGCCCTGGATGTGCGCGCCCGGCGGGTGAACATGGAGATGAAGATCGCCTGCGCCCACGCGCTGGCCAACCTGGCGCGCGAGGATGTGCCGGACGAAGTGGCCGCCGCTTACCATGGCAGCCACCTGAAGTTCGGGCCGGACTACATCATCCCCTCGCCGTTCGACCCGCGGCTGATCTGGTACATCCCGCCCTTCGTCGCGCAGGCGGCGATGGACACTGGGGTGGCGCGCCGGCCGATCCCCGACATGGACGAATATCGCGAGTCGCTGGCGCGGCGGCTCGATCCCACCGCCGGCTTCCTGCAGAAGATCTCCGGCGCCGTGCAGGCCGGGCGCAAGAAATGCATCGTGTTCGCCGAGGGCGAGGAGCCGCAGGTGATCCGCGCGGCCTACGCGTTCCAGACGCAGGGCTTCGGCAAGGCGGTGCTGATCGGCCGCGAGGAGCTGGTGGCGGAGAACATGCGCCTCGTGGGGCTCGACCCGGACGAGGCCAAGCTGGAAGTGCTGAACGCCCGCCTGTCGAGCCACAATCCGGAGTTCGTCGACTATCTCTACGAGCGGCTGGCGCGGTTGGGCTACCTGCGCCGCGACGTGCTGCGGCTGATCAACCAGGATCGCAACTCGTTCGCCGCCTGCTACGTGGCGCGCGGCTACGCCGACGGCATGGTCACCGGCGTCACCCGCGCCTTCGACCAGGCTCTGGAGGAGGTGCTGCGAGTGATCGACCCGGAGCCGGGCGGGCGGATCATCGGCATGTCGATCGTGCTGGCCAAGGGCCGCACCATCTTCATCGCCGACACCAACGTCACCGAGATGCCGGAAGCTCACGAGCTGGTGGAGATCGCGGTCGAGGCGGCGACGGCAGTGAAGCGGCTGGGCTTTCCGCCCCGCGTCGCCTTCATGTCGTATTCGGCCTTCGGCAGCCCGATGGGCGAGCGCTCGGAGAAGGTGCGCGCGGCGGTGGCGATGCTGGACGCGCGCCGCGACATCGACTTCGAATACGAAGGCGAAATGCCGCCGGAGCTGGCGCTGGACCCCGAACGGCGCGCCGACTACCCGTTCATGCGCCTGACCGGCCCCGCCAACGTGCTGATCATGCCGGCGATCCACTCCGCCTCGATCTCCACCAAGCTGGTGCAGGCGCTAGGCGAGGCGACGGTGGTGGGGCCGATCCTGCTCGGCCTCTCCAAGGCGGTGCAGATCTGCCCGCTCTCGGCCTCGGTCTCGAAGATCCTCAACATGGCCATGATGGCCGCCTACGACCACGCTGAGGCGATCGAGGGGTAGTCCTCCCTCCCCTTCATGGGGAGGGCAGACCGCCAAGCGGTCGGGTGGGGAAGTCCGACGACCCACGCCGGCCTCGCCAAGTGATCGTTGGCGCGTCGCACATCCCCACCCGGCCTCGCGTTCGCTCGGCGTCCCTCCCCATGAAGGGGAGGGAGGGGCTAAGTGAGCAGTCGCACGCGGCCTTCGTGGCCCGGCGCATCCGCCAGGGCGTTGTGGAGGCGCAGGTCGGCGGTGATGACCTGGCAGTTCTCGCGGATGGCGGCGGCGAGGTAGAGGCAGTCCTGCACGGGGCGCTTCAGTTCGGCCGACAGCGCCAGCGCCGCGCCGAGGTCGTCGTCCACCGGCAGCGCGGTCACGGGGGCGTTGCGCAGCTCTTCCAGGCGGGCGCGGGCTTCGTCGGCGCTGAGTTCGCCGCGCAGCACCCGCCGCTGCAGCGCGCTCGCGGCTTCCACCAGCCAGAGCGCCGGCGCCAGCAGCGTTTCGCCGAGCAGCGCGTCCGCCGCGTCGGCGCCCGGCTCGTCCAGCACCCACTTCAACGCCACCGACGCGTCGATGATCAGGGTCACCGGTCGCGGTCCTCGCGGATCAGCTCTGCCGAGTGGCCAAGGTCGCGGCCAGCGGTGGCGGCGCGAAGGCTCGCGGCCCGGGTGGCGAAGC
This sequence comes from Caulobacteraceae bacterium, assembly GCA_036502045.1. Lineage (GTDB taxonomy): Bacteria > Pseudomonadota > Alphaproteobacteria > Caulobacterales > Caulobacteraceae > Acaudatibacter. The sequence goes on along the minus strand of DASXZG010000031.1, from coordinate 89,607 downwards.
CGGCGCGGCCGGCTTTCAGCGCGCCCTCCAGAATGGCGCGGTGCTCTGCCTCGGCGCTGCGGCCGTTGGCGGCGGCTTGGCGTTTCAGCGCTTCCATCACATCGCGCGGGACGTCGCGGACAAGCAATTGCGGCATAAATGAGCCGCTATCACGCGCTATCGCGCGAATCCAGCAACCTAGGGTCAGCCGCGGGTGAGGCGGCGGCAAACATCGTCCAGTTGTTCAAGGCTTTCGTAGCGGATCCTGAGCTCGCCAACGCCGCCAGCGTCGCGGATCTCGACTTTCAGGCCCAGCACGTCGGCGAGATCAGTTTCCAGCGCCGCCGTGTCGGCGTCCTTGCCGCCGCCGCGCCGGCCGCCGCCGGACGAGGTCTTGCCCGCGCCCCGCGCCAGGGTCTCGGTCTGGCGCACGGTGAGGCGCCGGTCCACGACTTCGTTCGCCAGGTGTTGGGCGTCGGGTGAGCCAATCAACGGACGGGCGTGCCCAGGCGTCAGCCGCCCTTCGCGCACCATCGCCAGCACGCCCTCGGGCAGTTGCAGCAGCCGCAGGGCGTTGGTGACATGAACGCGGCTTTTGCCAACAGTATCCGCGACTTGCGCCTGCGTGCGGCCGAACTGGTCGACCAGCGCCTTGTAGCTCTCGGCTTCTTCGACGGCCGAGAGATCGGCGCGTTGCACGTTCTCGACGATGGCGATTTCCAGCACTTCGACGTCGGAAAGGCTGCGCACGATGGCCGGGATGGTGCGCACGCCGGTGCGCACCGCCGCGCGCCAGCGCCGCTCGCCAGCGACGATCTGGTACTCCCCGGCATAGACCGACGGGCGGACCAGAATTGGCTGCAGCACGCCCTTCTCGCGGATCGAGGCGGCCAGTTCTTCCAGCTCGGCTTCGTCGAAGCGCCGGCGTGGCTGGTTGGGGTTCGGCTTGATCGCCTCGACGGGCAGCTCGCTGGTTCCGGCGGCCGGCCGCGCGCCGTCGGCCGGCGCCTCCACCTCGTCCAGCAGGGCCGACAGCCCCCGCCCCAGACCACGCTCCGCCATCTTTGCTCCTCTAGCTCCGCAGCCGTTCGCGCTCGCGGCCCACCAGTTCGCGGGCCAGCTGGATATAGGCCTGGCTGCCGGCGCACTTCAGATCGTAGATCAGCGCCGGCTTGCCGAACGACGGCGCCTCCGACACCCGCACGTTTCGCGGGATCACCGTCTCGTAGACCTTGGTCCCGAAATGAGCGCGCACGTCTCTGGCCACCTGGTCGGAGAGGCTGTTGCGCCGGTCATACATGGTCAGCACCACGCCCTGGATCTCCAGCGCCGGATTGAGGCTGCCGCGCACCAGGTCGACGGTGCGCAGCAGCTGGGTGAGGCCCTCCAGCGCGAAGAACTCGGTCTGCAGCGGCACCAGCAGCGCGTCGGCCGCGGTCATGGCGTTGATGGTGAGCAGCGACAGCGCCGGCGGGCAGTCGATCAGCACGTAGTCGTAGGTGGGGCGGATCAACGCCACCGCGTCGCGCAGCCGGTAGGACCGGCGCGGCGTCTGGCCAAGCTCGGTCTCGATGCCGGAGAGGTCGGGATCGGCGGGCAGCAGCTCGAGGCCGGGCAGCTGCGTTTTCACAGCTGCGTCGGCGATGGGAAGCCCGTCCATGAGCACGTCGTAAAGGGTCTTGCGCCGCATCGCCCGTGAGACACCGAGGCCGGTGGAGGCGTTGCCCTGGGGGTCGGAATCCAGCAGCAGCACGCGCTTGCCGATGGCGGCGAGCGCAGTGCCCAGGTTGATGGCCGTGGTGGTCTTGCCGACGCCACCCTTCTGGTTGGCGATGGCGAGCACGCGGCAGGCGGCGTCAGCGGGGGGCAAGGCGGTCCACCTTCAGGATGCGGCCTTCGGGGTCGCTTCGGCTGGGGATCGCCTCGCAGTCGAAGCGCCAGCGGGCGCGTGCGGCCACGATCTCCGATTCGGCGCTGCGGCCCTTCATGAAAAGTCCGGTGGCGCCGCGGTCGAGGCAGGGCTTGGCGAACCCCAGCAGCTTTTCCAGCGGCGCGACGGCGCGGGCGGTGACGATATCGGCCGATAGCGCCACGTCCTCAGCCCGGACGTTCTGAACTTCCGCAGGTAGGTCAAGGGCTTGCACCACTTCCTCGAGGAAGCGGCAGCGCTTGGCGACGCTCTCCACCAGGGTCACTTTGACTCCGGGTTTGCCCTTCAGCAGGACCGCCAGCACCACGCCGGGGAAGCCGGCGCCGGCGCCGATGTCGACCCAGGTGCGCGCCGTGGGCGCGAGACCCAGCAGCTGTGCGCTGTCGAAGGCATGCCTTGGCCAGAACTCGGCGAGGCCGGCCGGCCCCATCAGATTGATCCGCTGGTTCCAGTCAGCCAGCGTCGCCCGGAAGCGCTCAAGGTCGGCCAGCTGCGCCGGCGTCGCGCCGGTGGCGGCCGCAAAGGCCGCGGCGTCGGTCGGGGCGTCAAGCAGCGCGGCGGACATGGGCCAGCAGTGCGGTGATAGCGCCGGGGGTGACGCCCTCGATGCGGGCGGCCTGGCCGAGGGTGGCGGGGCGGATGCGCGCCAACTTCTCGCGCGCCTCGCTGGAGAGGCCGCCGACGCGGGCGTAGTCGAGTTCGGACGGCAGGGCGAGGGCCTCGTCGCGGCGGAAAGCGGCCACGTCGGCGTCCTGGCGGTCGAGGTAGCCAGCGTACGCCGCATCGATCTCGATCTGCTCGCGGATCGGGCCCGGCCAGGCGCCGATCTGCGGCCAGACCCGCGCCAGGTCAGCGAAGCCGACGTCGCGGTAGGCGAGCAACTGGCTGAGCGTGCGCCGCTGGCCGTCGTGGTTGACCTTGAAGCCAGCCCGAACGGCCTCGTCTGGCGTCAGGCTGAGCGACCGGGCGCAGTCGCGGGCGTCGGTGAGCGCCTCGGCTTTGGCTGTGAACGCGATGGCGCGCTCTGACCCGACGCAGCCCAGGGCCGCGCCTCGCGCCGTCAGCCGCTGGTCGGCGTTATCGGCGCGCAGGCGCAGGCGGAACTCGGCGCGGCTGGTGAACATGCGATAGGGCTCGGTGACGCCCAGCGTCACCAGGTCGTCGATCAGCACGCCGATATAGGCCTCGTCCCGGCCGAAGCTGGCCGCGTCCTGGCCGGCGGCGGCGCGGGCGGCGTTAAGGCCGGCGACCAGGCCTTGCGCGCCAGCCTCCTCATAGCCGGTGGTGCCGTTGATCTGGCCGGCGAGGTAGAGGCCCGAGAGCCGCTTTGCTTCCAGCGCCGGCGTCAGCTCGCGCGGATCGACGTAGTCGTACTCGATGGCGTAGCCGTAGCGCCGCACCCGCACGTCGGCGAGGCCGGGGATGGTGCGCAGGAACAGATCCTGCGTCGCGTCCGAGACCGAGGTGGAGACGCCGTTGGGATAGACGGTGTCGTCGTCGATGCCTTCCGGCTCCAGAAAGATCTGGTGCGCGGTGCGGTCCGGGAAGCGGACCACCTTGTCCTCGATCGACGGGCAATAGCGCGGGCCGCGGCCGCCCAGCCGCCCGCCGTAAACCGCCGACTCCGCCAGGCGCTCGGCGATGATTCGGTGCGTTTCGGGCGTGGTGGTGGTGACACCGCAGGCGATCTGCGGCGTGGTGATGGCGTCGGTCAGGAACGAGAACGGGACCGGGTCGGCGTCGCCCGGCTGCATGTCCAGGCTCGCCCAGTCGATGCTGGATCCATCGAGGCGCGCCGGCGTGCCAGTCTTCAGCCGGCCCATGGCGAGACCCAGGGAATACAGGCGGTCGGCCAGGCCGATGGCCGGCGCTTCGCCGGCGCGGCCGGCGGGGATGCGCTCGTCACCCCGGCAGATGACGCCCTTCAGAAAGGTGCCGGTGGTGAGCACCACCTTCGGCGCACGGTAGACCTCACCGCTGGCGCCGACCACGCCGGCGACGGCGCCCGCCTCGACGATCAGATCTTCGACAGCGTCAGCGTGGAGAGTCAGGTTCGGTTGCTCGGCCAGCGCGGCCTGCATCGCGGCGCGGTAGTGGGCGCGGTCGATCTGAGCGCGCGGACCGCGCACCGCCGGGCCCCGGGAGCGATTCAGCAGGCGGAACTGGATGCCGGCGACATCGGCCAGGCGGCCCATCAATCCGTCGAGGGCGTCGATCTCGCGCACCAGATGGCCTTTGCCGAGCCCCCCGATGGCGGGGTTGCACGACATCTCGCCGATGGTTTCGAGCTTGTGAGTGAGCAGCAGCGTCGCGGCGCCGAAGCGCGCGGCCGCCGCCGCGGCTTCGCAGCCGGCGTGGCCGCCGCCGATCACGATCACATCCCACTGCCGCGCCATGCCTCAGCCCATACCGGAACCAGCCGGCGATTGCGAGGATCGCGCGTGCGGCGATGTTTCACGTGAAACGTCTCGGGCCCCCACTTCCTCCCTCCGCTCTTCCCCGCGAAAGCGGGGGACCCAGGTATTTTGCCGGAGGGTTCCACGCTTTGTAGAAAAAGCCTGGGCCCCCGCTTTCGCGGGGGAGAGCGAGAATTTATTCGCGGGGACGTTTCACGTGAAACACCTACTTGCCGATGCAGAAGCTGGAGAACACCACGTCCAGCACGTCCTCGGCGCCGATGTAGCCGGTAACGCGCGCTAGCTGCCGCGCCGCGAGACGTAGGTCTTCGGCCGCCAGTTCAGCGCCCGCCAGGCCGGTTTCGGCGCGCTCAAGGTGGGCCAGCGCCGCCGCCAGCGCCTTGGCGTGGCGCGCGCGAGTGACTGCGGGAAACTCAGCCCCGGCGAGATCGGCGACCATTCGCGTTTCGATCGCCGCGAAAAGCTCGCTGACGCCCGCCCCGGTCTGCGCCGAGAGCGACAAGCGCCGCAACTTGGCGGCGGCTGTCTGCGCGGCCGAGGCGTCGCGCCCGGCTGGCAGGTCGGCCTTGTTCAGCACCAGCACGTCGCCGGCGCGCGCCAGCTCCTTCGCTTCGCGCCAGACCCCCTCGCCAGCTGACGCGTCGACGATCCACAGCCGCAGGGCCGCGCCCTCGGCCCATTCCCGCGCCCGCCGCACGCCCTCAGCCTCAATGACCTCGCCCGTCTCCCGCAGCCCGGCCATGTCGGCCAGCAGCACGCGGTAGCCGGCGATGGTCAGCGGCGACTCGATGACATCGCGCGTGGTCCCCGCCGTGGGCGTGACGATGGCCGCGTCGCGCCCGATCAACGCATTGAAGAGCTGGCTTTTGCCCGCATTGGGCGCGCCGATGATGGCGATGCGGTAGCCGTCGCGCACCCGCTCGCCCCGTTGCGAGTCGGCCAGAGCGGCGCGCAGCTCCGCGGCCAGCCGCGAGATGAGCGGCGCGGCGCGGGCGGCGACATCGGCCGGCACTTCCTCGTCCGGGAAGTCCACCGCGGCTTCAAGCTGCGCCAGCGCCTCGGTGAGCAAACCGCGCCAACCCTCGTAGCGGCGACCGAGCGCGCCGCCGAGCTGGGCCAGCGCTTGCGCCGCCTGCGCCTTGGTCTCCGCGTCGATCAGGTCGGCGACGCCTTCGGCCTGGTCGAGGCCGAGCTTGCCGGCTTCGAAGGCCCGGCGGGTGAATTCGCCAGGTTCGGCCAGGCGAAGCCCCAGCGCCAGCAACGCCTCGGTGACGCTGGCCACCACCGCCGGCCCGCCGTGTAGCTGCAGCTCAGCGGTGTCTTCGCCGGTGTAGCTGGCGGGCGCGGGCATCCACAGCACCAGCGCGTCATCGAGCGTCGCGCCGTTCCAGCTAAGCCGCGCCAGCGTGGCTCGCCGGGGGGCCGGGCGGCGGCCGATCAGCGCCGTCAGCGCCGCGCCGGCGCCGGGCCCGGACATCCGCACCACCGCCACCGCCGCGCGCCCCGGGGCGGTGGCCGGGGCGAAGATGGTGTCCCTCATCGCGGCGGCTTGGCGCTCCCGGCGGCGGCGGTCATCAGCTTCATGAACTGCTCCGAGGCCTGGCCGCCGAACGACATCCAGGTCTTCATCATCTCCTCCGGCGCCGCCATGGCGATGTTGGCGTCGAGCCGTTTCTTCATTTCCTCGACCAGATGGGCGTTAACGGCGCTGACGTCCGGCAGCCCCAGAAAAGCTCGGGCCTCGGCGGGCGTGCAGTCAATCTCGACATTGAGCTTCATCGGACGGCTCCCCGGATCGCGGTGGGTCGTGTTATGGCCCTGCCCGCGCCGGCCGCGCCACACCTTTCCACGCACGCGAGGAACCGCCATGGGCGAGATGGTCACGATCCGCACCACCGATGGCGACTTCGACGCCTATCTGGCCCGGCCCGCCGCGGCCAGGGCGCCGGCCGTCGTCGTCATCCAGGAGATCTTCGGCGTCAACGCCGTCATGCGCGCCATCGCCGACGACTACGCGACGCAGGGCTATCTTGCCATCTGCCCGGACCTGTTCTGGCGCATCGAGCCCGGCATCGACATCACCGACCAGTCCGAGGCGGAGTGGAAGCGGGCGTTCGAGCTTTTCAACGCCTTTGATGTCGACGCCGGGGTGAGGGACATTGCCGCGGCCATCGCCCACGTACGTCCGCTTTCGGCCGGCAAGGTCGGCGCTGTCGGCTTCTGCCTGGGCGGCCTCTTGGCCTATTTGACCGCGACTCGCACCGACGTCGATGCGGCGGTCGGCTACTACGGCGTCGGCATCGAGAGTCGGCTGGCGGAGGCCGATAAGCTGGCCGACCCGCTGCTGCTGCACATCGCCGAGGAAGACCAGTTCGTGCCCAAGGAAGCGCAAGCGCTGATCGTGGCGGCGCTGAAGAACCATCCGCACGTGCAGCTCTTCACCTACCCCGGCCGCGACCACGCCTTTGCGCGGCAGGGTGGCGAGCACTTCGACGCCGCGGACGCCGGGCTCGCCAACACCCGCACCCTCGATTTCTTCAAGAAGGCCCTCGCCTGATGCGCGCCATCCAGATCAGCCGCACCGGCGGCCCCGACGTTCTCGAACTGGTCGACATCCCTGAGCCCAAGCCGGGCCCCGGCCAGATCCTGGTGAAGCACGAGGCGATCGGGGTCAATTTCATCGACACCTACCTGCGCACCGGCCTTTACCCGATGCGGCTGCCGGGCGTGCTGGGGTCGGAAGCCGCCGGTGTCGTCGCCGGGCTTGGCGAGGGGGTCACCCGCTTCAAGCTCGGCGACCGCGTGGCGCACAACAGCGGCGGCGGCTACGCCGAGGCTGGCGTGGTCGCCGCGGCGCGCGCGGTGGCGCTTCCCGACAGCGTGAGTTTCGAGGTTGCCGCGGCCGCGCTGCTGAAGGGCATGACCGCCGAGGCGCTGATCCGCCGCTGCTTCCCGCTGCAAGCCGGGCAGACATGCCTGATCCACGCGGCCGCCGGCGGCGTCGGCGCGATCCTGGTGCAGTGGGCCAAGGCCATCGGCGCGACGGTGATCGGCACGGTGGGCTCGGAAGAGAAGGCCAGGTTCGTCCGCGAGCTCGGCGCCGACCACGTCATCCTCTACCGCCATGAGGACGTGCCGGCGAAGGTGAAGGAGATCACCGGCGGGGTCGGCGTGCCGGTCGCTTACGACTCGGTGGGCAAGGACACCTTCGAGATGACCGTGGGCAGCCTGGCGCGCCGGGGCATGTTCGTCTCCTTCGGCAACGCCTCGGGACCCGTCCCGGCGTTCGAGCCGCTGCGGCTATCGCGGGCCGGCTCGCTGTTCCTGACGCGGCCGACGCTCGGTGACTATGTGGCGGGCCCGGGCGAGCTGGACGCCAGCGCCGGCGCGCTTTTCGAGACGATCGGGTCGGGCAAGGTCCGCATCGAGATCGGCCAGCGCTTCAAGCTGGCGGACGCCTGCAAGGCGCACGAAGCGCTGGAAGGCCGGGACACCATCGCGGCGACGGTGCTGCTGCCTTAGAGCCCTCCCTCCCCTTCATGGGGAGGGCAGACCGCGCAGCGGTCGGGTGGGGATGTCAGACGCGCCAACGGATGCTTCGACAACGCCAGCGGCCTTCACGAGCGTTCCCCACCCGGCCCTTCGGGCCACCCTCCCCATGAAGGGGAGGGGAGGTGTTTCACGTGAAACACCCGCGTCGGACGTCAGCGCGTGGTGTTCATCGCCTGGAAGAAGTCGTCGTTGGTCTTGGACTCGCGCAGCTTGTCGATCAGGAACTCGATCGCGTCCTGGGGGCCCATCGGCGTGATGATGCGGCGCAGGATGTAGGTCTTCTGCAGCCACTCCTTCGGGGTGATCAGCTCTTCCTTGCGGGTGCCGGACTTGATCACGTCGATGGCCGGGTAGATGCGCTTGTCGGCGACCTTGCGGTCGAGGATGAGCTCCGAGTTGCCGGTGCCCTTGAACTCTTCGAAGATCACCTCGTCCATGCGGCTGCCGGTGTCGATCAGCGCCGTGGCGATAATGGTCAGCGAGCCGCCTTCCTCGATGTTCCGCGCCGCGCCGAAGAAGCGCTTCGGCCGCTGCAGCGCATTGGCGTCGACACCGCCGGTGAGCACCTTGCCCGAGGAGGGCACGGTGGTGTTGTAGGCGCGGCCGAGGCGGGTGACGCTGTCCAGCAGGATCACCACGTCCCGCTTGTGCTCGACCAGCCGCTTGGCCTTCTCGATCACCATCTCCGCCACCGCCACGTGCCGCGTCGCCGGCTCGTCGAAGGTCGAGGAGATCACCTCGCCCTTCACCGTGCGCTGCATGTCGGTGACTTCTTCCGGCCGCTCGTCGACCAGCAGCACGATCAGGTAGCACTCGGGGTGGTTGGTCTCGATCGACTTGGCGATGTTCTGCAGCATCACCGTCTTGCCGACCCGAGGCGGCGAAGTGATCAGGCAGCGCTGGCCCTTGCCGAGAGGGGCGACGATGTCGATCACCCGGCCGGTGCGGTCCTTCACCGTGGGGTCCGGCAACTCCATGGTCAGGCGCTGGTCGGGGTAGAGCGGCGTCAGGTTGTCGAACAGCACCTTGTGACGGACGTTGTCCGGGTTCTCGAAATTGATCATCGTCACGTTGGTGAGGGCGAAGTAGCGCTCGCCTTCCCGCGGCGCGCGGATGGCGCCGTCGACGGTGTCGCCGGTGCGCAGGCCGAACTTCCGGATCTGCGAGGGGCTGACATAGATATCGTCCGGACCCGGAAGATAATTGGCTTCCGGGCTGCGCAGGAAGCCGAAGCCGTCCTGCACCACCTCGAGCGTGCCGGAGCCTGAGATCTCCACGCCTTCTTCGGCGAGGATCTTCAGGATCGCGAACATCATGTCCTGCTTGCGCATGCCGTTCGCGTTTTCGATGTCGAGCCGCTCGCCGAAGGCCAGCAGTTCGGCCGGCGACGTCGCTTTCAGCTGCGCCAGCGACATGCTGGTGAGTTCCAGGTCGGCGATGGCCTTAGAGGCGGCGCTCGGCTCGCCAGGATCACCGGACTCACTGGAGTCGTTGGATTCGGCTTCAAAGGAGGCGTCGCCAGCCAGCTCGGGCTCGACAACGTCGGTATCAAGAATGTCGGACATGGATTGCCTCAAAGGCCGCACCCTCGCGGGTCCGGCGGGTACGCTAGTGGTTTGAGTGCGCGGCGCCCTGATGGGTTCAGCGCTCGAATTCAGTTCTGGGAGCCGGCCGGCAGCGCCTCACGTGGGGCGGCGGTCCGGAGAGAAGGCGGGGAAAGCGCGAGCGCCGCTGCCGGCGCACTCGCTTCGCGCGCATCGGAACCACGAAAAGGGTCCCGCCGTCAAGATTCCTGTCCGAGACCGGCTCCGCTCAGAACTGGAACTTGGTGACGATGGCGATGATCATCACGATGGCGGCCAGGAACGGCAGCTCGTTGGTCATGCGCCAGAAGCGCTCGGTGTGCGGGCGCTGGCCCGCCGCGATCTTTGTGCGCGCCACCCCCAGATAGTGATGCCACCAGGTGAGAAACAGCACCCCGGCCAGCTTGGTCAGCATCCAGGGGGTGGCGAGGAAGCTCCAGCCGTACTTGTAGGTGGCGTCGAGCCAGATCAGCGACAGGCCCAGCAGCCAGACCACGATCATCGCCGGGTTCATGATGCCCCGGTAGAGCAGCCGCTCCATCTTCTGGAAGGTGAGATCCATCTCCGAGCCGGCGGCGGCGGGCGTGTGGTAGATGAAGAGCCGCGGCAGGTAGAGCAGGCCGGCCATCCAGGCCATCACCATGGCGATGTGCAGGGCCATGATCAGGTCGTGCCAGCGGTAGAGACTGCTCATGCGACCTCGCAGGCATGCGGACAGCGCCCGAACCCCGCCTTGCACGGCGTCGCGCCCGGCTTGACGCCATCGCGGGCGAGGGCGGCCAGCGCCAGTTCCGCCAGCGTCTCGATGTAGCCGGGGTCAGCGCCCAGCGCCGGGACGCGCAAATAGGGCGTCACGCCCAACCGGTCTGCTAGCGAGCGATAGTCCCGGTCCAGTTCCACCAGGGTCTCGACGTGTTCGGAGACAAAGGCGATCGGCGCGATCACCACGCCGACCCCGTCCGCGCTGGCGCGCTCCAGCTCCTCGATGGTGGAGGGCCCGATCCAGCGCATCGGCCCGACGCGGCTCTGGTAGCAGACGCGCCAGTCCCAAGCCGGGCCCAGGCGCTGGGCGACGTGGGCCGCGGTTTGCTCGATCTGCCAGCGATAGGGATCGCCGGCGGCGGACGTGCGCTCCGGCAGGCCGTGGGCGGAGAACAACAGCCGCACCGGCGACGGCTGTCCGGCCGCCTCCCACGTGCGCTCGATCAGCCTGGCGTGCGCCTCGATGAAGCCCGGCGCATCGAAGTAGCAGCAGACCCCGTGCAGCCGGCCCTGGCGCCCGAACTTGCGCTCCCACTGCGCGAACGACGAGGCCGTCGTGGTGGTCGAGTACTGTGGATAGAGCGGCAGCAGCACCACGTCGTGCGGCGCAAACCCCATCACCGCCTCCGCCGCGTTGGCCGTCAGCGGGGTCCAGTAGCGCATGGCGGTGAAGACGCGGATCTCGTCATCCGGCCGCAGCGCCTGCAGACGGGCTTCCAGCGCTCTCGCCTGCCGCTCCGTCTCCGCCGCCAACGGCGAGGCGCCGCCCATGTGGCCGTAGGCCTGCTTAGCCTGGCCGGCGCGGGTGCGGGAGATCAGCTCGGCCAGGGGCACGCGCAGCGCCGCCGGCAGCCCGATGATCGCCGGATCGGCGAACAGGTTGCGCAGGAACGGCTGCACCGCCGCCAGCTTGTCGGGGCCGCCGAGATTGAACAGGACGACGGCGATGCGGCTCACGCGTTGCGCCAGGCCGTCACCTGCTCCACCGCCGCCGCCAGGTGCTCCACCGGCGTGTCCGGCAACACCCCGTGGCCGAGGTTGAACACGTAAGGGCCCGGCGACCATTGCCGCAGCAGCTCGTCGATGCGCGCCCTCATCGCCGGTCCACCCTCGCGCAGCAGCTCCGGCGACAGCGTGCCCTGGATAGCCATCTTCTGCTGAAGCCGCGTGCCAAGATCGGCCGGCGTGTCGGTGCCCAGGCTGACCGCCTGCACATCCACCTCGGCGACATAGCGCTCCACCAGCGCCGGCGTGGCGCCCCGCGGGAAACCGATGATCGGCACGTCGATCCCGGCCGCTCGCAGGCCTTTGACGATGTGCCGGTGCGGGCGGATCACCAGGCGTTCGAACAGGTCCGGCTCGGGCAGCAGCTCGGCCCAGCTCTCGAACAGCTGCAACGTCTGCACGCCGCCGCGGACCTGCATCGCCGCATAGTCGATACTGGCTTCGGCCATGATGTCCACCAGCTCGGAGACGCGGCCGAGATCCGACACGGCCTGCGCCTTCGCCTCGGCGCGTGCCGCCTCCCCGCCTCGCCCCATCAGCATGTAGGTCGCCACCGTCCAGGGCCCGCCGACAAAGCCGATCAGCGCCCGGCTGGGCTCGAGTTCGGCCCGTACACGCCGCGCGGTCTCGCCAACGTAGGCCAGCTCTTTGGCCGGCTGGTGGGTGCGCGCCGCCAGTTGGTCCAGCGACGGCATCGGCCCGAACCTGGGGCCCTCCCCGCTCTCGAACCAAAGGTCCTGACCCATGGCCATCGGCACGATCAGGATGTCGGCGAATACGATCGCGGCGTCGTAAGCGAACCGGCGCATCGGCTGCATCGTCACTTCGGCGGCCACCTCCGGGTCGGCGCAGAGAGCGAGCATGTCCTTCACCTTGGACCGCAGCGCCCGGTACTCTGGTAGGCACCGTCCGGCCTGCCGCATGAACCAGATCGGCGGCCGTTCGACCGGCTGCTTGGCGATGGCCCGCAGGAAGAGAGGATCACTCATAACGGCCCTTAAACCGGCAGTCCGGCCAAGGCTCAAGGGCGCCGGTTAAGTCGCCGTCCTACTTCCATTCCTCAAAGAGAAGATTCTTAGGAAGGAAGCGAAGGTTGGACAGGGGACGGTGGTGGACAAGCCTGCTGGGGCAGCCGCCGGCGCCGAGGACACTCAGGCTTCGTCCACGGCCCGCCTTTGCGACGGCGCGCCCTGTGAATTGCGTTGAGAACCGGGCAAACTATTGGCAGGCAAGGACCCTGGCGGTGTCGCGCTGTGCGAACCCTGGCGAACCATCGAGGTTGTCAACGACTGTGGGCGGACTTTCCGACAGCCATCCCGCGCGGGGGACAAGCGGGGGCGCCGACGCCCTGGCGATCCACCGTTCGGCGGCGCGCGACGCCGGCGGCCGGTTTCGTCCCCCATCGGACGGCTTCGGCGCCAACGTGGTTAACCGTTCGTTAACAGCGGCTGCACCGAACGCCGCCCAGGATTCTTTCTCCCCGGGGCGGCCATGACCCCGCCCAATCGCCTTGCGACCTACTTCCACGTCCACCTGGTGTCGGACTCCACCGGCGAGACGCTGAACGCGCTGGCGAGAGCCGCCTGCGCCCGCTTCACCAACGTGCTGCCGATCGAGCACATCTACGCGCTGGTGCGCTCGCCCCGGCAGCTCGACAGGGCGCTGGAAGAGATCGCCAACGCGCCGGGGATCGTGTTGCACACCATCATCGACCCGGAGCTGCGCGGGGCGCTGGAAGGCGGCTGCCAGGGGCTGGACATGCCCTGCATCGCCGCGCTCGACCCGCTGGTCTCGGCGCTGTCGCGCTACCTCGGCGCCCCACTCTCGACCCAGGTCGGCGCGCAGTACGCGCTCGACGCCGACTACTTCAACCGCATGGACGCGCTGAACTACGCGCTGGCGCACGACGACGGTCAGGGCGGTCAGGAGCTGACCCGCGCCGACGTGGTGCTGGTGGGCGTCTCGCGCACCTCCAAGACCCCGACCTGCATCTACCTGGCGCACCGGGGCGTGCGGGCGGCCAACGTGCCGCTGGTGCCAGCCGGCGAAGTGCCGCCGAAGCTGAAGACGCTGAAAGGCGTGCCGATCGTGGCCCTGACTCTGGCGCCGGACCGGCTGCTGGAGATCCGCCGCAACCGCCTGCGCAGCCTCAACGAGCAGCGCGAGAGCGCCTACGTCGACACCGACGCGGTGCGCCACGAGGTGATCCAGGCCCGGCGGCTGTTCGAGCGCGAAGGCTGGCCGGTGATCGACGTGACGCGGCGCTCGGTGGAAGAGACGGCGGCGGCGGTGATCAACATCCTCTCCGGCGGCCGCGGCCAGGTCGAGGTGCTGGGGTGAAGCCGGTGGTGCTGGCGTCCACCAGTTCCGCTCGCGTCGCCATCCTGAAAGGCGCCGGCGTGGCGTTCGAGGCGATGGGCTCTGGCGTGGACGAAGGCGCGGTGAAGGCCGGAATGCGTGGTCGCTCGCCGGCGGATGTGGCGGCGGCGCTGGCCGACGCCAAGGCGATCGCGGTGTCGGACCGGCGGCCGGACGCGGTGGTCATCGGCGCCGACCAGACGCTCGATCTGGCCGGGGCGCTGTTCGACAAGGTGGATGATCTGGCGGCGGCTCGCGCCCGGCTCATTGAGTTGCGCGGACGAATGCACCACCTGCATAGCGCGGTGGCCGTGGCCGAGAATGGCGCGGTCACCTGGCGCGTGCTGGAAAGTCCGGCGCTGAAGATGCGCGAGGTCTCCGACGCCTGGCTGGACGGCTACCTGGCTCGCGGCGGCGACGACCTGCTGGGCTCGGTGGGCTGCTACCTGCTGGAAGGCGAAGGCGCGCAGCTGTTCGAGCGCATCGAGGGCGACTACTTCGCGATCCTGGGGCTGCCTTTGCTGCCCCTGCTAGCGGCGCTGCGCGAAAGAGGCGCGCTGGCCGCATGACGCTCACCGGCAAGGCTATCGTCGCCGGCGTGGCCGGCGCGCCCGTGGCGCACTCCCTCAGTCCGCTGATCCACAACGCCTGGATCGACGCAGCCGGCCTGGATGCGGTCTACGCGCCGTTCAGCCCGCCGCGGGAAGGATTCGCCACCTTCGCCAAAGGTCTGGCCGGCGGTGCGATCCGCGGGCTCAACGTCACTGTGCCCTTTAAGGAAGAAGCGCTGGCGCTGGCCACCTCTGCCAGCGACGTGGCCCGCCGCGCCGGCGCCGCCAACCTGCTGCTGTTTGAACCGGACGGTGCGATCCGTGCGGACAACACCGACGGCGCGGGCCTGCTGGCGGCGCTGGCCGAGCAGGCGCCCCGCTGGCGGCCGGCATCGGGCCCGGTGGTGGTGTTCGGGGCCGGCGGCGCGGCGCGCGGCGCGGCGGCCGCGCTGATCGACGCTGGCGCGCCCGAAGTGAGGCTGGTCAACCGAACCGCCGCTCGCGCCGAAGCTCTCGCGGCGGACCTGGGTGCGAGATGCCGCGCGGTGGCGGACATGCTGAGCTCGCTCGCCGACGCCGCGCTGCTGGTCAACGCCACCACGCTGGGGCTTGAGGGCGGGCCAGGGCCGATCGAAAGCTTCGCCCGCGTGCCGCCGAGCGCCGTCGTGATGGACATGGTCTATCGCCCGCTGCGAACGCAGTTCCTGCAAGCTGCCGCCGGCGCTAGCCTCGCCACGGTGGATGGCCTCGCCATGCTGATCGGGCAGGCGGCGCCGTCGTTCGAGGCCTTCTACGGCCGCCCGCCGCCGGCTATCGACGTGCGCGGCCTCTGCCTCGCCGCACTCGGGGAAACGCGATGATCCACGTCGGCCTCACTGGCTCCATCGGCATGGGCAAATCGGCGACCGCGGCGATGTTCATCGAGGCCGGCTGCCCGGTCTACGACGCCGACGCGGTGGTGCATCAGCTCTATGCGCCCGGCGGCGCGGCGGTGGGGCCGGTGGAAGCGGCGTTTCCGGGCGTCACCGGCGCCGACGGCGGCATCGACCGCGCCAAGCTCTCCACCCGGGTCGTCGGCAACACCGAGGAGCTGCAGAAGCTCAACCGCACCGTCTGGCCGCTGATGGGCGAGGCGCGCCGCGAGTTCCTGCGCAAGGCGGAGGAAGCCAAGGCGGCGATCATCGTCTTCGACATCCCGCTGCTCTACGAGACTGGCGGCGAGCGCAACATGGACGCGGTGGTGGTGGTCTCGGCGCCGGCGCATATCCAGCGCGAGCGCGTCTTGGCCCGCGAGGGCATGAGCGAGGCCAAGCTCGACGGCATCCTGGCGCAGCAGATGGCCGACGAGGAGAAGCGCGCCCGGGCCCACTTCGTCGTCGACACCTCGCGCGGATTCGACGCGGCCCGCGATCAGGTGGCCGAGATCGTGGCCACCCTGAAAAGCCCCGATTGGGTGTCGCGCAAGCCTTGAACGGCGCCGCGAACAACGCCAGAACAAAGCCATGGCGCGTGAGATCGTTCTCGACACCGAAACCACCGGCCTCGACCCGTTCACCGGCCACCGCCTGCTGGAGCTGGCCTGCGTCGAGCTGGACGACCTGATCCCCACCGGGAACACCTTCCACCGCTACATCAATCCGGAGCGGGAGATCGACGCCGACGCCGAGCGGGTGCACGGCATCTCCGGTGCGTTCCTCGCCGACAAGCCGACCTTCGCCGACCCGGACGTGGCCGACGCCTTCCTGGATTTCGTCGGCGACGCGGCGCTGATCGCGCACAACGCCGGTTTCGACCGCGCCTTCATCAACACCGAACTGGCGCGGGCTGGCCGGGCGGAGCTGCGCGAGGCCCGCTGGGTCGACACGCTGAGCCTGGCGCAGAAGCGCTTCCCCGGCATGTACAACTCGCTGGACGCCCTCTGCCGCCGCTTCAAGCTGTCGTTGGCCGAGCGCGAGAAGCACGGCGCGCTGATCGACGCCAAGCTGCTGGCGGGCGTCTATCTGGAGCTGAAGGGCGGGCGCGAGCGGCTGTTCGACCTGGCGCAGGCCCCGGCGGCGCGCCCGGTGCTGGAGATCGCCGCCCAGGTGGCCTATGCGCCGCGGCCGCGGCCGCTGCTGATGCGCTCCACCGACGCCGAACGCGCCGCGCACCTGATCTTCGTCAGCAAGGCGCTGAAAGGCGACGTGCTCTGGCTGGAATTCGAGGAGCTGGCGGCGTAGCGCGCCGGCGCGGGCCCCTCACCTCACCTCTCCCCACTTTGTGGGGCGAGGGCTACGGATAGGTAGGCGGCGGCTTCAGCATCGTCTCCGCGACCCAGCCCTCGCAGTAGCCCTCGCCCCGCGTCAGCGGGGAGAGGTGAGGTGAGGGGTCCTCGGGACTAGCTTAAGCCGTCCCGGTCTCCGCCCCTTCGGCCGCGGCTCTACGGCTGGCGTAGATGCCGGCGAAGTCGATGGGTTCGAGCAGGAAGGGCGGGAAACCGCCTTCGCCGGTGAGGTCGGCGATGATCCGGCGCGCGAACGGGAACAGGTAGCGCGGGCACTCGATCATCAGCACCGCTTCCAGGTCGGGCCCCGCCATGCCGACAATCTGGAACAGGCCCGCGTAGAGCAGCTCGATGTGGAACACGGCGTCGTTGTCGCGCATCGCCCGGGCGTTCAGCTTCAGCTCCACCTCGTAGAAGCCGTCCGGCCGGCCCTTGGCGTTGAGCTCGACGCCGAGGTCGATCTGCGGCTGCGCGGCGCCGCCGCGCAGGGATTCCGGCGCGTGCGGGCTCTCGAACGACAGGTCGCGGATGTACTGGGCGAGGATCCGGATGCCGGGCTGCGACTCATCGGGCGCGCCGGTCGGCGGAAGATCGGTCATTCTGCTGGAAGTCCGTCGTTGGTTTTCGAGCCGCCCGGCAGATCAGGGCCGCCCGGAAAGCGGGCCAGCTAACACGCAAGGTATGGTCACGCAACGCCAAGGGCCTGACGAGCGTTGCGCCCGCGACTATATTGTCCCACACAACCACAAACGTCCTCGAGAGCGCGCTTGGTGCAGTACGTCGAACTTGGAATTCTGGCCGCCGTCGCCGCCGTGGTGCTGTTCCAGCTCTACGCGGTGCTGGGCCGCAAGGTGGGCCGGCAGGCCGAAGACCTGGCGCCGGCGAAAGCCGCGCCGCCCGCCCGGGAAGCCGCCGCGACGCCCGCCACCGGCGTCACCGAGCCGGCGGCGGTCAGCGGCCTCGCGGCGCTCCGCGCCAAGGACCCCAGCTTCGATGTCACCCGCTTCATGCAAGGCGCCCGCCAGGCGTTCACCATGGTGGTCAAGGCCTTCGCCACCGGCGACCGCGCCACGCTGAAGCCGCTGCTGGCGCCCGAACTGATGGCCACCTTCGAGACCGAGATAAGCCAGCGCGAGCAGGAAGGCCGTTCGGAGCAGGTGGAGTTCCTGCAGGAGCCGCGCGCCGACCTGGAGAGCCTGGGCGTGATCGGCGACCTGGCCAAGGCCTCGGTGCGCTTCCTGGCCGAGTTCCGCAGCCGCTCCAAGGGTCCCGAAGGCGAAGCCGTGGACGACCGGCGCACCGCCGAGGTGTGGACCTTTCAACGCAACCTCTCCAGCCGCGATCCCAACTGGACGCTGGTCCACGTCGATCCCGCCGAGGCGTGAGCCGCCGGCGCCGCCCGCTTCAGAACGGCGCGGCGCTCACCGCCCTCGCGCTGCTCGCCGCCTGCGCCACCTCCGCGCCACTCCTCGAAGGCGGTGGGCCTGACCGCCTGCAGCGCCTGCCCGGCTGGGCCGAAGAGGATCACGCCGCCGCGTTCGGCGCGGTGCGCGCCGCGTGCGCCGCCGAGCCGCCCCGTCAGCGTCCCGCGGTCTGCGCTGACGTGCTGGCTTCCCGCGCTCTCGGCGACGAGGACGCCCGTGTCTTTCTTGAGCGCCACTACAAGATCGGGGGGGACCAGGGCGAGGGCCTGCTCACCGGCTACTATTCGCCATCATACGACGCCCGCAGCCGGCCCGATTCCGAGTTCTCCGCCCCGGTGCGCCCGGCGCCGCGTGGGGGCGACGCCGGCGATCGCGCCGCCATCGAAGCCGCGCCCGCCGATGACGCGTTGGCCTGGATGCGGCCCGAGGACCTGTTCTTCATGCAGGTGCAGGGCTCGGGCGACCTCAGCCTCGACGACGGCCGCCACGCCCGCGCCATTTACGCCGGCTCCAACGACCGGCCGTACGTCGCCATCGGCAAATGGATGGTGGCCAGCGGCGCGAAGCGCGACGGCATGAGCCTGCACGACTGGCTGGCGGCGCACCGAGGGCCGGACGCGCAAGCGGTGATGGATCGCGACCCGCGCTACGTGTACTTCAAGCTCGACCCCGACGACGGCGGTGAGCCGCGTGGCGCGGCGGGGGCGCGGCTGATCCCCGGCCGCAGCCTGGCCGTCGACCCGGGCGCGCACGCCTACTTCGACCTGTTCTGGATCGACGCCCAGGCGCCGACCATCGCGGGCGCCAAGGTGAGCTATCAGCGGCTGGCGGTAGCGCTGGACCGGGGCGCGGCGATCAAGGGTCCGGCGCGGGCCGATCTCTATACCGGGCGGGGCGCGGCGGCCGGCGACGAAGCGGGCCGCGTGCGCCACACCCTGCACCTGTGGCGCATTGTTCCGGCGCAGCCGTGAAGGCGCCGCCGGACGTCGAGGATTTGCGCCTCTGGGCGGTGGTGGCTTCGACGGTGCGGCCGCTGCACCACGCACCGTCCCTCCCCCTCGTGGGGAGGGAAGACCGCGCAGCGGGCGGGGTGCGGAAGTCCGAAGCCGCCACCAAGCCTTCGAAGCCATCGCGCGGCGTCGCTCTTCCCCACCCCGGCGCTGCGCGCCACGCCCTCCCCATGAAGGGTAGGGAAGCGCCGCAAGGACTGGAGGCCGGGCTGCACCGGCGAGTCGTCCGCGGCCGCGAGCATCTGGCGGCGCGGATCGATCTGCATGGGCTCAGCCATGACGCGGCGCGATCCGCGCTCACCGGCTTCGTCGAGCGGGCGGCGCGCGATGGCTGGCGCGCGGTGCTGGTGATCACCGGCAAAGGCGCGCAGGGCGACGGCGTCCTGCGCCGCCGGGTCCCGGACTGGCTGGCCGAGCCCCCGATCCGTGCTCACGTCGCCGGCGTCTCGGAAGCCCACCGCAAACACGGCGGCGAAGGCGCGCTCTACGTGGCGCTGAAGCGCCCCCCTCCCTCCCCTTCATGGGGAGGGTAGACCGCGCTAGCGGTCGGGTGGGGATTTCCGAAACCGCGCTAGAGGCAGCCGAGTGGCGGCGGACATCCCCACCCGGCCTCGCGTGCGCTCGTCGTCCCTCCCCATGAAGGGGAGGGAGGTTATTTCGGGCGGCCCGCCTTCTCGGCGATCCCGGACGTGCCCTCGCGGGCTTCCAGCTTGGCGGCGACGTCGTCCAGCGACACGCCCTGAGCGGCCAGCACCACGAGCCAGTGGTAGATGAGGTCGGCGCTCTCGGCGGCGAGGCTGTCCTTGTCGCCCTGCACGGCGGCCAGGGCGGCTTCCAGCGCCTCTTCGGCGAGCTTCTTGGCGGCCAGCGGGGTGTCGGCCAGCAGCTTGGCGGACCAGCTCTTGGCGGGGTCGCCGCCGCGGCGGCTCTCGATGGTGGCGGCGAGACGCTCGAGGAGATCGGAGAACCGGCTCATGCGAGGGCAAGCTCCGTCGGGCGCACCGGCACGCCGGCGGCCGCCATCGCCGCCTTGACCTCGCCAATCGTGACTTCACCGAAGTGGAAGATCGAGGCGGCCAGCACAGCGTCGGCCCGGCCCCGTTTCACCGCGTCCACCATGTGCTGGGCGTTGCCGGCGCCGCCGCTGGCGATCACCGGCACGTTCACGGCGCAGGAGACGGCGGCCAGCAGGTCGATGTCGTAGCCCCGCTTCTCCCCGTCCTGGTCCATTGAGGTGAGCAGGATCTCGCCGGCGCCGCGCTTCACCCGGTCGATGGCGTATTCGACCACGTCGAGGCCTGTCGCCTTGCGCCCGCCGTAAGTGAACACCTGCCAGCCGTCGTTGCGCCGGGCGCCGCCGTCGCGGGCCGGGCCGTGCTTGGCGTCGATGGCCACCACCACCGCCTGCGAACCGAAGGCGTCGGCGCAGCGGCTGACCAGGTCGGGGTCTTCGACGGCGGCGGTGTTGATCGAGACCTTGTCGGCGCCGGAGCGCAGCAGGCGCCGCGCGGTGTCGACGCCGCGGATGCCGCCGCCCACCGAGAGCGGCATGAAACAGACGTCTGCGGTGCGGGCGATGACGTCGAAGATGGCGTCGCGGCCTTCGTGGCTGGCGGTGATGTCGAGGAACATCAGCTCGTCGGCGCCGGCGGCGTCATAGGCGCGGGCCTGTTCCACCGGATCGCCGGCGTCGCGCAGCTCGAGGAACTGCACCCCCTTCACCACCCGCCCGTCCTTGACGTCGAGGCACGGTATCACGCGCACTTTCAGCATCAGGCGGCCGCCGCGATGGCTTCCGCCGGCTTGATCGCGCCGACGTAAAGGGCGCGGCCGAGCACCGCGCCGGCGATCGGCGTGCCAGCACGCGCCCGCAGCTTTTCGATGTCGGCGACGCTGGCGAGGCCGCCAGCGGCGATCACCGGGATGGTGACCGCGTCGGCCATGGCGCCGAACACCTCGACGTTGAAGCCGGTCAGCGCGCCATCGCGGTCGATGTCGGTGACGATCAGCGCCGAGACGCCAACGTCCTCGAACCGCCGCGCCACGGTCAGCGCGTCGAGGTCGGTGTTCTCCAGCCAGCCCTGCACGGCCACCTTGCCCTGGCGCACGTCGACGCTGACGGCGATCTGCTCGGGCCATTCGCGCGCGGCGGTCTTGACCATCTCCGGATCGCGAACGGCGGCGGTGCCCAGGATCACGCGGCTGATGCCGGCCTCGATCCAGGCCTCGATGTTGGCCAGCGAGCGCACGCCGCCGCCCAGCTGCACCGGCGCGGACACTGTGTTGAGGATCGCTTCCACCGCCGCGCCGTTCACCGCCCGGCCCTCGGCCGAGCCGTTCAGGTCGACGACGTGCAGCCAGTCGAACCCGGCGCCGATCCAGGTGCGCGCCTGGTCGGCCGGGTCCTCGTTGAACACCGTGGCGGTGGCGAAATCGCCGTGGACCACGCGAACGCAGTGGCCGTCCTTCAGGTCGATGGCGGGATAGAGGATCATGGGCGCCATTCCAGCACGTTGGAGAGCAGCCGCGCGCCCGCGGCTTGCGACTTCTCCGGGTGAAACTGCACGCCCGCCACATTGCCTCGCAGCACCGCGGCGGCAAAGCGCCCGCCGTGGTCAACCTCGGCGGCCACGTCGGCGCCGTCGCTCGGATAGATGGCGAAGGAGTGGGTGAAATACAGGTGCGGCGCCGCGCCCATGCCGGCGAAGAGAGTGTCAGGCAGGCGC
This sequence comes from Caulobacteraceae bacterium, assembly GCA_036502045.1. Lineage (GTDB taxonomy): Bacteria > Pseudomonadota > Alphaproteobacteria > Caulobacterales > Caulobacteraceae > Acaudatibacter. The sequence continues at coordinate 68,047 of DASXZG010000031.1, read as the reverse complement.
CCTTCCAGGCTGTTCCAGCCCATGTGGGGCACCTTGTACTGTGGCCCGTCCGGCTCGATGCGCTTCACGTCGCCGGCGATCCAGTCCAGGCCGGGAGTCTCGCCGAACTCCAGCCCCCGCGTCGCCAGCAGCTGCAGGCCGACGCAGATGCCCAGGAACGGGCGACCTTTGGCCCGCACGGCCTCGGTGATCGCCTCGGCGACGCCGGGGCGGGCCTGCAGCGCGCCCATGCAGGCGGCGAAAGCGCCAACGCCCGGCAGCACGATCAGGTCCGCCGCCGCGATCGCCTCGGGATCGTCGGTTGCCAGCACCTGCGCCGGCCGCGCCTTGGCGGCGGCGGCCTTCTGCAAGGCTTTCTCGGCCGAGCGCAGGTTGCCCGACCCGTAGTCGATCAGGGCGATGCTCTGCATGGGAGGCTAGAGCACGCCCTTGGTGGAGGGGGCGTGTCCGTGGGTCTTGGGATCGAGCTCGACCGCGGTGCGCAGGGCGCGGGCCAGCGCCTTGAAGCCGCTCTCGGCGATGTGGTGGCTGTTGTCGCCGTAGAGCGTTTCCAGGTGCACGCAGGCGCCGGCGTTCATGGCGAAGGCGTGGTGGAATTCCTTGAACAGCTCGGTGTCCATCTCGCCGACCTTGGGGCGATGAAAGATCACCTTCCAGATCAGGTAGGGCCTGTTGGAGAGGTCGATGGCGCAGCGCGTCAGCGTCTCGTCCATGGGGATGTAGGCGTGGCCGAAGCGGCGCACGCCGGGATCGCCCTTCAGCGCCTCCTTCACCGCCTGGCCCAGCACGATGCCGGTATCCTCGACGGTGTGGTGCATGTCGATGTGGAGGTCGCCCTTGGTCTCGACGGTCAGGTCGAAGCCGCCGTGGCGGGCGAAGCTCTCGAGCATGTGGTCGTAGAAGCCGATGCCGGTGGAGACATGCGCCTCGCCCGCGCCATCGAGATCGATGGCGACGTGCACCTGCGTCTCCTTGGTGTTGCGGCTGATCTCGGCAGTCCGGGCCATGGCGCGGCCGTATCGGCGGTCGAGGTTAAGATGTCTAGAAGTTTCCGGGTTTTCCACGCGTCTCGGGCTGTTCGCCGAGTGCGCGCAGACAGGCGTCGCCAGCTTCGGCGACAACGCTCCGCACCCGCACAGTGATCAATGATCAGTTAGAGCGATTTGCGCGGGCGGGAAATGTGCGGGTGAACGTATCCCCTTGACAATGGGCGAACCGGAACCTATTTGCACTGCAACATATTGCACTGCACAAGGATTTTCAGATGTTCCAGACCATCGCCCGCGCCATCCAGCGCTTCTTCGACCCGGCCCTCGAACTCGTGGCCGCGCTGCCGCCGCAAGCCGTCAGCCGCCTGACCTCGCCGTTCTAAGCGCCAGGCCATCCTGAGCCCAGGCTCAGGCAAACTCCCGTGAAAGGGCGGTCGCAAGGCCGCCCTTTTTCGCGACCGCGATGTCGCTGAGCCCCTGCCACGCGGCGGCCAGCCGCAACTCAGCCGCCAGCGCCGCCGCCGTCTCCGCCTCATCCGCCCCCGGCTCCAGGTGTGTCTCCTGCACCAGCAGCCGCCCGGCCTTGCGATCCGACTTCAGGTCCACCCGCGCCGCGATCCGCTCGCCAAGCAGGAACGGATAGACGTAGTAGCCGTGTTCGCGCTCGGCGGCCGGCGTGTAGAGGCCGATGCGGTAGCGCGCCCCCAGGATGTGCTCGGTGCGGTCGCGGTTGCGCAGCAGCGGGTCGAATGGGTTGAGGATCGCCGCGCCGGTGACCCGGCGGGGAATCGTGGCGCCCGCCACCATCCAGGTCTTGCCGCGCCAGCCCTCGACGGTGACCGGCTCCAGCTCACCGGCTTCGACCAACTCGGCGGCCCTGGCGGCGCAGTCAGCGACGTAGAGCGAGAACGCGTCGGCGAGGTCGGCGGCGTCGAAGACCCCCAGGCTGCGCGCGGCGATGCGCACCAGCTCGCGCTGGGCGTCCGCCTTGGTCGGCGTCGGCGCGGCGAGGATCTCGGCCGGAATCACCCGCTCGGTGAGGTCGTAGACCCGCTCGAAGCCGCGCCGGGTCTTCACCGAGACGAAGCCGGCGCGGAACAGCCACTCCAGCGCCCGCTTGCCCTCCGACCACTCCCACCAGCCGCTCTTGCGTGGCCCCTCCGGCGCGAAGTCGCCGCCAGTGACCGGGCCGCGGCGGCCGATCTCGGCCAGCACTTCGTCGACGTAGCCTTTGCGCAGCTTGTAGAACTCCGAGAGCCCGGTCTTGCGGCGCAGGTGCGGGTCGCGCCCGTCCGCCATCCGCCAGCGCCACAGCGGCTGGGTCTCGATCGGCAGCAGCGAGGCCTCGCGGCCCCAGTATTCGAACAGGCGCGGCTTCTTGCCCCAGGCGGCAGTCTCCAGCAGCGTCGGGTCATAGGCCCCCAGGCGCGAGAACACCGGCACGTAGTGAGCGCGAGCGAAGACGTTGACGCTGTCGAGCTGCAACAGGCCGACGTGGTCGACCAGCTTCAGGAAGGCGCGACGCGTGACGGGCCCTGCTGGCCGCGGACCCGCCAGCCTGGACGCGGCCAGGGCCAGGCGGCGGGCTTGGGGGAGAGAAAGACTGCGCGCGGTCATCGGCGCTGGTTTCGCCGCGCCAGCGCCCAGGCCTGGCAGCAGTCAGTCAGCGTGCGCCTCGATGCGGGTCGGCCCAGCGACCGGCGCCGGGGGTCGCATCAGCAGCAGCAACGGGGCCAGGAACACCACGCCAATGGTCATCCAGGCGAAGATCGAATCGTAGCCCAACATGGCCGCCTGCCGCGTCACCTCGCCGTTGAGCGCGGCAACGCCGCCGGCGGTGCTGGGGTTCAGGAACGACGGCAGGGTGGCGGCCACGACGGGATCGCCGCCGACGATGCGATCCGCCAGCCGCGAGTGCGCGAGGGCCGAGTTGCGGGTCAGCATCACCGACATCAGCGAGATGCCCATGCTGGAGCCCAAACTTCGGGCCATGGTGTTGACGATGGTGCCCTCGACCCGGTGGATCGGGTTGAGTGTGGCGTAAGCCAGCGTGTTGAGCGGCGCGAACAGCAGGCCGGTGCCGAAACCCTGGATGACGCCCGAGAGCATGATCGGCCCGGCGGTCATGGAAAGGTCGAAGTGGGCCATCTGCCAAAGCGCCATCACGGACATGACGAGGCCGATCATCAGCGCCTGGCGGGCGCCGATGCGACTGATCAGGAACGGCACCGCCAGGAAGGCGAGCAGCGAGCCGACGCCCCGCGGCATGCTGGCGTACCCGGCTTGCAGCGCCGAATAGCCCAGCAAGTTCTGCATGAAGCTTGGCAAGAGCGCGGTGGTGGAGAACAGCAACGCCCCGACGAAGAGCCCGAAGGTGGTGCACGCGATGAAGTTGCGATCCTTGGCGAGGTCGCGGTGGAAGAACGGGTGGTCGGACGTCAGCGTCTGGATCAGGAAGATCCAGAACGCGAGGCCGGCGATGATGGCCTCGGTCCAGATTTCCGGCGAAGAAAACCAGTCCTGATCCTGGCCGCGGTCGGTCATCAGCTGGAAGGCGCAAACGAAGGTGACCAGCGCGCCGAAGCCAAGGAAGTCGAACGGCCGCTGCTTGTTGCCTTCGTCCGACGACATGAAGAACCAGATGCCGGCGAACGCCAGGATGCCGATGGGCACGTTGATGTAGAAAACCCAGCGCCAGGAGATGTTCTCGGTCAGCAAGCCGCCGATCCAGGGACCGATGATCGGCCCCATGATCACCACCGCGCTCCAGATCGACATCACCTGCGGGATTTGCGGCAGGGGGAAAATGTCGAGCATCGTCGTCTGCGACAGCGGGATCATCGAGGCGCCGGCGATGCCCTGAATGAAGCGGCAGAGCACCATCTCGGGCAGGTTCTGCGCCACCCCGCAGGCCATCGAGGCCAAGGTAAAGGCGGCGATGGAGGCCAGGAACATCGGCTTGCGGCCGATCTTCAGCGACAGCCAGCCGGAGAGCGGCGTCATCACCGCCGTCGCCAGGATGTAAGAGGTCAGCACCCAGGTCGCCTGGTCCTGCGAGGCGCCGAGCGTGCCTTGCATATGCGGCAGCGCCACGTTGGCGATGGTGGAATCGAGGGTGTTCATCAGCGTCGCCAGCATCAGCGCGCCGGTGATCGGAATCCGGTTGGCGATGTCAGCTGCGGAAGCCATGGCAAATCCGTCCGGCCGCGCCCCAGTTCGGCCAGCGCAAAGCTTAAGCCTGAGCGACGCCGGGAGTCACCCGTGTCGCAAGGTCACGCTGTGCCGCCGCTCCGCCGGCGTCGGTGTTTCGCGGAGGGCCAGGAGCGCCTCGTGAGCGGCGTCGCGGGTGCGGATCAGGAACTCCAGCAGGAAGGCCAGTTCGTCGTCGGTGTAGACGGCGAGCGATGAAGTCAGCGCGCGCTCCATCGGCGTGTGGAACGACCCGGCGCGGCCGGTGGCCGCTGTCGTGGCCCGCGCCAGCAGCTTGCGCCGATCGGCGGGATCCGGCTCGCGGCTGACCAGGCCAGCACGCTCAAGCCGTTCGATGACGCCCGCCGCCGCGCCGCTGGTCAGGCCGGTGGCCTGCGCCAGCGCGGCAATGCTCTGCGGGCCGCCCGCGAGCTGCTTGAGACACGCCAGCGCGGACGGACCCAGCCCCAGCCGTGCGGCCATGCCGTGGCTGAACGAAACAGCATCGCGGCTCACGTCCCGCAGCGCCGCGTTCACGGCGCTGATCAGCTCGGCCCGGGCCGGCGGCGAAGCCATGCGCGATATCCTCGGCGAAAGCGTCGCGCCGAGAGATACACTGCGCCGCGCCCAGGTGAAGCTTGGGAACGAGAACTCAGCTCGCCAGCGCTGAGTCTCGCCCGGCCACCCCGCACCTCACCTCACCCCGCTGACGCGGGGCGAGGGCTACTGACGGAGCCGGTCGCGGAGAGGTCGTCGGCGGAAGCGTTGGGAACGCTGCTGAAGCCGCCGCCTGCCTATCCGTAGCCCTCGCCCCACGAAGTGGGGAGAGGTGAGGTGAGGGGTCGGTGGGCAGCGCTCAGCCCGGCCCGCCCTACTTCTCCAGCCGCCCGTCGGTCAGGGCGCTTTCCTCGAAACGGAACAGCACGTCCGGATCCGGCTTCGGCACGTCCTCGCAGATGTGCTTGGGCGCGCCGTGGTGCAGCAGGTGGCGGATGACGTTGAGGCGCGCTTCCTTCTTGTGGTCGGTGTGGACGCAGAACCAGGGCGACTGGTCGGTGGAGGTGCGTAGCAGCATCTCGTTGCGGGCCTTCGAATAGTCCTTCCAGCGCTTCTGCGCCTCGCCGTCGAGGTCGCTGACTTTCAGCGCCTTCAGCGGGTCGTGGCGGCGCGCCTCCAGCCGGTCGGCCTGCTCCTTCTTGGAGATGTCGAGCCACAGCTTCACGAGGTGGATGCCCGCTTCCTGCAGCATCCGCTCGAAGTTCGGCGCATCGCGGAGGAAGTCCTGGTGCTCCTGCTTGGTGCAGAAACCCATCACCGGCTCGACGCCGGCGCGGTTGTACCAGGAGCGGTTGAAGATCACGAGTTCGCCGGCCGCCGGCAGATAGTGCGCGTAGCGCTGAAAATACCACTCGGTGCGCTCGCGATCATTGGGCTTGGGCAGGGCGATGGCGCGGGTGCGGCGGGCGGTGAGATGCTCGGTGATGCGGGCGATGGTCCCGTCCTTGCCGGCGCTGTCGCGGCCTTCGAGGACCACGACGCTCTTGACGCCGGTCTCAGCCGCCCACTCCTGGAATTTCACCAGGCCGATCTGGAGTTCGCGCAGCTCGGCCTTGTAGCCTTTGGACTTGCTCATGGCGCCAGCATAATCGGCCAAGGCGCGACGGCGAAAGGCGGCAAGGCGTGATCCGGCTGCATGTGACGGACGATCTGGCCGATGGGGCGACGATCTCTCTGGGGTTGGAGCAAGCGCATTACCTTTCGAACGTGATGCGCGTGAAAACGGGCGAGGACCTGCTCGCGTTCAATGGCCGCGACGGAGAATGGCGCGCACGGCTGCAGAGCGCCGGCAAGCGCGGCGGGGCGCTGACGGCGCTGGCGCGGACGCGGCCCCAGGCGATGGGCCCGAACCTGGATCTCATCGTGGCGCTGGTAAAGCGGGCGCGGCTGGAGACCATCGTCGAGAAGGCGGCGGAGCTGGGGGCGCGGCGCGTGCGCCTGGTCACCACCGAGCGCACCAACGCAGAGCGGACGCGGGTGGACCGGCTGCAGGCCATCGCCACCGAAGCCGCCGAGCAGACGGGCCGCCTTGATGTGCCGACGATCGTCGAACCGATGAAGCTGGAGGCTTTGCTGGCGGGCTGGGACGCGGCCAGGGCGCTGATGTTCTGCGACGAAGCGGGCGACGCGCCGCCGGCGCTCGACGCGTTGAAAGTCGCGGCTGGCGATCCTTGGGCCATCCTCATCGGTCCGGAAGGCGGCTTCTCGGCGGCCGAGCGGGCGGCGATCCGCGCGCTCGCTGCCGCCACACCGGTGTCACTGGGGCCGCGCATCTTGCGCGCCGACACCGCCGCCATCGCCGCCCTGACCCTCTGGCAGGCGTCGCTGGGCGACTGGCGGGGGGCTTGAGCTTCGCGCGCTGAAAGCCCAAGTGTCGAAGCCAACGCCTGTTTGAAAGGCGAACGGGGCGGGACGTGCACGAGTCCGCCGCAGTGGGAGGTACTGGATGACCGATGCGCTCTGCGACGACCGGCCTCTCACCTTCGAGGATCTGGTCGCCGACTTCGACCGCGGGTGTAAGCCCAAAGCGGCGTTCCGCGTCGGCTCAGAGCACGAGAAGTTCGTCTTTCGCGTCCCCAGCCACGAGGCCGTGCCTTACGCGGGCGAGGCCGGCATCCACGCCCTGCTCACTGGCCTGAAGCGCTACGGCTGGTCCGACCTCACCGAAAAGCGGCCCGACGGCGGCGAGACCCTGATCGGGCTGCAGCGCGGCGGCGCCAGCGTCAGCCTGGAGCCTGGCGGCCAGTTCGAACTCAGCGGCGCTCCGCTGGAAAGCGTGCACGACATCTGCGTCGAGATCGGCGCCCACCTCACCGAGTCGCGCGCCGTCGCGGCCGAGCTGGGCCTTGGTTTCCTCGGTCTCGGGTTCACGCCGGAGTGGACGCGGGCCGAAGTCGCGGTGATGCCCAAGGGCCGCTACAAGATCATGAGCGGCTACATGCCCAAGGTCGGCAATCTCGGCCTCGACATGATGTTCCGGACCTGCACCGTGCAGGCCAACCTCGACTTTTCCAGCGAGGCCGACATGGCCTCGAAGATGCGCCTGTCGCTGGCGCTGCAGCCCCTGGCCACGGCGCTCTTCGCCAATTCGCCGTTCGTGGAAGGCAAGCCCACCGGCTACCTCTCCAGTCGCGCCCGGGTGTGGACCGACACCGATCCGGCCCGCACCGGCATGCTCGATTTCGTCTTCCAGCCTTCCTACAACTTCGCCGACTACGCGCGCTGGGCGCTGGATGCGCCGATGTATTTCGTCAAGCGCGACGGGCTCTACGTCGATTGCTCGGGGATGTCGTTCCGCGCCTTCATGCAGGGCGAGCTGCCGGCGCTGCCGGGCGAGCGGCCGACCATCAAGGACTGGCGCGACCACCTCAACACGCTGTTCCCCGAGGTGCGGCTGCAGAACTATCTGGAGATGCGCGGCTCTGACACCGGCCCGCCGGAGCGGCTCTGCGCGCTGGCGGCGTTCTGGATGGGCCTGCTCTACGACGACGCGGCCACCGCCTCGGCCTGGGACCTGTGCAAGACCTGGCAGATCGAGGACCACGAGCGGCTGCGCGCCGATTCCGCGCGGGTGGGGCTGAAGGCCAAGGTCGGCGGCCGCACCCTGCAGGCGCTGGCGCTGGACGTGCTCGCCATCGCCCGCCAGGGTCTGAAGAACCGCGGCAAGATCGGCCCGGCGATGACCGATGAGACCGGGTTCCTGGCGTCGCTCGATGAGATCGCCGAAACGGGTCTGACGCCGGCCGACCGCTGGCTCGAACTCTACAACGGCGCCTGGAAGGGCGACCTCAGCTCGATCTGGGAAGCGGCCGCTTACTGAGACGGCGCCGGCCGGCGCCGTAACCCCTCATCCTCCCAACCGCTTCGCGGTCGGGCCCCTCCTTCTCCCTCTGGGAGAAGTAGATTTAGGGCGAGGCTGCGCTCAAACCACCTCTCCCGGAGGGGAGAGGGAGGGACCCGCTCGCGTCAGCGAGTGGGAGGGTGAGGGGTGACGGCGCCCGCCGCTCAGTACGCCGTCGGGTTCTTCGCGGTCTCGGGCCAGTGCTCTTTCTGGCTCGCGCCGGCGCCATCGTCGGTGTGCAGCACCGCGTCGCGGACCTCGGCCGGGTGGTCGGACTCGCCCACCGCGTAGACCTCGACCTTGTTCGGATAGAACGCCACCCGCCCCTGGATCTGCTCCATCGCCGGGTAGGGCGTCTCGTAGGTCCAAACGGCGTTGTCGGCGAACTGGCCGTCCATGAGCACGGTGAAATAGTGCGCCTCGCCCTTGTAAGGGCAGTAGGTCACCCGGTCGGTGCGGGTGAAATACTCCAGCGAGACGTCTTCGCGCGGGAAGTAGATCACCGCCGGGTAGCTCGCTTCCTGCAGCGTCAGCGCGTTGCGAGTGTCGGCGATGACGTGGCCGTTGTAGCGGGCCTGCATGCGCTCCGGCGTCGCGGCTATGGTGATCGGATGCTCCGGACCGGGAAGCTTCATTTCGGGCATGGCGTCGTTCCTCCTCGGCGCAGAGCGTTCGCAAAGACGTGGGGTTCCGCGCCAGCCGCGCCAAGAGGCGGTTGCTTGTGAAAGCCGGACCGCCGTGATTGTCTCGCCCCAGTAGCAGGGGGCGCCATGGACATCGTCACCGTGATCGGGATCGCCGTGACGATCCTGACCGGCATCCCCGTGTGGCGGCAGCTGCGCAGCCATCCGCGGGGCCTGGCGGTGCTGTTCTTCGCCGAGATGTGGGAGCGCTTCTCCTACTACGGCATGCGCGGCCTGCTGATCTTCTATCTGACCGAGCACTTCCTCTTCGACGACAAGTTCGCCAACGGCCAGTACGCCGGCTACACGACCCTGGTTTACCTCGTGCCCCTGGTGGGCGGCTTCGTCGCCGACCGCTGGCTGGGCAGCCGCAAGGCCATCGCCTTCGGGGCGCTGCTGCTGGTCGCCGGCCATTTCACCATGGCGCTGGAAGGCCCGGCGGCCACCGAGCAGCTGACCTGGCAGGGCCATGCCTACAGCTATCGGCTGGACGGGCGCATGGACGACCGCAAGGTCTGCCTGCAGGTCGGCGCGGGTTGTTACGAGGTGGGCGCGGCGCCCGACGGCGGCCTCGCCATCAAAGGGCTGCCGGCTGGCGCGCCGCTGCCGGCGACGCTGACCAAGGGCAGCTTCACCGATCAGACCAGCCGCTCGCAGCCCGCCGTGGACCTGCTCTACCTGGCGCTGTCGCTGATTATCATGGGCGTCGGCTTCCTGAAGGCCAACATCTCCTCGATCGTCGGCCAGCTCTATCCGCAGGGCGACCCGCGCCGCGACCCCGGCTTCACCCTCTACTACTACGGCATCAACCTCGGGGCGTTCTGGGCCGGCATCCTCTGCGGTCTGATCGGGCAGACGGTGAGCTGGGGCGCCGGGTTCGGCCTGGCGGGCGTCGGCATGCTGGCCGGCTACGTGGTGTTCGTCCTCAACAAGCCCCGCCTGGAAGGCCGCGGCGAGCCGCCGGACCCGGTGAGACTGGCGAGGCCGCTCGCCGGGCCGGTCAGCCTGGAGTGGCTGATCTACCTGGCGGGGGTCGCCGGCGTCGGCGTGGTCTGGCTGCTGGTGCGGCAGTTCGAGCTGATGGGCTGGTTGCTGGGCCTCGGCTGGGTCGTGGCGCTGATCTACCTCGGCTTCGAGATGGCGCGCGGCGGCAAGGTGGTGCGCGAACGGCTGATGCTGGCGCTGGTGCTGGTGCTGGGCTCGGTGATCTTCTTCGCCCTGGCCGAACAGGCCGGCTCGTCGCTGAACCAGTTCGCCGAGCGCAACACCCAGCTGCCGAACCAGGGCTTCTGGACGGTGACCGCGGCCAACACCCAGGCCTTCAACTCCGGCTACATCCTGATCTTCGCGCCGATCCTGTCGTGGGTGTGGGCGAAGCTCGGCCAGGTGGGGCGCGACCCCAATCCGATGGTGAAGTTCGGCCTCGGGCTGCTGCAGATCGGCGCCGGCTTCCTGATCCTGGTGTGGGGCGCCAACTATCCCGACGCGGCGGCCAGGACACCCCTCTTCTTCCTGGGCTTCTCCTACCTGCTGCAGACCACGGGCGAGCTTTTCCTCAGTCCCGTCGGCCTCTCCGAAATGACCAAGCTGGCGCCGGCGCGGATGGTCTCGACCATGATGGCGATCTGGTTCCTGGGCGCGTCGGCGGCCGAGTACGTGGCCGGCCTGATCGCCCGCACGACTGGGGCCGACACCGTCGGCGGCAAGGTGCTGGACCCCGCCAAGGCGCTGGCCACCTACTCGCACACCTTCTTGATCATTGGCCTCTGGGGCGCGGCGTTCGGTGTGCTGTTCCTGGCGCTCAGCCCCTGGCTGAAGCGCTGGGCGCATGGCGTGAACGACCCGGCGGCGATCGGGGATGCGGTGGGCCCCGCGCCGCTGTTGTCCGAGCCAGCGCCTTAACTACCTCCCGCGCGAAGCGGCGGGAGGGGGACCACCCGCCGAAGAGCGGGTGGTGGAGGGGGCAAGCGGGAAGCACTGACGCTCTGTCCGTTGGCGCTGACCGCTGCGGATAAGCCCCGTCGCTGGCTCGCCCCCTCCACCATCGGCTCTTCGCTACGCTCGGCCGACGGTCCCCCTCACCCCGCTGCGCGGGGGAGGTAGAACGATCCGCCCTAAAACAGCACCCTCGGGTTCATGATGCGCTTGGGGTCCAGAGCGGCGCGCACGGCCCGCTGCGCCACCAGCTCGGTGGCGCTCTTGTAGGTGGCGGCTTCCGCCGTCTTCATCGTGCCGAGGCCGTGCTCGGCGGAGATCGAGCCTTCCAGGCCCATGACGATCTCGTGGACCACGTGGGCGGCGTCCTCGCGGCGGGCGTTGTGGGTGTCGGCGTCGCCACCCGGTGCGGCGAGGATGTCGTAGTGGATGTTGCCGTCGCCGACGTGGCCGAAGGCGTCGATGCGCACGCCGGGCCAGCGCTTGGTCAGCGCCGCGCCCGCCAGCTCCAGGAACTCCGCGATGCGCGACACGGGCACCGCGATATCGTGCTTCCAGGCGGCGCCTTCGCTCTTCTGCGCTGCCGACTGGTTCTCGCGCAGGGCCCAGAAAGCCTTGGCCTGCGCCTCTGTCTGAGCGATCGAGGCGTCCAGCACCAGCCCCGCCTCCATGCCGCTGGCCAGCAGCCGCTCCATGCCGGCTTCGGCCGCGCCAGGCTCGCCGCTGGCGACCTCGATGAGCACGTACCAGGGCGGATGCGCCTCCAGCGGCTCGCGTGAGCCGGGGATGTGGCGCAGCGCCAGCTCGATCCCCAGCCGGCCGATCAGCTCGAAGCTCTCCACAGCGCCGCCGGTGGCCGCCTTGGCCTGGCCGAGCAGCGTCACCGCCGCCTTCGGGCTCTCGACCCCGGCGAAGGCTACGGCACGCGAGGCGAGGCGGGGATAAAGCTTCAGCGCCGCCGCGGTGACCACGCCCAGCGTGCCTTCGGCCCCGATCAGCAGCTGTTTCAGGTCATAGCCGGTGTTGTCCTTGCGCAGGCGCTTCAAGCCGCTCCAGACCTCGCCGTTCGGCAGCACCGCCTCCAAGCCCAGCACCAGGCCGCGCATGGTCCCGTAGCGCAGCACCTGCACGCCGCCGGCGTTGGTGGAGACGAGGCCGCCGATGGTGCACGAGCCCTCTGAGGCGAGGCTGAGCGGGAAGCGGCGGCCGGCCGCCTCGGCCGCCTCGTGCGCCGCCGCCAAGGTCACGCCCGCCTCGGCCACCATCACGTCGTCGTCGACGTCGATGGCGCGCACGGCCCGCATCCGCTCCAGCGACAGCAGCACCTCGCCGTTGGGGATCTGGCCGCCGACCAGGCCGGTGTTGCCGCCTTGCGGGGTGATGGCGACGCCACTCTCGGCGCAGACGCCGACGATGGCCGCGACCTGAGCGGTGTCGCGCGGCAAGAGCAGCAGCGGCGTCGTCCCGCTCCACCGGTCGCGCCACTCCACCAGCTTGGGGGCGAGGCGGTCGGGATCCTGGCTCCAACCGCCCTCGCCCACCAGGCTCTTCAGGCGCGAGATCACGTCGGCGGGGGCGGCGATGGTCATGGCGCAAACATAGTCGCTGCCGGTCGCTGGCGTCAGCCCACGTAGCCGGCGGCGCGCCGCAGCCGGTCGTTGATCGCTTCGCCGAGGCCAGTCTCGGGGATGGGCGCGACGGCGATGACGACGGGGTGGCGGGCGTCAGCAGCGCGCAAGGCCGAGAACAGGTTGGCGGCGGCTTCGGCGAGGTCGCCGGCGGCGCTGAGCGCTATGGTGTCGGCGCCGGCCGGCGCGGACCCGAAGGCCAGGAACACTTCGCCGGGCTGTGGACCGTCAGCGTCCAGGCGCAGCGGCGCGTCGGGCGCATAGTGGCGGGTCATCCGGCCAGGCGAGCGGGCGGCGTCGGCCTCGGCGTCCGCCAGCGGCCCGATCAGCGCCTCGATCTCAGCCCGCGTCACCGCACCCGGCCGCAACAGCCGCGCCGGACCGTCCAGCAGGCTGACCACGGTGGACTCCAGCCCGATCGCGCATGGCCCGCCATCCACGGCGAGGCTGGCCGCCGCGCCCGTCTCGGCGATAGCGTCGGCGAAGGTGGTGGGGCTGGGCCGGCCGGAGCGATTGGCCGACGGCGCGACGATGGCGCGGCCGAAGCCGGCCAGCAGCGCCTGAGCGAGGGGATGCGCCGGCGCCCGCACCGCCACGGTGTCGAGACCGGCCCGCGCCAGATCGCAGACGGTGGCAGGGTCGTTCACGGGCGCGACCAGCGTCAGCGGCCCCGGCCAGAACGCCGCCGCCAGTTGCTCGGCGCGCTTGTCCAGCCGCGCCAGGCGCCGCGCGGTCGCCAGATCGGCGACGTGCGCGATCAGTGGGTTGAAACGCGGCCGGCCTTTGGCCTCGTAAAGCCGGGCGACGGCAGCGGCGTTGGCGGCGTCCGCGGCGAGGCCATAGACCGTCTCGGTGGGGATGATGGCGAGGTTGCCGGCGGCCAGCGCCGCCGCCGCGCAGGCGACCTCGGCCGGCGCTAGTGCGCCGCCTTGTCTGCGGTGAGGTCGACCCCCACCGTCACCGCCGCCGCGACCGTGTCCGTCGATTGCCATTCGCCCTGTCCGATCCCGAACGCCAGCCGGCTCAGCGCCACCTGTCCGTTCATTTTCGCAACATCGCCGGTGATGGCCAGGGTGAAGGGCAAAGTCAAAGGCTTGGCGGCGCCGCGGAGGGTGAGCACGCCGGCGGCGTTGTAGCGGCCCGGCCCCGCGGCGGTGAAACCGTGCGCCACGAACGTCGCGGTGGGGAAGTGGCTGGTCCAGAACCAGTCCTCGTCCGGCAGCTCGGAGTCGCGGTCCTGGCTGCCGGTGGCGAACGAGGTCATGTCGATGGTGGCGGCGACGTCGGAGTGAGCCAGATCCTTGGGGTCGAAATGGATCACCGCGTCCCACTTCTTGAAGGCGCCGGTGAAGCCCTGGCCGCTGACCTGCCCCGAGAAGGTGAGCCTGGACGCGGCATGATCGACGCTCCAGACCGGCGGAGCCGCGAGGGCAAGGCGGGGCGCGGCGATGGCGGCGACAGCGATGAGGACGGTAGCGAGGCGGGTCATGCGGCGGCTCCCTTGCGACGAAGGTGCGGCAGCATGCGCGCCAGCACGTCGTCGCGGTCGATCAGGTGGTGCTTCAGCGCGGCGGCCACGTGCAGGACGATGGTCGCGTAGGCGATGTAGCCCAGCAGGGTGTGGGTGGTGCGAAAGAGGTGACGGGCGTCGTGCAGCTGATCGCTGGAAAAGCCAGGGAACGGCATCGCCGGCCAGGGGATGACGCCGAACAGCACGGTCGGGTGCACCCGGATCAGCGGGCTCGACGAGACCATCGCCCAGCCGGACAGCGGCAGGCCCAGCATCAGACCGTAGAGCACCAGGTGTACGGCGGTGGCGGCAAACTTCTGCCAGCCGTGCATGTGGTCGGGCAGCGGCGGGGCGGGGTTCAGCAGCCGCCACGCAATCCGGCCCAGGGTCAGCAGGAGCACGGTGATGCCGATGGACTTGTGCAGCGCCAGCGGCGCGACCTCGGCCGGCCCCTTCAGCGTGTTGAAGTACCAGGCAAGGCCGATGTTGGTGAGGATCAGGAGCGCGATCGCCCAGTGGAAGGCGATGGCGACGCTGGAGTAGGTCGAACGCGGCTCGGACGGGGCGCCGGGGAGCGCGGCGGCGGTCATTTCTTGTCGAACTCCGCTTCGATATCGAGGGTGATGTCGTCGCCGACCAGGTTGTTCAGGTAGGTCGAGCCATAGTCCGAACGCTTGAAGGTGGTGGTGGCCGAGAAGCCGGCGGCGCGCACCCCGAAGGGCAGCGGCAGCGGCTCGTGCCCGGTCCCGACGAAGCTCACCTGGAAGGTCACCGGCTTGGTCACCCCCATCAGGGTCAGGTCACCGGTCATGGTCCCCTTGCCGCCGCCCTGGTCCTGCAGCGTCGTGGCGACGAAGGTGGCTTTGGGGAACTTGCTGACCGACAGGAACTCCTCGGCGAACTCCTTGGAGTAGTCGGCGCCGACGTCGAGCGACGCGGGATCCACGCTGGCGCTGAGCCTGGTGGCTTCCGGGTGCGCCGGGTCCCAGTCGAAGCTGGCGTCGTAGACGTCGAAGCGGACCGTGTAGATCGAGACGCCCATGTGCAGCACCTTGGCCATGACGCTGCCGTGGCGCGGGTCGAGCACATAGTGCCCGGCGGCGATGTCGGAGACCTGGCTGCTGGGCGCGGCGGCGGCTGGCGTGGCAAGCGCCAGCGCGAGGCAGATCGCGAGGGTTCGTCGGAAGGACATAGCGGCCCTTTGTATGGTCGACCCTCGCCCGGCAAGGGGAACGCGTGACCAATGACGCTGGCAAGAGGCGGAATCTTCCCGCGCCTCACGAAGCCGTGATCGAAGTTGAGACGCCAGCGTCTGTTTTTCACCGGCGCCGGCCTGCGGCGTGGCCGAAAGCGAGGCGAGGCTCTAGAAGGCGATTGGCAGCTCAGGAACCGCCATGACCTACAAAGCCCCCGTCCGCGATCTCGCCTTCGCTCTGCAAGCGGTCGCCAACTTCGACCAGCTGGCGAGCGCCTTTCCCGGGACCGACCCGGAAACGGTGAGCGCGATCCTCGACGGCGCGGCGCAGTTCGCCGGCGACGTGCTGGCGCCGCTGAACCACGCGGGCGATGTCGAAGGCGCGAAGTTCTCGAACGGGGCGGTGACCACCGCGCCAGGCTTCTCCGGGGCTTATCGCCAATACGCCGAGGGCGGCTGGAACAGCCTTGGCTCCGACGAGGCTTACGGCGGCCAGGCCATGCCCAAGGCGCTGGAAGTGGCGGTGTTCGAGATCATCCACGCCGCCAACCTCTCCTTCGGCCTCTGCCCCATGCTCACCCAGGGCGCCATCGAGGCGATCGCCAAGAACGGCGACGAGCGCCAGAAGCGCCGCTACCTGCCCAAGCTGATCTCCGGCGAGTGGACCGGGACGATGAACCTCACCGAGCCGCAGGCCGGCTCGGACCTAGGCGCGCTGACCACCAAGGCCGAGCCTGATGGCGATCGCTACCGGATCACCGGGGAGAAAATCTTCATCACCTGGGGCGAGCACGACATGACGGACAACATTGTCCATCTGGTGCTGGCCCGCCTCCCCAACGCGCCGCCCGGCAGCCGGGGCCTTTCGCTGTTCATCGCGCCCAAGCGGCTGGTCAACGACGACGGCTCTCTGGGCCAGGCCAACAACCTTCGCTGCGGCGCCATCGAGCACAAGCTGGGCATCCACGCCTCGCCGACCTGCGTCATGGTCTATGAGGGCGCCGAGGCCGAGCTGATCGGCGCGCCCAACGCGGGCCTGGCGGCCATGTTCGTGATGATGAACGCCGCGCGGCTGCAGGTCGGCGTCCAGGGCGTGGCCATCGCCGAGCGCGCCTATCAGCAGGCGCTGCACCATTCGCTGGAGCGCAAGCAGGGCCGCTCGGCGTGGACCGGCGCCTACCCGTCGCGGCTGTTCGACCATCCGGACGTGCGTCGTTCGCTGATGCTGATGAAGGCCAAGATCGAAGCGGCGCGGGGCATTTGCCTCGCCACCGCGGTCGCCGCCGACCTGGCCCGCACGGCGACCAACCCGGTGGATCGCGACGCGGCGCTCTTCCGCCAGGAATTGCTGACGCCGATCGCCAAGGCCTGGTCCACCGACATGGGGGTCGAGACCGCCTCGGCGGCGCTGCAGGTGCAAGGCGGCATGGGCTTCATGGAAGAAGCCGGCGCGGCGCAGTACTACCGCGACGCCCGCATCCTGCCGATCTACGAAGGCGCCAACGGCATCCACGCCATCGACCTGATGGGCCGCAAACTGGCGCTTGGCAAAGGCCAGGCGGTGCGCGAGCTGGTGGACGACATCTTCCCCACCGCCGCGGCGCTGAAGAGCGCCGACGACGCCTGGCTGCACACCATCGGCGCGCACCTGGAGAGCGGGCTGGCGGCCGTGCAGTCGGCGACCGGCTGGCTGATCGAGCGCCGTGGCCACGCCCAGCCGGACGCGCTGGCCGGCGCCACGCCCTACCTGAAGCTGCTGGGCGACGTCATCGGCGGCTGGATGCTGGGCAAGCAGGCGCTGGCCGCCTCGGCCAAACTCGCCGCCGGCGAAGGCCCCACCGACTACTACCGCACCAAGATCGGCCTCGCCCGCGTCTTCGCCGAGCAGGTCCTGGCCCAGGCCCCCGGCCTGACACAAGCGGTGACCCAGGGCTCCGTAGACCTGTTCCGGGCCACGCCGGAAGCGCTGGGGGCGTAGCGCCGACCTCTCACCTCACCTCTCCCCGCTTCGCCGGGCGAGGGCTACTGAGAGACCGGTGACGCCGAGGGATCGCGAAGCTGCCGCTACCTCTCCGTAGCCCTCGCCCCACCGCAGGTGGGGAGAGGTGAGGTGAGGGGCTTTTCGGGCAAATCCACGCCAGGGCCGCCTGGAACCCCGTACGCGGCTTCGAACTAGTTACCGCTAGTACCCTACCACCCACCCCGAGCGAAGGGCTCCCGCACCCCTCCCAGGGCCGGGAAACGGTATGGGAGAGGGGTACTCTCGGTGATGGGCGCTAAAGCTGCGCCAGCATGTATTCCGCCGCCGACACGCGGTACTCGCCGCCGGATTCGACGTTGAGCTCCTTCACCACGCCGTCCTTGACGATCATCGAGTAGCGCTGCGAGCGCGGGCCCATGCCGAAGCGCGAGCCGTCCAGCTCCAGGCCCACCGCCTTGGTGAAGGCGCCGTTGCCGTCGGCCAGCATGACGATGTTGTCCGCCACGCCCTGCGCATCGCCCCAGGCCTTCATCACGAAGACATCGTTGACCGACACGCAGGCGATGGTGTCGACGCCCTTGGCTTTCAGGTCGGCCGCGTGGTCCTTGAAGCTAGGCAGGTGGCGGGCCGAGCAGGTGGGCGTAAAAGCCCCAGGCACGGCAAAGAGCGCGACCGTCTTGCCCTTGAACAGCTGATCGGTGGTCAGCGGGCCCGGCCCATCGGGACCGAAGACGGTGAACGTGGCTTCGGGGACTTTGTCGCCAACCTTGATCGTCATGCTCGGGCTCCTTGAAAGGGTTGCCCGCACATAAGCCAGGCGCCGCCCTGCGCCAAGTCGCCGCACCACCGTTCGGCCTTGAAAGCGACTCGCCGGCGACCGATCATGGGGCCATGTCCCCCCCGGACTACCTGACCGGACGCCTGCTGGTGGCCATGCCCGGCATCGGCGATCCGCGCTTCCAGCACGCGGTGGTGTTCGTCTGCGCCCACGACGCCGAGCACGCCATGGGCCTGACCATCAACCAGCCGGTGGAAGGGCTCAGCGTACCGACGCTGCTGAAGCGGCTGAAGGTGACGTCGTCGATCAAGCTGCCGGACGACCTGGTCCTGATGGGCGGGCCGGTGGAGCGCGACCGCGGCTTCGTGCTCCACACCGACGACTATCTGTGCGAGCGCTCCAGCGTGCCGGTGATCCCGGGCATCAACCTCACCGCCTCGGTGGAGGTGCTGGAGGCGATCGGCGATGCCGCCGCGCGGCCCCGGCGCTCGCTGCTGGCGCTGGGCTACGCCGGCTGGGGCGCCGGCCAGCTGGAGCGCGAGATCCTCGACAACACCTGGCTGGTCTGCGACGCCGACGAAAACCTGGTGTTCAGCGACGACTACGACCGCAAATGGACCCAGGCCCTGGCCAAGATCGGCGTCGCGCCCCGGCAGCTGTCCGGGCACTTCGGGACGGCTTAGAGTTCCCCTGCCCCTTGCGGGGAGGGGTTAGGGGTGGGGGTGCGAACTCAGCGCTTCCGGCTGGCGTCCGCCAATCACGAACACCGAGCTGACACCCCCATCCCCGCCCCTTCCCCGCAAGGGGGAAGGGAGGACGGAGGCGTCGGCTGGCTTACCCCCGCGCCTTCAGCGGCGCGGCGCCGTCGGCGTAGCATTCGTTGAGATAGACTTCGGCTTCCTGCGGGGAGAGCGCCGGGGCGTAGCCGAAGCCCTGGCCGTAGTCGCAGCCGAGATCGAGCAGGGCGCGGGCCATGACGGCGTTCTCCACGCCCTCGGCCACCACTTCCAAAGCCAGGTCCTGGCCCAGCTGGATCACCGAGCGGACGATCTTCGAGGAGCCCTCGTTGGACGACATGGTGCGCACGAAGTAGCGGTCGATCTTCAACGTGTCGAAGGGCAGGCGCGTCAAATAGGACAGCGACGAGAAGCCGGTGCCGAAGTCGTCGAGCGCCAGGCCAGCGCCGGCGTCGCGCAGCGAGCGCAGCGTCACAGCCGCCTGGTCCGGGTCGCGCATGATGTCGCTCTCGGTGATCTCCAGCTTCAGCGAGCCACGGCGCAGCTCGTTGGCGCGCACCAGTTCGGCCACTTCGTCGACGAGGCCCGGCCGGTCGATCTCGCCCGTGGAGAGGTTCACCGAGCAGGTCAGGTGATCGACCTGCGGGTGGTCGCGCCGCCAGGCGCCCAGCTGGGCGGCCGACTGCTTCATCATGTGCGCGCCCAGCTCGGCCATCATGCCCATCTCGGCCATGAGCCCGAGGAAATCGTCGGGGGCGAGAAACCCGCGACGGGGGTGGCGCCAGCGCGCCAGCGCCTCGAAACCGGAAAGCTCGCCCGTGGAAAGCCGCACGATCGGCTGGAAGAAAGCCGCGATCTCCCCGCGGGCGATGGAGCCGCGCAGGTCGGCCTCCAGCGCCAACCGCGTCAGCCCGTCGCTCTCCAGCGCCCGGCCATAAGCCGCCGCCGGCGCGCCGCGCCCGCCGGCCTTGGCCGACTCGACCGCCAGTTCGGCCCGGCGCAGCAGCTCGGCCGCTTCGGGCGCATCGTCGCCGCCATGGGCGTCGACCGCACCGATGGAGAGGGTGGGATGGATGTCGAAGCCAGCGACGCGCAGCGGCTGCTCCAGCGCCGCCCGCAGGGTGTCGCCAGCGTCGCCGTCGCCGCGCGGCGTCAGCACCGCGAACTCGTCCTCGCCGATGCGGGCCGCCAGGGCATGCTCGGGGAAGGCCGCGGCCAGGCGCGAGCCCAGGGCGGCCAAGACGAGGTCGGCGCGTTCGTGGCCCAGCGCTTCGTTCAGGCGCCGCAGCCGGTTGAGGTCGGCGACCACCAGGTCGTAAGCGACCGGCTCGGCCAGCTTTTCACGAGCCCGGGCCACGAAGCTGCGGCGGTCCAGGAGGCCGGTGAGGGTGTCGCGTTCCGAAGCGGAAAAGCGCAGCTCTTTGGCCACCACGCCGGCGGCGCGCACGCCCTCTTCCAGCCAGACCCCGCGCCAGAGGCAGGCTTCGCCGCCCCGCATGCGAAGCCGGGCGGCGACTTCGACGCCGGGTTCGTGGATGCGCAGCATGTCCTCGGCGGCGGCGCGGTCTTGCGGCAGCACCAAAGCGCGGATGGCGGCGGACGAGGCTTCGGGGGCCAGCGGCCCCAACCCTAGCGCCCGGGATGCGCCGGAAAGCCGCAGGCGATCGCGCTCGGGTTCCCACGCCCAGAGCGCCGCATCGGCGGCGCCAAGGGCTTCGAGCATCGTCGTTGCGTCCCAGGCGAGCCTGTCGGCCGTCGCCATCACCAATCCCGTCCTGAAGAGCGCTGCTAGACCAGCACGTCCTCGCCGCGGTGTTCGCCGTTGGGCGACACCAGTCCGAACAGGAGATGATCTTCCCAGATACCGTTAATTCTCAGATAAGCCCGGGCCATTCCCTCTTGGGTGAAGCCCGCTTTGAGCAATACGCCGCGGCTGGGCGCATTGGAGGGAATGCACGCGGCCTCGAGCCGGTGGAGGGCCAGCCGCTCGAACGAGAACCGGCTCAGCGCCCGCACCGCCGACAGCGTGTAGCCGCGGCGGGTGAACGGCTGACCCACCCAGTAGCCGACGGTGCCCATCTGCGCGACGCCGCGGCGGATGTTCGACAGGGTGATGCCGCCCACCATGGCGTTGTCGCTGGTGCGGAACACCAGGAACGGGAACGCGAGGCCGCGCTCGATGTCGTGGGCGTAGGCCGACAGGCGCCGGCGCCAGGCGCTGCGGGTCAGATCGTCGAGCGGCCAGGTCGGCTCCCAGGGCTGCAGGAAGGCGCGGGAAGTGGAGCGCAGCGAGGCCCACTCGGCGAAATCGCCGCTGCGGTGGGGCCGCAGACGCACGCCGTCGCCCTCCACCCGGAGGTCGTTGTCCGCGCCGAGGAAGTCCAGCAGGGCCATAGCGGCGTCTTTCTGCGCCGGATCGGGCGAGCTTGCCAAGCGCCCAGCGGCAACAGGCTTAACCGAACAGCGCCGCCGCGAAGCGTTCAGCCGCCTTCAGCGCCGGCTTGGGGCCCAGCACCGCCGGAGCGCAAGCGCGCTGAGCGAGCAGGCGCTGCGCCAGTCGGGTGACGTCGTCCGCGCTCACCGCGTCGATGGCGTTCGCGATCTCCTGCGGCGTCAGCAGGCGCTCGAACGCCAGCAGTTGCGCCGCGGCCTGCTCGGCGCGGGCGGCCAGCGACTCGCGGGCCATGAAGAGGGAGGCTTTCAGCTGCGCCTTGGCGCGCGCCAGCTCCTCGTCGCCGACGCTGGTCGCCAGGGCATGGATCTCGCCGGCGGTGACCTCGGCCAGCGCCACGGCGTCCTTGGCCGCGCAGCCGGCGTAGACGCCGACCAGGCCAGCGTCGTCATAGGTCTCGGCGAAGGCGTCGATGGCGTAAGCGAGGCCCATCTCCTCGCGCGCTTTCTGGAACAGCCGGCTCGACATGCCCCCGCCAAGCATCTCGGCGAACAGGCGCTGAGCGAAGTGATCGGGATCGCTGAGGCCGACGCCCGGCAGCAACAGCACCAGGTGCGCCTGCTCCAGCTTGCGGGCTTCGGCAGCGCGGCCATCGGTGAAGCGCGCCGGCGCCGGCTGTGGCGACTCCATCGGCCTGGCCGCGCCGTAAAGGCGCTCGGACAGCGCCAACAGCTCGCCCTCGTCGACGGCGCCCGCGGCGCTGACGACGATGCGGTCCGGCGCGTAAAGCTGAGCGCGCCACGCTTCGAGCGTGTCCGGCGCCGCGACGCCGATGCTGGCGTCGGTGCCCAGCACCGGCCGGCCGATCGGCTGGCCAGCGAAGGCGGCGCCCTGCGCCAGCTCGAACACCAGGTCGTCGGGGGTGTCGGCCGCCTCGGCGATCTCCTGGCCGACGACGCGGACTTCTTGGCTGAGGTCGCCAGCGTCGATGGCGGGCTTCAGGATCAGGTCGGCGCAGACCTCCATGCCCAGCGCCAGCGCGCCTTGCAGGCTGCGCACCTGGAAGCTGGTGCGCTCATAACCGGTGGCGGCGTTGATCTGGCCGCCGCGCGCCTCGATCACCTCGACGATGTCGCGCGCCGAACGGCCGCCGGCGCCCTTGAACACCATGTGCTCCAGCAAGTGCGACCAGCCGGAGCGGGCTTCGTCCTCCCAACGCGCCCCACGCCCAGCGGCAACGGTGAGCGCGAAGGTCTGGAAGCCCGGCAGCGGGTCGGCAACCACGCGCACACCATTGGCGAGGGTATGGACGCGGGGGCCGTCGCTCATGGGCCGGCCTTGGCGAAGGTGCGCACGAAGTCCTTGATCGCCGCCGCGTTGGCGGCCAGCGGGGTGATCCGCTCGGCCTTCGCCGCCATGTCACCGACGCTCGCCGGCGCCGCCGGCGTCACGCCTGAAATGGGGGTCACTGTCTCGGGGAACTTGGCCGGATGAGCGGTGGCGAGCGTCACCAGCGGGGTCGTCGGACTCAGCGGGCCGAGGCGCGCAGCGGCGGTGAGGCCGACAGCCGTGTGCGGATCGACCAGTTCGCCGGTCTCGTTCAGCGTCGAGACGATGGTGTGGGCGGTGTCGGCCTCGCTGACCGCCGCGCTGGCGAAGAGAGCGCGCATCCGCGCCAGCGCCGAAGGCGGGATATCGATGGCGCCTTGGGCGCCGAACGCCTCGAAGGCGCGGGCGGTCTCGACGGCGTTGCGCTCGGTCGCCTCGAAGTAGAGCCGCTCGAAGTTGGACGCCGCCTGGATGTCCATCGCCGGGCTCGAGGTGGCGGCGACCTCGCCGCGGGCGTAGCGGCCGGTCGATAGCGCGCGGTGCAGGATGTCGTTGCTGTTGGTGGCGACCAGGATGCGCTCGATGGGCAGGCCCATGCGCTCGGCCACATAGCCGGCGTAGGCGTCGCCGAAGTTGCCGGTGGGGGCGCAGAAGGCGACGGGCCGGGCCGGCGCGCCCAGCGCGGCGGCGGCGACGAAGTAGTAGACGCTCTGGGCGGCGATACGGGCGAAGTTGATCGAGTTGACGCCGGAGAGGTCGACGCCTCTGGCGAACTGCTCGTCGCGGAACATGTCTTTCAGGATCGCCTGGCAGTCGTCGAAGGTGCCTTTGACCGCCACGCAGGCGACGTTGGCGTCCTCCGCCGTGGTCATGAAGCGCCGCTGCACCTCGCTGATCCGCCCTTCGGGGAAGAGCGCGACGATGCGGGCGTTGGCGCGGCCACGGAAGGCCTCCACCGCCGCCCCGCCGGTGTCGCCGGAGGTGGCGCAGACGATGGTCAGGCGCCGCCCCTTGGCCGCCAGCGCGTGGTCGTACAGACGCGCCAGCAGCTGCATGGCGACGTCCTTGAACGCCAGCGTCGGGCCGTGGAACAGCTCCAGCAGGAAGCGGCCGGGCGCCAGCTGCTTCAGCGGCGTTACCGCCGTGTGGCTGAAGCTGGCGTAGGCCTCGGCGCACATCTCGGCCAGCGCGTCGCCGGGCACGGTGTCGCCGGCGAAGCGGCCGATGACATCGGCGGCCACCTCGGCGTAGGGCCGGCCGGCGTAAGCGGCGATCTCCTCCGGCGCGATCTTCGGCCAGGTCTCGGGCACGTAGAGGCCGCCGTCAGGCGCCAGGCCCGCCAGCACGGCATCGAGGAACTTGAGCGGCGGCGCGGCGCCGCGCGTCGAGATGTAGTTCATGGTTTCGGGTGAGATCTGCGCCAGAGCATGGCCGCATAGACGCACGCCACCACCCCGGCAAGGCCGAACCAGGTGGGGGCGTAGGCGCCGACGTACTCGAGGTTGTCGGCGGCGTTGACGTCATAAGGCTGCGGCGTGACGCCGGGCGCGGCCGGCGTCTCCTGCTCGGCCACCAGCACGACGGGGGCGGGATGGGCCAGGACCGCGTCGGCCGGCTCGGGCTTGGCGTAGAGCACGCCGGCGATGGTCTGAGGCGCTGGCAGGGTCAGCGGCGGTGGGTTGGCGACGCCCCGGCTGCTGACGACGACGCCGCGGTCTGCGACGACGCCGTCGTAGGGGGGCGCGACCAGCGCGCAGTCCGACAGGGCGCGGGCGATCCAGTCGCTGTCCCGGGTAGTCATCTGAAACCGGGCTAGCGACGGCGGTGCGGGCAGGCAAGTCGCGGTGACGCGGGTGAAGGAGACGTCGGCGCCGGCGCCGGCGCTGGCCAGCACCGGGCCGATGGGCACGGGCGGCGCGTGCTGGCGCACGGCGATGTCGCGCAGCATCACCTGCTTCCAGGCGAGGCGCTGCAGCTGCCAGACACCGAGCCCGCCGCAGACGACGAAGACCACCAGCGCGGCGAGGGTCAGGCCGACGGGGAAGCGGCGGTCCATGATGCTCAAACCCCGCCCCTCGATGGGGCGGGGGCAGGGGGTGGGGTGTAGCCGCGATCAGCGAGCGTGGGGCACGGTCGGGCGCCGGCGCCATCTGGGCCCGCCATGGCGCGGTCAGCGCGTCCACCCCAACCCCTGCCCCTTCCCCATCGAGGGGAAGGGGTTCTTTCAACCTTCATCCCGACGGTGCTCCGAGGCGCGATTGGCGAACTGGGCGGCGATCATCAGGCCCTTCAATGGTCGCAGCAGCGCCAGGCAGAGAGCGGCGGCAATCGGCAGCCAGATGAACTCCACCCAGATCGGCGGCCGCACGAACAGTTCGGTGAACATCACGCCGAACGCGGCGATGAACCCGGCGATGAAGATCACGAACACCGCCGGCCCGTCGCCGGAATCGGCCCGCGCCAGCTCGAAGCCGCAAGCCGGGCAGCGCGGCGTCACGCGCAGAAAGCCGGAGAACAGCGGACCTTCGCCGCAGTTGGGGCAGCGGCCCCGAAGACCCGCCATGTAAGGCGCGGCGCCCTTGGGCGCTGGGCTCACTTCCCCCAGCCGGCGCCGAACGTGAAGTAGAGGAAGGTGAACAGGAACAGCCACACCACGTCGACGAAGTGCCAGTACCAGGCGGCCGCCTCGAAGCCGAAGTGCTGTTTGGGCGTAAAGCCGCCGGTCATCAGCCGGATCAGACATACGGTGAGGAAGATGGTGCCGATGATGACGTGGAAACCGTGGAAGCCGGTGGCCATGAAGAACGACGAGCCGTAGAGGCCGGAGTTCGCCGCGTCCGGGCCGAAGAACAGCTTGTCGGTCAGGATGTGGTGGTACTCGAACGCCTGGATCGAGGTGAAGAGCACGCCCAGCACGATGGTCAGCGCCAGGCCGATGGTGGCGCCTCTGCGATCGCCGGTTTGCAGCGCGTGGTGGGACCAGGTGACGGTGGTGCCGGAGAGCAGCAGGGTCAGGGTGTTGACCAGCGGCAGTTCGAACGGCGCCACCGGTTGGACGCCGGCCGGCGGCCAGACCTTCCAGGCGGTGGCCACGTCGTCGATCGGCGACAGCGTGCGGTGGCTGTGGAAGAGCGCCATCTCGAAGAAGATCCAGAACCAGGCGACGAAGAACATCACCTCGGAGGCGATGAAGAGGATCATCCCGTAGCGCAGGCCGATGGAGACAACCGGCGTGTGGTCGCCCTCTTTGGCCTCTTTGATGACGTCGCTCCACCAGCAGTACATGGTGATCAGCACCAGCACGAAGCCGGCCGCCACCATCCACCAGGTGCCCTTGGGCTCGCCGAACATGCCCTTCATGAACATCACGCCGCCGGCGGTCAGAACGAACGCCGCGAACGAGCCGAACAGCGGCCACGGGCTCGGGTTGACCAGGTGGTAGTCGTGCTTGACGTCGCCGTGGGCCATGCCTTGAGAGCCTCTCCTCGGAACGGGCTTGCTTCGGGGTTGCTATAGCCTTGCGTTGCCGGCCCCGCCAAGAGGCGCGGGGGGATTCCAGCGGCGAGCGGCGAACTTTGCCACTCTCCTGCCCCGCGAAGCGGGGAAGGGGGACCGCGAAGCGGTGGAAGGGGCTCTCGACGCGCCTCTGCGCCCTTGCCCCGCGCCCCCTCCACCCCTTCGGGGTCCCCTCCCCCGCCGTCTTCGCGACGGGGGAGGAGAAAGGCCGTCAGTTCGCCGCCGGCTTCGGCGCGGGGAAGAAGGTGTACGAGAGGGTGATCTGGCCGATGTCCTTGGTGTCGTCGTTGGTCCCGAAGCGGGGGTCGACGTAGTAGACCACGGGGAACTCGGCGCTCTGGTGCGGGGCCAGCGTCTGGTTCGTGAAGCAGAAGCACTCGAGCTTGGAGAAGTAGTAGGCCGCGCTCTCCGGATTGACGTTGTAGACGGCGCGGCCGGTCAGCGACTGATCGGAGTTGTTGACCACCTTGAAGAACGCCAGGTTGGACGCGCCAGGGTGGACGCTCTGGCTGGGCACGTTGGGCTCGAAGGTCCAGTCGAGGCCGCGCACGTTGGTGTCGAAGCCGACGATGACGGTGCGATTGGCGACGGTGAAGGCCGGCGGCTTGTAAGCGCGGCGCGCGGTGCCGGCGAAGCCGGTGGCCTGGCAGAAGGCGCGGTAGAACGGCACCGCGGCGAAGGCCATGCCGACCATGCCGGTGAACACGGCCGCGCAGATCAGCGCCAGGCGGCGGTTACGCTTGCGCTGCTCAGAAGCTGGGTCCGGCGACCACATTGCCCTTCAGGTGCGTGATGGTGACGACGAACACCAGGATGACGAAGGCCATAAGGCCGATGAACAT
This sequence comes from Caulobacteraceae bacterium, assembly GCA_036502045.1. Lineage (GTDB taxonomy): Bacteria > Pseudomonadota > Alphaproteobacteria > Caulobacterales > Caulobacteraceae > Acaudatibacter. The sequence goes on along the minus strand of DASXZG010000031.1, from coordinate 41,445 downwards.
GGCGATGTTGCGCCCGTTGCGGGCTTTCCGGGCCGCCTCGCTCTCGTGCTTGGGATCGCTCATCCGATCAGATGCGCGAAGGGCGCCGCGCCCACAATGTGCTCGACCAGCAGCACCGCGAAGAGGCTGAACAGGTAGAAAATCGAGAAGCCGAACAGGCGCTTGGCGTCAGCCTTCGCGCCGCGGATCGCCAGCCGCGCCGCCAGCGCCACGAACGCCGCGCCGCCAGCCACCGCGGCCGCCAGGTACGCCACGCCGCCCAGCCCGGTGATCGCCGGCAGCACCGCCAGCGGGGCCAGGATCAGGCTGTAGATCAGGATCTGGGTCCGCGTCGCCTTCTCGCCGTGCGTGACGGGCAGCATCGGCACGCCGGCGCGGCGGTAGTCTTCCTCGGTGTTGAGCGAGAGCGCCCAGAAGTGCGGCGGGGTCCAGAAGAAGATGATCGCCACCAGCAGCCAGGCGTTCAGCGGCGCGGTTCCGCTGGCGGCCGCCCAGCCGACGGCGGGGGGCAAGGCCCCCGCGAGGCCGCCGATGACGATGTTCTGCGACGTCGAGCGCTTCAGCCACATCGTGTAGACGACGGCATAGAAGAAGATGGTGAAGGCCAGCAGCGCGGCGGCCAGCAGGTTCACCGCCAGGTACATCAGCGCGACCGAGAACAGCGACAGCACCAGGCCGATGGCGAGGGCGTCGGCGCCTTGCACACGGCCCGCTGGCACCGGCCGCCGCTGCGTGCGCCGCATCAGCGCGTCGATGTCGGCGTCGTACCACATGTTGAGCGCGCCGGACGCGCCAGCGCCGACGGCGATGCAGAGGATGGCGGTGGCGGCGAGCACCGGGTTCAGCTTGGCGCCGGCGCAGAAAAGGCCGGTGAGCGCGGTGAACACCACCAGGCTCATCACCCGCGGCTTCAGCAGCTGCACATAGTCCTGCCACTGCGCCGGAGGGGCCAGCGCGTCGGCGCGGTCGAGATCGGCGGCTGTGGTCTTGGACATTGGCGAAAGGGGCCTCACCCGGGCGCTATACGCCCGGGGGGACGGGGATTGAAGCGGCTGAGCCTAAGTGCGGCGTCAGTGCGAGTCGGCGTGCACCACCGGCAGCTCGTTGAACGAGTGGAACGGCGGCGGCGACGACAGCGTCCACTCCAGGGTGGTGGCGCCTTCGCCCCACGGATTGGCGCGGGCGGGGCGGCGGCGAACGGCGGCTTCCAGCAGCATGGCCAGGAATACGCAGGTGCCGATCAGGGTGATGAAGTAGCCCACCGACGAGATGTAGTTCCACAGGTCGAAGCCGGCCGGGTAGTCCACCTGGCGGCGCGGCATGCCCTGCAGCCCGAGGAAGTGCTGCGGGAAGAACACGATGTTGACGCCGACGAAGGTCAGCCAGAAATGCGTGGCGCCCAGCGCCTCGTTGTAGCGCACGCCCCACATCTTCTCGAACCAGTAGTAGAAGCCGCCGAAGATCGCGAACACGGCGCCCAGGCTGAGCACATAGTGGAAGTGCGCGATGACGTAGTAGGTGTCGTGAACGTTGTAGTCGAAGGCGGTGTTGGCCAGGGCGACACCAGTGACGCCGCCGACGGTGAACAGGAAGATGAAGCCAAACGCCCACAGCATCGGCGTCTTGAACTCGATCGAGCCGCCCCACATCGTGGCGATCCACGAGAAGATCTTGATGCCGGTCGGCACCGCGATGACCATCGTCGCGGCCTCGAAATAGGCCTGCAGATCGACGGGCATGCCCACGGTGTACATGTGGTGGGCCCAGACGACGAAGCCGATGAAACCGATCGCCACCATCGCGTAGGCCATGGCCAGATAGCCGAACACCGGCTTCTTGGAGAAGGTCGAGACGATGTGGCTGATCATGCCGAAGCCCGGCAGGATCAGGATGTACACTTCCGGGTGCCCGAAGAACCAGAACAGGTGCTGGAACATCAGCGGGTCGCCGCCATTCTGCACGTCGAAGAAGTGGGTGCCGAAGTTGCGGTCCGTCAGCAGCATGGTGATGGCGCCGGCGAGCACGGGCAGGCTCAGCAGCAGCAGCCAAGTGGTGACCAGGATCGACCACACGAACAGCGGCATCCGGTGCAGCGTCATGCCCGGCGCGCGCATGTTGAAGATGGTGGTGATGAAGTTGATCGCCCCCAGGATCGACGAGGCGCCGGCGAGGTGGATCGAGAAGATCACGAAGTCGAAGGCGGGGCCCGGCGTGCCAGAGGTGGAGAGCGGCGCGTAGATGGTCCAGCCGGTGCCGGCGCCGTAGCCGCCACCGCCATCCACGAACATCGAGGTCAGCAGCAGAGCGAACGAGGCCACCAGAAGCCAGAACGACATGTTGTTCATGCGCGGGAACGCCATGTCGGGCGCGCCGATCATGATTGGCACGAACCAGTTGCCGAAGCCGCCGATCATCGCCGGCATCACCATGAAGAAGATCATGATCAGGCCGTGGGCGGTGGCGACGACGTTGTAGGCATAGTGGCCGGCCGACGTTGAGGTGATGTGCAGCAAGCCGGCGATGGGGCTGCCCGGACGGAACAGCTGGATGCCGGGATGCATCAGCTCGAAGCGGATCAGGCCCGACAGCCCCATGCCGATCAGCCCCGCGACGATGGCGAAGATGATGTAGAGCGTGCCGATGTCCTTGTGATTGGTCGACAGGAACCAGCGGGTGAAGAAGCCCGGCAAGTGCGCATGCTCGTCCGCGGCGTGGTGGTCGCCGTATCCGTGAGCGGCTCGTTCGTGGGCGTCGGCGGCGTGGGCCATTGGTCTTGCTACTCTCCTCGAACGATCAGCTTTTCGCCGGCGCGGGCGAGGCCGGCGCGGCGGCGGCGGTCGTGGCGGCAGGCGCCGCGACCGCGTTAGTGGCGTTCGACGCGGCGGCGGGGGCCTTGCTGGCGACCCAGGCGTCGAAGTCGGACTGGCTCACCACTTTCACTTCGATGGGCATGAAGCTGTGGTCGGTGCCGCACAGCTGCGAGCACTGGCCGTAGTAAGTGCCGACCTGGTCGGTCTTGAACCAGGTCTCGTTGGTGCGGCCTGGCACAGCGTCGATCTTGATGCCGAACGCCGGCACCGAGAACGAGTGGATCACGTCCGCCCCGGTCACCAGCACGTGGACGACCTTGCCCGCGGGCACGATCATCGGCTGGGTGGTGGCCAGCATGTAAGGCACGCCGGCGGCCTTGGCCTGATCCGGCGGCAGGATGTCGGAGATTTCTTCGGTGATCTTCTGGTCGGGGTAGGCGTAGCCCCAATACCACTGGTAGCCGGTGACCTTTACCGTCATGTCGGGCTTGGGCATGTCGTGGTAGTCGAACAGCAGGCGGAACGAGAAGATCGCGATCACCAGCAGGATCAGCACCGGCCCCACCGTCCAGAGCACTTCGACCGTGGTGTTGTGGGTGAAGCGCGCCGGGACCGGATTGGCCTTGGCGTTGTAACGGAACACGCACCAGAGCAGCAGGCCGAGCACGAGGAGCGAGATGCCGAACAGCACCGGCAGCAGAATCCAGCTGTGGAACCACTCGATCCGGTGGCGCAGCTCGGTGACGCCCGGCTGGAAGCCGATGGACCCGTTGGTGGGCTGGCCGACGAGATCGGCGGCGTAAACCTGGCCGGCGACCATGAGGCTGGTGAGGGCGGTGGCGGCCGCGGCGGCCCACCGGGCGATGCTGAAACGGTTCGGCGTCATGTCCCTCTCAGGCCTTGGTCGCCCACGAAGCGCGCGGCTCCCCCGCACTGTCCGCCGGCCAATTCCGAAAGACCCGGGCCAGCGCCGAGCTGCGAAGGCTCGCGCCGAGCCTTAAGCATGGCGCCCAGCCCCGATCTTGCGGCGTGCATACGCGGAAGCGCCGGGCTTGCCAAGCCGCCTGCGGGCGCCCATCGGCGCTGACGGATTTCTGGTTTCGCCAAGGCCCTTTGGCGCCTATTTGTTGCATTCGCGTCCCTTCGAATTCGCACCGCATCAGAGCCGCCAGCCATGAACGCCCACGTCCCCGGCCTTTCCCTGCTGCAATCCTCCGGCGTCGAGCCCGAGCGCGCCGGCGCGCTCCTGGGCGAAGCCATCGCCGGCGCCGACGATGGCGAGCTCTTCCTGGAGCGGACGGAATCCGAGGCGTTCGTGTTCGACGACGGGCGGCTGAAATCGGCCGCCTACGACTCGACCGAGGGTTTTGGCCTGCGCGTGGTGGCCGGCGAGACCGCCGGCTACGCCCACGCCAGCGAGATTTCCGAAGCCGCCATCGCCCGCGCCGCCAAGTCCGCGGCGCTGGCCAAGCGCGGCTATTCCGGCGTGGCCGCCGAAGGGCCCCGCGCCACCAACGCCAAGCTCTACGGCGAGGACGATCCGCTGGCCGCGCCCGGCTTCTCCGAGAAGGTGGCGCTGCTGCAAGAGATCGACGCCTTCGCCCGCGCCAAGGACTCGCGCGTCGCTCAGGTGCTGTGCTCGCTGGCCGGCGAGCGGCGGATCATCGAGATCGTGCGCGCCGACGGCCGGCTGATCCGCGACGTCCGCCCACTGGTGCGGGTCAACGTGCAGATCACGGTCGAAAAAGACGGCCGGCGCGAGAACGGCATGTCGGGCGCCGGCGGCCGCGCCAGCTTCGAAGCCTGGATCTCCCCGGACAAATGGCAGGGCCAGGTGGACGAGGCGCTGCGCCAGGCGCTGGTCAACCTGGAAGCCGTCGCCTGCCCGGCTGGCGAGATGGACGTGGTGCTGGGCGCCGGCTGGAACGGCGTGCTGCTGCACGAGGCCGTCGGCCACGGCCTGGAAGGCGACTTCAACCGCAAGGGCACCAGCGCTTTTTCGGGGCGTGTGGGCGAGCGGGTGGCCGCGCCTGGCGTCACCGTCTTCGACGACGGCACATTGCCCGGCCGCCGCGGCTCGCTGACGGTCGATGACGAAGGCACGCCCACCGAGCGCACCATCCTGATCGAGGACGGAGTGCTGGTCGGCTACATGCACGACCGCCAGAGCGCCCGGCTGATGGGTCTTGAGGCCACCGGCAACGCCCGGCGCCAGTCCTACGCGCACATGCCGATGCCGCGGATGACCAACACCGGCATGCTGGGCGGTAACGACAAGCTGGATGACATGATCGCCTCCACCAAGCGCGGGCTCTACTGCGCCACCCTGGGCGGCGGCCAGGTGGACATCACCAACGGCAAATTCGTCTTCCAGTGCACCGAGGCCTACCTGATCGAGGACGGCAAGGTGACCGCGCCGGTGAAGGGCGCTTCGTTGATCGGCGACGGCCCCTCGGCGCTCACCCGGGTGACCATGATCGGTGACGACTTCGCCTTCGATCCCGGCATCGGCGTCTGCGGCAAGAACGGCCAGGGCGTGCCGGTGGGCGTCGGCCAGCCGAGCCTGAAGATCACCGGGCTGACGGTGGGCGGCACGAAAGTCTAACCAAACCCCGCTCTCCCCCGCGAGGCGGGGCCCAGGCTGTTTCTGCAAAGCGCCGCGCCCGACGATAATAAGCCTGGGTCCCCGCTTTCGCGGGGAAGAGCGGATGAGAGCGCTGTTTCGCCCCGGCACAAACGCGCCCCTGTTAGCCCCGCTTTCGGCAACATGACTTCGAATTAACTAGCTTCGCGGGCCGGTCCTGCCCAGCTAGGCGCTCCACGTTTCGGGGCGGACATAAAAGCGTGAGCGTCGGCAATATCCTGGCGATTGCGCTCGCGGCGAGCGCGCCGCTGCCTGGCAATACGCCGGCCGGCGCCCCGCCGCCGCTGGCGACCACGCCCGCGACGCCCCCCGACTCCGGCCCGACCAAGCCCGCTGATACGGCCGTCAGCAGCTATCCGCCTGGCTTCTTCGCGAGCGTCACGCCCAACACCGCCCTCGACATGGTCAACAACCTGCCGGGGTTCGCGCTCGACACCGGCGACACCGTGCGGGGATTCGGCGGCGCGGCCGGCAACGTGTTGATCGACGGCGAGCGACCGGCGACCAAGAACGACACCCTCGACGAGATCCTCAAGCGCATTCCGGCGAGCGAGGTCGCGCGCATCGACGTGATCCGCGGCGGCGCGCCCGGCATCGACATGCAGGGCAAGACAGTGATCGCCAACGTCGTGCGCAAGGACGATAGCGGCCTGAAGCTGACCACCGCGCTGCAGGGCATCGTGCTGAACAACGGCGTGCTGGACTACGGCGTGCGCCTGGAAGGCTCCAAGCGCGTCGGCCAGACCTCGTTCGAGGGCGGGCTGCTGCTGGGCAAAGGGGCCGACGACGGCACCGGCGACGGGCCGCGAACCATCACCGACGGGTCGGGCCACGTCATCCAGACGGCGTACGAGCGCAGCTTCGGCAACGGCGGCGAGTACAAGGCCACGGGCGCAGTGGAAACGCCGCTCTGGGGCGGCCGGGTGCGCGTCGAAGGCTCGTTCCTGGCCCAGCCTTACGTCTACGACAACCACGACACGCTGATCGCGCCGCCGGGGCTGGAAACCGAGCACTACACGCAGGACCAGGACACCGGCGAGATCGGCATCCGCTACGAGCGCCCGCTGACCGCCAAGGCCAGCCTGGAGACCTACGCGCTGCAGCAGCTGGGAACCTACGCCTCCAACGACCTCTTCGACACCGCCAGCGACGACACCGTGTTCACGCTGACCAAGCATACCGGCGAGAGCATCGTGCGCGGGGTGCTGAAGCTGAATCCGAACCCCAGCCTGTCGCTGGAAGGCGGCGCCGAGGGCGACTTCAACTACCTGATCAGCAACACAGGCGAGACCGACAACGGGCTCGCTGAAGTGGTGCCGGCGGCCGACGTGCTGGTGGAGGAGCTGCGCGGCGAGGCGTTCGCCGACGCCACCTGGCGGGCGCGGCCGAAGCTGACCCTGGAGCTGGGCGTGCGGGTGGAGGCCTCGAAGCTGACGTCCACCGGCGACGTCAACGCCACCGAAACTTTCATGTTTCCAAAGCCCCACCTGGTGGTCACCTGGACGCCGGACGCGAACGACCAGGTGCGGGTGCGCATCGAGCGCGAGGTCGGCCAGCTCGACTTCAACAACTTCGCCGCCCAGGGCACGCTGGGCACCGGCGAGCACGCCGGCAATCCGACACTGACCCCGCAGCAGGACTGGGTCGTCGAGGCCGCTTACGACCGCAAGTTCTGGCAGAGCGCCGACCTCAACATCGCGCTGCGCCAGTACTGGCTCACCGACGTCATCGACTACGCGCCGCAGTGCCCCGACGGCGACCTGTCGCCAGGCGGGCTTTGCGACCCGGACGCGGTGTTCGACGCGCCGGCCAACATCGGCGTCGGGACCAAGCAGGAGATCGCTTTCACCCTCAGCCTGCCCACCGACCGGTTGTTGTTCCCCAACGGGGTGCTGCAGCTGCGCTCCACCTGGCGGTTCTCGCGCGTTACCGATCCGGACACCGGCCAGCCGCGACCGATCAGCAACCTGCATCCGCTGGACGCGGAAGCGCACTTCACCCAAGGCTTGAAGCGGCTGAAGTCCACCTGGGGCTGGGACGCGTTCCCGGCCTGGACCCAGACCAACTACTACGTCAACGAGGTCGACGTGCAGCGGCTCGGCTTCTGGCTCGACGCCTACTTCGAATACAAGCCTCGCCCGGACTTCACGCTGAGGTTCGAGGCCGACAACCTCACCTCCCACGGGGTCTCCGACGTGCGCTCGTTCTACGACCCGCTGCGGGACACACCGGGCGGGGGCATGCTGTCGTCGGTCGACGCGCGCTATCCGCGCTTCGGACCAGAACTCAGCATCCGTGCGCGCAAGACCTTCGGATAGCACTCAGCTTACCCAAACCTCCGTCATCGCCGGGCGTCAGTCCCGGCGACCCATGAACACGAACAGCCGGGGTGGCCGTGCGAGAGCACGGCCGGGGCAGGCGAGTGTGTTCATGGGTGGCCGACACTGACGGTCGGCCATGACGGATTTTGAGGGTCGAAACCGCTCAGCTGTTCGGCTTGGAGGTGAGGTCGAAGCCGACGATCACCGGGTCCTGCCCGCCAGGGGATTTGAACAGCGCCGTCCGCGCGATCAGCGTGCGGTCCATGTAGTGGTAGGCGTCGGTGAGCTTGGTGGTGGTCCCGGTCGAATCCGTCGAGACGTCCCAGTTCTGCAGCTCAACCGACTGCGGGGGCTCCGCCGGCATCAGCGCCCGGTAGACCTCCAGCTGCGAGGCGGTGGTCGGATTCTTCAGTTCGCGCGCCAGGTGCGGCTCGGCGGTGAGGTCCGCGCCGCCGCGCACGTCGTCGTAGAACTCGCGCGCGATCGGATCGGCCTGCGGGTCGAGGCTGTCGCTCGCCGGTGGCTTGGCGCAAGCCGCCACCGTGATCAACGCCAACGCAGCGACAGCGATTCGCGCCATGCGTCCTCCGATGCGCGGAGGCTGGCGCCGTTGGCTTTCGCTGTCCATCGAGCGGTTGCCGCGCCGCGCCCGCGAACCTAGAATGCTGCAACGCAACATGGAGGACGGTCGATGGCGGACTATGGGCTGAAAGGGCGCGTGGCGCTCGTCACCGGCTCGACCAGCGGCATCGGCCAGGCGCTGGCGCACGCGCTGGCCGCCGAGGGCGTCAACATCGTGCTCAACGGCTTCGGCGACACCGCCGCGATCGAGACGGACCGCGCGGCGCTGGCCGCCAACGCCGGGGTCGAGGTGCGCTACCACGGCGCCGACATGACCAAGCCGGCTGAGATCGCCGACATGGTGCAGTTCGCCGCTCGCGAACTCGGCCGGCTCGATATCCTGGTCAACAACGCCGGCGTCCAGCACGTGGCCCCGGTCGACGAGTTTCCCGTCGAGAAATGGGACCAGATCATCGCCATCGACCTGTCGTCGGCGTTCCACGCCATCCGCGCCGCGGCGCCGATCATGAAGGCGGCGAAGCACGGGCGGATCATCAACATCGCCTCGGCGCACGGGCTCGTCGCCTCGCCGTTCAAGTCAGCCTACGTGGCGGCCAAGCACGGCATCCTGGGGCTGACCAAGACGGTGGCGCTGGAAGTGGCAGAGCACGGTGTCACCTGCAACGCCATCTGCCCCGGCTATGTGAAGACGCCCTTGGTGGAGATGCAGATCGCCGACCAGGCCGCCGCGCGCGGCATGACGCCCGAGCAGGTGATGCGCGACGTGATCCTGGCGGCGCAGCCCACCAAGCAGTTCGTCGAGTTCAGCCAGCTGGCCGGCATGCTGCTCTTTCTTGTCAGCGACCTGGGCGCGTCGGCCAACGGCGCGGCGATGGTCATCGACGGCGGCTGGACGGCCGCCTGAGGGTGCGGCTTGACCCCGCTCCGCCGGGCGGTCATTCGACCCGCGAGACGAGGAGCGAGGCCATGGCGCGGTTCAAGCAGGTCAATCTGGCAGTCCACAAGATGGACGAGACGCTGGATTTCTATCGCCGGCTGGGCATCGACATTCCCGACGACAAGGTCTGGCGCACCCATTCCGGCGCGCATCACGCCAGCGACGCCACCGGCGGGCTGGAGTTCGACAGCCACAAGCTCTCCAAGCTCTACAACGAGGGCTTCGCCGCCGAGCGCGGGCGCGTGACCATCGGTGTCGAGCTGGACAGCCGCGAGGCGGTGGACGTGCTCTGGACCCAGCTGCTGGAAGGTGGCGTGCAGGGCCTGCAGCCGCCGTTCGACGCGCCGTGGGGCGAGCGCTTCGCCATCGTGGAAGACCCGGACGGCAATCCGGTGGCCATCGCCAGCCCGGTCGACCCTTCGATGCGCGGCGCACCCTACGATATTTAGGTGGCGGTCTACACCGACATCAGCGACGCGGAGCTGGAGGCCTTTCTGGCGCTCTACGACATCGGCGCGCCGATCTCGTTCAAGGGCATCGCCGAGGGCGTGGAGAACTCCAACTTCCTGCTGGAAACCGACCGCGGCCGCTTCTTCCTGACCATCTACGAGCGGCGGGTGCGGCGTGAGGACCTGCCGTTCTTCCTCGGCTTCATGCAGCACCTGGCGCAGCACGGCTTTCCGAGCGCGACGCCGATCCCCGACCGCCAGGGCGCGCTGCTCAACGAGCTGCGCGGCAAGCCGGCGGCGCTGGTCTCGTTCCTCACCGGCATCTCGGTGCGACGGCCGGACGTGGCGCATTGCCGGCAGGCGGGCGAAGGGCTGGGCTGGCTCCACCGCGCCGGCGAGGGCTTCACCGGCCGCCGCGCCAACGATCTTGGCCATGCGGCCTGGGCTGGCGTGTTCGAGCCCCTGCGCGGCGCGGCGGACGATCTGAAGCCGGGGCTGGCCGACATGATCGCCGGCGACGTGGCGATGCTGGCGCAGCGCTGGCCCAGCGGGCTGCCCGAGGGCGTCGTCCACGCCGACTATTTCCCCGACAACGTGTTCTTCCGCGAAGGGCGGTTCTCCGCGGCGTTCGACTTCTACTTCGCCGCCTGGGATGCGCTGGCCTACGACATCGGCGTGGCGTTGAACGCCTGGTGCTTCGAGCCGGACGGCAGCTTCAACGTCACCGCCGGGCGGGCGTTCGTGGCGGGGTACGAGACCCGGCGCGCGCTGTCGGCCGACGAGCGGCGGGCGCTGCCGATCCTGGCGCATGGCGCGGCGCTGCGTTTCTTTCTGACGCGGCTGCACGACTGGGGGGCGACGCCGGCCGGCGCCCTCGTCCGGCCCAAGGATCCGCGCGAATACGAGCGAAAGCTGGCGGTGCACCGCGCCGGCATCGACTTGCTGGAAACCGCGCCATGACCCCGCAGGTGGTGATCTACACCGACGGCTCTTGCCGCGGGAATCCAGGCCCTGGCGGCTGGGGCGCGATCCTGATCAGCGGCGACAACGAGAAAGAGATCTGGGGCGGCGAGGCGGCCACCACCAACAACCGCATGGAGATGACCGCCGCCATCGAGGCGCTGGAAGCGCTGAAGCGCCCCTGCAAGGTCGAGCTGCACACGGACTCCAAGTACGTTCAGACCGGCATCTCCGAGTGGCTGCAGCTGTGGAAGGCGCGCGGCTGGCGCACCATGACCAAGGGCGCGGTGAAGAACGAGGACCTGTGGCGGCGGCTGGACGAGGCGCGGCTGCGCCACGAGGTGGACTGGCGCTGGGTGAAGGGCCACGCCGGCCACGAACTCAACGAGCGCGCCGACGGCCTGGCGCGGCGCGGGCTGGAAGAGATCGAAGTGCTGGCCAGGAAACGTTAGGGTTCGATTCGCCATTCTCGGCGCCGATCTTGCTGGCGAGGAAGCCATGGGACCGATTGAGCCGATCCGACCTGTCCGCCTCGTCAAGCGCGAGCGCAAGGCCGCTGAGGAAACCACCGAGCCGCAAGCGGTGAACCTCACCATCAACGTCGCCGCGCCCGCCCCGCCGGAGCCGCCGCGGCTGCCGACGCCGCCCGCGCCCACCGCCGAAGCTCATCTGATCGCGCAGAACGCCCGCGCTCGCGGCCTGCGCGGCGGCCAGCAAGTGCTCAGCGACGCTCGCGCCGCTTACCTGCAGACCGAATATGCCGGCCCCAACGACCGCCGCTCGCACGCCGGCGAAGTCACCAAGAAAGACGTGTGAGGCCCACGGCCGGCGCCGTCACCCCTCACCCTCCCACTCGCTGACGCGAGCGGGCCCCTCCCTCTCCCCTCCGGGAGAGGTAGAAAAGCAAGCGTCTTCAATTACTTCTCCCAGAGGGAGAAGGAGGGGCCCACGTCGCAGACGTGGGAGGATGAGGGGTTACGGTCTCGTCGCTCTAGTGCCGCGCCGGGGCGGGCTCCGCATCACCCGAGGGGGCTTCCTTCGGGGTGACCAGCTTCGAGAAGATCGGCCGCAGCCAGTCTTCGAAGTCGTCCACGAATTCGTAGACCGTCGGCACCAGCACCAGCGACAGGGCCGTCGACGTGATCAGGCCGCCGATCACCGCCACCGCCATCGGCTGGCGGAACTCGAAGCCCTCGCCGATGCCAAGCGCGGTCGGGGCCATGCCGGCCATCATGGCGAAGGTGGTCATGATGATGGGCCGGGCGCGCTCGCGGCAGGCTTCCATCAGCGCCTCGCGCTGGCTGGCGCCGTCGCGTTCGCGCTCGATGGCGTACTCCACCAGCAGAATCGAGTTCTTGGCGGCGATGCCCATCAGCATGAAGAGCCCGATCATCGACGGGATCGACAGCTCGGAATGCCAGAGCAGCAGCGCCACCATGGCGCCGGCGATCGACAGCGGCAGCGCCGCCAGGATGGTCAGCGGTTTGAAGAAGCTGCCGAAGAGCAGCACCATCACCGCGTAGACCAGGCCGACGCCGGTGAAGAGGGCGATGCCAAAGCCGGTGAAGAGCTGGTTCTGGGCCTGCTGGTTGCCGAAGTTGGTCTCCCGCACCACGCCAGGCGGCAGGTGGTGGATGATCGGCAGGGTGGCGACGTCGCGGTTGGCGTCGCTCAGCTTCGCGCCATTGGTCAGGTCGGCCAGAATGATGATGTCGTCTTCGCGATCGTAGCGGTCGATCTCGGCGGCGCCGGCCTGGAAGTAGACGTCGGCGACGCTGTCCAGGGTGGTGAGGCCGCCGGTGGCCGTCGGCACCCGCAGCGCCCTCAGCGTCGGCAGATCGGTGCGGGCGGTGGCGGGCAGCCGCACGCGGATCGGGATGCGGCGCTCGCCGATGTCCAGCTTGGCGACGTTGGCGTCGATGTCGCCGACCGTGGCGACGCGGGCGACCTGGGCGATGGCGTCGGCGGAGACGCCCAGGCGCGCGGCGTCGTCGGGCCGGGGCCGGATGATCACCTCTGGCGCAGGCGGGGCGACGTCGGGGCGCGGGTCCGCCAGGGTGCGCAGGCCCGCCATCTCACGCTGCAGCTCCAGCGCCGCCTTGTCGAGGCCGACGCCGGAGCCGCTGGTCAGCACCACGCTCACCGTGGCTCCGCCGAAGTTGTTGCCCTCGACGTTGACGCGAGCATCGGGGATCGCATGGAACGCCGGACGGAGGCGGTCGCGGATCTGCGGCACGGTGGCGAGCCGGTGCGGCTTCAGCACCGCCACCACCACGCCGCTGGTGACGGTCGCCGCGCTGCTGCCGCCGCCGGGACCGCCGCCGCCGCTGCCGCCGAGCGCCGTAAACACGTGCGCGGTCTCCGGCTGGCGCGCCAGCAAGTCGGCGAGCTGGGCGATGGCCTTGCGGGTGTCGTCGATGGTCGAGCCCGGCGCGGTGGTCACGTCCACCTGGTAGTAGTTCGGGTTGCCTTCCGGCTGCACGCCCTTGGGCACCGCCACCACGGCCAGGAAGATCGACAGGATGAATACGGCGAAGCCCAGCAGCGAGGCCAGGATGCGGTGGTCCAGCGCCCACTGCAGCGAGCGGGTGTAGAAGGCCGGCAACGGCGCGCGGGGGCGCGGCTGCTTCGGAATGAGGAAGTAGGCGGCCATCAACGGCGTCAGCAGCCGCGCCACCACCAGCGAGAACAGCACCGACACCGAGACGGTGAGGCCGAACTCGCGGAAGAACTGGCCGGGGATGCCGGGCATGAACGACACCGGCATGAACACCACGACGATGGCCGCGGTGGTCGCCACGACGGCCAGGCCGATCTGGTCGGCGCCTTCCATGGCGGCGGCGTAGGGGCGCATGCCGACGTGAACGCGCTTCTCGATGTTCTCGATCTCGACGATGGCGTCGTCGACGAGGATGCCGATGACCAGGGTGAGCGCCAGCAGCGTGACGATGTTGAGGCTGAAGCCGGCCAACGCCATGGCGGCGAAGGTGGGGATCAACGACACGGGCATGGCGATCGCGGTGACCGCCGTGGCCCGCCAGTCGCGCAGGAACAGCCACACCACCAGCGCCGCCAGGGCCATGCCTTCCAGCAGGGTCTCGACCGTGGCGGCGAAGCTGCCGCGGGTGCTGTCCACCTGAGAGACGATCTTGGTGACCCGCACGTCGCTGCGCGTGGCCGGGGAGGGCGGCGAGCCGAAGCCGCCTTTGGAGCCGTAGACGAAGGTCTTCAGGGCCGCATCGACGCCGTCCTCGGTGGTGACGTCGCTGGCTTCCTTGGTCTTGGTCACCTGAAAGCCAACCACCGGGCGGCCGTCGAACTTGGCCTCGGAGCGGACTTCGGCGGTGCCGTCGCCCACGTCGGCGACATCGCTCAGCTTGACGAAACGGCCGCCCGCCACCGGGATGGTCAGGTTGCGCACCTGGTCGACGCTGTCGGCGGCGCCGAGCACGCGGATGGTCTGCTCGCGGCCACCGACCTGCACCCGGCCGCCGGCGGCGTTCTCGCTCACGCCAGCCAGCGCATTGTTGATGTCGGGGGCCGTGACGCCCTGGGCGGCCATGCGCACCGGATCGACGATGACGTTGATCTCGCGGTCGACGCCGCCGACGCGGGCCACCTGGCCCACGCCCGGCACGCCCTGCAGCGCGCGGGAAATGTCGTTGTCGACGATCCACGACAGGTCGGCGTCGGACATGGAGACGCCGGGCGCCGGCGAGACGGCGTAGGTGATGATCGGCTGGTCGTCGAAGTCGATCCGCTGGACGGTTGGCGGGTCGATGCCGCGCGGCAGCTGGGCGCGCACGGCGTCGACCTTGGCGCGGACGTCGTCCACCGCCTGGATCAGGTTGGTGCCCAGGTTGAACTGGATCTGCGTCACCGAGACGCCCTGGGTGACCTCCGAGCGGATCGAATCCACATCTGTGATGCCGGTCAGCGCGTCTTCGACCGGCCGGGTGACCTGGGTCTTCAGGTCGGACGGCGCGGCCCCGGACTCGGTCACCGTCACCAGGACCAGCGGGAATTCCACGTTGGGGAAGTTCTTCACCGGCAAGGTGGTGTAGGCCAGCATGCCGGCAATCACCGCGGCGACGAAGAACAGCACGACAGGCGTCGGGTTGCGGATCGCCCACGCGGAGATGCGCAACTGACGCCCGGGGCCGCTCATTGGCCGGCGTCGCTCCAGTCGGCTTTGACGTAGTCGCCCGGCAGCAGTTGCGCGGCGGCCTTGGCCACCACCACCGTGCCCGCCGGCGGCCCTGACAGCAGCTCGACATAGCCGCCGCCGCGCTCGCCAGTGACGACGGGGACCTGCGCGACCTTGTTGTCGGCGCCCACCACCATCACCGAGGCGCCGCTGGCGTCGTAACGCACCGCCGCTTCCGGCACCGTGATGGTCTGGCGGGTCAGGTTGGTGAAGGTGGCCTTGGCGAAGCCGCCGCTGCGGATGTCGGCGCGCACCGGCAGGGTGATGCGCACCTTGCCCAGCCGCGTGGTCGAGTCGACCCGCGGGCTCAGCAGCCGCACCACGCCCTCGGCGGTGGCGTTGTCGGCGAGGGTGACGGTGGCCTTCGCGCCAGGTTCGATCTTGTCGAAGTCGGCTTCGGGGACGTCGGCGTTGAGCTCGATCTGGCCATCCTCGGCCATCACGAACCACGGATTGGCGCCGCCGCCGGAAATGTCGCCGACGTTGACCGAGCGCTGGATGACCAGGCCAGAGACCGGTGCGCGCACGGTCAGGTGCTGCAGGCGGGTCTGCATCTCGTTGGCGGCGGCGATCTGCGCCGCCGCGCCGGCTCTGGCGGTGGTGGCGGTGTAGGTGCGGGCCTGCACGTCCTCGGCGGACATGACGCCCTGCTTGTCGAGGCCGGCGACGCGGGCGGCTTCGGCCTCGCGCTGGTCGGCGGTGGCCTTCTGCTGGTTGGCCAGCGCCTCTTGCTGCGTGAACTGCGCCTGCAGTAGCGACGGGTCCATGTCGACCAGCGGCTGGCCGGCTTTCACCCAGCTGCCTTCGTCGACGTAGAGCTTCGACACCCGATAGCCCGACAGGTCCGGGTTGATCTCAACCTGGTCGCGCGGGACCAGCAGGCCGGAGGTGACGATGCCGCCGGCGATCGGCCGCAAGGTCACACGGGTGACGGTGACGGTGCGCGCCACGGCCTGCTGCGAAGGCGCGGGCGGCGGATGACAGGCGGCCAACCCAAGCGCCAGCACGGCGCCGATGGCCCAAGCAATTCTTGGTTTCATGGCGTGCGGGCCGCGGTTTTTGTTGGTTCGTAGACCCATCCCCCGCCCAGGGCCTTATAGGTCTGCACCGCACGGCGCAACGCCTGGACTTTCTCGGCGGTGAGGTTGGATCGGTCGCTGCGCCAGGCCTGTTCGGCGGAGAGCGTGCTGGTGATGTCGTCGAGGCCCGCCTTGTAGCGAATCTCGGCCGCGTCGTAGGCGCGCCGGGCCCGCGCCTCGCCGTCGGTGAGGATTGCGATGCGCTGCTCGTCGGAGGCCAGCTCGACCAGGGCGTTCTCGGAGTCGCCGTAAGCGTTCTGCACCGCCTGCTCGTAAGCGACCACCGCCTCCTCGGTGCGAGCGCCCTGCGCCTTGGCGTCCTGCAGCAGGCGCGGAATGTCCAGCACCGGCTGGCTCAGGTTCGCGCCATAGGACCAGAAGCCGGTGGTCGTGGTCTGCTGCGCGGTGCCGAGGACCAGCGGCACCAAGCTGGCCACGGCGATGCCGGGCGCGGTGCTGCTGGCCAGGCCGAGCGCCGGGACGAAGGTCAGGTTCGGGAAGATCTGCTCCTTGGCGAGCTTGGTCTTCAGCGCCGACGACCGCATCTTCTCTTCGGCCTCGCGCACGTCGGGCCGGCGCTGCAGGAGATCGCCTGGCACGGCGGCCGGCAGCGGCGGCGGATCGGGCACGTTGGCGGCCAGCGGCAGGTTCTCCACCGGCTCGGGCCCGCGGCCCACCAGGATCAACAGCGTGCGCTGCGCGGCGTGCAGCTGCGCGGCCAGGTTGGAGACCTGGCTGGTGGCCTGCGCGAGGTCGCCGGCGATGCGGTCGGCGTCGGAGGCGGGGCCCAGGCCGCGGTCGGCCTTGGTCTGCGCGACGTTCAGCAGTTCCTGTTCGATGCGCTGCGACTGCCTGGCGTCCTCGAGCTGGATGGCTAGGCCCCGGGCCTGGAAGTAGCTGTCGGCCACGTTGGCGACGAGGCTGGCTCTGGCGCTCTCGATGTCGAAGCGGCTGGCTGCGTAGTCGGCGCGGGCGCTGTCGCGCGCGGTCTTCAGCGCGCCGAAGAAGTCCAGCTCCCAGCTGACGTTGAAGTTCAGGCTCTCGTTGCTGCTCTGGCCACCGATCGGCGCCAGCGAGTTGGGCTGCGCCCCGAGGGCGAAGGTGTCCTTGTTCGATGCGCCGCCGGTCAGGTTGCCGGTCGGGAAGGTCTGCAGGATGGTGGAATTGCGGGTCGCGCGAGCTTCTTGCAGCCGGGCGATCTGGCTTTTCACGTCGGGGCTGGCTTCCAGCGCCTGGTCTTCCAGCCCGTTCAGCTCATCGTCGCCGAAGATCGTCCACCAGGTGTCGAGCTGCTGCGGGGCGAGGATCGCGGTCCCCGCCGGCGCCTCATAGGCGGCCGGCAGCGTCAGATCGGGCTTGCGCGCGCCGGAAGCGCAGGCCGCCAGCGCCAAGGCGCTCGCGCCCATCAGCAGAATTTTCGCCGCAACGCCGCGCTTCACCGACCGCTCCCCCGAGCAAGGCGCTTTCCGAATCGAAGGAGAATAAGGCAATCCCCACGCAACGACCCACCCTACGCGCGAGCATGACATATCGCCTGCGTTGTGCGATTTCACCCCCCATGCCGCCATCTGACGCAGGCATTGCGGCATGACGGCAACAGCTTGACCTTGTGCGGGAGCGGACGATGGCGGGTCGCATCCACATCGGCATCGGCGGCTGGACCTTCGAGCCGTGGCGCGGCGTCTTTTATCCCGAGAAGCTGAAGCAGAAGGACGAGCTCAGCTACGCCAGCCGCAAGCTGACCGCCATCGAGATCAACGGCACCTACTATTCCACCTTCAAGCCAGACAGCTGGAAGAAGTGGCGCGACGAGACGCCGGATGGCTTCGTCTTCACCGTGAAGGGCTCGCGCTTCACCACCAACCGCCGCGAACTGGCCGGGGCCGGCGAGTCGCTGGAGCGCTACTTCGGGCAAGGAATCGCTGAGTTGGGCGAGCGGCTGGGGCCGATCTTCTGGCAGTTGCCGCACACCAAGAAGTTCGACGCCGCCGACCTCGAGGGCTTCTTCGAGCTGCTGCCCAAAAGTCTCGACGGCCGGCCGCTGCGCCATGCGCTGGAGCCCCGCCACGCCAGCTTCTGCACGCCGGCCTACCCGGCGCTGCTGCGCAAGCACGGCATCGCCAATGTCTATGCGAAGCACAACACCTATCCGGAGATCGCCGACCTCACGACCGACTTCGTGTACGCCCGCCTGCAGACCGGCGAGGACACCGTCGAGACCGCCTACGAGCCGCCGGAGCTGGACGCCTGGGCGGGGCGTCTGAAAGCTTGGTCGCGCGGCGAGGCGCCGGACGAGCTGCCGCGCGTCGACGGCGGCCATTCGGCGCCGGTGAGAGACCGCGACGTGTTCGCCTTCATCATCCACGAGGGCAAGGTCCGCGCCCCCGCCGGCGCCATGGCGCTGATCGAGCGCTGCGCCTGACCCCGCGGCACGTTGCCGGCCGGCTGAATTGAGCGCGTAGTCCGGAATCTGGAGACACCAGGGAGGCCAGCCGTGCCCAAGCTCAGCGATGTCTACGCCACGCCCGCCGATGGGACCCATTGGGCGGTGCCGCAGGATTTCAACGTCAACTTCAACTGGGAGTACGACGAGGGCCGCACCACCATGATGGGGCTCTACCGCAAGGGCATCGAGATGCAGTGGGACGCGGAATCGCGGATCGACTGGTCGCAGGAGCTCGACGAAGACAATCCCGAGCAGCTGCCCGAGCAGATGCTGCCAATCAGCGGCATGGCCCAGTACGAGGCGATGTCGCGCCAGGAGAAGGCCAAAGTCCGCCGCCACTTCCAGGGCTGGCAGATCAGCCAGTTCATGCAGGGCGAGCAGGGCGCGCTGATCTGCGCCGCCAAGATCGTCACCCAGGTGCCGGACGTCGATTCCAAGTTCTACGCCTCGACGCAGGTGATCGACGAGGCGCGGCACGTGGAGAGCTACAAGCGCCTATTGGAAAAGTTCGGCGTCGCCTATCCGATGACCGCGCCGCTGCAGGAGCTGATCGACCAGGTGCTGCGCGATAGCCGCTGGGACATGACCTACCTCGGCATGCAGGTGGTGATCGAAGGCCTCGCCCTCGCCGCCTTCCAGCAGATCCGCGACCACGCGCAGAACCCGCTGGCCGCGGCGGTGAACGCCTACGTGATGCAGGACGAGAGCCGGCACGTCGCCTTCGGGCGCCTGGCGCTGCGCGACTACTACCCGCAGCTGACCCAAAAGGAGCGCGACGAGCGCGAAGAGTTCCTGCTGGAGGCCTGCTACCTGATGCGCGACCGCTTCGATGCGGTGGAAGTCTGGCGCGCGCTCGGCCTCGACCCGGTGAAATGCGCCGAGCACATGTACGACTCGGGCTTCATGGCCATGTTCCGCTCGTCGCTGTTCACCCGCATCGTGCCCATCGTGAAGGATATCGGCCTCTGGGGCCCGACCATTCGCAAGGGCTACGAGGAGATGGGCATCATCGGATTCGCCGACACCGACGTGCAGGCGCTGCAGGAGTCCGACGAGACCATCGCCAAGGAGCACGACGCCCGGCGAGCCTACGTCCAAAGCGTCGTCGACCGCGCCAAGTCGATGGAGACGGCCTGAACCGCCTCCTTCGCCTCATCTGGGGCGAAGATTTCTAAGTTCAAGAATTGAGCGCGGACGCGCCTTGGCGCCCGATGCGCGCCTCACCGGAGGCGCACGGATGGCGTCCTATCTCTGGATCGGCGGGACGACCGACGCAGGCAAGACGACGCAGGCGCGGCGCCTCGCGCTCTTCCACACGCTGGCCTTGCTGGAGTGCGACCGCCGCGACGCGGCCGAGCACGAGCGCATTGCGGCGCACTCACCGGCCTATCGCGCTTTCCTGGAGATGACGCCGGACGAGCGATGGGTCCAGCACACCCCTGAGTGGCTGCTGGCGAACACGCTGGAGAGCCACCGCGACCGCTTTCCACTGATCCTGGAAGACGCCGCGCGGCTGGCGCGCCGCGGCCGGCCGGTGCTGATCGAGGGCTGGGATCTCACGCCCGAGCTGGTGGCGCCTTTGCTGGAAGACCCGCGGCGGGCCGTCTGGATGATCCCCACCGAAACGTTCAAGCGCCGGTCGTGGGAGCGCAGGGGCAAGCCGGCCTGGAAGAGCCAGGTGTCCGATCCCGAGCTGGGCGCCGCCAACGCCTTCGGGCGCGACGTGCTGCTGGGCGAGGAGATCGAGCGCCAGGCGCGAGCCCTGGGCTTCGACGTGATGACCGTCGACGGCTCGCTGAGCGAGGACGAGACCACTCACAGGCTGGAAGCGCGGTTCGCGCCGTTCCTGGAGTCGGACTGAGCTTGACGCTCCCTAGGGAACGGGCGCGCAGTTTCGCGAGAGCCAAGGAGGAATTGCGCCATGACGCCCGACGACCTGATGTTCAAGCCCGGCCTCCTGAAGGGCCACCGCATCCTGATCACCGGCGGCGGGACCGGGCTCGGCAAGGAGATGGCCGAGGGCTGCCTGATGCTGGGCGCCGAGGTGTTCATCTGCGGCCGGCGCGGCGGGGTGCTGGAAGAGACGGCGAAAGAGCTGGAAGGCCGCCACGGGGGCTCGGTCACCCCGATCGCCTGCGACATCCGCGTGCCCGAGGCGATCCACGACATGATGGACACCATCTGGGCCGGCGGCGCGCTCACCGGCCTGGTCAACAACGCCGCCGGCAACTTCATCAGCCGCACCGAGGACCTGTCGGTGCGCGGCTTCGACGCCATCTCCAACATCGTCTTCCGCGGCTCGTTCTTCTGCACCCTGGATGCCGGCAAGCGCTGGCTGGCGGAAGGCAAGAAGGCCTCGGTGGTGTCGATCCTGACCACTTGGGTGTGGTCCGGCGGGCCGTTCACGGTGCCCTCGGCGATGTCGAAAGCGGGGCTCAACGTGATGACCCAGTCGCTGGCGGCCGAGTGGGGCAACCGCGGCGTGCGCTTCAACGCCATCGCGCCGGGGCCCTTCCCCACCGAAGGCGCTTGGGCCCGGCTCAATCCCGGCACGTCGGCCGAAGGCGGCGGCGGGCGTCAGGAGACCGGAAGTCCGCTCGGCCGCGTCGGCGAGATGCGCGAGCTGGCCAACCTCGCGGTCTACCTGCTGCATCCGCTGTCGGAGTACGTGAACGGCCAGACCATCGCCATCGACGGCGGCGGCTGGAACGCCGGCGGCGGCGGCTTCTCACGGCTGCGCGACTGGACCGACGAGCAATGGGCCGCCGCCCGCAACCAGATCCAGGGCGCCAACGAGCAGGACCGCGCCAAGCGGACGGTGTGAGCCGCGCCGCCTAGCGGCCGAAGATGGAATAGCGGTGGTGCAGGCGCACACGGCGCATGGCCGCGGCGGCATCGAGCGCGGTCAGGCGTGCATGCCGCCGCCGCCCAGCGCAGGCGCCAAGCCCGCAGTAGGTGCGTGTCGCGAAGGTTCCAAGACCGGTGACGCGTCGGCCTTGTTCGCAGACTTCCACGCCGACGTGGCTGGGCGCGCGGGCCAGCAGTTCGGCGGCGTAGTCTCTCGCCCGCTCGGCGTTCGCCATCTCGGCCAGCAGCTCGACCGGGCGGGCGTGGTTGAGGTCGTCGATGTAGAAATGAAACCGTCGCATCATGGCGCTCCCTACTTGAGCTGAAGCTAAAAATGCCGCGCGCACGGCTCAGGTTCCGACGTGGTTAAGCACGCCTTAACGCCCCGCGAGCGAGGCTGGCGGCATGTTGGTCCGCGCCGCGCTGATCCTGGCTCTGGTCCCAACCCTGGCGCTCGCCGCCAGTGGGATCACCGTGCCGGCTGCGCCTTCCGCCCAGCCGACGGCCAGCGCCGCCACGCGACCGCCGGTGGCGATCGCGCCGCTCCCGCTTCCCGCCGACCCCAGCGATTGCCGCATCGGCTGCGCCAACGACCGCTATCTGTGCGAGGCCACCGACCATCCCGAGGGCTGCGCCGGAACCTGGAGTCAGTGCGTGGCCACGTGCGATGCGCCCAACCTGCAAGCCGGCGTTTCCACCGCCCCCTGAGCAATTCCGCGGCGCTCCGTCGCTATCCCGGCACGGGCTACCGCCGCCGGTGGACTTCCCGGGCGCGGCGCCCGATCCTAGGGGCCTGATGTCGGAAGTCGCTTATCTCAGTCCGGGCAAGCGCGAGCAGACCAAGCTCGCCAACCGCCAGGCCATCCTCGACGCCGCGCGCGTCGTGTTCGGCGAAATGGGCTACGAAGCGGCGACGGTGCGCGACATCATCCGCCGCACCAGCCTCTCGGTGGGCGCCTTCTACAACTACTACCGCTCCAAGGAAGAGGTGTACGCGGCGCTGGCCGATGACGGCGCGCGGCGCTTCCGGCCGATCCTGCACGCGCAGTACCTCAAGGCGAAGGGCTTCGACGACTACCTGCGCGGCGCCATCCACGCCTATTTCGAGTTCATCGCCACCGAGCAGGTGACCTTCGGCGACGCCGCTGAACCCTCCGAGACCAAGCCCTACGCGCGCAACACACCAGAGATTTTGGCCGTGCACGAAGAGGTGCGCATGGCGTTCTCGGCGGTGATGGAACGCGGCCTCGCGCCCCGTGTCGACCTCGACTACCTGGTGGTGGCCTGCATCGCCATCGCCCGCGAGGTCGGCGACAAGATGCTGGAGCGCGACCCGCCGGACGTCGAGGCGGCTACCGACTTCTGCGTGGGCCTGGTGCTGGGCGGCCTGCCGGCCGCGCCGCGCGTCACCCGCTAGCCGTCCATGGCCGACCCGGTGATCGAGAAGGCGGGGCTCAAAGGCCTGCTCTCGTTGCCGCGGCCGCTGCTGCGCCTGCTGGCCGGCGGCGGCGTGGTCTACGTCGGCGGCCGCACCCTCGATCCGCGCCTGCAACTGATGGCCGCGCTTGGCCGGCGCCAGCCGCAGCTCTCCAGCCTGACCCCACCAGAAGCGCGGCTCGCCACCGCCCAGGCGCTGCGGCCGCTGGAAGGACCCACCGCGCCCGGCGTCGCCATCGAGAACCTCGCCATTCCCGGGCCTGACGGCGACGTCCGCGCCCGCGCTTACCGGCCAGCGAGCCAGGACCCTCTCGCCCCGGTGCTGGTGTTCGCTCACATGGGCGGCGGCGTCATCGGCGACCTAGAGACCTGCCACGGTTTCTGCGCGCTGCTGGCGCTCGTCGCCCGGTGCCCGGTGCTGTCGGTGGACTATCGGCTTGCGCCCGAGCACCGGTTCCCGGCAGCGCTTGAGGACGTGCTGAGCGCCTACCGCTGGGCCTGCACCAACGCCGGCCGCTTCGGCGCCCCGGCCGGCGTCGCGGCCATCGGCGGGGACTCGATGGGCGGCAATTTCGCCGCGGTGGCCTGCCAGGAGCTGCGCCGCCACGGCGAGGCGCAGCCGGCGTTCCAGCTGCTGATCTACCCGGCCGTCGACATCGCCAGCGAGACCCAGTCGATGACCACCTACGCCGACGCGTGGCCGCTCTCGCGCGCCACCATGGCCTGGTTCATGGGTCACTACGCCGGACCGGAGGACGATCCGGCCGACCCGCGCCTGTCGCCCATCAAGGCCGCTGACCTCAGCGGCCTCGCGCCCGCCATCGTCGCCACCGCCGGCTTCGATCCGCTGGTCGACCAGGGCGAAGCCTACGCCAAGCGCCTCAAGGGGGCTGGCGCGCCGGTGGTCTATCGCTGCTATGACGCCCTCGCGCACGGCTTTTGCGGCTATCTGGGTGTGGTTCCGGCGGCGGATGTCGCCTGCCGCGAGATCGCTGGCCTGGTGCGCGAGGCGATCGAAGGGAGACTGGCCTGATGCGGGCGTTGGTGGTGGAAGAGCTGGCGCCGAACTACGACGGCTGCGTGCTGAAAGAGATTCCGACGCCGGACCCCAAAGCGGGCGAGGTGTTGTTCGAAGTGCGCGCCGCCAGCGTCAATTTTCCCGACCTGTTGCAGACCCGCGGCGAATACCAGCACAAGCCGCCGCTGCCGTTCATTCCGGGGCTAGAGATGAGCGGCGTGGTGGCCAAGGTCGGCGAGGGCGTCGAGCGCTGGAAGGTCGGCGACGAAGTGGTCGGCGGCGCCCGTCTTGGCGGCTTCTCCGAGATGGCGCTCACGTTCGCGCAGGGCCTGCGGCCCAAGCCGCCGCAGTTCAGCTTCAGCCAGGCCGCCGCCTTCGGCACCGCCTACCTCACCGCCTATGTGTCGCTGATCCGCCGCGCTCAGGTCGAGCCGGGCGAGTGGGTGCTGGTGCTGGGCGCCGCCGGCGGCGTCGGCCTCGCCTGCGTCGACCTCGCCAAGGTGCTGGGCTGCAAGGTGATCGCGGCCTCCGCCTCCGATGACAAGCTGGCTGTGGTCGCGGCCGAGTATGCGCCGGACGCCATCGTCAACGTCACCGGCGGCTTTCGCGAGCGGGTGAAGGAAATCACCGGCGGGCACGGCGCGGATGTGGTCTACGACCCGGTGGGCGGAGACGTGTTCGACGAGAGCACCCGCTGCATCGCCTTCAACGGCCGCATCCTCATCGTGGGCTTCACCTCCGGCCGCATTCCTTCGATCTCGGTGAACATGCCGCTGATCAAGGGCTATTCGATCATGGGCGTGCGCGCCGGCGAGTACGGCCGCCAGTTCCCGGAAAAGGGCCGCGAGAACTCGGCGGCGATCTGGAAGATGGCGAACGAGGGCAAGCTGAAGCCGCGGGTGCACAAGGAATACGCTCTCGACGACTGGCGGGCGGCGTTCGACTCGCTGGCCGACCGCACCGTGATCGGCAAGGCGGTGGTCACCCCCTGACGTCGTCGGTTCCAGCGTCCCACCCGCCGACCCTGCGTTGGATCCAGGCGCTGCGGGCGCTGGCGGCGCTGGCGGTGGTGGCTTTCCACGCCTTCCAGTGGCTCGACGACCGCTTCTGGGTCGGCGCGGCGGGCGTCGACGTGTTCTTCGTCATCAGCGGCTTCATCATCTGGACGGTCGGCAGCCGCGATGAGGCGACGCCGGGCGTTTTCTTCTGGCGGCGGTTCACGCGGGTGGCGCCGGCCTATTGGCTGATGACGCTGGTCACCATCGCCATCGCTGCGACGTCGCCAATGTTCCTGCCGCAGCTGTCGCTGTCGCCGCGCCACATCCTGCTCTCGCTTGCCTTCGTGCAGCACACCGACCCCAACGGCCTCGTCTTTCCCGTGCTGCCGCCGGGCTGGAGCCTGAACTACGAGGCGGTGTTCTATGGCCTCTTCACCCTGGTGCTGTTCGCGCCGGCCGGGTGGCGCTTCGCTCTGATCCTGGCCGCGCTGGTGGGCGAAGTGGCGCTCGGGTTCTGCGATCCGCCGCTCTATGGCCTGGGCGCCAACCCGATGATGCTGCAGTTCGCCGCTGGCGTGATCGTGGCGCGGTTGGCGCAGCTGGGTCGCCTGCGCATCGATCCGGGCGCGGGCCTGGCGCTGATGCTGTTCGGCGCGGCGCTGTTCGCGGTCATGGGGCTGACCGGCCTGCGCGACGAGTCGCTGCGGCCGATGCTGTGGGGCGTGCCAGCGCTGATGATCGTGGTCGGCGCGGTGACGGCGGAGACCGGGCGCGGACCGCCGGCGTGGCTGGCGCGGCTGGGCGATGCGTCCTACGCCATCTACCTCGTCCACCTGCCAGTGGTGGCGCTTGTGGCGCACACGCTGGGCATCCGGCCAGTGGCGCTGTTCGTGCCGGTGGCGATGGCGGCCAGCGCGGCGGCCGGCGTCCTCTTCCACGTCGCCATCGAGCGGCCGCTGATCGCCGCCTGCCGCCGCCTGCCCGAGTTGCTGGCGCATCTTGGCCGCCATGGCGAAGCGGCCGCGCGCTGACCTGCGACATCCGCGCCGATGGGCGGAATGGGATTGTTCACACTCTGCCGCCCCAAATCGGCGTAACGACCCGCCGAGAAGGAGGATTCGGCTCTTGATCTCCATGGCCACGCGCCAGGCCCCCACGCTGCCCGCCGGAACACCCGCCGTCACCGGGGGCCTTGCCGCTTATGCCGGCGCCGTCTTCGCCGGCCGCGACCTGCAGAGCGACTGGGAGCGGCTGATGGCCCGCGCCACGGCGACGCCCGCCGACGCCGGCGCCATGCTCGATCTCTCCACCATCCTGCAGCTGGTCGGCCAGCGCGAGCAGGGCCTGGCGCTTCAGGCCGACGCGCTGGCGCGCCAGCGCCACTACCGCCGGGTGCTGGGAACGGGGGTCGGGCCCCGCCTGCTGGCGCTGGTCGCCGCGGGCGACCTGATGGCCTCGACGCCGGTGGAGTTCCTGCTTTCGGGCTGGAACGGCACGCTCGATCTCTTCTTCATCGCGCCGGGCGACGCCGGCCGCGTCGCCATCCCCGACCACGACGTCGCCATCCTGGCGGTGGGCGAGAGCGACGCGCACGCGCCGCTGCTGGCCTCCATCGCCGCCAGCCTGCGCGCCTGGCCGCGCCCGTTGCTCAACGCCAACGCCGCCGGCGTCTCCGCCCTCGGCCGCGATCGCGCTCCGGCGCTGCTGGCTGGCGCGGCCGGTCTCGACGCGCCGCCGACCGTACGCGTCAGCCGCCGCGAACTCGCCAGGCTCGACCTCGCCACAACGCTCCCGGGCCGTGACTTCCCGATCATCGTGCGACCGGTGGATTCGCATGCCGGCGCCGGTCTGGAGAAGCTGGAGCGCCCGACCGACGTCGCCGGCTACCTCGAGCGTCACGACGGTGAGCGCTTCTACGTCTCGCCGTTCGTCGACTATTCGGGGCCGGACGGCCGCTTCCGCAAGCTGCGCGTGGCGCTGGTGGACGGTCGCCCGTTCGTCGCCCACATGGCGGTCTCCGAGCACTGGATGGTGCACTATCTCAACGCTGGCATGGCCGAGGACGCCGGCAAGCGCGCCGAGGAAGCCGCGCTGATGGCGAGCTTCGACGAGGGCTTCGCCGCGCGCCACGCCGGCGCCTTCCGCGCCATCGCCGAGGCGTTCGACCTCGACTATCTGGCCATCGACTGCGCCGAGGACCGCCAGGGCCGGCTGCTGCTGTTCGAAGCCGACACCGCCATGATCGTCCACGACATGGATCCGCCCGACCTCTATCCCTACAAGGGTCCGGCGATGCAGCGGCTGTTCGCCGCATTCCAGGCTTCGGTAGAGCGGCGCGCCGCCTGAATCTTACGTAAAGTCAACGTATTCGGGGCTGGCGCCGGGTATCGGGCGCCCCTATGCATGGCGCGGGGACGAGAGACAATCTGGAGGCCGGCAGCGCCGACCTATGACCGAACTCGCTGAATTCGACACGCTTGTCAGCGGCCCTGCGCCGCCGGCCGACATTGTGACGGCGCCACGCGCCAAGCTCGGTTTCGGCACGCTGGCCTTCTACGGCGCGGGCGCGCTGGTGGAGAACGCCACGACGCCGGTCCTGGCGCTGCTGCTCTTCTATCTCAGCGCGCTTTGCGGCCTCTCCGCGCCGGAGGCCGGGCTGATCGCCGGCCTGACCCTGGTGGTCGACGCGTGCTGCGACCCGCTGGTGGGCTCGATCTCCGACAACAGCCGATCGCGGCATGGCCGGCGTCATCCTTTCATGCTGCTGGCGCTGGTCCCAATCGCTCTCGCGATCGGGCTGCTGTTCTCGGCCCCGGCGGGGCTCAGCGGCGGCGCCCTGTTCGTATTCGCGCTGGTGATCCTGTTCGCCGCCCGCATCGCGCTGTCGTTCTTCATCGTCCCCTACACCGGCCTGGGCGCGGAACTTTCCGACGACTACGCCGAACGCTCGACCATTGTCGCCTCGCGGGTCGTTTTCAGCCTGGCCGTGGGCCTGGTCATGGCCATCCTGTCGTCGGTTGTGTTCCTGGGCGGACCACACGGTCAGTACTACCGGCCGGGCTACACCGGGCTCGCCTGGTGCGCCGCCGCGATCGCGCTGGTCGGCGGCCTGGTCAGCACATTGGGCACGCTGGGGGCGCGGGGTCGTCTGCATCAGGCGCCGACAGACCAGCGCCGCAGCCTCGCGGATTTCCCGGTCGAGCTGGTCGAGTGCTTCCGCAATCGCTCGTTCCGCTGGCTCTTCATCACCTGCTGGATCTTCTTCGTCTCCGCCGGCGTCGCCGGCGCGCTGACGCTCTACGCCAATTCCTATTTCTGGCATCTGTTCGGCCGTCAGCTGCTGCCGCTGGGGCTGGTGGCCTTGCCCGGCGGGCTCTTTGGCGTGTTCGTCGCCGGCGCGATCGCCAGGCGGGTCGAGAAGCGCACGGCGGCGATGATTGGCTTGGGCTTGATCGCCGCCGGTCAAGGGCTGCCCGTGACCCTGCGGCTCACGGGGCTCATCCCGCTCAGTGCGGGGATCGTTGTTCTCTGCGTGGCCACGGCCGTGGCGATCTGCGGCTCGGCGATCGCGCTGATTGGCTTCCAGTCGATGATGGCCGACGCGGCCGACGAGCATGAGCACATGTTCTTCGCGCGGCGCGAAGGCCTCTACTTCGCCGGCATCACCACCTCGGCCAAGGCCTCCAGCGGCATCGGCGCTTTCATCGCCGGCATCGCGCTGAAGCTGATCGGATTCCCCGCAGGCTCGGCGGCTGCCGGCGCTGCCGCGCACATTCCGCCGGACACGATCCGCAACCTTGGGCTGGTCTATGGACCGGGCGCGGCGATCTGCACGATCATCGCCATCTGCATCCTCTTCGGCTACCGCCTCGACCGCGCCGGCCACGCCCGCATCCGCGGTGAACTCGACCAGCGGCGCGCCGCGACGTAGGTGCATTGACGCGCTCTATCGGCGGCATGAGATCAATCGATTGGACCCATGAGGTCCGCCGGGTCTAAGGCATGGGTCGCAACCACCCACGAGGATCCGACATGCCGCTCGCTTCCAGCAAGACGATGCAGAACCTGAAGGACGCCTTCGCTGGCGAGAGCCAGGCGAACCGTCGCTATCTCTACTTCGCGCAGAAGGCCGACGTGGAAGGCTACAACGACGTCGCCGTCGTGTTCCGCTCCACCGCCGAGGGTGAGACCGGCCACGCTCACGGCCACCTCGAGTTCCTTGAGGAAGTCGGCGACCCGGCCACCGGCCTGCCGATCGGCCCCACCGGCAGCAATCTCAAGGCCGCCATCGCCGGCGAGACCCACGAGTACACCGACATGTACCCCGGCATGGCCCGCACCGCGCGCGACGAAGGCTTCGAGGAGATCGCCGACTGGTTCGAGACCCTGGCCAAGGCTGAGAAGTCCCACGCCGGCCGCTTCCAGCGCGCGCTGGATACGCTGGACTAGCGCTGAACCCGCTGCCTTCTCCCCTTGCGGGAGAAGGTGGCCCCGAAGGGGTCGGATGAGGGGTCGACGATACGCCTGCCGGTAGCGCCGGCCAGGCAAACCCGCAGATTCGCGCGACCCCTCATCCGTCAGCTTCGCTGACACCTTCTCCCGCAAGGGGAGAAGGGATTGGAAATCATGCCCGACACCCCACCCAAAGAAGGTTCGCTTGAAGCGCCGTTCCGGCATCCGCTGGCGTGGCGCGACGACGATTTCTACGACCTCGGCAAGGTCGAGGCCGAGATGGAGCGGGTGTTCGAGATCTGTCACGGCTGCCGGCGCTGCTTCAATCTCTGCGACTCGTTCCCGCGCCTGTTCGACCTGATCGACAATGGGCCGACCGGCGAGATCGACGGTGTCGACAAGGCCGACTACGGCAAGGTCACTGAAGCCTGCACGCTCTGCGACATGTGCTTCATGACCAAATGCCCCTACGTGCCGCCGCACGAGTGGGCGGTGGATTTCCCCCACCTGCTGCTTCGCCATCGCGCCGCGAAGCGCAAGGCCGAGGGCGGCGAAGTGGTCCGCGAACAGCTGGGCGAGACCGATCGTAACGGCAAGCTGGCCAAGCCCGTCGCCGGCCTCGCCAACTGGGCCAGCGCCAAGGGCAACAACCTGACCCGACCGGCGATGGAAGCGACGCTCGGCATCGACCGCAATGCGCGGCTGCCGAAATACCACTCGAAGACCGCGATGGACCGCGCCCGCAATGCGCCGGCCCCCGATCCCGCCGGCCCGGCGTTCGGCAAGCGCAAGGCGGTCGTCTATGCGACCTGCTTCGCCGAGTACAACCAGCCCTCCACCGCCGAGGCGGCGCTGGCGGTGCTGGCAAGGCAAGGCGTCGATGCCAAGCTGGTCTACCCGGTCTGTTGCGGCATGCCGCAGCTGGAAGCCGGCGATCTCGCCGAGGTGGCCAACCGCGCAACGAAAGTCGCCGCTGAACTCGGCCCCTGGATCGCCGATGGCTGGGATGTGGTGACGCTCACCGCCAGCTGCGGCCTGATGATGAAGTTCGAGTGGCCGCTGATCCTGCCTGAAAGCGAGGCGGTGAAAGCGCTGTCCGGCGCCACCCGCGACATCTGCGAATACGTGGTGCAGCTCGCCAAGGCGCATGGCCTCGCCGAGGGCCTGAGTCCCGTCGCCGGCGGCGTCACCGTGCACAGCGCCTGTCACGCCCGGGCGCAGAACATGGGCGCCAAGTCGGCGGAGATGCTGCGGCTGATTCCGGACACCAAGATCGATGTGGTGGAGCGCTGCTCGGGCCACGGCGGGACCTTCGGGGTGATGAAGGGCACGCACGCCATCGCCGTGAAGGTGGGCAAGCCCGCCGCAAGGCAGGTCGCTGGCAAAGCCAACGAGACGCTGTGCTCGGACTGCCCGCTGGCCTGCAAGCACCTGGGCGAACTGGTCAGCGCCGACCTGGCCGAGGGCGCCGCGCCGCCGCGCGAAGCCCACCCGATCGAAGTGCTGGCCCGCGCCTACGGGCTCTAGGAGGTCATTCCATGTCGCCAGCCCAACGCCAGATCACCGCCGCCGACATCAAGCCCGACGCTGTCTTCGGCGCCGAGCGCAAGGCGCGTCGCGCCGCGTTGTTGCCGGCGAAACGCCTTCGCCGCGTGCCGCTCGGCCCCTGGTGCACCGCTTATTTCGAGAGCTTCGAGACCATGCTCTTCCAGGTGCAGGAGATGCTGCTGATCGAGAAGGGCGGGGCCGAGCAGCTGGCCGACGAACTGGCGGCTTACAACCCGATGATCCCGCAAGGCGCCGAGCTGACCGCCACGGTTATGTTCGAGATCGACGACCCTGACCGCCGCGCGCGCGTTCTGGCCGAGCTGGGCGGCGTCGAGGACCACTTCTACCTGGAGGTGGGCGGCGAGCGCGCGGCCGCGGTGCAGGAAGGCGACATCGAGCGCACCCGCGACGACGGCAAGACCTCCTCCGTACACTTTCTCCACTTCCCGCTGACGCCGGCGCAGGTCGCGTCGGTGAAGACGCCCGGCGCCCGCCTGATCTTCGGCTGCGACCACCCTCGCTACGCCCACATGGCGCAGCTCGGCGAAGAGACGCGCGCCGAGCTGGCCCACGACCTCGCCTGACACCCTCCCTCCCCTTCATGGGGAGGGCAGACCGCGCAGCGGTCGGGTGGGGGAGTCAGATGACAGGCGCCGGCGCTGTCAGGGCGATCGTTGACGCGTCGGACATCCCCACCCGGCCGCCGCTCCGCGCCGTCCTGCCCTCCCCATGAAGGGGAGGGAGGGCTATGGGTGCGGCCATGACGACCTGGGGATATGGCCTTTGGGCCTTCTGCGCCGGCGTGCTGATCCCGGTAATGGCGGCGCTGAACGCGCGGCTTGGCCGTTCGATTGGCTCGCCCGGCTGGGCGACCGCGCTGCTCTGCGCCGTGGCGCTGGCGGCGAGCGTGCTCTTCGCCATCGCCAGCAGCGGCGCGCCGCCCGTGGCGCAGCTGTCACGCGCGCCGCCCACTCAGCTGCTCGCCGGCCTGGTGATGAGCTTCTATGTGCTCAGCGCCACCTACCTCGCGCCGCGCTTCGGCCTCGCGCCCACGATCCTGCTGGTGGTGGTAGCGCAGATTGTCACCTCGGCAACGGTCAGCCACTTCGGCTGGCTGGGCGCGCCGCGCCAGCCCATCGACCTGATCAAGGCCGCCGGCATCGTGCTGATGATCGCGGGCGTCGGACTGGTGCAATGGCGTCGGACGGCGGCGTAGCGCCTTCCTTCCCTCCCCTTCATGGGAGGGCAGACCGCGCTAGCGGTCGGGTGGGGGAGTCGGGCGCCGTGCACCGGCGCTCTTGGCGTTCGTTGACGCGTCGGACCTCCCCACCCGATCGTCGCTGCGCGCCGATCACCCTCCCCATGAAGGGGAGGGATGTGTAAACGTTTCCGCGCATGGCGAACGTCATTCAGGTGCTGCGAGGGCAGGCGCAGGTGGGGGCGCAGGGCGTGGCCCTGATCGTCGCCGCGGCCTTCTTCATGCAGAACCTCGACAGCGCCATCATCAACACCTCGCTGCCGCAGATGGCGCGCTCGTTCGGCGTGCCGACGGTGGACGTGAGCCTGGGCGTCACCGCTTACATCCTGGCCGTCGCCGCGTTCGTGCCGCTGAGCGGCTGGATCAGCGACCGCTTCGGGGCCAAGCGGGTGTTCGCCGCGGCGATCGTGGTCTTCACCCTGGCCTCCGTCGCCTGCGCGGCGGCGAACGGGCTCTGGGCCTTCGTGGCGGCGCGGCTGGCGCAGGGCCTGGGCGGCGCGCTGATGACCCCGGTGGGCCGTGTGGTGGTGCTGCGCACCGCCGCCAAGCACGAGCTGCTGCAGGCCACCGCGCTGATCACCTGGCCAGCGCTGATCGCCCCGGTGATCGCCCCGGTGCTGGGCGGCGCCATCACCACCTGGTTCGACTGGCGCTGGAACTTCCTGCTCAACCTGCCGCTCGGCCTGGCGGGCGTGGCGCTGGTGCTGGCCTTCGTGCCGGACCAGCGCGAAGACACGCGCCGCCCGCTCGACCTGCCGGGCGCGGTGCTGACCAGCGCCTCGCTGATCCTGATGATCTATTCGCTGGAGCAGTTCTCGCGCGGCACGGGCTGGCTGCTGGCCGCCGCGCTGCTGGCGGCGGGCGCGGCGCTCGGCGTCGGCGCGCTGGCCTGGTTCAAGAAGACGCCACATCCGCTGCTCGACACCGGCGCGCTGGCGATCAAGACCTTCGCCATCTCCACCCTGGACGCCGGCACGTTCGTGCGAGTCGCCATCAGCTCGACCCCGTTCATGCTGCCCTTGATGCTGCAGGTGATCTGGAAGCTGAACCCGCTGCAGGCCGGCGGCGTGGTGCTGGTCTACTTTCTCGGCAACCTCGCCATGAAGACCGTGACCACGCCGACGCTGCGTCGCTGGGGCTTCCGCACGGTGCTCGCGGTCAACGGCCTGCTGGTGGCGATCTCCATCGTCGCCTGCGGCTTCCTGACCGCGCGCACCGGCATCTGGGTCACCGACGCGGTGATGTTCTTCGCCGGCGCGACACGCTCGATGCAGTTCACCGCCCTGAACACGCTGTCGTTCGCCGACATCCCCGCCGAGCACCGCACCTCGTCGTCGACGCTCTCGTCCATGATGCAGCAGGTGTCGATGGCGCTGGGCGTCGCGGCAGCCGCGCTGGGTCTGCACCTGGCCGAAGCGTCGCGGGGCGCAAACACGCTGTCGGCCAGCGATTTCCAGATCGCCTTCTTCGCCGCCGGCGCCTGCGCTCTGATCGGGGCGATGCTGATGCTGCGCCTCCACCCCGACGCGGGGCACGAGGTCAGCGGGCGAGCGCCGAAGACCTAGCCGCAAGCTCGGTCTGTTCCCCTCCCCCTTGCGGGGAGGGGTTAGGGGTGGGGGTGCTGCTCAGCGCTTCCGGCTGACGTCCGCCAATCACAGTCACTCAGCGAACACCCCCATCCCCGACCCTTCCCCGCAAGGGGGAAGGGAGGACTGACAGTGCGGCGCCGAAGTCTAAGGCGCCGGTCCGGTGCTCCCCCGCGCAATGAAGCTCGCGGCCTGCACCTTGATCCGGTCGGCGGGCGGGGCGCCGGCGAGCCAGGCGACCATGGCGGCGGCCGCGGCCTTGCCCATGCGGGCCGGGTCGACGGTCATCGCCGAGAGCCCGTGGCGGCGGTGGTGCGCGTCGGAGGCGGTTTCGTTGACCGAGACGAGGCTGAGCTCACCTGGCACGGCCACCTGGGCGAGCTCGCAGGCGACGAGCAGGCCGCGCGATTGGGGATCGGCGGCGACCACGGCTGTAGGTCGTTCGGGTAGCGCCATCAGCTCCGCCAGCGCCGCGGCCATGCCGTCGGCTTCCGAGGGCATGATCTCCACGACGGCGAGGCCGGCATGCTTCAGTCCCGCTTCGACCGGCGCCTGCGGAAAGCCCGGGCCGCGCACGACGGCGACTCGTCGGTGCCCCAGGTCCCGCAGATGCGCGCCGACCGCGTTCGACGGCTCGGTCAGCGACGGCGTGATCAGCGGCAGGCCGGCGAAGGCGCCGGCGCTGGAGAACAGGCTCATCACCGGGATATCCGCCGCCGCGTACCGCGCCAGGCTCTCGCTCGCCCCCGCCGGCCGGATGCAGAAGAGCGCGTCCACCCGCCGCTCCAGGAACCGGCGCATCAGCACGTCGTAGCGGGCGACGTCGCCGCGCGCGGTGGAGATCAAGAGCGAATAGCCCGCCGCCTCGATCGCCTCGCTCAGCGCGTCCAGCAGGTCGATCCCTAGCGTGTTCCTGAGGTCGGAGAAGATCAGCCCCATGGTCATGGTGCGCTCGGCCCGCAGCGCCCTGGCCGCCTCGTTGGCGACATAGCCCAGGGCTTGGGCGGCGCTCTGCACCCGCGCCAGGCTATCGGCCGACACCGGCAGGCCGTTCAGGGCGCGCGAGGCGGTGGCGATGGAAACGTCCGCCCGCGCCGCGACCTCGTGAAGCGTGACCTTCATGCCCCCGGAACTTTCATGTCCCCTGTCCTGGCGCCGCTTCGGCGATTGCGGAAGCGACCTTAAACGTTTAAGGCGGTCGAAAAAAGAGGTGACGTGAGGGACGGATGGCAAGCGAACGGGACGTGGTCTTCGCCAACGCGGGCGAGACCGAGCTGAAACTGGACATCTACCCGGCCGAGGGCGAGGCCAAGCGCGCCGCGATCCTCTACTTTCACGGCGGCGGCTGGCGCGGCGGCTCGCGCGAAGCGATGCGGCCGGACGCGCGGGCGATGGCCGAGCGCGGCTATGTCGGCCTGCCGGCGCAGTACCGGCTGCTGGGCGAGGCGCCTTATCCGGCCTGCCTCCACGACGTGAAGGCGGCGATCCGCTGGACCCGGGCCAACGCCGGCCGGCTTGGCATCGATGAAGACAAGATCATCCTTTGGGGCTCGTCGGCCGGCGCTCATCTCGCTTTGCTGGCCGGCGGCACGCCGGACAATCCGGAGTTCGAGGGCGACGTCGGGACGACCGGCGTCTCGTCGGCCGTGGCCGCCGTGATCGCCGTGCACCCGCCCACCAGCTTCTACGTCGGCGCGGCCGACCCGAACCACTCGACGGCGGCGACGTCCCTACTTGGCGACAATGCGACCGAGGCCCAGGCCCGCGCGGTGAGCCCGATGACCCACGTCACCGAGGCCTACCCGCCGACCCTGTTCCTGCACGGCACCTCCGACCGCGTGGTGCACCACAGCGCCAGCCAGCGGATGCTCGACGCCTTGCGCCTGAAGCGCGCGCCGGCCGATCTGCAGCTCTATCACGGCCACAACCACGGCTTCTGCTCTGTGCCGTCGATGCGGGCGCTGGTGGCCGCGCAGGTCGACTACTTCCTCCAGCGCACCATTATCGACAAAGCGAAGTTCGACGCCGAGATCCTGGAAAATTCGATGTTCGCGCAGCGCGCCGCGGCCGAAGCCAGCGCCGCGGCGACCGCGAGCTGACCCGCTTTCAGATCAAGAACAGAGACGAGAGGAGGAGCCCATGAAGACCTGCTTCCTCGGCACCGGCGGCTACACCGGCCAGGTGGAGAGCCGCGCCTGGCCCGTACCCCCTGAGCAATGCGACCGCGCCGAAGCCGCCAACAGCATGGCCACCGCCATCCGCCAGTACAAGTTGGCTGAAGAAGTCGGCTTCGACTGGGTGTCGATCTCCGAGCACCACTATTCCCCCGGCCTGATGACGCCCAACCCCGGCATCCTCGCCGCCGCCATCAGCCAGCAGACGAGCCGGGTGAAGATCGCGCTGCTGGGCCCGCTGATGCCGCTGATCAACCCTGTCCGCACCGCCGAGGAGATCGGCATGCTGGACGGCCTCTCCAATGGCCGCATCGTGGTGCTGTTCCTCAAAGGCACGCCCAACGAGCACGCCACCTACGGCACCAATCCGGCCGAGACCCGCGAGATCACCCAGGAAGGCGTCGAGCTGGTGTTGCGCGCCTGGACCGAGCCGCTGCCGTTCAGCTGGGAAGGCCGCTACTTCCGCTTCCGCACCGTGGCGGTGTGGCCGCGCACCTTCCAGGATCCGCACCCGCCGGTGTTCTACTCCGGCAACAGCGACGAGAGCGCCGAGTTCGCCGGCCGCATGGGCCTTTCCATCGCCATCGGCTTCGCGCCTCCGGCCAAGGTCAAGCAGCAGGTCGACACCTACAAGGCCGCGGCCAGAGCCGCCGGCTGGGAGCCGACGCACGACAACGTGCTCTACAGGGCGCGGATGATCATCGGCGAGAGCGACTCCGACGCCAACGAGTCGGCCGAGCGGGTGATGCGCGGCCGCCCTCAGCAGACCACGCCCACCGGCGCGCCGGCCGGCGCGGGCGGCGGCGATCCCACCGCCGGGGCTGCCGGGGTGCAGTTCCTGGGCGGGCCGGGCACCTTCCTGGCCAAGGCCAAAGTGCTGCACGAGGCGGGAGTCGGCATCCTCGATCTCGGCGTGGCCGGCGGCGGCATGAGCCGCTCGCTGGAACTGTTCGGGCGCAAGTTCGCGCCGGCCCTGGCGGAGATCAACTGATGAGCACGGCCGTGGCGGACAAGGTGGAAGTGCTGGCGGAGGCGGGCGTCGGCCGGCCGGTGGTGGCGCTGGCCGACGGGCTAGCCGCCTCGCCCGCGCTGGCGGCGCTCGCGCAGCGCTTCCAGGTGACGGTGGTGAAGGCCGCGAGCGCCGAGGCGCTGGCGGCCTGGATCGCGGCGTCGGGGGCGGAGGCCGTCGGCGTGCTGGCGAGCGGCGCGCAGGTCGCGACCGCGCTGGCCGCAGCGGAAGCCTGCGAGACGATCAAGGCGCTGGTGCTGGTCTCGCCGCAAGGCGTGCTGCCGGTCGAGCGGCGTCCAGGCGGTCCGGCCCCGAAAGCGGTGCTGGTGGGCAGCCTCGATGCGTCTCAGCCGCGTGACGCGCTGGCGGCCTACCGCCGGGCGCTGCCGGCCAGCCACGTGGTGCTGATGTACGGCGCCGGGGCGGACATCGCCGCCGAGCGCCCCGACGCTTTCGCCGACGTGGCCGGCGACTTCTTCGACCGCCAGGGCCGCTTCGCGTTTATGACCACCTCGGCGGCGGTGCTGCCCGACTGAACTCGCGCTGCTGCGGCAGTCCTCCCCGCCCCCTTGCGGAGCGGGGTCGGGGGTGGGGGTGTCAGCTCAGCGGTTGCCTGCTTGCGGGCCAACCGGAAGCACACAGCCAGCACCCCCACCCCTAACCCCTCCCCGCAAGGGGGAGGGGAACTTTTGGCGGCTCCAGGTTGACCCTCACGCCTCGTGAGCCCTGATACCCCTCGGCGTTCGAGGGAGATCGTTCGTGCGGGACGACTACACGGTGGGCGAGGTGGCGAGGCTGTCGGGCGTCTCCGTCCGCACCCTGCACCACTACGACGAGATCGGGCTCCTGAAGCCCGCCGCCGTCGGCGCCAACGGCTATCGCTACTATGGCCAGGCTCAACTCCTGCGCCTGCAGCAGATCCTCTTCCACCGCGAGCTTGGCTTTGCGCTGGAGGAGATCGGGCGGGTGCTCGATGCGCCGGGCTTCGACACCGTGGCGGCGCTGAAAGCCCATCGCGAACGGCTGTTGGCGGCGCAGCGCCGCCATCGCCGCCTGATCCGCACCATCGATGCGACCCTCGCGTCCCTGATCGGAGCGACCGAGATGAACGACAAGGCGATGTACCGGGGCTTCGACCCCGAGCTTCAGGCCGGCTACGAGCGCGAGCTGGTGGAGCGCCACGGCCCGGCCATGCAGGGGCTCATCGACGACGGCAAACGTGGCATGAGCGGCTGGTCGCAGCGCGACTTCGACGCCATGCAGGCCGAGGGCGACGCCATCGAGGCCGGTATGGCGGCGGCGCTGGCCGCGGGCCTGCCGCCCACCTCGCCGGCGGTCAGTGCGCTCATGGCTCGCCACCACGCCTGGGTGAGCAAAAGCTGGAACCGGCCGGCGCCTGCCGACGCCTTCGTTGGTCTCGGCCAGATGTACATCGCCGACCCGCGCTTCAGCGCCCGCTACGACGCGCGGCAGGCCGGTCTGGCGGAGTATATGGCCGCGTCGATGCAGGCCTACGCCGGCGCGGCGCTTCGCTGACTCTCCGCCTCCGCCCGCAGAGGCAGGAAAGCGTTCAGCAGGTCGAGCCGCCGTCGACCACGATGGACTGGCCGGTCATCCAGGCGCCGGCCTTCGACGCCAGGAACACCGCCGCGCCGGCGATGTCGTCCGGCTCACCCAGGCGCCGCAGCGGGTTGCCGGCGCTGGAGCGGCGCTCGGCTTCCGGGGTGTCCCAGAGGGCGCGGGCGAAGTCGGTCTTCACCAGGCCAGGCGCGATGCAGTTCACCCGGATGCCCTGCGGCCCCAGCTCGTGCGCCAGGTTGCGCGCCATCTGGAAGTCGGCGGCCTTGGAGATGTTGTAGACGCCGATGCCGGTGGAGCCGCGCAGGCCGCCGATCGACGAGATCACGATCACCGCGCCATCATGCCGCTCGGCCATTTCCGGCGCGACCATCTGGATCAGCCAGTGGTTGGAGATGATGTTGTTGTCGAGAATCTTGCGGAACGCTTCGTCGCTGATCTTCGACATCGGCCCGAAGAACGGGTTGGTGGCGGCGTTGCAGACCACGATGTCGACCTTGCCGAAGGCCTTGCGGGTCTCGTCGACGACGCGCTGCAGGTCGTCCTTCGAGGAGATGTTGCAGGGCACGGCGATGGCGTGGCCGGGATGGGCCGCGTTGATCGCGCCGGCGACTTCCTCGCAAGGCCCCGCCTTGCGCGAGGAGATCACCACCTTGGCCCCGTGCTCGGCCATGCGCTCGGCGATGGCCTTGCCGATGCCCCGCGACGAGCCGGTGATGATCGCGACCTTGCCGGTCAGGTCGAAGAGTTCGTACGGCTTGGCGCGCGCTTCGGCGTCGGCGACGGCGGACATGGCGGGGCTCCCTTAAACGTTCGTTTGATCGGCCGAAGCTTGTAGGGCCGGCGGACTTGAGGTCAAGCGAGCCAGGGCGCCCCGTTCCGAAGGGGCGGTTTGGCGCGGCGCCATCGGCGGTCTATAAGCCACGCTTCCACTTTCGGAGATTCACCGCGTGAAGAAACTGCTCATCGCCGCCGCTCTCACCCTCGCGCCGGCGGTTGCTTTCGCCGACACCTGGACCGTCAACGGCGCCTTCGGCGACGCGATCAAGTACACCGTCACCTGCGACCTGACGAACACCGCCGGCGCGCTCGCCGGCACCTGCACCGACCCGCAAGGCGGCGCCAACGTCAACGCCAAGGGCACGGTCAGCGCCAGCGCCTTCGAACTGGCCTACGACACCACCTATCAGGGCGCGCCGCTGCACCTCGACTACAAAGGCGCGGTGGCCGCCGACGGCAGCGTGTCGGGCGCGATCGACGCGGGCGGCCCGCAGGGCACCTTCACGGCGACCAAGAAGTAGCCCCTTGCGATCCGGCAACACGCCGGACCGAATTTCGCCCCATCGGCCGGGAACCTTGGCCGTTCGTCGGAGGTTCCCATCGCCCCATGAGGCGCCTGTTTCCCATCGCTTTGCTGGCGCTGGCCCTCACCGGGCCGGCGCTGGCGGACTCGCTGCCAGACCCTTTGCCCGGCCCGCCGCCCAAGGCGCCGCCGAGCGGCCCGCGCGAGCGTGGTCCCGGGCCGGCGCGGCCCGCGCGTCTCTTTCTCAGTCCGGCCGGCGAGCCCTTCCGCATGTCCCCGGAGGCGCCCGACGGTCTGGCCACCTGGTTCGCGCAAGCCGACACCGCGCATGCCGGCTACCTCGACAAGGCCTCGTTCGAGGCCGACGCGGCGCGCTTCTTCAAGAAGCTGGACGAGAACGGCGACGGCGTGATCGATGGCTTCGAACTCAGGGACTACGAGAGAAGCCTACCGGAGCTGACCGAGCAGGCCGAGGGCCTGGGCGGGCGCGGCGGCCCCGGCGCCGGCCAAGCCTCGCAAAGTGGCGGCGGTGCCTCGGGCGGCTCTGGCGGCGGACAAGAAAACGGCGGACGTCGCGGGCGCGGCGATGGTCAGAGCGGCCAGCCATCCGGCGGCGCGCGTTCAGGCGCCCCGCAGGCCCGGCCGCGCCTCTTCCTGCAGCTACTGGATGAGCCGGAGCCGGTCGCCGACGCCGACTACAGTCTCAATTCCCGCATCAGCCTGGACGAGTGGATGCACGCCGCCGACCAGCGCTTCGACCTGCTGGACGCCGGCCACAGCGGCCGCCTGACGCTCGACCAGTTGCGCGCCAAGCTGCCCAAAGACCCGACGCCGAAGCCGCCAAGCCACTGATCCCAAGCACGGACGCGTGATCGTCCACAGGCTGCGCGCGCTTGAGGGGCTGGGCCCTTATGGCTATATGCCGCGTCCCCTCGGGGGAGGGGCGAGCCACCGTTTCGCGTAGGTCCGTTCGAAGATGATGTTGCTCACGCTGATGAAGGCCAAGCTTCACCGCGCCACGGTGACTCAGGCCGACCTCGACTACGAAGGCTCCATCGCCATCGACAAGGACCTGCTGGACGCTTCCGGCATCCTGCCGCACGAGCAGGTGGACGTACTGAACATCACCAACGGCGAGCGCTTCACCACCTACGCCATCGAGGCGCCGCGCGGCTCGCGCACCATCGGTGTCAACGGCGCCGCGGCGCGCCGGGTGCAGAAGAACGACAAGGTGATCGTGGTCGCTTACGGCCAGATGCCGGCCGAGGAAGCCCGCAACTACGCGCCCACGGTCGTGCTGCTGGACGACGACAACCGGATCAAGCACGCGGCCTGATGCGCCGGGCGCTGCTCCTCGCGCTCTTCCTCGTCGCCTGCACGCCGCCGCCGTCCGGGCGCGGCCTCAACACCCAGGCGCTCGACACCGCCATCGGCCAAGCCATCGGCGATCCCACCACCTGCGTGCTGCTGGCCGACCGCGCCAGCGGCAAGGTGGTCTATCGCTACGGCGACGATTTCAACTGCTCGCGCCAGCTCCCGCGCTGCGATGGCAAGGGCACGCTCAACGCCCACGACGCGCTGCAATTCGCCGCCGCCGGCCGCATGGCCAGCTGCTTCAGCCTGCCCGACGGTTCGCGCAGCGTCGGCTGGGTGGAGGGCAAGGTGCAGAGCAAGACCCGCGACCTGGTGTTCTCCGCCGTGATGGAGGGCCAGAACGCTCTCCCCGGCATCGAAATGAACGCCCGCCTCTACGACGCCTTCCAGAGCGCCGGCCTGTAGCGTGCCTAGTGGGTCAGTTCGAA
>DASXZG010000030.1:0-1674 GCA_036502045.1 Caulobacteraceae bacterium | reverse complement strand
CGTCACCCAGGCGCCGACGGCGGGCTCAGGCGGCGGCCAGCGGTTCAGCTTCGCTGGCGGCCAGCAGGGCGGCAGCGGCACCAATGTAAGCAGGAACATTCTCGTCGGCGGCGGGACCGGCACCATGAAGTCGTCCGCCGTTAGCACCGTGTCGGCACTCAAGGACGTCTCTGGCGCGGCAGGCTCGCTGACCCTGAACGACGTGACGCTGTCTGGGACGATCTCCGCGGGCGGCGGCACGCCCGGCGGCGGCTCTGGCGGCGGCTCTGGGGGCGGCTCGGCCGGAGCGTTCAGCACGAACTCCTTCACCGTCGCCGGCGTGGATCCCGCCAGTGACTCCCTTGGGCCGCTCAGCTCAGGCACGATCACGTCGGGCAGCGCCATGAAGGCCAGTCAGGCGAACGAGAACGTCGCCGTGGTCGACTCGAACTACGCCAAGTCCGAGAACCTCAAGACCGGTTCGAAGATCACGGTCGCCGGCAAGTCCTTCACGGTGGTCGGCATCGTCCAGGCCGCGCAGGGCGTCACCGACGCCGACGTGTATATTCCGCTGGCCCGCGCCCAGGCCCTGGCGAACATGGCGGGCGAGGTCAACACGATCTACGTGTCGGCGGCAAGCGCGACGGACATCTCCGCCGTGTCGAGCGAGATCGCCAAGGCCATGCCGGCCGCGACCGTCACCACGTCGAGTGACCTTGCCAGCGAGGTGACCGGGTCGCTCTCCAGCGCGTCCACGCTCGCTAACAACCTGGGCAAGTGGCTTGCCGTCGCGGTGCTCGTGGCAGCCTTCGGCCTGGCGAGCATCCTCACCATGAGCGCGGTGACCCGCCGGGTCCGGGAGTTCGGCACGCTCAAGGCGATCGGCTGGAACAGCGGACGGATCATCCGCCAGATCATGGGCGAATCGCTGGTCATCGGGGTGATCGGCGGCCTCGCCGGGGTGGGGGTCGGTTACGGCGCGGCGGCCATCGTGCAGGCGGTGGCACCACCGCTGACCGCCACGGCAGGCGGGGGCGCGGTCGCCGGCGGCGCGGGCGGCGGCGGAGGCCTGGCGCGCGGCGCTTCAACTGCGGCGCACACCGTCTCCGTCCACCTGACCGCCCCGGTGACGCTCGGCGCGGTTGGCCTCGCCGTGGCCCTCGCGATTGTCGGCGGCCTGGTCGCGGGCACGTTCGGTGGCTGGCGGGCCGTCCGCCTCCGCCCGGCGGCCGCGCTCTCCCGCCTCGGATAGCACGGCCGGGCGAACCACCGAATCACGGAAGGACATCGATGTACAAGCTCACCGGCGTCACCAGGGACTACCAGAAAGGCCGTCGCACCGTTCAGGCCCTCCAGGGCGTGGATCTGGTCATCGAAGACGGAGCATGGCTGGCCATCCAGGGGCCGACCGGCCATGGCAAGTCCACCCTGCTCCAGATCCTCGGTGGCCTTGACCGGCCCACCAAGGGCGTCGTCGACCTGGCCGGGCGCAACCTGGCCAGGCTCGGCGAAGGCCCGCTCACCAAGGTCCGCGCGGCGTCGATCGGTTTCATCTTCCAGACCTTCAACCTGATCCCCACGCTGTCCGCACAGGAAAACGTGGAGACCGCGCTGGTCCCGCTCGGCGTGGCGCCGGCGAAGCGACGGGAGCAGGCCCGGGAGGCACTGACCGAGGTCGGGCTCGGTGACCGGACT
>DASXZG010000029.1:0-2557 GCA_036502045.1 Caulobacteraceae bacterium | reverse complement strand
GTCTGGTGGCCCCAGGTGTCGTTGAAATTCTTGAAGTGGTCGATGTCGAGCACCGCCAGCTGCAACGGCGCGCCGGCTTCCTCGGCCTCGGCGCAGGCGCGCTCCAGCTCCTCATCGAACGACTTGCGGTTGGCGAGATTGGTCAGGCCGTCCGTGGTGGCGTCGCGGCGCACTTGCACCAGGTGGTCGCGCAGGCGCCCCACCTCGGCGGTGGAGTCGGC
The DNA here is from genome assembly GCA_036502045.1 of Caulobacteraceae bacterium. Taxonomy (GTDB): domain Bacteria; phylum Pseudomonadota; class Alphaproteobacteria; order Caulobacterales; family Caulobacteraceae; genus Acaudatibacter. Next base: position 2,336 of record DASXZG010000029.1, on the reverse strand, counting down.
CAGGCGCTTCTCCAGCGCCACGTTCTCGGTCTGCACGCGGTTGGTGGCGATGGTCAGCCCGGCCACCAGCTGCTTCAGGCCGGAGGGGTCGATGGCGGCGTCCAGTTCCTGGGACGCGCCGGCCAGATGCTCGCCGTAGGCCTCGTTGCTCTTCTGCGCCGACTTGATCACATGGGAGACGTTGGCCAACTCCTGGCTCAACAGCTCGCCGGCGTCCTTGATCTGCTCGGTCAGCTTGGCCTTGGGCAGGAAGTTCTGCGCCAGGTCCTCGGCGATCATGTCGGTGATCGGCTCGCCGGTTGAGAGCAGGCGCTGGATTTCCTTGGCCAGTTCGCCGCTGGGGTCGGTGACCAGGTGCAGCCACAGCTCGAAATTGAGGGCCGTCGGCCAGACCTTGGCCTCTTCCATCATCTCGATGGCCGCCCGCGCGACGTCGTAGGCCTTGGGGCCGCGCAAGGTCAGGTCTACTTCGCCGGGCATCCGGTTCCCCTCTGAACGGGGTCACCTTACGTCGGAGATTTCAAACAGCGCGTTAAGGATCAGCGCCGTGGCGCCGCGCTATTTCCGCGCCATGAACGCCGGCAGATCGGACCCGAAACCCACCACGCGGCCGCCGCCGCCGTCATCCTCCCGCGAGCGTCCGCCGTCGTCGCGCTGGCGTCCACGGCGCTGATCGCCGCCGCGCGGCTCGCCCCGCGGTTCGTTGCGCGGACGCTCGGTAGCCTCGCGTTGCGACCGCTCGCGGCGCGGCTGGCGCTCGGCGGCGTCGGCGCGCGGCTCGGCCTGACGCTCGGCGCGAGGTTCCGGCGCACGCTCGGCGCGGTCCGGGCGCGGCTCAGGGCGTTGCTCTGGGCGCGGCTCGGTGTGACGCTCGGCGCGCGGCGCCCGTTCAGTTCGCGGCGCTCGCTCAGCCCGAGGCGGCGGGGTGGCCTCGTCGGCGGATCGCTCGGCTCTGGGCTGCACCGTGGCCGGCTCCATCGACGCCACCGAGGTCTCGCTGGCGGGCCGGCCGTAGCTGCGCTCGCGGCGTTCCGGCCGGCGCGAACGTGGGTCGCGCGACCTGGGCCCATCGGCCTTGGCCTCGCTCCAGTCGATGTCGAGGGCGATTTCTTGCGGCGTTTGGCCGATCAGCTTCAGCACCTTGTCGAGGTTGCGGCTGTCGGCCGGCGTGACCAGCGTGATGGAGTCACCGGTCTTGCCGGCGCGGCCGGTGCGGCCGATCCGGTGCACGTAGTCGTCGGCGTGGTGCGGCACGTCGTAGTTGAACACGTGGCTGACATCCGGGATGTCGAGGCCGCGCGCCGCCACGTCGGACGCCACCAGCAGCTTCAGTTCGCCCTTGCGAAACATGTCCAGCGTCTTCATCCGCTGGCTCTGCTCCAGGTCGCCATGGATCGCCGAGGCGTCAAAGCCGTGCTTTTTCAGCGACTTGGCGACGATATCGACCTCGCTCTTGCGATTGCAGAAAACGATGCCGTTCCTGACGTTGGCGGCGCCGACCAGCGCCCGCAGCGCCAGGCGCTTGTGAGCCTGGTCGGTCGAAGGCACCCGGGCGATGTGCTGGGTGATGGTCTCGACCACCGTCGCCGGCCGCGTCACCTCGATCCGGGTCGGATCCCTCAGGAACTGCTTGGTCAGCCGGGTGATTTCCGGCGGCATGGTGGCGGAGAAGAACAGCGTCTGCTTGGCCGCCGGTGTCAGCTTGAAGATGCGCTCGAGGTCGGGGATGAACCCCATGTCGAGCATGCGGTCGGCCTCGTCGACCACCATGATCTGCACGCCGGTGAGCAGCAGCTTGCCGCGCTCGAAGTGGTCCAGCAGCCGTCCGGGGGTGGCGATCAGCACGTCGACGCCGCGGTCCAGCTTGGCTTCCTGGTCGCCGAACGAGACGCCGCCGATCAGCAGCGCCCAGCTCAACTTTTGGCCTTTGGAATAGCGCTCGAACGAAGCGGCGACCTGGTCGGCCAGCTCCCGCGTCGGCTCGATCACCAGCGATCTTGGCATGCGCGCTTTCGAGCGGCCCGCCACCAGGCGGTCGATCATCGGCAGGGTGAAGGCGGCGGTCTTGCCGGTGCCCGTCTGGGCAATGCCGAGGATGTCTCGGCCTGCCAGCGCCACCGGAATGGCCTGGTCTTGGATGGGGGTGGCCTCGGTATAGCCTGTGGCGGCGACCGCTTCGAGGGTCGCAGGGCTAAGGCCCAGTTTGGAAAATTCTGTCATGTCTCGATAAATTCGGAAGCCGTGAAGCCCTGGGCGAATCAAACGCGCCAGAACCCGGTTCCGCGAATGCGGAACATAGGAAGAAACTCTTTCAAGTCAATGCTTAGTCGCTCGCT
>DASXZG010000028.1:0-3716 GCA_036502045.1 Caulobacteraceae bacterium | reverse complement strand
GCGCTACAGCCCCGCCAGGTGCTCGGTCGCGTTGACGCCCAGCACCTGGGTGTGGGCGCCGGCGACCTCGATCTCGCTGATGCCGCAGGGCGAGATCACCAGGCGCCGGTAGGCCGAGAGCGGCTGGTCGAGCGCCTGCATCAGCATGGCCCGGCCCACGCTGTCATGGGTGACCAGCACCAGAACCCGGCCCTCGCCCACACCTTCGCCCACGCCTTCGCCCACACCATCGGCCGCCGCCAGCCGCAGGGCGTCGCCGGCGCGCAGCACCAGGTCCTGCAGCGACTCCCCGCGCGGGAAGCGCACGCTGGCCGGCGCGGAATACCAGCGGTCGAAGAGGTCCGGGTCGGCCGCCCGCGCCGCCTCATAGGTCAGCCAGGTCCAGTCGCCGTAATCGACGTCGTTGAGCGCCTCGACCACCCGCTGCGGCGCGCCGGTCGCCTCGGCGATCGCCCGCCCGGTGGCCACGCACCGCTGCACCGGGCTGGTCCACACGGCCGCGACCTTGGCGCTCGCCGCGATCCGCGCCGCCGTCGCCGCCGCCTGTCGCTGGCCAAGCTCGGTCAGCGGCACCTCGCACCGCCCTCGGAACCGCGGCGGCTCGATCCCCTCCACGTACCCGTGCCGAACCACCAGGATGCGCGTCATGATCTGGCTCCCATCGCCGCGCCGTTGGTAGCGCGAACGCCCTGGGCCTGTCGCGGGAAGATCGTCGGCGCGTCGCCGGCGCGCTGCAAGCAGGGGTCTCTCGCCATTGCGTTCGGCCGTCCCATCGCAACATGATCGGCGATGATCGATGGGCTCACCCTTCGCCGCGCCGCGGCCAGCGAACAGCGCGACCTGGAAGCGTTGCAACGTCGCGCGTCGCTGATGTGGGAGGAGGATCGCCCGCACCTGCTCGCGAACCCGGGGCTGATCGAACTGCCCCTCGAGCAGATCGAGGGCGGCCGGGTCTTCGTGGCTGACCGCCGCGGGGCAGCCGTCGGGTTCGGCGTCGTCCTGCGCCGCGATGACGGCGAAGCCGAACTCGACGGACTGTTCGTCGAGCCGGATTGCTGGCGACTGGGGATCGGCAGCCGGCTCATCCGGGAAGCCGAGCAGATGGCGCGCACAGACGGCGCGACGTGGCTGTTCGTCGTCGCCAATCCCCGGGCGGTCGGCTTCTACTCCGCCTGCGGCTTTGCGCCCCTGGGCGAGGTGAAGACCCTGTTCGGCGTCGCGCTGGCCATGCGCAAGGCGATCAAGGCGCCCGTTGCATGACCTAAGCGGAACGTCCGCAATCCGCCCAAGGCGACTCGCCAAGCCCGGCCGTCTATGGTGTGGAGGCTGACATCGGGCGAGCGCCCCAGCTGTCGACGTTACGTCCGGTGTTCGCGGGGGGAAGTGACATGGCATTGAATCCGCAGAGTTCTGCGATCAACGGCCCCCTGTGGAGCATCCGGGCGCGAGACTGGGCCGAAGCGCAGGAGGTCCAAGCCATCCCCGCCTACGAGGTGGTTTTTGACAGGGCCGCGGTCGGTCGCGGCACGCGCTATCTCGACGTCGGGTGCGGCGGGGGCGTTGCGGCGCGCCTGGCGGCGGCGCGAGGGGCGACAGTCTCTGGTGTCGATGCCGCCGAGGGCATGATCGCCGTCGCGCGTGACAGTGTTCCGGACGGCGACTTCCGCGTCGCCGACCTTGAGACGCTGCCGTTCTCCGCCGGCGCTTTCGATGTCGTGACCGGGTTCAACGCCTTTCAGTACGCAGCCAACCCCGTGGTGGCCCTCAGCGAGGTCGGCAGGGTGACGAAAGCCGGCGGCCTGATCGTTGTCATGGCTTGGGGGCCGCCGGAAACGACGCCGGCGGCGACTCTACCGATGGCCGTGAGGCCGTTGTTGCCGCCGTCGCCGCTCAACGCGCCGGGCCCGTTCGCACTGTCAGACGAAACCGCGTTGCGGGCTTTCGCCACCGACGCCGGCCTCGAGCCTATCGAAGTATTCGATGTCGACTCCCCGTTCGACTACCCAGATGAGTTGACCGCATTGAGAGGCCTGATGGCCGCCGGTCCGGCGACGCGGGCGATCGAGTATTCCGGCGAGGCGGCCGTGAACGACGCCTATCGCCAGGCGCTGGCGCCATTCCGCCAATCCGACGGTCACTACCGCATCGGCGCCTCGTTTCAGTGCTTGTTCGCGCGGTCCTGAGCAATCGGAACCAGTCGGACACGGCTGGACGCTTGCCGAGGGTAATTCGCCGGCGACCCGCGCCGCCTAGACGCCGATCTGCGTGCGCCGGCGCGCGCGGCGCAGCATTGTGCCCAGCCCCCCCACGCCCGCCAGCATCAAGGCCCAGGCGGCCGGTTCGGGCGCCGGCGTGGCGATGAAGCCTTCATAGCCGTCCGGCCCCAGAAATGTGCCCGCGATGACTCCGGCATCATTGATGCCGAGAGCCGCGGTCCCACCAGTCGCCAGCGGGTCATTCAAGGTCGTGAATAGGCCGCCATTATCGACATAACCGTTTTGGTTGGCGCCATCAGTATAATAGCCAACGATGATCCCGGCGCTGTTTATGCCGTTAGCGGCAGTATAGCCCGTAGCCGATGGATCCGAGAAGGCCGTAAAGACCCCGCCAATATCGACGAACGCTTGATTGCCAGGGCTATATTGACCTACGATCGTGCCGGCGTTGTTTATACCACCGAACGTTAGACCGGAAGGACCTAACGTATACACACCACCATTGTAAGTGAATCCAGAGTAACTTCCAGTATAATAATACCCCACGACCGTGCCGTCATTGTTTATCCCCAGCGGTATGGTTTCGCTTGATACTGATATAGAAGTGAATACGCCCCCAGAATATATGAATCCTTCGTCGCCGTACTGGCCCACCAGGGTGCCGGCACCGTTAATGCTCTTCACCTGGGTGTAGCTCGGGTCCGATGGATCGTTGATGGTGGTGTACACGCCGCCCGACTCGATGAACCCATGCGTGCCGCTACCATCGACATAGTTGCCGACAACTTCCCCCGCGTTGTTGATGCCCGTGACACTCGTCCCGCCTGTGGCGAGCGGATCGCTTATGGTCGTGTAGATGTATCCGCCGGCAGTTGCAGGCGCGGCTAAAGCCGCGGCCGAAACGGCCGTGATCAGGACGGCGAAGGTTTTCATGGTCAACCCCTTACCCTGGGGAAAGACGCTAGGCCTCCCGGTCTGGCGACGCAATGTGGCAGATTTGCTCGATGCGGTGCTGCAGCCGAGGGCAAGCGCGCCCATGGCCGCCGTTCAGCCAAAGCGGCCACGCCGGCGGTGGATCGCTACGGGCTTTGATCGAGGTCGGGCGCGGCCGCACAGGCTCCGAAGTCCTTCTGGGCGCTCGATAGCTCTGCTTTCTTTTCCGCCTCGCTCAGGACCACGCCGACGGGGGCTGTCGCGCGCAGCATCAACCCCGCCGCGCCGTCCATCAGCCCGAGATAGTCGCGGGTCTTGACGAGCGCATGGAAGAGGCGGTCGCGCTCCGCGGGTTCCAGCCGTCCTGCGTTCAGAGTGAGCGTGTTCAAGTCGCTCATGGCTTCGCGTTCTCCAGCCTGGGTCTCATGCAGGACTTTGGGCCAGAAGTATGCCTGGGAATAGAGCGTCAGGCGGTCGTTGGGGATGTGGCTGGCGATCTGGAGCGATCGGGCGTTTTCCCACTCGTCGCTCAGCCAGGGCCGCAACGGCCTTTGATAGCGCGTGATC
>DASXZG010000027.1:0-36800 GCA_036502045.1 Caulobacteraceae bacterium | reverse complement strand
GATCTTCGAGGACCAGCTGGCGGCGCTGGAGGCCGACTCCAAGCGGATCGGCACGCAAGGCGGCGAGATCGATTTCGCGCTGCTGGTCGACGGCCTCGCCGCCGAGCGCGAGCAGGGCATCACCATCGACGTCGCCTACCGCTTCTTCGCCACCGACAAGCGCAAGTACATCGTCGCCGACACCCCCGGCCACGAGCAGTATACCCGCAACATGGTCACCGGCGCGTCCACCGCCGATCTCGCGGTCATCCTGATCGACGCGCGCAAGGGCGTCCTGACCCAGACCCGGCGCCACTCGTTCCTGGTCAGCCTGATCGGCATCCGCCACATCGTGCTGGCGGTGAACAAGATGGACCTGGTTGGCTACGACCAGGCGGTGTTCGACCAGATCGTCGCCGACTACCGCGCCTTCGCCGCCGGCATCGGCCTCTCGAACATCCTGGCGATCCCGATCTCGGGGTTGAAGGGCGACAATATCACCTCGGCCAGCGCCGCCACGCCCTGGTACCGCGGCCCGACGCTGATGCAGCACCTGGAGAGCGTCGAGATCGACGAGACCCGGCTGCAGGGCGGCCCGTTCCGGATGCCGGTGCAGTGGGTCAACCGGCCCAACCTGGATTTCCGTGGCTTCGCCGGCCAGATCGCGGTGGGCGCGGTGCGGCCGGGCGATCCGGTGCGCATCCTGCCCTCAGGGCGCGAAAGCCGCATCGCCCGCATCGTCACCAAGGACGGCGACCTCGACCTCGCGGTGGCCGGGCAATCCGTAACGCTGACCCTCGCTGACGAAGTTGACTGCTCGCGCGGCGACATCATCGCCGCCGCCCACGCGCCCGCCGAAGTGGCCGACCAGTTCGAGACCACCATCGTCTGGATGGCCGAGGAGCCGCTGCTGCCCGGCCGGCCCTACTGGCTGAAGATCGGCGCCAAGACCGTCTCGGCGACGGTCACCGAGCCCAAATACAAGATCAACGTCAACACCCTCGAGCACCTGGCCGCCAAGCAGCTGGAACTGAACGAGATCGCGGTCTGCAACATCAGCCTCGACCAGCCGGTGGCCTTCGACCCTTACGAGACCAGCCACGACACCGGCGGATTCATCCTGATCGACCGCATCACCAACGGCACCGTTGGCGCGGGCATGATCCGCTTCGCCCTGCGCCGGGCGCAGAACATCCACTGGCAGGCGCTAGACGTCACCAAGGGCACCCGCGCGGCGGCGAAGGGCCAGACGCCGGCGGTGCTGTGGTTCACCGGCCTCTCCGGCTCCGGCAAGTCGACCATCGCCAACCTGGTCGAGAAGAAGCTGCAGGCGATGGGCCGCCACACCTACATCCTGGATGGCGACAACGTCCGCCACGGCCTCAACCGCGACCTCGGCTTCACCGACGCCGACCGGGTGGAGAACATCCGCCGCGTGGCCGAGGTGGCCAAGCTGATGGCCGACGCCGGCCTGATCGTGCTGGTCTCGTTCATCAGCCCGTTCCGCTCCGAGCGGCGGCTGGCGCGCGACATGCTGCCCGAGGGCGAGTTCCTGGAAGTGTTCGTCGACACGCCGCTGGCCGTGGCCGAGGAACGCGATGTGAAGGGCCTCTACAAGAAGGCCCGCGCGGGCGAACTGAAGAACTTCACCGGCATCGACAGCCCTTACGAGGCGCCGGAAAACCCCGAAATCCACGTCGACACCACCGCCATGAGCGCGGCCGAAGCGGCGGAATTGATCGTGCTCAGGATGGACGCCGTGGGCGGCGACTACTCGATCTAGAAGGAGACCGGCCATGGCCGACGGTAATCGCGGGACGGGTTTGCAGCTGCGCTCGCTGATCAAGGACAGCGGCGAGCTTGAGCTGACGCTGGCCAAGGTCCCGATCCCGACGCCGGCCGACGACGAGGTGCTGGTGCGCATCGAGGCCGCGCCGCTCAACCCGTCCGACCTCGGCCTGCTGCTGGGCCCCGCCGACCTCTCCACTGGCCACACCTCAGGCGCGGGCGACGACGCCGTCTACACCGCCAAGGTGGCGCCGCAGTTCCTGCGCGCGATGGCCGGCCGCGTCGGCCAGGCGATGCCGGTGGGCAACGAGGGTGCGGGCGTGGTGATCGAGGCCGGGGCCTCGCCCGCGGCGCAGGCGCTGATGGGCAAGACCGTCGCGGTGCTGGGCGGCGCGATGTACGCGCAATACCGCATCGCCAAGGCCGCCGACGTGCTCGCCTTGCACGCCGACGCTACGCCCCGCGACGGCGCCTCGTGCTTCGTCAATCCGCTGACCGCGCTGGGCATGGTCGGCACCATGCGGCTGGAGGGGCACACCGGCCTCGTTCACACCGCCGCCGCCTCCAACCTTGGCCAGATGCTGGTGAAGATCTGCCGCGACGACGGCGTGCCGCTGGTCAACATCGTGCGCAGCCAGGCTCAGGCCGAAATGTTGCGCGGCATCGGCGCGACCCACGTGGTCGACTCCAGCAGCCAGAGCTTCATGGGCGACCTCGTCGCCGCGCTGACCGAGACCGGCGCCACGCTGGCCTTCGACGCCATCGGCGGGGGCAAGCTGGCTGGCCAGATCCTGACCGGCATGGAAGCGGCGGCGGTGGCCAAGATGACAGCCTTCAGCCGCTACGGCTCGACCACCTGCAAGCAGGTCTACATCTACGGCGGACTCGACACCGGCCCCACGGAGCTGAACCGCGCCTTCGGCATGCAGTGGGGCATCGGCGGTTTCCTGCTCACCTACTTCATTCAGAAGATCGGGCCGGTCGAGGCCGGCAAGCTGCGCCAGCGCGTGGCCGACGAGTTGAAGACCACCTTCGCCAGCCACTACAGCCACGAGATCTCGCTGACCGAGGCGCTGCAGCCGGCCACCATCGCCGCTTTCAACAAGAAAGCCACCGGCGAGAAATACCTGATCAACCCGGCGAAGGGCTGAGCCGCCGCCGCGCCGCGAACGCGGCCCACGCAAGGATCAGCGCCAGGCTGGCGAGCGACAGCCAGCCGCCAAGCTGTTCCGATGGCGTCCGGCCGATCGCCAGATCGCAGGCTTTGGCGCTAGCGGGTGGTGTGAAGCTGACGAGACGGCCGGGGTCGGATGGCGCGACTGTCACCGGTTGGCCGTCGCAGGTTGCCGTCCAGGCTGGGAAATAGAACCGGCGGACAACGAGCGCAGCGGTGGGACCAGGCGCCAACCGCACGTCGACCGAGCCGTCCGGCCGCGCCGTCGCCGCGCCGCGGCTGGCGAGCGGCAGGGCGGTCAACCGCGCCAGGTCGACGGCCGGCATGGGACCGGCCGGCGTCATCGTCAGCATGCCCTTGGGCAGGTACTCCGGCGCATCGACGCTGGTGGGGAACGCCGCGCCATAGCCGCCAACTGGCGCCGTCGGCGGACCCGACGCCAGATCCTTGCCGACCTGGGCGAGGTTCGCCGCCACCAGCGCCGCGAGGCAGATCGCCGGCAGCCGGCCGGCGAGGCTCTTCGGCCAGGGCGCCCAGGCGACGACGGTCGCGACCGCGATTTCCGCCACCGCAATTGCCCGCCATGGGAACTGCACCTTGGACATCAGCGGCAGCGACCAGAAGCCGGGCAGCAAGCCCGCGATGGCCGCGAACACCACTGCCGCCACGACGCCCCAGATGGCGACGGACCGCCGGTTGGCGCGCCATGCGATCGCCGAGATGGCGATGGCGGCCGCGGTCTCCACGATCGAGACCGCGGCCAGATAAGGCTCCAGCGCCATGGTCCAGGCCTTGGGATTGAGGAACAGCCGGTCGGCCGCCTGAAACCGCTCGCTCCACCAGTAGTCGGCGGAGACGAACGGCTGCAGCGCCAGCGCCGGGACCAGATAGATGGCCGCCAGACCGGTCCCCAGCGCCAGCGCCGCACCGGCGCGGGCGGCGAACACCAGCCGGCGCTGGCTCTGGGCCAGCAGCATCAAGCCGTAAGGCGCAACCAGGAACACGCCGGCCAGCAGCGCGGTGGGCAGGTGCGCCAGGATCAGGCCGGCCCAGGCGAGGGCCAAGCCAAGCGGTCCGAGCCGGGCGCCAGCCGCCGTCCGCGACAGCCCCAGCGCCAGCAGCGGCAGCAGCGCGAACGCCGCCAGCTCGGCGAAGGCGCCGCGCACATAGAGGTCGTCCAGGTGGTACGGCGCGGCCATGAACAGGATCGCGCCAAGCACGGCCGCGGGCGCGGCCGCCGCCGTCCGCAGCCAGGCGTACATGGCCAGGCCCGAGCCGCCGATCAGGGCCAGGAACGCCAGCTTCAGCTCCAGTACCGGCCCCAGCGCCCCGCCGCTTGCCAACCGCACCAGCGCTGCCACCCAGAAGCCCAGCGGCGGGTAGAAGTCGAAGGTCGGCGCGCCCAGGCCGAAGAACGAGGTCGGCGTCCAGCGCGGATAGAGATCGCCGCTCGCAACCAGGCCGGAGAACTGCGTCGACCAGTTGAGGTCGTAGCCCCAGGAGTCACCGGGCCGGACCACGAACAGCATTGGCGCCCACAGCGCCAGGGCCACGGCGGCGATCGCGGCAAAGGGCCAAAGACGCCTCATGCCGGTATCTCGCGCGATTCTGCCGCCTCAGTCCTTGCGGCAGAGCACGTCGCGCAAGTCGCCTTCGGCGCCGGCCCAGTAGAGCGCCGGTCCCAGGCCTTGGGCACGGCAGAAGCTGTCGGCGGCGTCGCGGCCTCCGCTGGGGATATCGGCGCCGTCGACCTGCGGGTGGACGAAGAACACCGAGCTGGCGCCGCGCACGCCTTCGGTCTGCATTGGCGCGGCGGCCACCGGCGGCGGGCGTTGGGCCGCCACGGCGTCGTGGCTCCGATCGAAGTAGCCGCCGTCGTTGCCGGGCGGTGGCGGCGGCTCAGCGGCGGCTGTGGCGGTCGGCGGCGCCACAGTCGCCGGCGGCCCGGCGGGCCGCAACGACATCAGCCGCCGGTCGAGGCCGAACGCCGCGAAGTCGTCCACCGCCCCCACCACCCGGACGCAGTCGCCCTGGTAGCCGGGCGCGTCGCAGAGGATCCAGGGACCGTCGAAGCGACCGCTGACCGCTCGCGCGGCGAAGCGTTGCGCGGTCAGGTCCGGTGTCGGCTTGTCGAGCGCCACGGCGCGGCCGTGGAAGCTGGGCGCTTCGAAGAGGACGGCGTGAGGCCCGGCGGCGGCCGTCGCCGGCGCGCCGGCCAGACCGACCGCGAGGAGCGCCCAAAGTCTGCGCCGCATTCGTTTTCCCCGAGCCCCTGGCGAAACCGCCGCCGCGCCAATACTCATGCCGATCTTACGGACGAGTGCGCCGTCAGGGGAAGGCTTATGACCGCCACGTCCGCCGATGAGCCGAGCGCCGGGCGCCGGGCGCCGCTGGCGCCGCCGTTTGGCGCCCTGACCCTGACCTGGCTGAAGCTCGGCGTGGTGCTGGGGCTGGGCGCCGCGCTGGCGCTGCGGCTGCCGGCCTACACCACCGAGACCACCTACTTCTGGCGCCAGGATCTGGGTGTCTACCTCGCCTTCCTGGCGCTCGCGATCGCCTTCGGGATGGCGTCCCCGGCGTGGCTGGCGCGCTTCGCCGCGCCTCTGGACTGGTCCGGCCGCGGCTGGGCCCTGGCGCTGGCGGCGCTGTGCCTGGTCGCCGGCGTGGTCGGCGTCGGGCTGGTGTTCGACAACTACACCCTGTCGCTGGACGAGTTCCTGGCCAACTTCGACGCCAAGATCTTCGCCAGCGGCCGGCTGATGGCGCCGCTGCCGCCGGCCTGGCGCGGCTACGAGCCGGCGCTGGCGCCCATCTACATGCTGCCGGTGGCCGGCAACGTCGACTGGGCGTCGGGCTATCTGCCGATCAACGCGGCGGTGCGGGCGCTGGCCAGCAAGATCGGCGCGGAGGATGTGGTCAATCCGGCGCTGAGCGCCTTCGCCATCGTCGCCACCTTCGCCATCGGCCGGCGACTGTTTCCCGAGCAGCCGCGCATCGGCGCGATCGCGGCGATCCTGCTGGGCGCATCGGCCCAGCTCGTGGTCACGGCCATGACCGCTTACGCCATGCCCATGCACCTGGCGCTCAACCTCGCCTGGCTGTGGCTGTTCCTGCGCGGCGGGCGGCTGGGCCACCTGGGCGCGATCGCGGTGGGCTTCTTCGCCACCGGCATCCACCAGCTGCTGTTCCACCCCCTGTTCGTCGCGCCGTTCGTGCTGCAGCTGTGGCTGGACCGGCGCTGGGCGCTCGCCGGCGCCTACACCGCCGCCTACGGGATGATCTGCGGATTCTGGGTCGAGTACTGGCCGTTGGAAATGCATCTGGCCGGCGTGACGGCCCCCGCGGCCAGCCAGCTGGGTGGTGGCGCCTCGCTGATCAAGCGTCTCGCCAAGCTGCTCGGCGACGTCAGCGTCTTCAACGTCGCGCCGATGGGCGAGTGCCTGTTCCGCTTCATCACCTGGCAGCACCCGCTGCTGGCGCCGGTGGCGTTCGGCGGACTGCTGGCGGCGGAGCGGCAGAAAGGTCACCTGCGGGCGCTGGCGTTCGGCGTGGTGCTGACCCTGCTCGCCATGCTGGTGCTTGTGCCCACCCAGAGCAACGGCTGGGGCTACCGCTATCTGCACGGGCTTCTGGGATCGACCGCGCTCATCGCCGCCTGGACGTGGGAGCGGATGACGGCGGCGCTGGACGCGCACCGGCGCGCCGCCGCCAACGGCGCGATGGTGCTTGCCACTGTGCTGGCGCTGGTCGTCTTCCTGCCGTTGCGCGGCTGGCAGAGCTGGACCTACTGCCACCCTTACGCGATGGCCAACGCCGAGATTCAGGGCGCCAAGACGCAGGTTGTGATCGTGGACGATCAAGGCCCGATCGGCTTCGACATGGGCACCCTCGTGCGCAACGATCCGTTCCTTGCCGGGCCCAAGGTGCTCGAAATCAGTTCGCTCAGCGACGACACCGTCGCCGACCTCTGCGCGCACTATTCGGTCAGCGTGTTCGACGGCGCGGAGGCGAAAGCGCTGGGCATCGACGTCGTGGGCGTGCCAGCCGACCCGAACTTCGTGGCCATCCGAAAGCAGATGGCGGACGCGCACTGCGGCGTCCGCATCACCCACCGCTAGGTCGGGCGCAAGCGCTCCAGGTCGGCCTCGACCATCTCGCGGATGATGTCCTCAAGCGCCGCTTCCGGGGCCCAGCCGAGCACGCGCTGCACCTTCGACGGGTCGCCGCGCAGGAGCACGACCTCGGCCGGCCGGTAAAGCGCTGGATCGATCACCACGTGCTCGTCCATGGCGAGGTTGGCGTGAGCGAAGGCGATCTCGCACATCTCGCGCACCGTCGTCGTGCGCCCGGTGGCGACCACGAAGTCGTCGGGCGCGCCCTGCTGCAGCATCATCCACATGGCCCGCACGTAGTCGCGGGCGTGGCCCCAGTCGCGCTTCACGTCGATGTTGCCCAGCCGCAGCTCGCTGGCGAGGCCGTGGCGGATGCGGGCGACGCCGTCGGTGACTTTGCGGGTGACGAACTCGATGCCGCGCAGCGGACTCTCGTGATTGAACAGGATGCCCGAGGACGCGTGCAGGCCGAAGCTTTCGCGGTAGTTGATCGTCGCCCAGTGGCCCATCAGCTTCGCCACGGCATAGGGCGAGCGCGGCTGGAAAGGCGTTTCCTCGTTCTGGACGGCGTTGCGCCCGCCGAACATCTCCGACGACGACGCCTGATAGAAGCGCGCGTTCGGCGCGGCGGCGCGCACCGCCTCCAGGATGTTGACCACGCCGAGGCCGGTGACCTGGCTGGTCAGGATCGGCTGGTCCCAGGAGGTGGCGACGAACGACTGCGCCGCGAGGTTGTAGATCTCGTCCGGTTCGGTACGCGCCACCACGCGCAGCAGCGCCGAGAGGTCGAGCATGTCGCCGTCAACCAGCGTCACCCGATCAGCAACGCCCAGCCAGCGCAGTCGGTGGTCGTCGACGCCAAGGTGCGACGAGCGCCGGGCGAGCCCGAACACCTCATAGCCCTTGGAGAGCAGCAACTGGCTGAGGTAGGCGCCGTCCTGTCCGGTGACGCCGGTGATCAAGGCTTTCGGCACGGGGTTCCTCGAAACGAAGGCGGTCGCGCCGGGACTAGCGCAGCTTCACACCGATGCGGCCGGTCTCGTCAATGCGGTTGAGCAGGATCGGCGCGCCGGCGGCGATGTACTCGTCCACCGCCCGCCTGGCGCCCTCCCAAGCGCCGTAGTCGTCGATGATCAGCACCCCGCCGGGGCTCAGCCGCGGATAAAGGTGCTCCAGTTCGCAGCGCGTCGACTCGTACCAGTCGGTGTCCAGGCGCAGGACGGCGATGGACTCTGGCGCGGCGGCCGGCAGCGTGTCCTCGACCTTGCCCTGCACGAAGCGCGTGCGGTCGGCGGGGTAGCCGGTCGAGGCGAGGTTGGCTTTCACCTCGTCCAAGGGCGAGTAGCACCAGATCTTCTCGTCGCGTTTCGACGTGTCGAGCAGGCGGCCGGCGTCGGCGGCGTCGCGGGCGCGCTTGTCCATCTCAGTGGGCTCGGACATGCCCTCGAAGGTGTCGAAGAGACAAAGCTCGCGGCTGGTTTCGCCGAGCTCGGCCAGCATCAGCGCCGCGGCCATGCTGGAGCCGCCGCGCCAGACGCCGCACTCCACCACCGCCCCGGGAATGCCGCTGCGCGCCACGTAGCGCACCGCCTCGCAGAGCGCGATGATCCGGTCCGGCGAGGTCATGGTGTAGGGCTTCACCCGCGCGAATATCTCCAGCACCTTCGGGTCGGCGTCCGGGAAACGCCGGCGGATCACCGCCTGGCTGTGCAGCACCGACTGCATGCGGTCGACGAGGGCGTCGCGGAGGCTCATGGCGCGGCTTCCGGCTTGCGCGCCAGGCCGCGAGTCACCACCGCCCAGTGCGCGACCAGATAGTTCCAGACGAACATCACCGCAGTCAAAAACGGCGAGGCGAACCACATCGGCAGGTGCGCGGCGTCGCGCAGCAGCCAGATGCCGCCCAGCGAAAACGGCAGCGTCGTGGTCATGCCCAGGGTGTAGCGGGCGAAACCGCGCAGGCTCAGCTTCTCGGAGAAGGTGAAAAGGCAGTGCAGCGCGTAGCCGATGGAGACGACCAGCACGAAGGCGATCAGCGTCGAGACCACGAAGTTCACGCCCAGCCAGTCGCCGGCGATCATGGTGACGTTGTAGACGCCGGCGCAGATCGCGCCGACGACGATGTAGCGGGGCACGCGATCCAGCCGCAGGTTCATGAACTGGGGCTCGCGAGGGTGACGTAGACGCAGCCGTTGTCCCTGGTGATGGTTTCCGGGGTCAGGCGATCCTCCACGTAGGCCCGCGTGTTCATTACCGCGGCCAGGGCGCCGGCGATGGGCAGTCCGACCACCGGCGCGCGCTTCAGCACATAGCAGTATCCGGTGAGGCGCAGAACCGTGGTCCAGGCCAGGGGCCCCACCACCGCGGCGCAGTCGCTGACGGTGAAGCCGTAGCCGGCCATCTCCGCGATCAGGCCCTCGCGGGTCCAGCGCCGGTGGTCCTGCGGGTGCGGGTGGTAGAGCCATGTGCCGTGGGTGGAGAGGATCAGCCGCCCGCCCGGCTTCAGAACCCGCCGTGCTTCGGCGAAGTAGGTGGCCAGGTCGCGCACGTGCTCCAGCACCTGGAACGAGACCACGAGATCGGCCGTGGCGTCAGGCGCATCGATGTGGCCGGCGGCGTCGATGTGGATGTCGGGCGAACCGTCGAAGTCGGCGCCCAGGTAGTGTGCGCCAGCGGCTTCGAAGAGCGGACGGTAGGGCATGTTCCCGCAGCCGAAGTCGAGCACGGTCATCTGCGGCGCTACGGTTCTGGCAATCAGCGCCCGGATCTCGCGGGCCATCCCACGCATCACCAGCCAATCACTATCGATCATGCGCGGCTTCAGCCGCCGCAGCGGGTCGTTGGTCTCCATCGAGATGCGCTCGCCGCTCATGCGGCCGCCCGGCGCCGGGCGATGAGGCCTTCGAGCAGCTCCGCATGGCCCTCGGCCGCGGCCGACCAGGCGTAGCAGCGGCGCGCGAAGGCGGCGCGGTCGGCCGAGGCGTCCGCCCCAGCGTCCGCCAGCGCGGTGTCGAGCGCCACCGACAGGCGCTGCGCGATCGCCGCGGCGTCGTCGCCAGCGACGTCGACGCCGACCAGGAACGGCGCCGCTCGCGGGTCGGCGCCCGTGGTCTCGTCGCCGCAGACCACCGGCAGGCCACAGGCCAGCGCCTCCTGCACCACCAGCGGGAACCCCTCCCCCTGGCTCGGCAGCAGGAACGCGTCGCTGGCGCGGTAGAGTTCGGCGAGGCCGGGCCCCGCCAGACCCTCGAACACCCGAACGTTCGGCAGACCCCAGGCCGCGGGATCGATCACGCCCCAGCCGGCGAAGGCGAAGGTGATGTCGCGGCGCGCCTCGGCCAGCGGCCGGATCAGCCCGACGCCCTTCTTCTCCACGAAGCGGCCGACGAACAGCGCCACCGGACCCTCAAGACCAAGCCGGGCCCGGGCCTCGGCCTTCTCGTCCGCCAACGGCGGGCGGAAGACCGCGGTGTCGACGCCGTTGAAGATCAGCCGCGGCGCGGCCCTCAGCTTCAGGCGTCCGAAGTAGTCGCTGACGAACTGGCTGATGAACACCACCTGGTCGGCGCCGCTGAGCACCGGCGCGGCCACCACGCGGTTGGCCAGCGCCATCAGGCCGCGCAGCAACGGGCTGCGATAGGGAATGGCGCCGATGTGCTGGACCACCAGCAGCGGCTTCTTCTGCGCCGCCGCCGCCAGCGCCGTCACCATGCTGGTCATGTAGAGGCTGTCGTGCAGCAGCACGGCGTCGGCCTCGCCCACGGCGCGCCAGAGTCGCCGCGTCGCCGCCGGCGACAGCACCGGCCAGGGCACGCCCAGCCGCCGCTCCGCCGCGTTCCACACATGCACTGGCTGGGGCTTCACGCCGCCGGCGGCGCAGGGCGGCGCGGTGACGTCGCTGGCGAGCCAGGTGACCTCGAAGCCGCGGCCGGCCAGCTCGCGCGCCAGCCGTCCGGCGACGATCTCCAGGCCGCCCCGGTGACTGTCGTAGAAGTTGGAGACGGTGAGCAGCTTCGGCGCGCTCATGCGCCAGGTCCGGGCTGCGCCAGATAGGCCAGCCGCCGCTGCTCCAGCCGGGCGCGCGACACGGTGTCGAGGATCAACCCGCAGGCAAAGCTGAGCAGCGCCACCAGAGCCAGGCTCACCGCCACGATCAGCGTCGGGAACCGCGGGACCAGGCCGGTGCGCAGGTATTCCAGCCCAACTGGCGCGGCCAGCAGCCCGGCGAGGACGAGACAGACCAGGCCGGCGACGCCGAAGAACTGCAGCGGCCGCTCCTCGCGCACCAAAAGGCCGATCATGCGCAGAATGCGCCAGCCGTCGCGGATGGTGGAGAGCTTGCTTTCCGAGCCTTCCGGCCGCGCGCCATAGGCCGTCTCCACCTCTGCCGAGGGCAGCCGCATCTGCAGGGTGTGCACGGTGAGCTCGGTCTCGATCTCGAAACCGGCGGAGTGAGCGGGGAAGCTCTTCACGAACCGGCGGCTGAACACGCGATAGCCGCTCAGCATGTCCTTGAACTGACGGCCGAACACCATGCGCACGACCCCGCTCAGGGCCACGTTGCCGAAGCGATGGCCGGCCCGATAGGCCTCGCGGTCGGACGAGATCCGGGCGCCGCTGACCATGTCCAGGCCCTCATTCAGCAGCCGCTGCACCATCATCGGCGCCGCCGTCGCGTCATAGGTGCCGTCGCCGTCGACCAGCACGTACACGTCGGCCTCGACGTCGGCGAACATGCGCCGCACCACATTGCCCTTGCCCTGCAGCGAGACCCGGCGGACGAGCGCGCCGGCCTTCGCGGCCAGTTCGACGGTGGCGTCGGTGGAGTTGTTGTCGAAGACGTAGATGACGGCGCCTGGCAGCGCCTTGGCGAAGTCGGCGGCGACCTGCGCCACGGTGGCCGCTTCGTTGTGGCAGGGCGCCAGGACGGCGATGCGGGGGCTCACGCTGGGCTCTCCACCGCCAGCCGCGGCGCCGGCGCGGGCCGGCCGCTGAAGGCGCTCTCCGGGACCAGCGCGACAATGAGCACGAAGCCGGTGACACCAGCCGCGCCCCAGTGCGGGATGGCGCCGCAGCATAGCATGAAGCTGGCGGCGAGCGCGGCGAACCACGGCCCGGGCGCGGTGCGCTGGGTCAGGATCATCGCCGCCGCCGGCGCCAGCAGCGCGGCGTCATAGTGCATGGCGTAGGGCGTGATGAAGAGGCCGCCGCCCAGCAGCGCCGTCAGCCGCCGCGCCGGATCGTCGGTGGCGCGGAACACGCTCCAGGCCATCACCAGCGCGCCGACGCCGAAGGCGAGGCGCCAGATCAGCAGCGCGCCCGGGTCCAGCCGCAGGAACATGCCCAGCGCCGTCGGCGTGATCATGCCCTTCACGAAGCCGGAAGCGCTCATCACCATGTGCTCGAACTTCGGCGCGGCTGCGAGCCACTGGAACCAGTCGTCCAGGCCGAACACCACCACCGACGCGGCGGCGAGGACGGTGACCGTCACCCCGGCCGCGAGCAGCGCGCGCCACTGCCCGATCGCCAGCAGCGCCACCGGCGCCAGCACCAGCGCCTGCGGCTTGAGCGCCGCGGCCAAGCCCAGCAGCACCCCGGCGATGGCTGGCCGGCCGCGCAGCGCCATCAGCGCCACCACCACCAGCGCCGCCACCAGAAAGGTCACCTGCCCGGTCAGCATCACCAGCACCGACGACGGCGTCAGCACCATGGCCGTGAGCACGATCACTCGCGGCGTCTTCACCTGCAGCGCCATCGCCAACAGGATCGCCACCACACCCATCGCGGTCCAGACGGCGTTGGCGGTCACGAACGACAGCTGCCCGAACGGCCAGAACAGCAAGAGCGCCGTTGGCGGATAGACGAAGGGTCGCAGGCCGTGGAAGTCGCCCAGCAGCGGCGACTCGAAGTGGGTCAGGCGGACGAAGTCGTAGACGCGCTGCGGGTGGATGAAGGCTTCGTGAGCCCCCGCCCACATCGGCAGGAAGTCGATCCCCAGCGGCTGCACGTCGAGGATCGCCGTCGCCATGTGCCAGCCCTGCCAGGCCAGCACCGCGAGGCCGGCGGTGAGCGCCGCCACGCGGCACCAGGTCCACCAGGTTGAGGCGACCGTCGGTTGGTCCTGAACACGCATTCGTGACGAGGCCTCGCGCGCGGCGCCGCCGCCGTCAAGCGGCATCGGGCTGCGCCATCGACTGGCGAGCGCGCTGCAAGGGGCCCAGGTAGGCGGCGCCGGCGAGACCCACGAGGGCGATCGCGCTCATCGCCAGGTAGCCATGGGCGCCCACCGCGTCGAACAGCCGCCCCGCCGCCATGGTCGAGAGCCCGATCAGGAAGCCGCCAGTGAACACCGAGTTCAGCGTCTGCGCCAGCGAGGCGGCGCTGGGCGGCGCCAGCCGCTCCATCAGCTGCAGCGAGCCGAGGAAGGTGGCCGTGAAGCTGAGGCAATGCAGCGTCTGGATCGCGATCAGCAGCCACAGCGGCGGCGAGAGCGCCAGGCAGGTCCAGCGCGTCACCGCCCCGATGCCGCCCAGCACCAGCAGCCGCTCCGGCCCGATCCGCCGCCGCCAAGGCTCCAGGAACCACAGGAAGCCGATCTCGGCGACGACGCCGACGCCCCAGAGCCCGCCGGTCATCCACGACGGCACGCCCTGCGCCTCCCAGGCCAGCACCGAGAAGCCGTAGTAGAAGCCGTGCGAGGCCTGGATCAGCCCGCTGGAGCCGATCGCCAGCAGGAACACCGGGTCGCCGAGCAACAGGCGCAGGCCGGCGAAGCGCGCGCGCCGATCCAGCGGCGCATCGTGCACCTGCTCGGCCGGCAGCAGCGTCTGCGCCGCCAGGCTGACCGCCGCCGCGCCGGCGGTGATCCAGACCAGCAATGCGTCCGGACGAGCGAAGTGCAGCACCACGCCCATGCCGATGTTGCCGACCACGTAGGCGGCCGAGCCGATGCCGCGCGGCCAGCCGTAGTTGAAGCCCTCGGCTCTGGCGCGGCGCAGCGCGATGACGTCGGCGAGCGGGCTGATGTTGGCCATCAGGCTCTGGCTGACGAACCACAGCCCCAGCCACGGCCAGAAGCCGTTCGCGGCGGCCAGGCCGACGTACCCCATCCCCATGCCGGCGCAGATCAACGCGATGGGCGTGCGGCGCAGTTTGAAGCCGTCGGCCCATAGCGCCAGCGCCGGCCCGGTCAGCGCCCGGCCCAGCTGCGGCAGCGCCAGGATCAGTCCGATCGCAGCGCCCGAGAGCCCGTGCGCCCGGAACCAGACGCCGGCGTACGGGCCGCTGGCGCCCGTGCCGATGAACAGCGCGGCGTAGAACAGCCCGAGGCGCAAGGTCGTGGGCATGCGCGGGCTCTAGCAGGAGTCGGCGAGCCCACATCCGCTCTTCCTCACGGAGGCGAGTAGGCTCCTTCGGCTGGCTGAGGGGAACGCCGCGCAGCGGGTCGATTGCGGCGCACCAGGCTGTTTCAGCGCTGCAACTTCCACCGTAAATCGCCGATAGTAACGGGGGCCAAATTGTGGCGCCGCGCCGGCGCGCGCGGCCGCTGAGAGCTTGTTCTGAACGATGTCAAAGACCCGATCCGGCGCTGGGGCGCGGCAGCCGGCACCAGAAGTAATGTCTCACATCGCGCGTTCAAGGGCCCGGCTGGGGCCTTAGAGCCTGCGGCCCTCGGCCATCTTCACGTAGAGCGCCAGGATCTTGTGCTCGAGGGCGTGGTCGCCGGCCTTCTCCACCGCTTCATGAAGGCGGATCAACAAGCGGCGCAGGGCGGCGTTGTCGGCGTCGAGGGCGGGAACAGCGAGGTCGGCGTCGAAGCCCTCGGCGGCGGGCGCCAGCTCGTGGTCGAGGTGGGTGTCCAGCGCCACGTTGTACTGCAGCGCCTCGGCGAAGAGTGCGCGGATGGCGGCGTTCTCGGCGATGGCGGCGCCAGCGGCGACCTCGCCCTCGCCGGCGGCCATGCCCACCAGCGCGGCGGTGATGCCGGCGCGGCTGGCGGCGTACTCGGGGCCCGCGTCGGAGTTCGGCGGCGTCGACAGCACGCGGATGGCGCAGGTGAGGATATCGCGGACGCTGGGGGTCATCGCGCCAGGCCTTCCTGCAGGCGGCGGGCGAGGATCTCGTCCTGGCGGCGCGCCGTGACCCAGCCGGAGAAGCCCAGGATCGGCTCGGCGAAGCCGCCGTCCTTGAACTCCTTGGCCGACGAGATCCAGATCGCCTGGCCCTTCACCGAGGCGAACAGCTCCCACCAGGCGAAGGCCTTGGGATCGACCTTGAGGCCGCTGGCCTTCTCCCAGATCGCGATGGCGTCGGCCATGGGCAGCATGCCGGCCACCCGGTGCGCCTCGCCGTGGCGCCAGAGCGGCTCGGTGGCCCAGCCGAGATCCTCCAGCGGATCGCCGATGTGGGCCATCTCCCAGTCGAGCACGGCCAGCATGTGGCCCTGGCCATCGTGCAGGAAGTTGCCGGAGCGGTAGTCGCCGTGCACCGCCGACAGCTTCTGCGCCGGTGGCGGCGGGTTGGCGTAGAGGCGGCGGATGGCGGCGCGGACGATGGGCTGCGGGTGCAGTTCGTCGGCCTCGATAACGCCGGACCAGTAGTCGAGCTCGCGCTTCCAGCAGCCGTCCAGCGGCGGCGCGGCGGCCGCCTCGGCCAGCGGCAGCTGGGTGGGGTCAGCGGCTGCGATGCGGCCCAGCGTGCCGAAGAAGTCCTCGCCAAGCGCGGCGGCGTTGGCGCCGTAAGGGTCGGGCGAGAACGGGCTGGCCGCCACGCCACCATCGACGCGGGTCATGATGAAGAACGGGCGCTCCAGTTCGGCGCCTTCGGTCTCCAGGATCAGCGGCTCGGGCGCGGCGACGCCCTGGCCGTGAAACGACTTCAGCGCCAGGAACTCGGCCCGGCGGTCGGTCTCGATCAGGCTGGCGGGCGGATCGCGGCGCAGGATCAGCGGCCGGCGCCCAGCGGCGGTGACCGCCTCGAACCGGTAAGTCTCGCGGCTGGCGCCGCCAGAGATGCGGGCGAAGGCGGCGACGGCGACCGGCTCGTTCCACACCCGCGTCAGATAGGCCGCGAGCTTGTCGGCAAGACCCCCGCTCAAGGCGCGTAGTCCAGCATCTGCTTGAAGCCGGAGGGCGCGTGCGGGCCGATGACCAGTTGCTCCAGCACCCCGCGGCCGATCTGGGTCTCGCCCTGAGCATTGCGCCAGGTGACCTTGCTCAGGGCCTGCACGTGCAGGAACGGCGGCATGCGCCCGTCGCAGTCGGCCAGCCTCAGGTCTTCGCGCTCCACCGCGATCTCGCCCTTGTTGAGGCCGTGGCCCCAGCTCGGGTGACCGTACCCCAGGCCCTGCATGAAGAACTCGTACTCGGTGTCGAAGGTGACGGTGTTGCCGCCCATGTGCACCACCGCACTCTTGGCGTGGCGCGTACCGCTCTTCCAGACGATGTCGATGCCGCAGTCCTTGATCTCGCGGGCCGGGTGGCCGTCGGGCTGCCACACCGCGCGGCGGTTCCAGGGCTCGCCGTCGCCGTCGTCGTTGGTGTGGAAGAAGAACGAGCCGGTGGGGAAGTTGCAGGGCGACCAGATCCAGTAGAACTGGCCCGGTTGCGGCGGCGCGCCTTCCTGAGTGTCGCGCGAGCCGACGGGCCGGATGCCCCACGAGCGGTCGCGGGTGCCGACGAAGTCCTTCAGGTCAAAGCGCTTGCCGTCGCGCTCGATCCAGCCGGACCAGCGGCCGTTCTGGGTCAGGCGCGTGTAGTCCATCATGGTGCGCGGGCCGCTGCGGCGGACAAACCGGGGCTCCTCGATCGGGAAGCTGCGGCCCTCGAACACCATCTCGCCGCTGAGTCCGTCGCCCGGCGCGGCGATCGTCACCTTCAGCTTCTGCAGCGGCTCGATCACCTCGATGGAGATCGGGCCGACCTTTAGGTCCATCCGCTCCATGCCCAGCCAGCGGCTGGCGTGGAGCGCCGTCTGCACCCCGTCGTGCACCACACAGAAGCTGGCGTCGGCGATGTTGAGGTGCGGGTAGACGCCGAAGGCGACGGAGAAGAACGGGCCGCCCTCCATGGCGTAGCCGTTGAAGAAATAGCGGTCGTAGAAGTTACGGTCCGTGCCCGCGTAAGCGATCGGCTCGCTGGTCTGGTGGATGGGAAAGTCGTCGCCGCGCGTCAGCACCATGGCCGTCTTCCTCTCCCCTTCAGCGGCGGCGTCTCGCGGCGGTCCGCGGGCCGGCTTCTTGCCCTATAACAGGGCCGGGTAACGACGGGGCAGTCAATGCGCTGGACAAGGCGAGTTTGGATGGCGCTGGCCGCGATGAGCGGCTTCATCGCGGTGGCGGCCGGGGCGTTCGCCGCTCACGGCATGACCGATCCGACCGGCAAGGAGCTGCTGCGCACCGGGTCGAGCTACGAGATGTACCACGCGCTGGCGACCATCCTGTGCTCGACAGTGATGCGGGCCGGCGGCGCGCGGGCCCGGTTCGCGCCGGCGCTCTTTCTGGGCGGTACGGTGCTGTTCTCGGGCTCGCTCTATGCGCTGGCGTTCGGGGCGCCGCACGTCGTCGGCATCGTCACCCCGATTGGCGGGCTGGCGTTTCTGGCTGGCTGGGCGGTGCTGGCCTGGGGCGCGTTGGGGGCCGATCAGGCCGCGTGAGCGTGGGCGTGGTTCGGCTTGGCCAGGCCATAGAGCGCCGCTGACGAGGCCAGGATCATCACCAGGATGAGGGCGGCGAGCGGCCGGGGCGTGCCGTCGTGCAGGAAGCCGGAGACGCTGGAGATGATCGCGCCCATGCCGAAGGTGACGCCGCCGACGATCGACGAGATCGAGCCGGCGCGGCCCGGATCGACGTTCATCGCCGCGGCCTGGGTGTTGGGTCCCACCAGCCCGAACGAGCCCAGCGTTACGTAGAGCGGGATGATGACACCCAGCATGCCGCCGATGCCGAACCAGGCGTCGATCATCAGCACCACGGCGGAGACCACCGAGGCCAGCCGCGCCTTCATCAGCACATCTTCCGGGGTGCGGGTATGCATCAGGTGGGCGTTGACCTGGCTCATGCCGATGAAGCCGGCGGCGTTGGCCCCGAACCACCAGCCGAAGTTGGCCGGCGCGACGCCATCGACCTGGATCAGCAGGTTGGGCGACAGCGATATCCACGAGAAGAAGGCGCCGGAGTTGAACGCGCCCGCCAGGGTGTAGCCGACGACGCGCGGGTGGCTGAGCAGGTAGCGGAACGTGGCGGCGGTGCTCTCGCCCCGGGCATGCGCCCGCATCTCCTCGGTTCGGCTCTCGCGGAAGCCCAGCACCGTCGCCGTCAGGATGACGATGGCCACCGAGGCCTGGAACCAGAAGATCAGCCGCCAGTCGCCGACCAGCAGCATGTAGCTGCCGATGATCGGGGCGATGATGGGGGCGAGGCCCAGCACCAGGATCAGCAGCGACAGCACGCGGGCGGCCATCTGATGGCTGAAGCGGTCGCGCACCGAGGCCCGGGCCACCACCTGCCCGGCGCTGCCGCCCAGCGCCTGCAGCAGCCGCGCCGCCATCAGCACCCAGACGTTGGGGGCGAGCGCGCAGAGCAGCGCGCCGATGATGTAGGTGGCGACGCCGAAGATCAGCGGGCCGCGCCGGCCGATGCGGTCCGACAGCGGCCCGTAGACGAACTGGCCGACGCCGAGGCCGAAGAAGAACGCCGCCAGGGTGGCGCTGGTCTCGCTGGGGGTGGCGTGCAGGGTCCTGGCGACCGAGGGAAGGCCGGGCAGGTACATGTCGATGGCCAGCGGCCCCAGCGCCGTCAGCCCGCCCAGCATCAGCACCAGCGTCCAGGGCGCGTGTTCCGGGGGCCGTTCGGCAAGGGTCTCGGGCTGCGACATGGGGCGGTGTCTCTAGCGGCATTCCGCCGTTCTGCGAATGGCCGCTGACGGCTTCCGGCAAGGCTTGTGGCATGTTGGCCGCAGACGGAGGACTTGCGATGGCCAGGGACGCGGCGGTGGGTGTCGCCAATCACAACGGCTGGGCGCACCTGGTCACGGTGGCCTGGGGCGAGGACGAACCGGTGATCGTCGACCGCCGGCGCGTGCTGCTGGTCGCCGCCGACCTGCCCAAGCAGCCGCACGAGCATCACGTGATGGACCTGCCGCGAGACGAAGCGCAGGCGCTGGTGGACCTGGTGAAGCGCTCGGCCGGCGACTACGCCCACGCCGCGCTGGCGACGCTGCGCGACGAACTGGCGCCGGTGTTCGCGCTGCAGGGGCTGGCGATGCGGCTCAATCACTTCGGCGCGCTGCCGGCGGACATCGGCGAGGTGCTGGAATACCCGCCGTTCCGCTACGCCGCCGACGCCATGCTCTACCTGGAAGCGCTGGACGCGGCGGCGACGGCGCTGGGGCTGCCGGTGCGCCGCCACCAGAAGGGGACCGAGTTCGAGCTGGCCGACGCGGTGCTGGGCGGCGAGGCGGAGCCGTGGCTGAAGGGGCTGGGCAAGGCGCTGGGGCCGCCCTGGACGATGGAGCACCAGCGCGCCGCGGCGGCGGCGATCGCGCTCTTACCCACCCCCTAACCTCCGTCGCCGGGCGTCAGTCCCGGCGACCCAGGCACACGAGCGGTGCGTGTGGCTGTGCCCGAGCACGGCCATGGCAAGCGGGGTGTTCCTGGGTGGCCGACACTGACGGTCGGCCATGACGGGGGTTGGGTAGACCGCGAGATGCAGCGTCGGGCGCCCTGGCGTCAGGCTTGCTGAGTTCCGGAGTGCGGCGCCAAGGTCGAAAAGCCACAGCCGGAGGGACGTCAATGAGCGCGCTCGAGAGCATGATGCCGCCGGTCAAGTACGCGGACCTCGGCGAGGTGCGCATGGCCTACTACGAGGCGGGGCCGCGCGGCGGGACGCCGGTGATCTTCTGCCATGGGTTTCCGGAGCTTGCGTTCTCGTGGCGCCACCAGCTGAAGGCCTTGGCCGACGCCGGGCGCTGGGCTGTCGCGCCCGATCAGCGCGGCTATGGGCTCACCACCCGCCCGGAGGCCGTCGAGAGCTACGACCTCGCTCACCTCACCGACGACATGGTGCGGCTGCTGGACCACCTGGGCGCGGAAAAAGGCATCTTCTGCGGCCACGACTGGGGTGGCTTCGTGGTCTGGCAGATGGGGGTGCGCCATCCGGACCGGGTGGCCGGGATCATCGGCCTCAACACCCCGTGCACGCCGCGCGGCAGCTTCGATCCGATCGCGGTGATGCGCGAGCGGCTGGGGGAGGAGATGTACATCGTCCACTTCCAGAAGCCGGGCGAAGCCGACGCGGTGCTGGCCAAGGACGTGGCCAAGACCATGAAGTTCTTCCTGCGCCGGCCGCCGCCGGGCTCGGCCGCGGGATCCAGCGCCGGGTTCGCCACCGAGCGCAAGCCGGGCGACGCCTCGGCCTTCCCGCTGGTGCGCATTGTCGAAGCCTACGATCCGGCGTTCGATCCGCGCGAAAGCTTCCTCAGCGACGACGAGATGGGGGTGTTCGTCGACACCTTCACGCGCACCGGCTTCACCGGCGGAATCAACTGGTATCGCAACTTCACCCGCAATTGGCAAACGAGCGCGCACTTGCCCGACAAGGTGACGGCGCCGTCGCTTATGGTGATGGCCGAGCTGGACGCGGTGCTGCCGCCCTCCTCGGCCGACGGCATGGAAGCCATCGTGCCTGACCTGGAAAAGGTGCTGATCGAGGGCTCCGGCCACTGGACGCAGCAGGAAAAGCCAGAAGCGACCAACGCCGCCATCCTGGGCTGGCTTGCCAAGCGCTTCCCGCGCTAGAACCAGGGGCATGGAACGCAGCACTCCGGCGGCGACGGCCGCCATGTCTTCGGCCGGCCGACGCGGGCTCTACGCCGAAGTGGAGCCGTTCTCCGCCGGCTGGATGCCCACCGGCGGCTTGCACGAGATCTACTACGAGGAATGCGGCGCGCCGAACGGCAAGCCGGCGGTGGTGCTGCACGGCGGCCCGGGCGGCGCCATCAACACCACGATGCGGCGCTTCTTCGACCCCAGCCGCTGGCGCGTGGTGCTGTTCGACCAGCGCGGCTGCGGCAAATCGCGCCCCAACGCCTCGCTGCAGGACAACACCACCTGGACGCTGGTGGAGGACATCGAGCGGCTGCGCATGCGGCTCGGCATCGAGAAGTGGACCGTGTTCGGCGGCTCCTGGGGGTCCACGCTCGCCATCGCCTACGCCATCCTGCACCCCGAGCGGGTGGAGAGCCTGGTGCTGCGCGGGGTGTTCCTGCTCACCGAGCGCGAGCTGGGCTGGTTCTACCAGGACGGCGCCTCGATGCTGTTCCCCGACGCCTGGGAGCGGTTCCGCGCCCCGATCCCCGAGGCCGAGCGCGGCGACATGATCAGCGCCTACCACAAGCGGCTGACCCACCATGACCGCCGCGTGCAGGCCGAAGCGGCGGCGGCGTGGAGCCAGTGGGAGGGCGACACGATTTCCTTGCGCGGCCCCGAGGCGCGGCCGGCCAAGTTCAACGAGGTCGACTTCGCCATCGCCTTCGCGCGGATCGAGTGCCACTTCTTCGCCAACCGCGGCTTCTTCGACCACGACGGCTGGCTGCTGAAGAACATCGGCAAGATCGCCAAGATTCCCGGGTGGATCGTGCAGGGCCGGTTCGACGTGGTGACGCCGCTGGAGAGCGCCTGGGCGCTGCACAAGGCCTGGCCCGCGGCCCGTTTCGACATCATCTGGGACGCCGGCCACGCCTCCACCGAGCCTGGCATCATCGACGCCCTGGTGCGCGCCACGGACCAGGCGCTGGCCTAGACCCGGGGCAGGCGTTTCGGCAGCAGCATGCCGGTGCGCGCCGCATAGCCGTCGTACGAAGCCGCGCCGAGCTCGGATCGCAGGAACCGCTCCTCAAGCCGCGCCTTGATCCAGAAGCCGGCGACCATCATCGCCAAGCCAAGCAGCGACACCGCCTTGCCCTCCAGCGCCGCCGTGGCGAAGCCGGCCAGGAGCACGCCGGTGTAGATCGGGTGGCGGACGAAGCGGTAGGGCCCGGCTTCGACGATGGTGTGGGCCTCCTTCAGCGTCACGTGCCACGACCAGTTGCCCGCCAGCGTGATCCGCGCCCACCAGCAGATGCCGAAGCCGGCAATGGCGACGCCGACCAGGGCCCAGCCCAGCATCGGGGGCGCGGCCCAGAGCGGCGGGCCCAGCGCCCGCAGCACCGGCGTCACCAGGAGCACGGCGCCGATGTCGACGATGGCGGAATAGGCGAGCTGAGAGCCCAGCGCCGGCTGGCCGACCGTGCGCTTGCTCCAGGCCCGCGCCAGCAGCCAGGACGCCAGCCACAGCATCCACAGTGCGAGCACCGCGTAGAGGGGCCCGCGCATGGCTATCCGAGCAGGCCCTTGCCGCTGGAGATTTCGGAGTAGCGCTGCACCCGCACGGCCATGACCAGGCCGAAGCCGATCATCATGCTCATCATCACCGTGCCGCCCCACGAGAGCAGCGGCATCGGCACGCCGACCACAGGCGCCAGGCCCATCACCATGGCGCCGTTCATCAGGACGCAGAACGCAAGCGTGGCGGTGACGCCAGCGGCGCTGAGGCGGGCGAAGTGGCTGTGGGCCACCGCGGCGATGCGCAGCGCCATGAAGATCACCACCGCATAGAGCAGCAGGATGGCGATGCAGCCGACGAAGCCGAACTCCTCGGCCAGCGAGGCGAACATGAAGTCGGTCTGCTTCTCCGGCAGGAAGTTGAGCTGGCTCTGGGTGCCCAGGCCGAAGCCCTTGCCGAGCAAGCCCCCGGAGCCCAGGGCGATCTTCGACTGCACGATGTGGTAGCCGGCGCCCGACTTCTCGGCTTCCGGGTTCATGAAGCTGACCAGGCGCGTCCACTGGTAGGATTTCAGCACCAGTTTCAGGAACGGCGCCACCGCCACCGAGCCAATGACGCCGGCGGCGACGATGCGCAGGTCGAGGCCCGCCAGCACCATCATCGTCGCGCCGGTGGCGGCGATCAGCAGCGCGGTGCCGAGGTCCGGCTCCTTCATCACCAGCGCCACCGGCATGGCGACGAGCAGCGCCGGGACCAGCAGCCAGAACGAGAGCCGCGCGCTCTTGGCCGAGAGGCCGTGGTAGAAGCGCGCCAGCGCCAGCACCAGCGCCACCTTCATCAGCTCCGAGGGCTGGAACTGGTGGATGGGGCCAAGGTTGATCCAGCGCTGGGCGCCCAGCGCCGAGTGGCCGTGCGCGGCCACCAGCACCAGCAGGCCCAGGCTGACGGCGTAGAGCGGATAGGCGACGGCGAACCAGACCTGCAGGTCGACCAGGGCCATGCCGATCAGAGCCACGAACCAGATGGCGTAGCGGATCAGATGCTCCGCCGCCCATGGGGTCCACTTGCCGCCTGCGACCGAATACAGCATCGCCCCGCCGGCAGCGGCGAGGCAGCTGATGGCGAGGCAGAAGGTCCAGTCGATCTGTCCAAGCTTGACGATCAGCCGCTCGCGTTCGCCGGGACGGGTAAGGGCGCTGACGGTCATGTTGCGGCGCTCGGAGCGACGGCGTTGGTGACGCCGGGCATTCCTGGCGCGGCGGGCAGCGGCTGGGTGATGCGGGCGCGCACCTCGGGGTCTTTCAGCAGCGCCACACGCATGATCTCGCGGGCCCGGGGCGCGGCGGCGTCGGCGCCGAAGCCGCCATGTTCCACCAGCACGCTCATGGCGTAGCGCGGATCGTCGTAGGGCGCGAAGCAGATGAACCAGGAGTGGTCGCGCTGGTCCCAGGCGCCGACGGCTCCGTGCGCGCCGCGGCCGCCGGAATAGCCGTGGGCCTGCGCGGTGCCAGTCTTGCCGGCCATCATGATCGGGCCGAGGCCCAGCTGCGCCGCGCCCGCGGCCGTGCCGCTGGTCACCACCGCGGCCATGGCGTCGCGGATGAAGGCGATATGCGCCGGGTCGTAAGGCAGCACCGCGGACTGCGCGGTGGCCGCCTCGGCGACGCCGCCCACCGACTGCACCAGCCGGGGCATCAGCGCATTGTGCCCGTTGGCGATGCGCGAGCACATGACGCACAGCTGCAGCGGGTTCACCAGCACCGCGCCCTGGCCGATGCCGATGCTGCAAGTCTCGCCAGGATGCCAGATCGGATCGCTCGGCCGCGCCTTGGCCACCCACTGAGTGGTCGGGATGATGCCGGCATGCTGCTCGCGGGGGTCGAAGCCGATCTGGTACGATTGCCCGAGGCCGAAGTTGTGGGCCGTGGCCGCGATGGGGTCCGGCCCGCCGATCTTCAGCGCCATCTGGTAGAAGTAGATGTCGCACGACTGGGCGATGCCGCCCTTCAGGTCGAGGGTGCCGTGGGCCTTGTCGCAGTGCCACACGCGTCCGCCCCACGACCAGGCGCCGTTGCAGGTGAAGGTGGTGGTGGGTGGGATGCCCATGTGGAGCGCCGTCAGCGCCACCATGGTCTTGAAGGTCGAACCGGGCGGATAGTTGGCGCCGATGGCCTTGTTGAGCAGCGGCTTGCGCTCATAGCCCGCCAGTTCGGCGTATTCCGGCGCGGTGAGACCCTTGACGAAGCGGTTGGCGTCGAAGCTGGGCGAGGAGAAGAAGCAGAGCACGTTGCCGGTCCGGCAATCCATCATCACCGCCGCGCCGCTCTCGGCGCCGAACACTTCCAGCGCCCGGTTCTGCACGTCGGCGTCGAGGGTCAGCTGCAGCGTCTCGCCAGGAACCGAGGCGATGTCGCCGCCCGGGTCCTCGCGCACCACCCGGCCCTTGACGTCCACCTCCACCTTCTTGGCCCCTGGCTTGCCGCGCATGGGCAGGTCGAAGGTGCGCTCCAGCCCAGCCTTGCCGATGCGGAAGCCCGGATTGAGCAGGATCGGGTCGCTGTTGGGCCCGTCCTTGGTGACGTCGTCCTTGGAGACCTTGCCGACATAGCCGATCACGTGCGCGAAGGCGGCGCTGTAGGGATAGACCCGGATCTCGCCCATGTCGGCGGTGACCCCGGGCAACTCCGGCGCGCGCACATTGACCCGCGAGAACTCCTCCCAGGTCAGATCCTCCATCACCGTCACCGGGGCGCGGCGGGGGGCGTCGTTGATATCCTGGATCAGGCGGCCGCGGTGGTCCTGGTCCATCGGCACCAGGTGCTCCAGGCGGTCGAGCAGCAGGTCGACGTCGGTGTTCTCGTCGCGACTGACGTAGAGGCGGAAATCCGGGCGGTTGGAGGCCAGCACCACGTTGTTGCGGTCGAGGATCAGGCCGCGCGGCGGCGGCTGCAGGCGTGACTGGAACTCGTTGTCCAAAGACAAGGTCTTGTACTTGCTGGCCTCGACCAGCTGCAGCACCGCCAGCCGTCCGCCCAGCGCCAGCAGCCCGATCCCGGCGACGCCACCCATTACAAAGGCGCGGCGGTTGAAGACGCCCTGCCGCTCGTTGACCTCGTCGAAGTAGATCTGGGGTTTCATCGGAACCGTACGTCGGCGTCTTCGTAGCGCTCGATCAGGCGCCAGACGAAAGGGAACAACAAAAGCGTGGCGAAAAACTGCCAGGCCACGGCCAGCAGGTTGGGCCGGTTGCCCGCATCGATGCCCATCAGCACAAAGCCGGCGGTGAACGCGGCGAGCGTGGCTGCGGCGTACCACGCCCACATGACCACGAACTCCTGGCCGGTGATCAGCCGGCGCACGGTGAGCACGCCGGCGTAGGCCGCCAGCAGGCAGAGCGGCCACAGTCCTTGCGGCCCGCCCCAGAACACGTCGAGGAACAGGCCCAGCGCCAGCAACGCGAACGGCGGGATCACCGAGGGCCGGATCAGCGCCCAGGCAAACGCCATCGCCAGCGGGAACACTGGCTGCGGCAGGAAAAAGCCGAAGATGCGCAAGGGCGTGGCGAACAGCAGCGTCGCCAGCACGCAGGCCAGCATCGGCAGGCCGAGCCACCCCAGCGGGTTCATCGGCCGCGACGCGGAGAGCCCGTGCGCGGTCATGGCTTGGCCGGCTCGTGAGCCGCAGGTTTGGCCGCCGCCGCGTGCGCGGCCGGCTTGGCGGCGGCAGGCTTGGCCGCTGTGGGCTTCGCGGCGGCATGAGCGAGCGCTGGCTTGGCGACTGGGGGCTTGGCGAGCGCCGGCTTGGCGAGCGGCGCCAGCGCATTGGCGGGCGCGCCTGGGATCAAGGCGTTGGTCGGTGGCGCGACGATCGACTGGCTGGGCTCTTCGGTCATCGCCGTGGGCAGCGTCTTCGGCGCCAGGGCCTGGGCGCTGGCGATCTGGGCGAAGTCGGTGAAGAGCAGGATCTGCACGTAGTCGATGGGCGCGGAGTCTGAGTCGAGCGAGACCCGCCACTGCCCGTCCAGCCCCTTGATCACCACGCCCACCGGCAGGCCGCGTGGGAACACACCGCCGTCGCCGGAGGTGAGCACGCGGTCGCCTTCCTTCAGCGCCCCGGCGGAGCGCACGAAGTCGAGCTTGGGCGAAGCGCCGCCGTCGCCCGAGAGGATGGCGCGGCCATTGGTGCGCACCAGCAGCACCGGCGTGTGGCTCTCCGGGTCGGTGAGCAGCATGATGCGGCTGACGTGGTCGGAAACGCCGACGACGCGCCCCACGACACCGTGTTCGGACACCACCGGATTGCCCTCGGTGACGCCCTTGTCGGCGCCGGCGTAGGCCAGCTGGGTGTCGGCGAAGGCGCCGTGCGCCTCGGAGACGGTCTCGGCGGCGACGTGCGGCAGCGGCGGATCGGTCTGGATGCCGAGCACGGCCCGCAGCCGCTCATTGTCGGACTGCAGCGCCGCCAGCTGGTCGCGCCAGGCCTGGCCTTGCGCCACCTGCGCCTTCAGCCGCTTGTTCTCCGAGACAGCGAAGAAGTAGCCGCGCACCGTCTCCAGGCCATCGTGGGTCCAGTGCACCGGCGCGGCGAGCGCGCCGCCCACCGGCGCGGCGACCACGTCGACGAGGTGACGGGCGGTGTCATAGGCCCCGGCTTTCATGGAATCGCGGCGGTCGCTGAACAGCAAAGCCGCGGCGATGATCGCGGCGATGACCAGCGCGGCCGCGGCCGACCACGTCAGCGGAACCCGAATATCGCCGAAGGGACCATCCCGCAGGGACAATCGCCGCCTCCCGAGGCCCCCGCCCCGCTAGAATCAACAGTTTAGTCTAGGAGAACGTCGATTCCAGTATGCCCTTGGTCCACTTGGGATGTTCGAGCACCTTGCCGCACCCCAAAGCGACGCAGGACAGCGGATCGTCGGCCACCGTCACCGGCAGGCCGGTGTGGTCGCGGATCTCCAGATCGAGCCCACGCAGCAGCGCGCCGCCGCCGGTGAGCATGATGCCCTTGTCGGCGATGTCGGCGGCCAGTTCCGGCGGCGTCGCCTCCAGCGCCACCTTCACGGCTTCGACGATCTGCGCCACCGGCTCGGCCACCGCGTCGGCGGCCTGCTTCTCGGAGATGCGCACTTCGCGCGGCACGCCCTGCATCAGGTCGCGGCCCTTGACGTCGATGAACAGGCCCTGCCCGTCCTCCGGCACCCGCGCGGTGCCGATCTCCTTCTTGATCCGCTCTGCGGTGGTCTCGCCGATCAGCAGGTTATGGTGGCGGCGCATGTAGCTGATGATCGCCTCGTCCATGCGGTCGCCGCCGACCCGCTCGGAGCGGGTGTAGACGATGCCCGACAGCGACATCACGGCCACTTCGGTGGTGCCGCCGCCGATGTCGACCACCATCGAGCCGGTGGGCTCGTGGATGGGCAGGCCGGCGCCGATCGCGGCGGCCATCGGCTCGTCGATCAGCGCCACGCGGCGCGCGCCGGCGTTGAGGCAGCTGTCGTTGATGGCGCGGCGCTCCACCGCCGTGGCGCCGGACGGCACGCAGACGATGACCTTCGGATTGGTGAAGCCGCGGCGGTTATGCACCTTGCGGATGAAGTGCTTGATCATCTCCTCGGCGACTTCGAAGTCGGCGATGACGCCGTCGCGCATGGGGCGGATCGCTTCCATGTGGCCGGGCGTGCGGCCCAGCATCATCTTGGCTTCGATCCCCACCGCGTGGACCTGCTTGCGGCCGCCGACGTTGCGCAGCGCCACCACCGAGGGCTCGTTGAGCACAATGCCCCGGCCCTTCATGTAGATCAGCGTGTTCGCCGTTCCGAGGTCGATGGCGATATCATTGGAGATGACGCCGAAGAGGGACGAGAACATTCAGCACTCTGAGGAAAGAGGGACGAATTACGCACTGGCGCCGTCCCACGTCCTCCAGATTTGGTGCGCCCGCGCCCCCTCCGACGCAGGCGTCGCTCTTTTGACCCGGAAGCCTTGGTCGACGCGCCGGGTGTGCCCAAAGACTGGGGCGATTGCAAGGGCGCAATCCCGCGCTCCCCGGTCGCACCGAAGCGGGTCCCGCCCCGGCGTCGGGACGGGACCTGACCCCGGGTCAGAAGCCGCTGGCGACGATGGGCGCCGGGGCGGATTTTTCCTTGCGAGCCGAGAGGTTGTTGAGCGCGTTGACGTAGGCCATGGCGCTGGCGGTGAGGGTGTCGGTGTCGGCCGCCTGGCCGGTGGCGATACGCCCGTCTTCCTCCAGCCGCACCGAGACCTGAGCCTGGGCGTCGGTGCCCTCGGTGACCGCGTGCACCTGGAACAGCCGCAGCACCGCCTTGTGCGGCGCGACCTCGCTGATGGCGTTGAAGACAGCGTCCACCGGCCCGTCGCCGGTGGCGGTGGCCGAGCGCTCGACGCCGTCGACGACGAGGGTCAGCTGGGCTTCCTGCGGGCCCTCGGTGCCGGCGATGACACGCAGCGCCTTGACCTGGATGCGATCCGCGCCGCGGGCCAGGGCGTCATCGACGAGCGCGATGATGTCGTCGTCGAACACGTGCTTCTTCTTGTCGGCGAGGTCCTTGAAGCGGCCGAAGGCCTCGTTGAGAGCGTTCTGGCCGAGGTCGTAGCCCAGCGCCTTCAGCTTTTCGCGGAAGGCGTGGCGGCCGGAGTGCTTGCCCATGACCAGATTGGTGGCGCCCTGGCCGACGTCCTCGGGGCGCATGATCTCGTAGGTCTGGGCGTTCTTCAGCATCCCGTCCTGGTGGATGCCGCTCTCGTGCGCGAAGGCGTTCTTGCCGACGATGGCCTTGTTGAACTGCACCGGGAAGCCGGTGATGGCCGAGACGTAGCGGCTGGCGCGGGTGATGTGCTCGGTGCGAATGCGCGTGGGGAACGGGAGCTTGTCCTGCCGCACGCGCAGGGCCATCACCACCTCCTCCAGCGCGGCGTTGCCGGCCCGCTCGCCGATGCCGTTGATCGCCACCTCCACCTGCCGCGCGCCGGCCTGGAACGCCGAGAGGCTGTTGGCGACCGCGAGGCCCAGGTCGTTGTGGCAGTGGGCCGAGAACACCACCTTGTCAGCGCCCGGCACCCGTTCGATCAGATCACGGAACAATTCGCCGTACTCGGACGGATAGCTGTAGCCGACCGTATCGGGCAGGTTGATGGTGGTGGCGCCGGCCTTGATCGCGGCCTCGACGCAGCGGGCCAGGTAGTCGCGCTCGGTGCGCGTCGCGTCCTGCGCCGACCACTCGACGTCGTCGCAGAGATTGCGGGCGTGGGCGACCGAGCCGGAGATGGCGTTGAGCACGTCGTCCTGGGTCATGCGCAGGATGAAGTCGCGGTGCTGCGGGCTGGTGGAGATGAAGGTGTGGATACGGCCGCGTTTGGCGGGCCGGATCGCCTCGGCGCAGCGCTCGATGTCGGCGACGCCGGCTCGGGCGAGGCCGCACACGGTGCTCTCGGTGACGATCTTGGCGATCTCGCGCACGGCCTCGAAGTCGCCGTTGGAGGCGATCGGAAAGCCAGCTTCGATGACATCGACGCCCATCTCCTCAAGGATCTTGGAGAGTTCCAGCTTCTCCTCGATGGACATGGAGGCGCCAGGCGACTGTTCGCCGTCGCGCATAGTAGTGTCAAAGATGATGACGCGGTCTTTGTCGGCGCTCGCGGCGGCCGAATCTGCGGTGGTCATGGAAGGTCTCTTGGCTAGGTGGGGCTAAGGGTGGGTTTGGTCCCCTGAAGCGCCCGGCCCGCGTCGAGACGCGCGCCTACGGAAGCGCCCAGGGGCGGCTAAGCCCCAGCGCGGCAAGAAGCAGGTTGTCGCAGAGATTGCGCATCACGGCGGGATTTACGCCGATCCGCCGGCAGCGGCAAGGTCACCACCAGCGACAGATCGCCCGCGCGCCGTCTTGGCGACAACGCGGCGGCGGTTGATGAATGGAGACGCGCGCTGCGCTCAGGGTTGTGCTAGAACAACCAGGCCGCGCAGCCCCCTTGCCCCCCAACAGCGAGCGCGGTCTCTGCGAGGGCCCCGGTCAGCACCGGGGCCTTCTTCTTTGGACCGGGCGTCAGAAGGTGTGCTGCAGGCCGCAGCCGCCCGCCACCTGCGAGTTGTCCGAGTTCTCGGCGCAATGCAGCGTGCCACACGCCGCCAGCAGCGCCGCCATCAGCATCACCGCGCCCATCCGAAGCCACATGCTCGCCCCCCTCGCCGCCGTCAGCGGCCTAGCACAAACACCGCCGCCCGGCACGCGCTAGGCAGGGTCGTTGGGCGCCTTGGCCATCGCCGACGCTTCGCGAGACCGCAGCCAGCGTCGCGCCAGCCACGCCGCGCCCAGCCAGATCGCCAGAGTCAGCGCCAGCAGGCCGAACTGGACCAGCCCGCCGCCGCGGAACGCCGCCGTCGCCGCGCCGCCAGCGAAGGCAGTGAGCAGGATCTTGGGCAGGATGCCGATGGCCGTGCCGAGGGCGAAGTCGCGCCGGCGCACGTTCGCCACCGCCGCGGCCATGTTGACGACGATGAAGGGCGCGGCCGGCACGAGGCGGATCACCAGGCTGGCCATGAAGCCGTTCTGGCCGATCAGCGTCATGAAGCGCACCAGCCCGGGACTGCGCAGGTCGCGGATCAGCCGCCCGCCGAACAGCCGCCCGACCTCGAACCCGATCAGCGCCGAGACCATGGTGCCGATCCACGAATAGAGAGAGCCTTGCCAGGGGCCGAACACCACCGCCGCCGCCGCGATCAGGATCACTTGCGGCGCGCCCAGGAACGCCAGCGCCGCGAACGCCGCGACCGCGGCCGGCAGCGCCCAGGGTCCGTGCGCCAGCGTCAGCCAGCGCTCGACACCGGCTGGACCGGTGAGCCCCAGCGCCGGCGCGCCCAGCAGAAAGACGATCCCGACGCCGCCGAACAGCACGAACGAGATCGCCAGCGAGCGCCAGGCCCGCGCGTCCATGTTGGTGAAGAAGGCGATCAGCCGGCGCACGGCGGCGCTTATAGCGGCGACGCGAGGGCCGCGCCCAGCCGCAAGGGCCGAGCTCGCGTGGGATTGAGCCGGCGGCCGGAAAGCCTCTACGGTCGCGCTCATGTTCGTGCTGCAACAAATTCACGCCGCCGCCGAAGCCACGCCGGGCAAGCTGGCGCTGGTCCACAATGGCGCACCGGTCACTTACAGCGCCTTCTGGCGCTGGATCGTCGCCTGTCGCGATAGTCTGGCGCCACTTCTGCCGCGCAGTGGCGTGGCGGCCCTGTGGGTCGACAACCTGCTCGACGCATGGGTGCTGGCGTTGGCGCTCAAGAGCCTGGGCCTGGACACGCTGTCGGTTCGTCAGCCGGAGGAGGCGACGGGCGCGGACGCGGCGTGCCTTATCGCTGTCGTCGGCCAGGCTGCGCGCGAGGCGCCGCCAGGTTTGCCGCACCTGACGATCGCGCCGCCATCCAGAGTCCCGCTCGACCTCGCCCGCCCGCTGCCGCCATTGCCCGAGGCGCCGGCGCGCTTCGGCGGACAGGTGTCGCTGACCTCCGGCACCACTGGCCGCTACAAGATGGTGCTGCGCCACTACGGCCAAGATCCGGCGGCGCTGCGCGAGCGGCTGGCGCACTACGAGGACCTCGGGCCGGAATTCCGCGCGCTGAACGCCGACACGGTGATGTGCGTCTTCGACTTCGGCCTGTGGACGGCTGGCGGCCACAGCTGGCCCATCCTGATCTGGTCGCTGCAAGGCGCGGTGGTGCTGGGCCAGACCGGGCCGATGCATCAGGCGCTGCGCTGGCCGGGCATCACCCACGGCCTCGCCACACCGTACATCCTGAACCGCTTGATGGAGGCGCCGGAGGGCGGCTTGCCCCATTTGCCGGGCATGCAGCTCATCATCCTCTCCGGCGCGGTGAGCGACGGGCTGGCGCGGCAGGTGATGGCGCGGCTGACGCCACGGCTGCTGATCAACCTGTCGTCCACAGAGGCCGGCGGCTGGGCTCGCTCGCTGGTGACCCGGCCCGAAGACCTGCGCTGGTACCGCGTCGACGCCAACCGCCGCGTCGAGGTGGTGGATGAGGCCGACCGGCCCGTGCCCAACGGGCAGCTGGGGCGCATCCGGGTGTCGCTACGGGCCGACAACGCGCGCGGCTATGTCGGCGACGCGGCCACCTCGGCGCAGATGTTCCGGGGCGACTGGTTCTATCCCGGCGACCTCGGCATGCTGAACGCCGACGGGCGTCTGGCGGTGATGGGTCGCACCACCGACGTCGTCAGCATCGCCGGCGAGAAGTATCCGGCCGAGCCGTGGGAGCGCGCCATCCAGGACCGGCTCGGATGCGAGGGCGTGTGCCTGGTAAGCGGCGACTGGGACGGCGCCGGCGAGCGACTGTGTGTGTTCATCGAGGCGCGTCAGCCGCCAGCGGCGACGGAGATCGCCGGAGCGCTCCAGGACATTCTGGCGGGCTTCGCCGAGGCGCAAGCTTATGTCGTGCAGGCGCTGCCGCGCACGCCGAACGGCAAAGTCAAACGCCTGGAACTGGCCCAGCGGCTGCGCGACGGCGTCTACAAGCTGGGCCCCGGCGCGCGCTGACCGGGGCTTATGTTGCGCTGCGGCGCCCCCCCGCGTAAACAGCGCCCGCTTTCCAACCCCCTTGTCAGAAGGAGTCACCGATCATGTTCGCGCAATCCGCCACGCTGGCCCGCGTCAAGCCGTCCGCCACTCTGGCGGCGGACGCGAAAGCACGCGATCTGCGGGCGGCGGGCAAGAACGTGATCGGACTTGCCGCGGGCGAGCCGGACTTCGACACGCCGGACAACATCAAGGCAGCGGCCATCAAGGCCATCCGCGACGGCAAGACCAAGTACACCAACGTCGACGGCATTCCAGAGCTGAAGGAAGCCATCTGCGCCAAGTTCCAGCGCGAGAACGGGCTGACCTACAAGCCCTCGCAGGTGAACGTGTCGCCAGGCGGCAAGCCGGTGATCTTCAACGCCATGTTCGCGTCGCTGAACCCTGGCGACGAGGTGATCGTGCCGACGCCGTACTGGGTCAGCTATCCGGACATGGTGCTGATGGCCGGCGGCATGCCGCGTTTTGTCGCCACCACCGCCGAACACGGCTTCAAGATGCAGGCCGCGGACCTGGAGGCTGCGATCACGCCGAAGACCCGGTGGATCATCCTCAACTCGCCGTCCAACCCCTCGGGCGCGGCCTACACCAAGGCTGAGCTCAGGGCGCTGGCCGACGTGCTGCTGCGCCACCCGCAAGTGTGGATCCTGACCGACGACATGTACGAGCACCTGGTGTTCGGCGACTTCGAGTTCTGGACCATCGCCCAGGTGGAGCCGGCGCTCTACGAGCGCACGCTGACCATGAACGGGGTCTCCAA
Organism: Caulobacteraceae bacterium; assembly: GCA_036502045.1. Taxonomy (GTDB): domain Bacteria; phylum Pseudomonadota; class Alphaproteobacteria; order Caulobacterales; family Caulobacteraceae; genus Acaudatibacter. Next base: position 3,070 of record DASXZG010000027.1, on the reverse strand, counting down.
AGCCTACGCCATGACCGGCTGGCGGATCGGCTACGCGGCCGGTCCGGAGCCGCTGATCAAGGCCATGGCCAAGGTGATGAGCCAGACCACGTCGAACCCGTCGTCCATCTCGCAATGGGCGTCGGTGGAGGCGCTGAACGGCCCGCAGGACTTCATCAAGCCCAACGCCAAACTGTTCGAGGAGCGGCGCGACCTGGTGGTGTCGATGCTGAACCAGGCGTCGGGGATGCACTGCCCGACGCCGGAAGGCGCGTTCTACGTCTACCCGTCGGTGCAGAAGCTGCTGGGCCGCAAAGCCCCCAGCGGCAAGCTGATCGGCAACGACGAGGACTTCTGCAACGAGCTGCTGGAGGCCGAGGGCGTGGCGGTGGTGTTCGGCGCGGCCTTCGGGCTCTCGCCGCACTTCCGCATCAGCTACGCCACCGCCAACGCGGTGCTGGAAGACGCCTGCACCCGCATCCAGCGTTTCTGCGGGCAGCTGACCTAGCGGACTGCACCTCCCTCCCCTTCATTGGGGGGGGATGATCGCACAGCGGTCCGGGTGGGGTGTCCGGGGGAGGGCTAGGCGAGCGCCGCCGCGGCCTTCTGCATCTCCGCCACGCGCTCCGGCAGCCAGGCGTCCATCTGGGCGCGGACGGCGGCAAGGATTTCGGGCGGGGCTTCGTCGGGCGTGCCCGAGCGGAAGGGCGGGGCCGGCGAATACTCAAGGCCCAGTTGCAGGCCCTGGGCGAAGGCCTCGCCGGCAAGCTCGGCGGCCACGGTCAGGGCGAAGTCCATGCCGGCGGTGACGCCGCCGCCGGTGATGAGGTCGCCGTCGCGAGCGACGCGGGACGGGTCCGGAACCACGTCGAACAACTTCAGCATGTCGCGCCAGGCCCAGTGGCAGGCGGCGCGGCGACCGCGGATCAGGCCGGTCGCGGCCAGGATCAGCGAGCCGGTGCAGACGCTGGTGAGGTAGCGCGCGCCAGCGCCCAGCCGCTTGGCTTCACGCATGAACGCCGCGTCGTTCATCACCTCGGTGCACGCGAAGCCGCCCGGGAAGAACAGCAGGTCGCAGGCCGCGACCTCGGCCATCGGGACCGTGCCGGCGAAGGTGAGGCCGCCGTCGGAGGTGATGGCGCCGCCCGTCACCGAGGCCACGATCGTCCCAGTGTCCGGGATGCGGCTGAACACGGTGTGCGGGGCTGTGAAGTCGAGCTGGGTCATGCCCTCGTAGATGACCTCGACGATGCGGAACGTGGCCATGGGAGCCTCCTTCGTTGACGCCCCATCCTGCCCGGCTTAGCGTCCGGCTGAAATGACATTGTTCCCTCTTTTCACGCCATGACGCGCCAGATCGGCTTCCTGATCTTCCCCGACATCCAGCTGCTGGATGCGGCCGGACCCATCGCCGCGTTCGAAATCGCCGGACGCTATGTGCCCGGGACCTACGCGCTGCACGTGGTGGCGCCGGCGGCGGGGCTGGTGGCCAGCACGTCGGGGGCGCAGCTGGCGGCCGAGCGGTTCGATCCCGCCGTCGCGTTCGACACGCTGGTGGTGGCGGGCGGCGACGGCACGCGGGAAGCCTCGCACGACGCGGCGCTGCTGGCGGGCGTGCGGCAGGCCGCGGGGGTCGCCCGGCGCACCGCCAGCGTTTGCTCCGGCGCCTTCATCCTGGCCGCCGCCGGTCTGCTGGATGGCCGGCGCGCCACCACCCACTGGTCGCGCACCGACGACTTCGCACGGCGCTTTCCGCGGGTGCGGCTCGAGCCGGACCGCATCTTCGTCCAGGACGGGCCGATCTGGACCTCGGCCGGCATCACTGCCGGTGTGGATCTCTCGCTCGCCATGATCGCCGAGGACCTGGGCGAGGACATCGCCCGGCGCACCGCCCAGCAGCTGGTGGTCTACCGCCGCCGGCCGGGCGGACAGTCGCAGTTCTCCGCGCTACTGGAGCTGGAGCGGCCGCAAAGCCGGTTCGGCGCGCTGATCGGCTGGGCGCGGGAGCGGCTGGCCGAACCGTTAAGCGTCGAGCAGCTGGCGGCGCGCGCCGGCATGAGCCCGCGCAACTTCGCCCGCGCCTTCGCCGGCGAGACCGGCGTCACGCCCGCCAAGGCGGTTGAGCGGCTGCGCGTCGAGGCGGCGCGCGAGCGCATCGAGGCCGGGCCAGAACCCATCGACCGCATCGCCGCGGCGGTGGGCTTTGGCGACGCGGAGCGCATGCGCCGGGCCTTCCTGCGCGCCTTCGGCCAGCCCCCGCAGGCGTTGCGCCGGGCGGCCCGGGCCTGACCTGGCGCCACGCGGCGTTGACATGACACCATTGTGATGTCACTCTGGCGCACATGGACATCACCGACCTTGTCGACTTGCTGCGCCAGGACCTGATCCGCGCCGCCGACCTGGGCGATGAGGCGACGCGCGCGGCGGCCGAGCGGCTGTTGCTGGCGCTCGATCCGGCGCTGCGGCTGACGCTGATGGATGCGCTGTCGCAAGCGGCGGCGGAGATCGGCGCCGCCGCGCCCGGCCTCACAGTCGGCGTGCGCCTGCAAGGCCGCGAGCCGGTATTCGTGGTCGAAGGCGCCGCGCCTGGCGAGGCGGCGGAGAGCGCGCAACCCGACGACGCCAACGACGAACAGGTGACGCGGATCACGCTGCGCCTGCCCGAGACCCTGAAGTCCCGCACCGAGGCCCTGGCGGCGCAGCGCGGCCAATCGCTGACTACCTGGCTGGTGGCCGCCGCCCGCGCCACCGCGGACCGCGTCGACGCCGGACGCGGCCAGGAGCGCCGCCACGGCCAGCGCGTCACAGGCTGGGCGCGCTGAAGGAGCTTCCCATGCACACGTTCGCCACCCCCACCCGCCCACGGCTGACCATCGCCATCCCGCGTGGCCGCATCAGCGTCACCGCGGCCGACACCCAGGAGACCACCGTCGCACTCTCCGCCCGCCATGGTGACGCAGGCGCGCTGGACTGGATCGCGCAGGCCGAGGTGGCGCAGATCGGCGACGAGATCGTGGTGCGCGGCCCGACCATCAGCTGGACGCTGTTCGGCGGCGTCGGTCCCATCGACGCGGTGATCCGAACGCCGCAA
>DASXZG010000026.1:0-48209 GCA_036502045.1 Caulobacteraceae bacterium | reverse complement strand
CGAGGCCGACGCGGTCGCCAAGGCCAAGCAGTACCTGTCGTACTTCCAGGGCGCGGTCAGCGACTGGTCCTGCGCCGACCAGCGGCTGCTTCGCCAGGTGGTCCCGGAGAACCGGCTGCGCGTCTACGAGATCCGCGAGCTGATCCGGCTCCTGGCCGACGAAGGCTCGGTGCTGGAGCTGCGCGCGGCGTTCGGCGCCACCATGGTCACCGCCTTCATCCGCGTCGAAGGCCGGCCGATGGGCGTCATCGCCAACAATCCCAAGGTGCTGGGCGGGGCTATCGACAGCGACGGCTCCGACAAGGCCGCCCGCTTCATGCAGATCTGCGAGGCCTTCGACATCCCCATCCTGTCGCTCTCCGACACGCCTGGCATGATGGTCGGCCCCGAGATCGAAAAGACGGCGCTGGTGCGCCACTGCTCGCGGCTCTTCATCATCGGCGCGAACCTGACCACGCCGCTGTTCAGCGTCTTCGCGCGCAAGAGCTATGGCCTGGGGGCGCTGGCCATGACCGGCGGCAGCTACCAGGCCTCGGTGTTCGCGGTGGCGTGGCCCACGGCGGAGTTCGGCGGCATGGGCATCGAGGGCTCGGTGAAGCTGGGCTATCGCAACGAGCTGGCCGCCATCGCCGATCCGGTGCAGCGCCGCGCCCGCTTCGACGAGATGGTCGCCCGGGCCTACGAGGGCGGCAAGGCCATCAACCGGGCCAACAGTTTCTTCATCGACGACGTCATCGACCCGGCCGACACGCGGCGCTGGATCGTGTCGGGGTTGAAGAGCCTTCCCCCGCCGCCGCCGCGGCGCGACAAGAAGCTGCGGTGGATCGACGCTTGGTAAGTCGCCTACCCGACGCTCGGGCATTTCCTTTGCCGCTAGAGGTTGCTCTACTGGCGACGTCGCGCGGGCTCTGGGGGCAGGCATGGCGGACTTGGCGAGCGTCGGCGCAGCCCTGCGCGACGCGGTGGATGCTGGCAAGCCGGCCGCGGCGTTCATCGACGCGTGGCCGACGCTCAACGACGAGGACCCGGCCTGGGGCGCGCTGATCGCTGAGATCACCCAGGCCGCCGCGCGACTGCACCCTTCCATCGCCACCGCCGCCGCCATCGACCCCGAAGCGCTGGCGTTCTCGCTTGTCGACCGCTTCGCCCGGCCGATCCGCTCGGGTCCGAAGTTCATCGATTGGATGGGCGATCCCGCCGGCTCGCCCGACTGCCATCGCCTGGTGCGCCAGGCGCTGGCCGACGGCGCGGCGATCGGCCTGGCCACGGGGTGCGATGGCCGCGTGGTCACCGTCTACGCGAGGCAGGACGCCACCGAGTCGCCCTGGCGCAGCCTAGCGCCCTTCGACGGCGTGCGCCGCGACGCGGTGCTGCTGGTGGTGTTCGCGCCCTCGAAGTCATCGGCGCTGGTGGCGCGCGCGGCAGGGATCCTGGGCCTGACGCCGCTGGAAGCCCGCGTCGCCGAAGCCATGCTGGACGCTCCGAACCTCGCCGTCGCCGCCGACAGCATCGGCGTGGGCCGCGAGACCGCCAAGGACGCGCTGCAGCGGGCGATGCGCAAAGCCGGCGTACGCCAGGCCGCGCAGTTCGTCGGCCGGATGGTGGACCTGAGCTGCGCCGCGCCGCCCGGGGCCGCTGACGCCCCGCTGCTGCGCCAGACCATGGGGCTGACGGCCGCCGAGTCCCGCGTCGCCGTGGCGCTGGCCGAGGGCCTGACCGCCGCTGAAGCCGCCAAGAGCCTGGGCCTCGCCGAAGAGACGGTGCGTAGCTACCGCCGCGCCGTATTCCAGAAAACCGGCGTCAACCGCTCGCGCGATCTGAAGCGGCTGATCTCCGAGGTGATCGAGCTGGACCACCTGGCCTCCACCGCCCAGCTGGTGCCTGACGCCTCGCCAACCGGCGAGCGGCTGAAGATCATCGTCACCCGCGGCCGCCAGGTCGCCTTCATCGACTATGGTCCGGCCAGCGGCGAGCCGCTGGTGATCGGGCACGGCTTCTCCACCGGCCGCCTCGTCCCGGCGCCGTTCCTGGCCGCCTTGCAGAAGGCCGGCTTTCGCGCCTTGGTCCCGCAGCGACCTGGCTTCGGTCTCACCGACCCAGCCGAGGGCGACTACCTGGAGACCGCCGCCGACGACCTGGCCGCGGTGCTGGACAGCATCGGCGCGCGCAGGGCCCGGATACTCGGCCGCGACGGCGGCGTCAGCACCTACATCACCTTCGCCGCGCGCTGGCCCGCTCGGGTCGATCGGCCGGTGCTGACCAACCCGCGCACGCCCCGCAACGCCCGCCCGCCCCCCGCCGCGCCGATGAGCGCCATCTCGCGGTTCCTGCTCGACCACCCGGCGCTGGTGGAGCCGTTCGCCGAGATGCTGCGCCGGCAGACACGCAGCGATGCGCTGGAAGGCACCTTGCGCCGCGCCTGTTCGATGCTGGAGCTCGACCGCCAGATCAGCGCCGATCCGGCGGTGATGGCGCAGATGGTGCGCGACTCGCAGGGCTTGCTGGCGCGCGGCGTTCGCGGCTTCGTCGACGAGCATCAGGTCTATGCGCGCGACTGGTCGCCGCCGGGGCTGGAGCCGCGCACCGGGCCGTGGACCATCATCTACAGCGGCGCCCTCGCCGGCGAGCCCGATCCGCGGCCCTGGGCTGGGCTGCCAGGGGTGCGGACGGTGATGCTCGAAGGCGCGGGCGTGCTCTACGCCTACTCCCACATCGAACAACTGATCGCCCTCATTCGCTGAAGCACCCCCAAAAGTGGGGAACCTCGCCGCCGGCCCGCGTGATTGTCTGCGCCGCAACGTGCAGTTGGGGCGGCAACCATGAACGGGCTCTTCATCGTCCTCGGGCTGATCATCCTGGTGATCGGCTGGTTCTTTCAGCGCGGCGTGCGCGCCAAGGGCGCCAAGGCGCAGCAATGGCCAACGACGGCCGGCACCGTGATTTCATCGCAGATCGCGGCCATCCCGATGGGCAACAACACCATGATGACCCCGGCTGTGGTCTACAGCTACAGCGTCGGCGGCCAGCAACTCGAGGGCTCCGGCTATCGCGTCGGCGCGCCGCCGTTGTTCAACAAGCCGGCCAAGGCCCAGGCGCTCGCCGACCGCTTCCGCGCCGGCCAGCAGGTCACCGTGCACTACGACCCGGCCCAGCCGACCACCGCCGCGCTCGATCTGCAGGTGGGCGAAGGCTACGGGCCGCTGATGGTCTATTCGTTCGGCGCGACCTTCGTCGGCCTGGGCGTGCTGTTCTCGTTCATCCACTGACCAGGGCGGGCGGCGACATGCGTGCGACGTCGACAATCCTCGTTCTGAGCCTGCTGCTCTCGGGCTGCGGCCTCGGCGGGACTGGGGGCGTCCAGTCCCCGGCCGCGGTGCAGGGCACGTGGGGCGCCGATTGCAGCAAACCGTTCGTCAAGTTCGCCGGCGCCCAGATGACCGTCTTCCCAGACAACACGACCTATCCGCTGAAGGTCGCCACGCTCGCCAACGGTCAGCTGACGGTGACCTACATGCACAACAGCGAGGAGATCACCGAGGTCTATGTCGTCGATGGCGCGACGATCAACCTGGACCACGGCGTCTACGGCGGGCAGGAGGTTACCTGGCATCGGCCGCCGATGACCAAGTGCGGCTAGACACGCGCGGCTAGGCGCCGGGTCGGTGCTCGGCGTCTGGCCGGCCACTGTTGGCCTTCGCCGCGTCCGTCTGCCGATGATGCGTCGCCGACGTCTCGGCCGGCATGTCCGCCGCCCACACTACCGTGCGCATCACGTGGACGCCCTCGGCCTTCGGGTAGGCCTTGAACGCCAGCCGCTCGCCGGCCTTCACCAGCACCTGCACCGACTGGCTGGCGCGCAGCGGCGTCTCCGGCAGCGCCGGACCATCCTCGCCGTGGGCGGACGCCTCGCCGATGTCGATGGCCACGCCCAGCACCCCACCGTTGGCCAGCGCCACGCCCACCGCCTTCACGCCGATGCGCACCACCGCGTCGTGGTCGCGCTCGATCCAGCTCTCGGTGCCGCTGGCGCCGGCGAAGATCAGCGTTCCGTCGTGCGGAATCTGCAGGAAATGATCGTCGTCGTCGGTGAGCTTGAAAGCGTTGGCCATGGCGTGGCTCCTGGATACGGGTCGCCTGCTCAACGCAGGGCGCGCTCGTAAGCTCCCGGTTGCGCGGGGCGCGGTTCGCGCGGCAGACTGACGGGCCACGCCGACGGAGGTCCCATGCGCTTCAGCGACACCCCCTGCCGGACCCATCCGTTGTGACCGAAGCCGTCAGCAAGGCGGCCAGCGCCGCCACCCACGCCCGCGGCGAGGTCGACCTGCCGACGCGGCTCTTCTACGGCTTCGGCTCGGTGTCCTTCGGGGTGAAGGACAACGGCTTCAGCTACTTCCTGCTGCTCTTCTACAATCAGGTGATGGGCGTGCCGGCCCAGCTGGTCGGCCTGGCCGCGCTGGTGGCGCTGCTTTTCGACGCCTGCATCGACCCCCTGATCGGTCAGCTCAGCGACAACTTTCGCAGTCCGTGGGGCCGTCGCCATCCGTTCATGTACGCCGCCGCGATCCCGTTCGCGCTGGCCTACCTGATGCTGTGGAACCCGCCGCAATGGGCTCACGCCAACCTCTTCCTCTACCTGGTGGTCACCGCGGTCGTCATTCGCGCCTTTGCCTCGGTGTTCGAAGTGCCCAGCTCGGCGCTCGCGGCGGAGTTCAGCACCGGTTACGGGCCGCGTTCGGTGCTGCTCAGCTATCGCTTGTTCTTCGCCTGGGTGGGCGGGCTGACCGTCAACCTCATCGCTTATGCGGTGCTGCTGAAGCCCGACGCCACCCACCGCGTCGGCCAGTTGAACCCAGCCGGCTACGCCCACTACGGCATGATGGCGGCAGTGATCATGTTCTCGGCCATCCTGATCTCGGCCGCCGGCACGCATAAGCGCATCCCCTACCTGATGCCGCCGCCGCCGAAGCGGAAGCTGACGCCGATCCAGATCGCCGGCGAGATGAAGGAGACGCTGTCCAACAGCTCGTTCGTGTTCTTGCTGATCTCCTCGATCTGCAGCGCCATGGCCGCCGGCATGTCGTCGTCGCTGAACTTCTATTTCAACACCTTCTACTGGGAGTTCTCGGCGACCCAGATCTCGATCCTGACCGCCGGCGTCTACCTCTCGGCCGTCATGGCGCTGGCCGCGACGCCGTTCCTCGCGCGGCGCTTCGCCAAGCGCACGGTGACGCGGATCATGATGGTCTCGGCGGTGACCGTGGGCCTGATCCCGATCGCGCTGCGCTACTTCGGCCTGATGCCGCCCAACCATTCGCCGCAGCTGCTGGCTTTCATCTTCTGCACGGCGGTGATCGGCACGGCGCTGGGCATCATCTCCGCCACCATGGGCGGCTCGATGATCGCCGACGTGGTCGAGGCCTCGCAGCTGAAGACCGGGCGCCGCTCCGAGGGCCTGTTCTTCGCCGCTTCGGCGTTCGTGTCGAAGGCGACCAGCGGCTTTGGCATCTTCGCCGCCTCGACCATCGTCGCGGCCATCGCCCTGAAGCCCGGCACCGACCCGGCGCACGTGCCGCCCGAGGTGATGCGCCACCTGGCGTCGATCTACGCGCCGACCCTGATCGGCCTCTACGCCGTCGCCTTCACCCTGCTCTCCGGCTACCGCATCACCCGCGCCAGCCACGCCGAGACCCTGGAACAGCTCGCGGCCGAAGCCGAAGCCGCCGGCACGCTGGAGCCCGCCGCTTAGCGCCAGCCCAGCGCGGGGGCGACGTGGGTGAGGATCGTCTGCATCAGGTGGGTGTTGTAGGCGACGCCCAGCTGGTTCGGGACGGTGATCAGCAGCGTGTCCGCTTCGGCGATGCCTTCGTCCGGGCGCAGCTGTTCGGTCAGCAAGTCAGGCTCGGCGACGTAGCTGCGGCCGAAGATGGCGCGATGATTGGCGCCGAGATAGCCGATCTGGTCGCTGTCCTCGCCGCCGACGCCAAAGAACGCCCGGTCCTGATCGCTGACCAAAGCGACGATGTTGCGGCTCACCGAGACGCGCGGGGTCCGCGTATGGCCCGCCTCGGCCCAGGCGGCGCGATAGGCGCGGATCTGCCTGGCCTGCTGCACATGGAACGGTTCGCCGGTTTCGTCGGCCTTCAGCGTCGAGCTTTGCAGGTTCATGCCCAGCTTCGCCGCCCACTCGGCCGTGGCGTCCGACCCCGCGCCCCACCAGATGCGCTCGCGCAGCCCCTCGGCGTGGGGCTCCAGCCGCAGCAGGCCCGGCGGGTTGGGGAACATCGGCCGGGGGTTGGGCTGGGCGAACCCCTGCCCCGCCAGCAAATCCAGGAACATCTCGGCGTGGGAACGGCCCATCTCGGCGTCGCTCTGGCCCTCCGCTGGTCCGAAGCCAAAGTAGCGCCAGCCGTCGATCACCTGCTCGGGCGAGCCGCGGCTGATCCCCAGCTGCAGCCGCCCGCCCGCGATCAGGTCCGCCGCGCCGGCGTCTTCGACCATGTAGAGCGGGTTCTCGTAGCGCATGTCGATCACGGCGGCGCCAAGCTCGATCCGCTTCGTGCGCGCCCCGCACGCGGCCAGCAGCGGGAACGGCGAAGCCAGTTGCCGGGCGAAGTGGTGCACCCGAAAATAGGCCCCGTCGGCGCCGATCTCCTCCATGGCGACAGCAAGCTCGATGGACTGCGTCAGCACATCCGCGGCCGTGCGCGCCACCGAGCCGGCGGCGTCGCTCCAGTGCCCGAACGAGAGAAAGCCGATCTTCTTCTTGCCGCGAAACCGGCCAGAGCGGGATGCTGGCGGTGAGGGTGGGATTCGAACCCACGGTGGGCATTGAACCCACGCTGATTTAGCAAACCAGTGCCTTAAGCCTCTCGGCCACCTCACCTCCAGGGGTGCGGTCGATAGCCTGTTAACTGGCGTGGCGCAACGTGGCGGCCGGCCCGGGTCTTGCTTGGGGGAAGCACGCCATGCCCGCAGCAATCGCACTCGCGCGTCAAGCGTCCCAGGTCGATACGCCCGCCAGCGCCGAAGATGGCGCGCTGCCCCATTCCGGGCCGCAAGCCCTGCCGCCGGCGGAGCGCCCCGCCGATCGCCGGGGCCCGATGCGCCCCACCGCCCTGACCCCCACCCGCTCGCGCCTCACCGGCTGGATGCTGGGCGTGATCTTCCGCGCCGCGGACGCCGCCGCGCTCGCCTTGATCGCTGTCGCGGCCGCCGCGCTGACGTCCGGCCCGACGCCCGCCGCCACCTTCACCGCCTTCGCCGTCGGCGCGGTCGCGGTGCTCTGGAGCCTCTCTACCATCCGCGCCTACGGCTTCGCGGCGTCCGAGGACCTCGGCCGCCATCTGGTGAAGGTCGGCGCCGGCTTTGGGCTCGCGGCGCTGGCGCTGGTGGTGCTGCTGACCGGCTTCCGCCTCGCGGATATCGGCACCCGCCAGTTCGGCCTCTGGTTCTGCGCCAGCTTCCTCGCGCTCTACGCCCTGCACGCGCTTTGGTGGGCGACAGTGCGGCGCTGGCGCGTGGCCGGGCGGCTGACCCCCAACATCGTCGTCGTTGGCGCCACCGCCAACGCCGAGCGTCTGATTTCCGCGGCGTTGCAGAGTCATGAGGCCGCCGTGCTGGGCCTCTTCGACGACCGCGCCGATCGCATCCCCGACAACATCGCCGGCGTGCCGGTGCTGGGCGACACCGAAGCGCTGGTCGGCCACCGCATTATGCCCTTCGTCGACAAGGTGGTGATCGCCGTGCCGCAGCTGGCTCAGGCCCGCGTGCGCCAGTTGATCGAGCGCCTGGAAGTGCTGCCCAACGAGCTGATGCTGTTCGTCGACCAGGGGCCGGCCGGCCGCGCCGCCGCTCTGTCGCGCATCACCGACGCGCCGCTGGCCCCTGTCTCCGGCCAGCCCAGCGACGAGCGCCGGGCTTTGGCCAAGCGTCTGGAAGACCTGGTCGTGGGAAGCGCCGCGCTGGCCGTCTTCGCACTGCCGATGCTGCTGCTGGCCGCCATCATCAAGCTGGACAGCCCCGGCCCGGTGTTCTTCCGCCAGCGCCGCCACGGCTTCAACAACGAAGAGATTCTGGTCTGGAAGTTCCGCTCCATGCGCCCGACGCCCGAGGGCGCGGCTGGAACCCGCCAGGTCAGCGCCGACGACGAGCGCATCACCAAGATCGGCCGCATCATGCGCCGCACCAGCCTGGATGAGCTGCCGCAGCTGTTCAACGTGCTGAAGGGTGAGATGAGCCTGGTCGGCCCGCGTCCGCACGCTGTCGGCATGAAGACCGGCTCGACCGAGAGCGCCAAGCTGGTGGCCGAGTACGCGCACCGCCACCGGATGAAGCCCGGCATGACCGGCTGGGCGGCCGTCAACGGCTCGCGCGGGCCGGTCGACACGCCCGACCTCGTGCGCCGCCGCGTCGCGTTCGACATCGAATACATCGAACGTCAATCGTTGATGTTCGATCTTAGGATCATGGCTCAGACCATTCCCTGCCTGCTGGGCGACAGCTCGACGGTGCGCTGATGTTCTGGCGGGGCGTCGTCGGCTACCTGCCGATGAACATCGTGCAGGGATTGGTGGGCCTCTTCTCCATCGTCGTCTTCACCCGGGCGCTGTCACCGGCGGACTACGGCGTCTACGCCCTGTCCTTCTCGGCCATGAGCCTGGCTCAGACACTGATCTTCACCTGGATGGAAGCGGCGATGGCGCGGTTCTATGCGCCGGAAGCCGAAGCGGGCCGCCTGCCCGACCATTTCGCCACCCTCTACCGCTGCTGGTGGATCGCCGCCGGCGCCTTCGCGGTGCTTGCCACGCTGGTGGTGGTGCTGTGGCCGGGACCAATCCGGCTTGCCATCGCGGTCGGCATGGGCGGCGTCCTGGCGCGCAGCCTGATCAAGCTGCAGCAGGAGCGCCGGCGCGCGGCCGGCGACGTCAAAGGCGCGGCGCTGCTGGACATGGCGCAGACCCTGGGCGGCTTCGGCCTCGGCGTGGCGCTGATCGCCGCTGGACTGAAAGGCGCGGCCCCGGTCGCGGGCCTGGGCGCCATCGCGGCGCTGGCGCTGGTGTTCCTGCTGCCGGGCGAGCTGCGCCGCAGCAAGGGCGGCGGCTTCCAGCCAGTGCTGGCGCGCACCTACGCCGCTTATGGTCTGCCGGTGGCGCTGTCGCTGATCCTGGCCCTGGCGCTCGCCACCACCGACCGCTTCCTGCTGGCCGGCTACCTCGGCGACGCGGCCGTCGGCGTCTACCATGCCGGCTACAGCCTCTCGAACCGCACGCTCGACGTCATGTTCATCTGGCTGGGCGCAGCCGGCGGCCCGGCGCTGATCGTGGCGCTGGAACGCGGCGGCGCGGACGCCCTGGTCAAGGCCGCCCGCGAGCAGGCCGGCTTCATGCTCGCGCTCGCGCTGCCCGCCTCGCTCGGCCTGGCTTTGACCGCCCGGCCGCTGGCCGACGTCATGGTGGGCCCGGCGCTGCGGATCGGCGCGGCGCAGGTGACGCCCTGGATCGCCGCCAGCGGTCTCTTCTCGGGCTTGACCACCTACTACACCCACCAGGCCTTCACGCTGGGCCGCCGCACCGGCTTGCTGCTCGCGGCCATGAGCCTCCCCGCCGCCGCCAACGTGATCCTCAACGTCATCCTGATCCCGCGCTTCGGCCTGCCGGGCGCCATGTGGGCGACGACCGCGAGCTATGGTCTCGGCCTCGCCGCCTCCATCGCGCTGGGCCAGTTGGCGCGGCCGTTGCCGCTGCCCCTCGGCCAGCTCGCCCGGGCCGGCGCCGCGACCGCCCTGATGGGCCTGGCCGTGACCGCCCTGCCCAGCCCCGGCGGCATCGCCGAACTGGCGCTGAAAGCCGGCATCGGCGCACTCGTCTACGCCCTCGCGGCCTACGTCTTCGACGTGGCGCACCTGCGCCAACGGGCGTCCGGGGCTGTCGGCCTGATCCGTGCACGGGCGGCGGCATGACGCAGACGCTGTCCCTGATCGACAACGCCGCGTGGGCCGCCGCCGCGCCCAGGCTGTCGGTGCTGATCCCCTCTTATCGGGACGATCCCGTGCGCCTGCTGCGCCTGCTGGACGGAGCGGGCGTCGAGGCGGAGATCGTGGTGCTGGACGACGGCGCCGGCGATCCGGCGCTGGCCGCTCGCATCGCCGAGACCATCAACGCGCTGACAACGCCCGCCCGTTTCGTGCGTCTCACCGTCAACGAAGGCCGCGCCGCTGGGCGCAATCGCCTCGCCGGCAACGCCCGGGCCGCTTTCATGCTGTTCCTCGACGCCGACATGCTGCCGGACCATCCGGACTTCATCGGTCGCTGGCTCACACTGATCGCGGCGGAGCACCCCGCCGTCGCCTTCGGCGGCTTCTCGCTCGACCAGACGCCGCTGAGCGCCGCGCACGCCGTGCACCGCGCCATGTCGCTGAAGAGCGACTGCCTGCCGGCCGAGCAGCGCCGCCTGGCGCCGGAGAAGTACGTCTTCACCTCCAACCTGCTGATCCGCCGCGACGTGTTCGAGGCCGAGCCGTTCGACGCGCGCTTCACCGGCTGGGGCTGGGAAGACGTCGAGTGGGGCATGCGCGTCTCGCGCCGCCACGCCATCCACCACATCGACAATCCGGCGACCCACCTCGGCCTCGACACCACCCGCGCCATGGCCGCCAAGTTCGAGCAGTCCGCCGCCAACTTCGCCCGCGTGGTCGCCAGCCACGGCGACATCGTGCGCGCTTATCCCAGCTACCGCGCCGCCAAGGCGCTGAGGCGCGTGCCGCTACGGGGCGTGTGGCGGCCGTGGCTGAAGGCAGCCGCGATGGCGTCGCCGGCCCCCGCCGAGGCCCGCGCGTTCGCCCTGCGGCTCTATCGCGCCGCGCTCTACGCGGAGGCCGTCTGATGGCGGACGCCTACCACGCCGACACTTCCTGGCGGGGCAAGCTGCGCCGGCGCACCGTGCGCCTGGCCGCCCGTCGGCCGGCCAAGGCGCCGCCTGGACCCATGCTGTCGTTCGCTTTCGACGATGCGCCAGTCTCCGCCACCACCACCGGCGCCCGGGTGCTCGAAGCGCGCGGGCTGAAGGCGACCTACTACATCGCCGCGGCCCTGGCCGGCTCGGATGCGCCCACCGGCCGCATGGCGATGGCGGAGGACATCCGCCGCCTGCTCGCCGCCGGCCACGAGATCGGCTGCCACACCTATTCGCACCTCGATTGCGGCCAGGCCGGCCCTTGCGATGCGATTGAGGATGTGGCGACCAACGCCGAGACGCTGATGGCCTGGGGCGCGCCGCGCCCGACCACGTTCGCCTACCCGTACGGCGACGTCGCGCCGGCGACCAAGCGGGCGCTGGCCGGGCGCTTCTCGGTGCTCCGCGCGCTGCACCGGGGGGTGGTCACCGCTGGCGCCGACCTCAACCAGGCCCCGTCCGTGGGCGTCGAGGGGCCGGACGGCGAAGCACTGGCCGCGCGCTGGCTGGAACGCGCGGCGCAACGCGGCGCCTGGCTGATCCTGACCACCCACGACGTGTCCGAGACGCCGACTGCCTGGGGCTGCACGCCGGACGCGCTGGCGCGGCTCGCCGACCGGGCGCTGGAGGCCGGCTTCCAGGTGGTGACAGTGGCCGAGGGGGCGGCGCGCGTCGCCGCTTGACCGGGCTGCGACCCGTCGGCGCACCGTAAATCGCCGATAGTAACGGAGCCCTCGCGGAGTCCGGCTTGGCGCGGCGGGCCATTGAGCACCATTCACGATGTCAAAGAACCGGCGGCCGTTACCGCACGTAGCGTGAGTCGTCAAGCTATAATTACTGTAAGTGCTTCCCGTCGACCACCTTGACCCACCAGCCGGCGGATCGACGGTCCGGCTCGCCCGACAAGCGAATTTGGCACAGCTGGCGCGACCGGACGGTCCGAATTGCCTGGAAACAGCACAGGTTGGCCGCTTTGAGCGGGGGATCGGCTGGCACGCCGCCTGCAGTCGCACTGCGGCAACACGAGGGGACGGGCATGCCGCCATCCGGCGAACTGCAACTGATCGACGAAGCGACCTGGCCGGGGCGCGGTGCACGCCGCTGGCCGCAGATCGCCGTCGCGCTGACGGCGCTGGCGGCTTACGTGGGCTTGCTCGCCATCGGTTGGCAAGCTGTGCAAGCGCTGCTGCCCGACACCCTCAGCCTCACACTCGCTGGCCACACAGTCCATGTCGGCCACGTCCACGACCACATCGCCAACAACGCTCTGGTGATGCTGCTGCTGCTGCCGACGGCGTTTTGGCTCGAATACCTGTTCGTCGGCTGGGAGGGCTCATCGCTCCGACAGCTGACGGTGCGGCCGACCGCCTCGATGCGCACCGACATCGCCTTCTTCCTGCTGTCGCAAGCTCATGTGATGGACGTGGTCGCCAAGCTGATGCTGCTGGGCGCATCGATGATCTCAGGGCTGGCGCTTCAAGGCTGGCTGCGCGCCACGTTCGGCTTGCAGATCGACGCGTCCGGCCTGCCGCTGGCGGCGCAGATCGCCCTCTACTTCGGCGTCTACAGCTTCTTCGACTACTGGACCCACCGCATCGACCACACGCGCTACTTCTGGCCGCTGCATCGCTACCACCACGCCGCGCACGACTTCTGCGTCATCAACGCCAACCGCGAACACCCGGCGGCGTTCGTGTCGCTGTTCCTGATCAACCTGCCGATGGCTGTGCTGGGCGCCTCGGCTGAGGTGATGATCTACATCAACGTGGGGGTGGCCGCGCTCGGCATGCTGATCCACTCGCGGATCGACGCCAACTGGGGCTGGATCGGCCGCTGGGTGATCCAGTCGCCCAACCACCACCGCCTGCACCACAAGCTCGATATGTCCGAGCCCACCGGCCACTTCGCCATCGCGCCAGTCTGGGACCATCTCTTCGGCACCTGGTATGGCGACGCGGACCAGTCGCTCGCCATTGGCGTCGCCGAGCCCTACCGCCACGGCTTCTGGATCGGCGCGGACCTCGTCAGAGACTACTGCGACTTCTGGCGGGGGTTCTTTCGGCGGGCAACCACCTGAGGCTGTCGGCGGCCTACGCCGCATCCTCCAAGTCGCCGATGAGGAGGGCCGCGGGAACGTGCCAGTGCTTCGACACCAGCCGTATCTGGTCGACAGTCAGGCCCCTTTTGCCGTTCAGGATCTCCGACGCACGGGAACGCGAGCCGATGAGGGCAGCGAACTCGGCTTGAGACCGGCCCCCTTCTTCAATGGCGTACCGCAACGCCTCAATCGGGCTGGAGCGTTTGATGGGATACCGCTTGCGCTCGTAGGCATCCACCAGGGTCGCAAGCGCATCCAGAACATCGGCATCCGGAGAGTCGTCCGGCGCGCTCCAAAGGCGCGCGATTTCACGGACCGCACGAGCGTGGTCCTCATCGTTTCGGATCGGAAAAAGCTCCATCTCGCGGCTCCTCAGAACATCTCGACCGAAGCTGCATCGACCCGATCGTACTCAGCGTGAACGCCAATAAACTTCACGAACGCTATCTGGCGCTTGATGTTGAACGCGACGATCAATCGGAAGTCCTCGCCCCCTATGTCGAACCGGATACGTTCACCGGACACGGTCTTCGACTTGGGAAAGGCCGCAACAATCGCCGCCATGCTCGACCACTCGCCCACGTAGATGCGCTCTGCCCACCGCTCGAGCGGAACCACCGTTTGCGGATGGGTCGCCGCATATTCCCGAAGGTTCTTCCAGGCGATCAACCTCACGCCCTGCACAATGTTCCATAATTGGGAACGGATGCAAGATCAAACTTTGGCGCGTGTCGGTCCACTTTCGGCGGCGCCCCAGCTGACCAGGCGCGGCGGCCCAGAGGGGCGGACGGGCTTCGGGTCCGGCAGGGCCAGCTTCACCGCCAGCGCCACGAAGATCGTCCAGCGCATGTCGTTGTACTGCACCGCGATGCTCTCCGAGAGCGAGGTGATGGCGTAGACGACGAAGTACGGCAGCGCCAGGTAGGCCCCCTTCTCGCGGTAGAGCGCGACCACGTTGGCGGCGAGCGTCTGCCCGAAGAAGGCGATCCAGGCCGCGAGACCCACGTAGCCCATGGCCAGCCACTGCTCGAGCCAGGAATTGTGCGAGTGGTGCGGGCGAAAGCCGGCGTCGTGGATGATCCAGGCCAGCGGCCCCCACGACCCCAGGTCCTCGTCCCAGATGGCGGCGTAGCCGTAGCCCAGCGCGGGCCGCAGCTGGATCTGGCGCATCACCGCGGCCCAGATCTGCGTGCGCCCGGTGAGCGTCGCGTCCTTGCCCAGCAGGCCCAGCACCACGTCGGAGGCGAAGAACACCGCCACGCCCACCGCCGCGAGGCCCGCGACCGCCACCCAGGTCGCGGCTACAGCGCCCGCCGGGCCCCGGCGCGCCAGAGCGACCAGGCACATGGCGCCGACGCCGGCGCTCAGCGACACCACTGACGTTTTCGAGGTGCTCATCACCAGCAGCAGGCTGGTGAGCAGCGCCGCGCCCCACCAGAGCCGCGCACGGCGGGGATTCAGCAGCGCCGCGGCGATGCAGATCGCCGTGCCCAGCGCCATGTTGCCGCCGAGGGCGTTCTTCTCCGGCCACAGGCCGCGCCAGGCGCCGGGAAAGATGGAATCCATCCGTCCGATGGATGGAACGAACAGGCCGGTGAACAGCGACGCGGCCGCCAGGATGGCGAAGGAGGTCGCCAGCACTTCGGCCAGCCTGGCCCACGAATAGCGGGCCGCCAGCACCACGCCGCCGAGCGTCGTGAAGACCAGCGCGAAAACGCGCCGCTCGGTCTGGTCCGGCGATACCGACCAGAAGAACGAGGCGGCGGCGACGCCGATCAGCAGCACCAGCGTCGGCTGGCGGATGAGCGCGTTGGCCGTGGCGCCCGGTGACAGCGCCATCAGGCCGACCGCGGCGACATAGGCCGGCAGGTAGAGCGTGCGGATCAGCCCCGAGTCGGAGGTTTCGTCGCCGCCGCCGAACAGCGGCAGGATCCAGCCCTGGCTGTAAGTGAGGACGATGAACACCGCCGCGGCGAAGCTGAGCTGGTCGGCGAGGTTGGCCGGCGCGGCCCGCCGCGTCGTCCTAGGGAACGGTCCGGCGACGACGGTCATCGGCCGGCGCCGCGCTTTGCGCCCGCCTCGCCGATGCGCACGCGGTTGACGAAGAGCCCGGCGCAGTGGCCGCCGGCGTCGGTGAGGGCGTCGCGAAGGTCGGTCGGGGCCCGCGCGTCGCCTTCGTCGGCGGCGACCACCAGCACGATGGCGTCCATGAACGGCGCCACGCTGAGCCCGGCGTGCGAGCGCTCGCCGGCCGGCGCATCGACGATGATCAGGTCGGCGTGGCGGCGCAGCGCCTGCCAGTAGTCGGGGGTGGCCAGCACATGCACGGTCTGGCCGCCGCGCATGGCGTCGCGCCGGAAGCGGGTCACCCACAAGCCGGGACCGCCGACGGCATGGGCGCCGAGGTAGCGGCCGTCGGGCCAGGCGCGCCCGTCGGGACGCTTCAGCGGCGGGCGCACGGTGAAGAACATCGAGCCGTCCGGGGTGGCCGAGGCGGCGGGCCCCAGCGGGCCGAAACGGGCGCCGTCATGGCCGATGACGTCGGCCTGCGTCTGCGCCATGAGGTCGAGGTCGATCAGCCAGACGCGCTTCTTCTCGCGGCGCGCGGCATGCAGGGCCAGTTCGCGGGCAACGGTGGAAACCCCCTCGCCGCTCCGCGCCGAGATCAGCTCCAGAGTGCGCGCGCCGGGACCGGACGTCGGGCCGAGCGACGCCCACAGTTCGGCCATCTCGGCGCTCAGATCAACCATCGGTCCGCATCGCTTGCAGACCGACCTTAACCCCGATCGCCACCACCGTCGTCAGGCCGGCTGCTTCAGCGGCGCCGATCCCAGCACCGGCAGGTCGAGGGTGCGCGCCGCCGAGGCGGGCGTCGGCAGGCCGGGGCGCAGGAACATGCGGACCAGGCCCGCACAGAGCGCGGTGAAACCGGCGAACATCAGCGCCAGCGCCGCGACCGCGCTGCGCAGGCTGCGGCCGCTGGTGGGCGCGCTGGCCCGCTCGACGATGCGGATGTTGTCGCTGTCCGACTGTGCCATGGCCTGCGAGGCCTCGCTCTCGTCGGCCTTGGCGGCGAAGTCCTTGATGTTGGTCTGCAGCACGTCGCGGTCGAGGCTCAGCGAGTCGTTCTGCGGCTCCAGTTGCGCCAGGCGCAGGCGCCGGTCGGTGAGCTTGGCCATCTGGTCGGCGAACTCGGCCCCGGTGGCCTTCAGCGCCGCCACTTCGGCGTCCAGCTGCAGCTTCTCGGTCTCGAAGGTCTGGTAGACGGGATTGAGGCCGGTGCGCTCGGGGCCGTTGGCGGCCGTGCGGCCGGCGTCGATCGCGGTCTGCAACTGAGCAATCTGCGCGTCGATCTCTTGCACCGGCTGGGCGTCGGGCTTGTAGCGGGAGAGCAGGTCCTCGCGCTGCACCTTGAGCGCCGCCAGCTTGGCGGACGCGGTGGGGTCGCTGTCGTGATAGAGGCCGATCTCCGGCGCCAGCCCGGCGAGTTCGGCGTCGATGGTGGCCAGGCGCCCGCTCTTCTCCCTCAGCGACGCGTCGTTGGCGTACTGCTGCTGCTCCACCTGCGCGGAAAGTTGCGACAGCGCCGTCTTGTCGGCGTCGAAGTCGCCGATCTGGTTGCCGGTTAGGAAGGTCTGGTAGGCCGCGTCGGCGGCGGCGAGGCGCTGCTCGAAGGCGCGGCGCTGGTCGTCGAGGGCGCCGGCCGCGGACGGCATCAGGACCGTGCGGCGGAAGATCAGGTAGTCGTCTAGCAGGTCGTTGAGCACCAGCGCCGCCAGCTGCGGATCGGCGCTCTGGTAGGTCAGCCGGATCACCGGATTGGCGGGCGCGGTATCGACCTTGAGCGCGCGGCCGACGCCGTCGGCCAGCTTGGCGATCATCAGCTCGCGCTGCTCGGGACTGGCGACCGCGTAGGCGTGGGCTTCGGCCGGCGCCAGGCGCGCGACGCCGATACGGCGGACCACGTCGGCGTGCAGCGCGTCGCTGTTCAGGATCTCGGCCTCGGAGGCCAGCATGTGGTCGCTGTCGGGCACCGCGCCTCTGGCGGCGTCGCCGGCACGGGGCTCGTAGACGTATTCCTGGCCCAGGCTCACCAGCACGCTGGAGTGCGCCTGGTAGGTCGGCTTCAGCGTCAACGCCACGCCGACGCCCAGCGCGGCCACGGCGAGGAACGTCGCGCCCATTAGCCAGCGCTCGCGCCACAGCAGCGACGGGATGTCGGTCAAGGCATAGCGAGGCCGCACGGACCAGTCCGCCGGCTCCCGCGCGGCCATGGGCTGCGGGGCAGGTCTCGCCGAAAAGACGCCGTGCGATGTCATGCGAATCCGCGCCACACCATAACGGCAGCCAGCCTTACGCGCGCGACTTAACGCACTGTTACCCATACCGGCCGGAGGGCACGCCAATCGTCGCGGCCGCGTCTGTTTGCACCGGCTTTACGCTTTCTTTGCGCTTCGCCTTAACCATCCCCTCATGCACGCGCACCGCCTCGCAGCCTTCGCCGCGGCCATCGCCCTCGCCGGCGCGCCGGCGGCGCATGCGGCGCAGCCGTTCACCAACATTCCCTACGCCACCTGGACCGACGACGAGCCGCAGTACCGGCTCTACCCCGGCGACGAACTCGACGTGACGGTGCCGTCGGCGCCGGAGCTGAACAAGACCGTCACTGTGCAGCCGGACGGGCGCATCATCGTGCCGCTGATCGGCCCGCAGATGGCCGCCGATCGCACCGCCACCGAGCTCGCCGACGCGCTGACCGAGGCCTACGCCGCCGACCTGCTGCGCCCGGAAACGGAAGTCACCGTCCGCGCCCAGCCGCTGAAGATCTTCGTCGGCGGCGAAGTGGGTAAGCCCGGCGTCTACGACATGCCGGGCGACATCGACGCCCTGCGCGCCATCGTCGAAGCCGGCGGCTTCACCAATTCCGCCAAGCGCTCGCAGGTGATCGTAATTCGCCGGGCGGCCGGCGGGCGGGCGATGCTGCGCACGGTGGACCTCGGCCGTGCGCTGAAGAACCCGCGCGGCGTCGACCTGGTGCCGCTACGCCGCTTCGACGTGATCTACGTGCCGACCACGGGGCTGGCGAACTTCTCCAACGTGATGACGGAGATCCGCAACTCGCTGCCGCTCAGCTTCAGCTATGCGGCGGGGACGTCGGCGGCGGTGTTCTGATCTCCACGAGAGACCAACCTAAACCGCTTTTCCTCGCGAAAGCGGGGACCCAGGTGTTTTGTGTTTTGGCGTGCCAAAGCGCGCGTCAAGCGGCGCCAAACGTCATCCAGGCGAAAAAACCTGGGTCCCCGCTTACGCGGGGAAGAGCGGAACAGGGTCCCGCTGGAAGTTAGCTCAGCCCTCGGCGAGCCACTGACGGGCCTGGCGCTGGGCCTCGGCGACGTCGGCGGGGTCCATCTCGCGGCTGAGTTCGCGGCGATAGATCTTGGCTTCCGCCGATCCGCGCATCGCCGCCAGATTGAACAGCATGTGCGCCGACACGAAATCGAGCGGCGCGCCGCCCTGTCCGGTCGAATAGAGCAATCCGAGGCGGAAGAGCTCGTCTCCCGTCGCCGTCGGACCTGGCAGCGGCAGGGCGGCTTCGCACGCCTCCGCAACACCCATCATCATGGCCTTCACCCTTCCCAGCGTTCTGACGCCGGCCCCGTTCTGGCGGCCACGCCGAACTCTCTGATCTCGAAGGAAAGTCGATGTTCGCTGAACATATGGTTAAGCCGCCGGCTGGCGGGTGCGGCGGATTGGCGCCCGCCGCGTCTTCGCCCACCTGCTGCAACCGGCGGACGCCGAAGCCTTGCCGCGGGCCTGAGCGTTCAGGCAAGGTTCACGCCCGGGATGCATGGTCTGGCGCCTGTGAGAATACGTCTGCACCCGAAGAGACGAAGCCTGCTGGCGGCCATAGCCGCCGGCGCGCTGGCGCTCGTCCCGGGCCTTGGTTTGGCGCAGTCGCAGGACCATCGTCACATGGGCGGCATGAGCGGCGGCCATGAGGGCGGCCCTGGCTGGGGTCGCGGCGGCCCCGCGCCGATGCGCGGCCCGCAGCAGATGCGGGGGCCCGAAGGCGCGCCGGCGCCCGGTTTCGATCCGCGCCGTTACAACGGCTACTGGGTGGGGCGGCGCTGGTACTACGGCGAGCCTGCGCCGCCGACCTACGCCGCGCCCGGCTATCGGCCCGGCTTCACGCCGTGGCAGCGCGGCGCCTATCTGCCGCCGGCCTACCAGTCGTTCGAGATCAACGACTTCGACCGCTACCACCTGCGCCGCCCGCCCTACGGCTACCACTGGGTGCAGGTCGGCAACGAGTGCCTGCTGGTCTCGCTGGCCACCGGCCAGATCTTCGACGTGGTGATGGGCCCATACTGAGGCCAGGTCTCCTCACCCGCCCGAAGAGGCGGGGGAGGTGGCAGTCCGCCCAGCGGACTGACGGAGGGGGCGCTTAGCGCCGCTTGCGCCAGACGCCCCCTCCACCACTTCGTGGTCCCCCTCCCCCGCCTCTTCGGGCGGGTGAGGATACATCAGCGCCTGAAGCGGATGTCCCAGCCGCGGGCTTTCCAGCCGGCTTCGATGACGTCGATGTCGTGGACGCCGCTCGGGTTGGCTTTCGAGGGCGAATTGCCGAGGTAGGGCGCGCGCTCGGCCCGCCAGACGCTCAGCAGCCGGCGCAGCTCCGGCAGGGGCCCCGGGCTGTCGTCGACGCGGATGGAGAGGTCGGGGAAGTCCTCGGTGGTTGTGACCACCATCGCCGCCGACTGGCGACCGCGCCGGTCGCCGCCGGCCGCCTCGCCGGCCTCAAGCGCCGCGAGCAGCCGCTCGGGCAGCGGCGCGGTCGGATCGGCCTGAAAGCCCGCCAACGTTGCGGCCGCCACCTTGTCGTTGGAGAGCATGTTGCCGGCGACGCTGACGAAGGGCGCGCTGCAGCTGCCCGCCCATTCGACACAGTGCCGGCCGGTCCAGGCCGCCGTGCGCCCTTCGCGGTCGACGCAGTGCAACTGCCGGATCTCGCGGCCTTCGTCGCCGGCCAGCGCCGCGTCGATGGCCAGCTGCGCCGGCAGGCCCCGCGCCAGCCCGTCCAGCGTCGCCGGACCCAGGTAGCGGTTGGTGATCGACTGGGTGCCGACCGCGCCGACACCGGAGCGCACGAACGGCACGAACGTGCCCGCCGCGAACGCCTTGGTCGCCACCGCGGCGCCGAACGCGCCGGCGGCCCTGTCATAGGCAACGATGGACCAGGTCATCGTCCCGCCGCCTCAGAGCCCGAGCTTCGCTCGCAGCAGCTGGTTGACGGTGCCGGGGTTGGCCTTGTTCTCGGTGGCGCGCATCACCTGGCCGACGAACCAGCCGATGGCTTGCGGCTTGTCCTTCACCTGGGCGGCCTGACCGGGATTGGCGGCAATGAGCTGGTCGATCATCGCTTCGAGCGCGCCAGTGTCGCTGACTTGGGTCAAACCGCGCTTCTCGACGATGGCCGCGGGCGTCCCTTCGCCGGCCCACATGTGCTCGAACACCTCGCGGGCGATCTTCGAGGAGACAACACCGTCCTCGATCAGCTTGACCAGCCCAGCGATGTCAGCGGCGGGGATCGGGCTGTCGCCGATCTCCAGGCCGTCCTTGGAGAGGTGGCCGAGGAGTTCGTTGGCGACCCAGTTGGCGGTGAGCTTGGCGTCGCGTCCCACCACGGCGGCCTCAAAGAAGTCGGCCCGCGCACCTTCGGTCACCAGCACGCCGGCGTCGTAGGCCGAGAGACCGTACTGGCTCGTGAGCCGGCGGCGCTTGTCGTCGGGCAGCTCCGGCAGCGTGTCCTGGATCGCCTTCACCCAGGCCGGGTCCAGTTCCAGCGGCAGCAGGTCCGGATCGGGGAAGTAGCGATAGTCGTGCGCGTCTTCCTTGGAGCGCATCGAGCGGGTCTCGCCGCGCACCGGGTCGTAGAGCCGGGTCTCCTGGTCGATCTTGCCGCCGTCCTCCAGGATCTCGACTTGGCGGCGCGACTCGTAGGCGATGGCCTGCTCGATGAAGCGGAACGAGTTGACGTTCTTGATCTCGCACCGGGTGCCCAGCGGCTCGCCGGGCTTGCGCACCGAGACATTCACGTCAGCGCGCAGGTTGCCCTTCTCCATGTCGCCGTCGCAGGTGCCGAGGTAGCGCAGGATGGTGCGCAGCTTCTTCACGTAGGCGGACGCCTCGTCTGCCGAGCGCATGTCGGGATAGGAGACGATCTCCATCAGCGCCGTGCCCGCCCGGTTGAGGTCGAGGTAGGTGGCGTTGGGGTCCAGGTCGTGGATCGACTTGCCGGCGTCCTGCTCCAGGTGCAGGCGCTCGACGCGCACAACGAAGTGAGTGCCGTCCTCCCGTTCGACCTCGATCTCGCCCTCGCCGACGATCGGGTCCTTGAACTGGCTGATCTGATAGCCCTGCGGCAGGTCGGGGTAGAAGTAGTTCTTCCGGTCGAAGCGGGACCAGTGGTTGATCTTGGCCTTCAGGCCGAGGCCGGTGCGCACCGCCTGTTCGACGCAGACGCGGTTGATCACTGGCAGCATACCGGGCATCGCCGCATCGACGAGGCTCACCTGCTCGTTCGGCCCCGCGCCGAACCCCACTGCCGCGCCGGAGAACAGCTTCGAATTGGAGGCCACTTGCGCATGCACCTCCAGGCCCAGGACGATCTCCCAGGCGCCGGTGCGCCCCTCGATCAGCTTCGACTTGGTCTCGCTCATAGCCGGCTCTTAGCACCGCCAGCCGCCGCCGCCCAAGCCTTGGAGGCCTTCCGCGGTCCGTTGCGACCCGCCGCAACCGAGGGGCGAAACTCTGCGACCAAAGCGCGCAATCGCTCTGATTGTGGGGGGCGCCTACCCAATTGGCAGTAAGCCGTTAAGCCTCCCGGCGTTTCTCTCGCGACCGACAAAACCCGCGAGTTCCCTTGCCCGCTATCGGCTTCGATCTGGATACCGCCCGCCTGGCCGCCGCGTTCTGCGTGTGCCTGGGCCTCGCCCTGTGCGCGACCGATGTCGCTGCTGGGCAGGCCAGCGCGGCGCTGCCGGCCGCGAGGCGCCCGCGCGCCGCCGGCGGCCTGATCGGCCTGGCCATCTGGGCCGACCCGCTGATGGCCGGGTGGCCGGCGCCGCTGGCGTTGTGGACCGCCGCGCTGCCTCTCGCGGTTGGCATCGGCGTCTGGGGACTCAGCGCTTTCAACCGCGCCGAAGGCCTGCAAGGTGTGATCGGCGGCGGCGCCATCCTCGGCGGCGGCCTGGCCGCCAGCCACGGCGCCGCGCTGGCGCTGATCGGAGGTCCGGCCGACACGGTGTTCGACGACGCGCCGTTCACCGCCGGCATCGGAGTCTCGACCGCGCTTGCGGTGCTGGCGCTGTGGCTGTGGCGCCGCACGCCCCAAGGTCCCGCGCGGATCGTCGCGGCGCTGGCGATCGCTGTCGCGGCCACGGTGTCGCGGACGCTGGCCCGCATCGCCGGCGGCCTTGCCGTGCCCGGCGCCTGCGCCGGTTGTCACTGGGCCGTCACCATCTCCGGCGCGATCCTGCTGGGCGCGCTCTGGGCGCTCTATCGTCTGGAACTGCGGCCGGTTACGGCGCGGCGCGGCGCGGCAACCTCGTAGCGGCGGGCACGGCGTCGCTCGAGACCTTGGGCAGCTTTTCCGCCATACCCAGCATCTGCTCCCGCCGCGCCATTTCCGCGGCGATGTCGTCCAGTGAGACGCCGGCCTCGCTCCACAGCACCGCCAGATTGTAGACCAGATCGACGCTCTCGCCGATCAGGCTGGCGCGATCGCCGCGCACCGCCTCGATGCCGAGTTCGGCGGCTTCCTCGATCACCTTCTGCGCCATCTTCGCCGTGCCGGACCTGAGCAGCTTGATGGTGCGCGGGCTGAGCCTATGGCCGGCGCGCACTTCCTCGACCGCCGCGGCGAGCCGCGTCAGATGATCGCCAAGCCCTTCGAGGGAGGGGGCGTTTGCCGCCGCTTGGGGAGTATCCATACTCAAACTCATCCGGACACGTACTATATGAACTGGTGATTGGGGTAGATTCCGCAAGGCTTGTCAACGCGTTCGTTTGGCGCAGCAATTCACGAGGAGGCGGAAATGCTGGGGCAGTGGGAGCTGATCGGACGGCTGCTGCTGGCGGCGGCGCTTGGGAGCGTCGTTGGCTGGGAGCGTGAACGGCTGCAATGGGCGGCGGGCCTGCGCACTCACATGCTGGTCGCGGTCGGCTCGTGCCTGATGGTCATCGTCTCGGCCTACGGGTTCGGCGCGGTGCTGGGACCACGGGTGATCCTCGACCCCTCGCGGATCGCCGCGCAGGTGGTGTCGGGCATCGGTTTCCTGGGCGCCGGCTCGATCATCCTGCGCAACGAAGCGGTGAAGGGCCTGACCACCGCCGCCAGCGTCTGGGCGGTGGCCGGCGTGGGCCTTGCCGCAGGCGCCGGGCTCTACACGGCGGCAGCGGCCACCACGGCGATCATCCTGGTGATCCTGGCCGGCCTGAAGCCGGTGGAGGACCGCTTCCGCGCCTCGCGCACCAATCTCGAACTGCAGGTCAGAGCGCGCCGCGGTGAAGTTTCGTTCAGCTGGCTGGAGCGGACGCTGGGCGGCCGGGCGGCCCGGGTGAAGCAGATCGTTGTGCGACCATCCGAGCACGACGGCGAGGACGACGTCAGCCTGACGCTCACCCGGGTCTCCGCCGCCGATACCGCCGACATTGTCCGCCGGCTGCAACTCACCGATGGCGTGCTGCAGGTGGCCGAGCAGAGCGCTTAGAGCGTGAGTTCGCAAGGACCGGTGTGACCACTTGTTGAGTTCACGGCGAAGACGCCTTTCGACCCAAAGCGGACCCGTTGACACCGTTGCGCGCCCGCCTAGTGTGACGGGCAAGGTTTGATACGACCTGCTGGTTGCACCCGTTCCGGGTACGGTGAACGTATCGAGCCACTTCAAACAGCCTTTGCCCGAGCGACCGGGTCAGCAACGCAACCACCTGACGCGCCCTGGTTCGCTCAGCAAAGGACACAAGCAAAATGCGCGATTTTCGCGACGCCAAGGCGATGGCGCAAAGCCTGCGTGAGGCGCTGGCGACCAAGTCCGTCACCATTAGCCACAGCGAGAGCTTGGAATTGATCGCCAAGGCGCTGGGGACGGCGGACTGGAATACCCTCTCCGCTTCGATCACCCAGGAAGCCGGCGAAACGTCAGCGAGACCTTCGGCGAAGGACGGACCGCTGACGCTACCCGCCTTTCCGATCAGGGACATGGTGCCCTTTCCGGCGATGCAGTTTCCCCTGTTCATTGGCCGCCAGAAGACCGTGCGAGCGCTCACGGACGCCTTCGCATGTCGCAGAGAACTGGTTCTCGCCGCGCAAAAGGCGCGGGACCTCGATGAGCCGGGGCCGGACGACGTCTACGATGTTGGGGTTGTCGCACGTGTGATTGACGTCGGGCCGGTCTCGTCAGATTGGCTCGCTCGCCACCCGGAGGCGAAGGGGGACGTAACCAAGGTCCTCCTCCAGACCGAGCGTCGCGTGAAAGTCAGAAGGTTTTCAGCTGAAGGCGACGGGTACCAGGCAGAGATCGAGGAGATCGATGAAGGGACCATCCCAAACGCGCCGGACCTGATCCAGAAGGCGGCGACGCGGTTCGGAGATTACAGCGCGGCGCACGACGTCCCTGTTGCGGACATCAGTCCGCCACTCGGACAGCTTCACGACCCAGGCCGCGTGGCGGACGTGATAGCGGTGCGCATCCACGTGCCCATAAGCGAGAGGCAAGCCATCCTGGCGACGCTCGATCCCGTCGCGCGGCTCCAACGCGTCGTGGTGCATTTGGAGGCGTAGCCTTCGAGGACCGCCCAAGCTGCCGCGCTTCATCCGGCGCTTGGGCTTTCCACTGCGAGCAGACCTTCAAAGCGTGCGCTCGCCAGCAGCATCCTCTTTCGGCCATCGGCGGCCGGGCGCGCCCTGGCTGGGCCGGCCCCGTCATCGGCTCAGCGCCACCACGGCTCCGGGCGGGCGCGGAAGTCGGCCGCCTTTTCCATCACCGAGGCCAGCTGGAAGAGTGTGCCTTCGTCCATCGAGCGGCCGATCAGCTGCAGGCCCAGCGGCAGGCCCTGCGCGTCCAGGCCGGCGGGCAGGCTGAGCGCTGGCAGACCGGCCAGGTTCACCGTCACCGTGAAGACGTCGTTGAGGTACATCGCCAGCGGATCGGCGGTGTTCTCGCCGAGGCCGAAGGCGGCGGACGGCGCGGTGGGCGTCAAGAGGGCGTCGACCTTCTCGAAGGCGGCGTCGAAGTCGTCGGCGATCTTGCGGCGCACCTTCAGCGCCTTCAGGTAGTAGGCGTCGTAGTAGCCGGCCGAGAGCACGTAGGCGCCGATCATCACCCGCCGGCGCACCTCGGCGCCGAAGCCGGCGGCGCGGGTGGCCTCGTAGGTCTCGGTGAGGTTGTCGCCGTCGACGCGCAGGCCAAAGCGCATGCCGTCGTAGCGCGCCAGGTTCGACGACGCCTCGGCGGGGGCGATGATGTAGTAGGCCGGCAGTGCGTACTTGGTGTGCGGCAGCGAGACGTCGACCACCTCGCAGCCGGCGTCTTTCAGCCAGGCGACGCCGTCGGCCCACAGCTGCTCGATCTCCGCCGGCATGCCGTCAGCGCGGTATTCCTTCGGCACGCCGATGCGCAGGCCCTTCACCGGTTTTCCGACGAAGCTTTGGAAATCAGGCACTTCAGCGGGAATGCTGGTGGAATCCTTAGGGTCGTGGCCGCTCATCGAGCGCAGCAGGATGGCCGCGTCCTCGACGGTCTTGGCCAGCGGCCCGGCCTGGTCCAGCGACGAGGCGAAGGCGACGATGCCCCAGCGCGAGCAACGGCCGTAGGTGGGCTTGATGCCGACCGTGCCGGTGAGCGAGGCCGGCTGGCGGATCGAGCCGCCGGTGTCGGTCGCCGTCGCGCCCAACGCGAGGTTGGCCGCCACCGCCGTGGCCGAACCGCCCGACGAGCCGCCCGGCGCCAGCGGCCGGTTTGAGCCGCGCGAGCGCCAGGGATTGACCACCGGCCCGAAGGCGCTGGTTTCGTTGGACGAGCCCATGGCGAACTCATCCATGTTGAGCTTGCCCAGCATCACCGCGCCGTCGCGCCAGAGATTGGCGGTGACGGTGGATTCGTAGGTCGGCTTGAAGTCGCCGAGGATCTTCGAGCAGGCGGTGGAGCGCACGCCCTCGGTGCAGAAGAGGTCCTTGACGCCCAGCGAGGCGCCTTCCAGCGGCCCGGCGTCACCGGCCTTCAGCCGCGCATCGGACGCCTGCGCCATCGCCAGCGCCTTCTCCGGCGTCTCCAGGACGTACGCGTTCAACGCCCGCGCGCCTTCGATGGCGGCCAGGTGCGCCTGCGCCAGCTCGACGGCGGAGAAGCGCCGGGCCTTCAGGCCCTCCAGCGCGCCTTTCAACGTGAGATCGGTGAGCTCGGCCACTACTCGACCACCTTCGGCACGACGAAGAAGCCACGGTCGGCCTTCGGTGCGTTGGCGAGGATTGCCGCGGCGTCGCCGCCGTCGGTGACCACGTCCTCGCGCATGGGCAGCGCGACCGCTTCGGTGGAGGCCATCGGGGCGACGCCCTCGGTGTCGACCTCGTTCAGCTGCTCGATCCAGGTGAGGATGCCCGAGAGCTCGGTGGCAAGCTTGTCCACTTCGCCGTCCTCGACCTTGATGCGCGCGAGGCGGGCGGCTTTGCGCACCGTCGCCGCGTCGATGGCCATGGCGGCCTCCGTTCCTGACAGGCTGCGGGGGTTAGCTGGCGCTTGGCGGGCTTGGCAAGCCCTCCTATTGGGGGCCGATGGCTGTGGTCGACATCACCGAGCTGGCGGGCGCCCTGCCCCGCAACGCGCCGGTGGCCGGTCTCGACCTGGGCGAAAAGACCATCGGCGTCGCGATGTCCGACGTCGGCCGCATGATCGCCAGCCCCCTGGAGCTGATCCGGCGAACGAAATTCACGGCGGACGCGGCGGCGCTGATGACACTGATGGCGGGGCGCGGGGCGCAAGGCGTGGTCATCGGGCTGCCGGTGAACATGGACGGGACCGAAGGACCGCGCTGCCAGTCTGTGCGCGCCTTCGCCCGCAACCTGCTGCGCCTGCGGGACTTTCCCATCGCCTTCTGGGACGAACGGCTCTCCAGCGCGGCGGTCAACCGCATGCTGATCGACGAAGCCGACGCCAGCCGCGCCCGCCGCGCCGACCTGGTCGACAAGGCCGCCGCTGCCTGGATTCTGCAAGGCGCGCTCGACCGGATGCGGCGGCCATGACCCACGTGGTGCTGTTGAATGGCCCCAGCAGCGTGGGCAAGACCTCGCTGGCCAAAGCGCTGCAAGCGGCGGTGGGCGGGCCGCTGCTGCACGTGCAGATGGACGTCTTCCTGGAGATGCTGCCGGCGGGCGTATTCGGCCATTCGGACTACTTCCGCTTCGAGACGACGACCGAAGACGGCCATCCGGTCACCGCGATCCACTCCGGCCCGCACATGGCGCGGGTGCTGAGCGGCATGCGCCGGGCGGTGGCGGCGATGGCGGCGGACGGCCTCGACCTCGTCGTCGACGACGTGTTCTGGGGCGACGAGCTGGCGGACTACCGCGCGCTGCTGGCGCCGTTCGACTTCCATGCGGTGGCGGTGACAGCACCGCTTGAGGTGCTGGAAGCGCGCGAACGAGAACGCGGCGACCGGGTGCTGGGTCTGGCCCGCTGGCAGCGCGCGCGGATGGCCGCCGAGGGGTACGATCTGGCGATCGACAACGCCGCCCTCGCCGCCGACGCGGCGGCGGCGCTGATCAAAGCGCGCTTCGGCCTCTGAATTTCTTCTGGCGCCCGCATCCAAGCGCGGCCGTGGCGGCGACTAAGTTTCTGAAGCGGCGCATCATGCGCCGGCTGGAGGGAACATGGATCCGTTCTGGGAACAGCACTGGTGGCTGATCATCATCCTGGCGCCGTTCGCGGTCGCCGCCATCCAGGCGCTGTTCGCGCCCTGGCGGCGCTACCTCACCTATCGCGAACGCCGCGACGCCATCGAGGCGCTCAAGGTCTACGCGACCCAGGGCAAGGAGCCGCCGCCGGACGTGGTGGCGGCGCTGAGGGGCGGCTGGCGCCGCCGCGCCAGGGAAGCAGCCTCGACGGCGGCCTTCGCCGCGGCCGACGCCAGCGTGGCCTGGCAGGACGGGCGCTGGGCCCGGGGCAGCCGCTGGCGGGCCCGCATGGTGATGGGCCAGTGGAACTGGGCCATCTTCGCCGGCGCGATCGCCGGCGGCTTCGCCTACGCCTCGCAGCACGTCGCTCATGGCGCGGAGACCTACATGGTGGTGGCGATCATCGCCGGGGCGCTGACGCTGGCGGGGGTGGTCAGCGCGTTGATGGCGACCTTCCTCAAGGTCGACTGACCTTGACCGACGCCGAGCTGGCGGCGGCGGCGCGGCGCGGAGCCCCAGGCGCGTTCCGCGAGATCGTGGCGCGCCACCAGCAGGCCGTGCGCAGCTTCCTGCGCCGGGTTCTGGACAACCCGGCCGACGCCGACGACCTGGCGCAGGAGACCTTCCTGGCGGCCTGGGGCTCGCTCTGGCGCTACGGCGGGCGCGCCTCGCTGCGCTCCTGGCTGTGCGCCATCGCCTGGAAAAAGCGGCTGACCCACGACCGCGGCCGGCGGCGCGCCATACGGCGCGAGGCAGCCGAGACGCCGGCGGAGCTTTGCCTGGCGCACCCCGACCACCGGCTCGATCTCTCTGCGGCGCTGCGGGGCCTGCCAGGCGACCAGCGCGCGGCTGTGGCGCTCTGCCTCGGGGGTGGCTTCTCGCATGCCGAGGCCGCTCAGTCGCTGGGCATGCCGCTGGGCACGGTCAAGTCGCACGTCGAACGGGGGCGCGCGAGACTGGCGATTGCGCTAGGAGACTTGCATGCGTGACGATGACCTCATGCGCGACTTCGAGGGCCGGTGGGGCGCCAGCGAGGCGCCGGCCCCGGACACCGCTTTCGTCCTGGCGGTGGAGGCGCGGATCGCGCGCCGCCGGATGCAGATCGACATTGCCGCCCGCGCCGGCGCGACCCTGGCGATGGCCGGCGTGATCGCCGCGCTGTGGCCGCTGCTGCTGGTGCGGGCCGACGCGCTGGTGATCTCGCTGGACGCCGCCGGGCCGGCGCTGGCCGCCGCCGCCGCGCTCGGCATGGCCATGGCCTGGCTGACGCGCGAGCCCATCGACGCGGAAGGCTGAGCGCCGCCCTTCCCTACCCCGCCGTTCCAACCTAGAACGGCGCTTTAATGAACATCATCGCGCCTGGCCCCGACGAGGTCCGTGAGCGGACCTTTCCCTTCCCCGCGCGCCATTTCCTGTCGGTCGGCGATCTGGAACGCCAGCAGGTGTCGGACCTGCTCGACCTGGCCGAGGGCTTCGTCGCCCTCAACCGCCAGAAGGCCAAGAAGCTCGACCTGCTGAAGGGTCGCACGCTGGTGAACCTCTTCTTCGAGGCCTCGACCCGCACCCAGAGCTCGTTCGAACTGGCTGGCAAACGACTTGGGGCGGATGTCGTCAACATGAGCCCGCGCACCTCGTCGATCGCCAAGGGCGAGACGCTGATTGACACTGCGGTGACACTGAACGCCATGCAGCCGGACATCCTGGTGGTGCGGCACGGCGCGTCGGGCGCGGCCAGCTTGCTCTCGCAGAAAGTCAGCTGCAGCGTCATCAATGCCGGGGACGGCCGGCACGAGCATCCCTCGCAGGCTTTGCTCGACGCGCTGTCGCTGCGGCGCGCCTTCGGCCGCATCGAGGGGCTGACGGTGGCGATTTGCGGGGACGTGCTGCACAGCCGGGTCGCCCGCTCCAACGTGATCATGCTGGGGCTGATGGGCGCGTTCGTGCGGCTGGTGGGGCCGCCGACGCTGATGCCGCCGGGCGTCGAGCGCTGGGGCGTCGAGGTGTTTCACGACATGAAGGCCGGCGTCGCCGGCGCCGACGTGGTGATGATGCTGCGGCTGCAGCTGGAGCGGATGCAGGGCGCGCTGGTGCCCTCGACGCGCGAGTACAACCGTCTCTTCGGCCTCGATCGCGAGAAGCTGGCGCTGGCCTCGCCCAGTGTGCGGGTGATGCACCCCGGGCCGATGAACCGCGGCGTCGAGATCGACTCAGAGGTCGCCGATGACCTCAGCGTCTCGCTGATCCAGGACCAGGTGGAGATGGGCGTGGCCGCGCGCATGGCGGTGCTGGCCTCGATGGCCGCGCGGCTGGACAACGACTGATGCCGCAGCGCGCCGTCGCCTTCCTGGGCGCCCGCCTGGTCGATCCCGAGAGCGGCTACGACGGCCCGGGCAGCTTGCTGGTGAAGAACGGCCGCATCGCCGAGGTGCGGCGCGAACCCACGCTGTCCGATCTCTCCGATGACACGCGCCAGGTGGACTGCGGCGGCGCGATGCTGGCGCCGGGCCTGGTCGACTTGCGGGTCAAGACTGGCGAGCCGGGGGCGGAGCCGAAGGAGACGCTGAAGTCGGCCGCCAGGGCCGCCGCCGCCGGCGGGGTCACCTCCATCGTGGTGCAGCCGGACACCGAGCCGGCGGTGGACGATCCTTCGGTCGTGGACTTCATCCTGCGCCGGGCCCGCGACATAGAGCTGGTGCACGTCTATCCCGCCGGCGCCGCCACCAAGGGCCTGAAGGGCGAGGCGATGGCCGAGCTCGGGCTGATGCGCGAAGCCGGCTGCGTCTACGTCACCGACGTTGACCGCCCGATCGTCGACTCGAAGGTAATGCGCCGGCTGCTGGCTTACGCAGGCGGCCTGGATTTGCTGGTGGCGCACCGGCCGGCCGATCCGTGGCTCACCGACGGCGCCGCTGCCACCGAGAGCGAGTTCGCCGGCCGCATGGGCCTGCCGTCGGCGCCCGACGTGGCCGAGAAGATCATGCTGGAGCGCGACCTCGCGCTGGTCGAGCTGACGGGCGCGCGGCTGATGGTCGACCAGGTGAGCGCCGCCTCGGCGCTGGAGAGTCTGGCGCGGGGCAAGGCGCGCGGCCTGCCGATCCTCGCCACCGCCTCGATCAACCACCTGACCTTCAACGAGCTCGACATCGGCGACTACCGCACGTTCTGGAAGCTGGAGCCGCCGCTGCGCAGCGAGGACGACCGACAGGCGCTGATTGGCGCGCTGGCCTCGGGGCTGGTGGACATCGTGGTCTCGGCCCACGCGCCAGCGCCGGCGGAGGACAAGCGGTTGCCGTTCGAGGAAGCCGCGCCCGGCTCCATCGGCCTGGAGACGCTGCTGCCTGCCATGCTGAGCCTGCACCACGACGGCGGGGCGCCGCTGATCGACCTGATCCGCGCGGTCACGCTGGCGCCGGCGAACGCCATCGGTTTGGCCGCCGGGCGACTGGCGGTGGGCGCGCCGGCCGACCTGGTGCTGTGCGACATCAACGCGCCGCGCGTGATCGACGCCGAGAAGCTGACCTCGAAATCAAAGAACTCCGCCTTCGACGGCCGCCGGCTGCAAGGCCTGGTGCGGATGACGCTGGTGGATGGGCGCGTGGTCCACGAGGCGGCGTGAAGCCGGCTGTCCTCGTCGCGCTGACGTTGGCGCTGGCTGCAGCGGGCGCGGCAGCCAAGCCGACCCCCAATTCTCGCGGCGACTGCGACATCGAGGACAAGCGCGCCTGGACGACCACGGCGCCGCCAACAAGCGCCGGCGAGATGAGCGCTCTGGCGGACGCCAAGCCGAACTTCTCCGTCCCGCAGCATTGGGTCGCCGAGACCTGGTTCGCTCTGGACGGCGAGACCTTGCTCTGCCGCTCGGACGCGCCGCTGCCGAAGGCTTGCGCGGGCGAGTGGTGGCGCTTCGACGCGGCCGGCAAGCTCGCCGCCCACGACAGCTGGCTCTGCCTGGCGCACTGAGAGTCATCGGTCGGCGCCTTCACCCCTCACCTTCCCACGATGCTGCGCATCGCGGGCCCCTCCCTCTCCCCTCCGGGAGAGGTAGACGAGCGAGCCGCTTCGAATCCACTTCTCCCTCCGGAGGGAGAAAGAGGGGCCCGACCGCGAAGCGGTTGGGAGGATGAGGGGTTACGACGTCAGTCACCCAACCTAGACTGCGGTCATGTCCTTGCACTCGCGCCGCCTCGTTCTCGTTTCTGGCATGCCGGGCGCCGGCAAGACCACGCTGGCGAGGCCGCTGGCGGCGGCGCTGGGCTTCCCGCTGGTCTGCAAGGACGATCTGAAGGAGACGCTGTTCGAGCACCTGCCGGCGCCGGAGAACCTGGACCACCTCGCCTGGACGCGGCGGCTGGGCGGCGCGGCGACCGAGGTCATCTGGCGCCTCGCGGCGACGTTTCCCCAGGCCGTGCTGGAGAACAACTTCCGACCCCGCAGCGACTACGAGCGCGCCAAGCTGCAGGCGCTGGACGCTGCCATTGTGGAAGTGCACTGCCGCTGCGCGGCCGGTGAGGCGATCGCCCGCTATAACGCCCGCGGCGCCACCCCGGCCCGGCACGGCATGCACAACCCGCGGATCGAGCCATCCGACACCGACGCCTTCGCCGCCGAGTTCGAAGGGCCGATCGCCCTGTTCCCAGTGATCGAAGTCGATGTCATGCGGCCCGTGGACGTTCCCGCGCTGGCCGGCGATGTCGAGCGCGCGTTTCAGGCTCTAGGGCACTAATATACTTGACTCAGTAAGTGCCCGGCGTTAGTTTGCCGCCATGACGAACGAACCCCGCACTCTGATGGAGGCCGTCCGGTACTTCGCGGACGAGGACCGCACCCTTGAGACGATGGTCTCGCTGCGCTGGCCCAACGGCGTTCACTGCCCGACTTGCGGCCGTACCGACGTGCGTTTCATCGCGACGCGGAAGCTATGGGAGTGCAAAGAAAAGCACCCCCGCAAGCAATTCTCGGCGAAGGTCGGGACCATCTTCGAAGACAGCGGACTTCCGCTCGACAAGTGGTTCGTTGCTGTGTGGTCCATCGCCAACTGCAAGAACGGCATTTCGAGCTACGAGCTGGCCCGCGCCATCGGTGTCACCCAAAAGAGCGCGTGGCACATGCTGCACCGTATCAGGCTCGCCATGGAGATCGGCGGCTTCGATAAGTTCGACGGGATCACGGAAGCGGACGAAACGTTCATCGGCCCGAAGCCGTCTGCGATGCACAAGGACCGCCGCGAGAAGCACCGGACCGCCGCCTATCACTACGAAAAGTCCATCGTCATGGGCGTACTGGAGCGCCAAGGCGAGCGGGCCGCTAGCCGCGTGCGGGCGCTGCCGATCCGCGACACCAACGCCAAGAACCTTCACCGCGTGGTGCGCGAGACGGTGACGCCGGGCGCGACGCTCCACACCGACTCAGCCCACGGCTATCGCGCCTTGGCGCCGAATACGCCCATGAGACAGTCAATCACGCCATGGAGTACGTTCGCGGCAACGTTCATACGAACGGGATTGAGAACTTCTGGAGCCTCTTGAAGCGTGGCCTCAAGGGCACGTACGTGAGCGTGGAGCCGTTCCATCTTGGCGCCTATGTCGCTGAGCAAGTTTTCCGCTTCAACGAGTGCAAGGACCGTGAATACGGTCGTTTCGTGAAGGTGCTAGGCTCCGTAGTCGGCAAGCGGCTGACGTATCGGGAATTGACCGGCCATGGCGGAGCCCAAGGAGCCGTCTGAAAATCCCGCCAAGGGCGCGGGCAGCGGCGAAAGCAAGCCGTCACTGGAGCGGTTCAAGAACCTAACTAGACGCCTCATCGGTGTGACGCGCGAGGAATTGGCAGAAGCAGAGCGCCGAAAATCTCAGCGTCGACCTAGCTAAGCGCGGCAGCTCGGAGCGAACTATGCGGCGACTAGGAACTCGGCCGCAGGGACGGAGCCCGCCTCTCGCGCTAGCTTTTTGGCGGCCGCAGCGAGCTTCTGCTTTCTCTCGTCGTCAGCCTTCTCAATCCACGCGTCGCCGTTCGCGGTAATCGCGGTCTCCAGAATCGTCATAACCTGGAGAACATCGGAATCAGTCAGCGTGATGTTAGCGGACGCGAGCGTCGCCCGAGCGCGTTCCATGAGATGGCGCATGCCCTTGATCTTGATGCCGATTGCCCTGTCATCCTTTGGATGCAGTAACACCGTCACGAATGGCGAGAGGCGTACTGCTCGGTACGACACGTTCTGCTTGAGGTAGATCAGGCTATCCATGGCGGCGAAGTAGCTCGTCGCCTTTTGGAACGAGTTCGGCCAGGCATCGGCTTCGACTCCTGACGTCTCCAGAAGTCCGGTCATGGGTAAATGCGCCTCTCATATCGTTGTGCCGAATCGGCGGGGAGGTGCGGTTCGTTTGGGGAACTTTCCGTCCATTCCCAAAAACGAACCACGCCGGCCACTTCTTCGGCGACTGGTGTTGGCATCGTTCGAGTCGCGGCGGCGACGACGCGAGGCTCGAACGATACGAATGTCGTGAAAACCGACTGGATCGGCTTCTCAACGGCGATCAGGGTATCACCGCTTCGCGTCCGCCTAAAGTCGTAACTGCCGGGCGGGTTTGTCACGTATACGACGGTCTCAGAGCCGAACTCATCATCGCCGTCGTGAAGCGGCCGCTTCAACCCAGCAAAGATTGCATCAGGTCGGGTGAGTCCCCTCGTCCCAACTAGAGAGGGTTCACCGTCAAAGCGACCGTGGACGATCCCCGCGAACTCACCGACTTTAGCGGTGGCGCGCATGGCTACCCATCGTTGAACGGTGTTGGGGTGAGCCAGAAGGCGACAATACTCGTCGGTCGTGCCGGGCTTGAGCGCCCAGACGAGATTTGGCCGCGCTGGATCATTCTGCGGTTCACCCGGCATCCCTAACCGCCTCAACGGTATCTGATTCCCCGTATACGGCCTACCATAGGTAGACCGGCAATCCCTAATCAAGCGTGGCTGTGTCGCTCGAAATCAAGAGTGTGCCGCGCGAGTTAACCCCGCGCGGCCGCCCTCCGAGCTAGTTG
Source organism: Caulobacteraceae bacterium (assembly GCA_036502045.1). Classification (GTDB taxonomy): domain Bacteria; phylum Pseudomonadota; class Alphaproteobacteria; order Caulobacterales; family Caulobacteraceae; genus Acaudatibacter. The sequence goes on along the minus strand of DASXZG010000026.1, from coordinate 13,180 downwards.
ATCTGAAGCGCTCTCGGACGCCGGTAACCCCGGCGGACCCGGAAGGCGTAGCGAATGAGGCGGCGATGCCGCCTCAGTTTGACCCGTGTGTTCATCGGGTCGGCCCTTTCGATTCAGGTTGATCGAAGGGCCGTGGCGTGGGACTTTTGCGCTTCCTATGGCGTCGATCCGGCCACGGCCCAGCGACGTTTGAACGCCCCTGCTAGCGCGGGGGCGTTCGCACATCTGGGGTTAGGATCACGGTGACATGGCGCACTCCATCGGGGTTGATGGATTGATATTGGCGCGGCCAAAACGTCCCGCCAAAATGTTTGTTGTACGTTGTTTTCGTTAGGGACCGGCTCGCCATAAATGTTCCGGATAATGTTCCGAATGAATGTTCCGGAACATTTTCAGGAGCCCTTGGGCCGGCCGCGGTCGCGGCCCCTGACCAACTCAAGGACCCACTCCTTCGGAACGCGTCTCGGGTGGAAATGCTCTTTTGCGGCTGGATAGAGCCAGCGCCAGCCGCGCGCCCGGTCGTGGGATGACAGCGCGTCAACCCAAGCCTGGAACGCGGAGAAGTCTGGCGGACCGCGCTTGCCCGGAGACGCTTTTGGCTTCGGCTTGGGCTTCGCTGGGGAAGCTTTGGGACGGCCGTCTAAAAGCGCGCGCCGCTCTGCCTCTATCAGGTCCAAGAGTTCTTGGTGTTCCGGGCTCGTTGCCGTTGGGGGCGCAAGCGGCGTCGGGCGCCACGACTGGTGTCCTAGCGACACTCTGGAGCCCGGCTCAACTCGCGGCGGGGTCGGCACCTTGGCTGTGTAGCCATGCGACCGCTCCCAATCGGTCAGCGTCATTTCGTGCCGAGTCACCTTCGGGATCGGAGGGGGCGCACTTGATATAGCGGGTGGCGCTTTCTTGATCGGCCAATGGTCGTCAAACTGTGCGCCGTCGCCGCGTAAGTAAGTGACGATTTCGTCGCCACGAAATTCCACCCCGTAGAATCGACTAGTCGTCGTCCCGTATAGGGAGTCGTAGTTCTCAATGGAGAAGACGGCCTTCGACCAGTTGCAATTGAGCGTGGCGTCTCGCCAAAATGTGTAGGGTATTGCGGAGCGGCCGATTTCATTCACATCAAACTCTGGCGACGCCGGATTGTGATGGACGTAGCGATTGCACTGGGCGTGTACGATCCGGTCGGCGCAGAGAGTGACTAGTTCCTGCTGCGCATCACCCGAAGCGTCTAGATGGCGCATCAGCGCCAGTGCGTCCGATCCAGAGAGCCACCGCGCTTCCGCCATCGAGCCACAGGCTCGAATCGGAACGCTCCTGAGTCAAGTATATTGTTGCCGGCTCTAGCCGCGAACATTCCAGCAACCTAGACTGTCCGGATGGACCCGACCCTCGTCGCCTACGCCGCCTGCGCCCTCGGTGGCTATCTGCTGGGCTCGATCCCGTTCGGAGTGATCGCCACGCGGCTTGGCGGCGCTGGCGACCTACGCAAGGTGGGCTCGGGCAACATCGGCGCGACCAACGTGCTGCGCACCGGCCGGCGGGACCTGGCGGCGCTGACGCTGGTCGGCGACGGCGGCAAGGGTGCGGTGGCGGTGGGGCTGGCGTTCTGGCTGTTCCATTCGGCGGAAGCCGCCAGCATCGCCGCCGGCGCGGCGTTCCTGGGCCACCTGTTCCCGGTGTGGCTGGGCTTTCGTGGCGGCAAAGGCGTGGCGACCTTCCTGGGCACGCTGATCGCGATCGCCTGGCCGGCAGGCCTGCTGGCGGGCGCGACCTGGCTGGTGGTGGCCTACGTGTTCAGGTTCTCGTCGCTGGCGGGGCTGGCGGCGGCGGCGCTGGCGCCGCTCTACGTGTTCCTGACCGGACAGGCGCCGGAGGCGAAGCTCTACCTGGCGATCTTCATGGCGGTGCTGGTGTTCCTCCGCCACCGCGAGAACATCGAGCGGCTGATGAAGGGCGAGGAATCGAAGATCAATCTCTCGCGACGCGCCCCGCCGGACGAGCCGCCCGACGATTCCGGCCGTGGACACAACCACCCGCCCGAGTTGCTGAAGCCCGAGGCGCCGGCCAAGTGACGCGGCTGAGCGACGGCGAGCGCCTCGCCTGGCTGCGCCTGGCGCGCGCCGAGACGGTCGGCCCCGTCTCGTTCGCCTACCTGATCCGCCGCTTCGGCGACGCCCGCGATGCGCTGGCCGCCCTGCCCGACATCGCCCGCCGCGCCGGCCGCACCGCATCGCCAGCCGTTCCCAGCGTCGCCGAGATCGAGGCGGAACTGGCGGCGGGCGAGGCGCAAGGCGCGCGGCTGCTCTGCGCCTGCGAAAGCGACTTCCCACCGCTGCTGATGGAGATCGACCCGCCGCCGCCGGTGCTGTGGGCCTTGGGCGACGCCAGCCTGTTACAGCGGCGCGCCGTCGCCATCGTCGGCGCGCGGGTCGCGTCGGCGGCCGGCTGCAGGTTTGCGCGCGGACTTGCCGCCGAACTGGGCGCCGCGGGGCTGGTCATCGTGTCCGGCCTGGCGCGGGGCGTCGACGCCGCCGGCCACGAAGGCAGCCTGGGTAGCGGCACGGTGGCTGTGCTGGGCGGCGGCCTCGGCGACATCTATCCGCCGGAGAACGCGGCGCTCTACCACGCCATCGCCGAGCGCGGCTGCATCGTCTCGGAGAGCGCGCCCGGCCGGCGGGCGCAGGCCAAGGACTTCCCGCGCCGCAACCGGCTGATCTCCGGCCTGTCGCTGGCCGTGGTGGTGGTCGAGGCGGAGCTGAAGTCCGGTTCGCTGATCACCGCGCGGCTGGCGGCCGAACAGGGGCGCGAAGTGCTGGCGGTGCCGGGTTCGCCGCTGGATCCCCGCGCTCGCGGCTGCAACGACCTGATCCGCCAGGGCGCGGCGGTCTGCGAAGGGCCCGAGGACGTGCTGCGGACGCTGGAGAGCCTCGGCGGCGTGCGTGCGCCGCCTTCGCGCTTCGAGCGGGACGCGGACGAGCCCCCCGCCGATCTGCTGACCCGCGTCGCCGCCTTGCTCTCGCCGACGCCGATCCATGTCGACGAGCTGGCGCGGCTGGTCCAGGCGCCAACCGGTCAGGTGTTCGCCGCGCTGGTGGAGCTGTCGCTCGCCGGCCGCGCCGAGCTGCAGGCCGGCGGGCTCGCCTGCCGGGGTTAGGTCAGGCCGAGGCGAGCCAGCACACGGGCGGTCAGGCCCTCGCAGTCGAGGCCCGCGAACGGCAGCAGCGCCGCCGTCACGCCTGTCAGCTCAGGCTCCAGCGCCGTTCGCAGCCGCTCCCGGGCCCGGTGCAGGCGGGTGCGCACAGTGGCCTCGGTGATGGTCAGCGCCGCCGCGACGTCCGGCACGCTGAGCCCCTCGATCTCGCGCAGCACGAACGTTGCCCGGAATGGCGCTGGCAACAGGGCAATGGCCCGCTCCAGCACCCGCGCCAGCTCGGCCCGCATGATCGCCTGCTCCGGCGAGGGGTCGGCCGGCGTGGAACCGCGCATCAGCGCCTCTCGATACCCGTCGATGAACGTCACGCCCTCGGCCTCCAACTGGCGGGTGCGACGGGTGCGACGGCGCTTGCGCTCCAGCGCCTCGTTGACGACGATCCGCGTCAGCCAGGTCGACAGCGAGGCCTCGCCGCGAAACCCGGGCAACGCGGCGATCGCCTTCATGTAAGCTTCCTGCACCGCCTCTTCGGCCTCGCTCTTGTCCAGGAGGATGCTCCAGGCGGCGCGGAACAGACGCTGGTTGTTGGCGGTGAGCAGGCGGCGGGTCGCGCCGACGTCGCGGCGGCGAACCAGTTCGGCCAGCTCCGCGTCGCTCAACGCCGCATAGTCGAACGCGACGAGCGTCACTTCCGCACCACGATCTGGCCCTTCATGCCCGGATGATAGCGGCAGATGTACGAGATCACCCCTGCCCGCTTCATCACCACGCCCCCTGAGCCTTTGGGTTGAAGGGTGAGATCGAAGCTGTGGTCGGAAGCGGTCGCCGAGTGGAGGAAGAGATCGTCGTTCACCCACCGCACCGTGTCGCCGACATGCACCACCGCGGGCGCCGGCCCGAAGGCCAGGTTGTCGATGACGACCTGGTAGACTTTCGCCGGCGGCGCGGCGGCGACGAGCGCCGACACCGCCGCCAGGACAGCGGTGAGCCAGAGGGACCGCATGCGCCTACTTCAGGCTCGCCGCCAGTTGCTCGGCATGCGCCTGGTGCATCTGGAACAGCTTCAGGCCGGTCTGCAGAAGCGCCTTCAGCTGGGCGTTCTGCGCGTCGGGGATCAGCGTCGACGCCAGCGCGCCATTGACGGTCTTGTGATAGGCGACCTCGTTCTCGACGTATGCGACATCGTAGGCATGGCCGGTAAGGCTGGCGTCAGCTGCGAGCTTCTGGTTGGCCGCGGCGGTCAGCGCCTGGCTGGTCGGGTTGTCCTGCGGGGTGACGTGCAGCTGCTGCACAAGGGCCAGCGCCTTGTCGTTGACCGCCTTGTGGTCGCGGACCATCTCCTCGGCGAAGGCGCGCACCTGCGGATTTGTCGACTTCTGCAGCGCCTGGTTGGCAGCGGCGATGTCGATGACGCCGGCGGTGTAGGCGATATGGGCGATCTGCGCGTCGTTGGGCGGCGCGGCCGCGGGCTGGGCGAACGCGACGCCCACGCTTGCAGCGGCCAAGGCGGCGGCGATCGACAGCTTCCTGAACATGACTTCCCTCTCTTTCAGCCGGTGCGGAACGCCGCGCCGGCGCAGAGCGGCCGCTCTCGACCGCTGCCTGTTAGATGCCGCGAAAGGGCCAGCGTTCCCGGAAGTCGAAGGCGCGCCGTTGACAGAGCCCACCTGCCACCCCCACTTTCCGCCCGCTTTGAAGTTCCCAGAACAACGGGCGGTTAGCCGCCCTCACAACCTTAAGTCTCTCATCCCTTGAAGAACGTCGTCGTTGTCGAGAGTCCGGCCAAGGCCAGGACCATCAATCGCTATCTGGGCTCGGACTACACAGTCCTGGCCTCTTACGGTCACGTCCGCGATCTGCCGTCCAAGGATGGTTCGGTGAAGCCCGACGAGGACTTCGCCATGCTGTGGGACGTGGACGCGCGGGCGGCCAAGCGCATTTCCGAGATCGCCGAAGCGGCCAAGGGCGCGGACAAGATCATCCTCGCCACCGACCCCGATCGCGAGGGCGAGGCGATCAGCTGGCATCTGCTGGAAGTGCTGCAAAAGCGCCGCGTCATCAAGGACGCCAAAGTCGAGCGCGTCACCTTCAACGCCATCACCCGCGCGGCCGTCACCGAGGCGATGAAGAACCCGCGCGACATCGACATGGAGCTGGTGGAGGCCTACCTCGCCCGCCGCGCGCTGGACTATCTGGTCGGCTTCACGCTCTCGCCGGTGCTGTGGCGCAAGCTGCCGGGCGCCCGCTCGGCCGGCCGCGTGCAGTCGGTGGCGCTGCGTCTGGTCGTCGACCGCGAAATCGAGATCGAGGCCTTCCGGACCCAGGAATACTGGACGGTCGAGGCCGACGTCACCGCCGGGGGCAGCGATCCCTTCCTGGCGCGGCTGGCGAAGCACCGCGGCAAGCGGCTGACGAAGTTCGATCTCGGCAACGAGGCCTCGGCCAACGCCGCCAAAGCCGCCGTCGAACAGGCCAGTTTCAAGATTTCGGCGGTGGAAAAGCGCCCGGCCCGGCGCACGCCGCCGCCGCCATTCACCACCTCGACCCTGCAGCAGGAAGCCGCCCGCAAGCTCGGGTTCGCAACCCAGCGCACCATGCAGGCGGCGCAGAAGCTCTACGAAGGCGTCGATATCGGCGGCGAGACCGTCGGCCTCATCACCTACATGCGCACCGACGGCGTCGCCAGCGCCCCCGAAGCCCTTGTCGAGGCCCGCGAGGTGATCGCCGGCATCTATGGCGCGCCCTACGTGCCGGCCGAGACCCGCTACTATCGCGTGAAGGCCAAAAACGCCCAGGAAGCCCACGAGGCGATCCGCCCGACCAGCCTGGGCCGCAACCCCGGCTCGCTGCGGCTCGAGCCCGACCTCGGACGCCTCTACGAGCTGATCTGGAAGCGGATGATCGCCTCGCAGATGGAAGGCGCGCGCATCGAGCGCACCACCATCGACATCGACAGCGCCGACGGCCAGACCGGCCTGCGCGCCACCGGCCAGGTGGTGCTCTTCGACGGCTACCTGCGGGTCTACGAAGAAGGCCGCGACGATCCGGACAACAACTCGGCCGCCGACGCCGATAGCGACGAGCGGCAGTTCGCCGGCCGCCTGCCCGCCGTGAGCGAAGGCGACGTCGCTGAGACCAAGGCCGTGCGCGCCGATCAGCACTTCACCGAGCCGCCGCCGCGCTACTCGGAAGCCTCGCTGGTGAAGCGCATGGAAGAGCTCGGCATCGGCCGGCCCTCCACCTACGCCTCGATCCTCACCGTGCTACGCGACCGCACTTACGTGCGCATGGACAAGGGCCGCTTCGTGCCGGAGGACAAGGGGCGGCTGGTCACGGCTTTCCTGGAGCAGTTCTTCCGCCGCTATGTCGAGTACGACTTCACCGCCGGGCTGGAGGAAAAGCTCGACCTGGTGAGCGCCGGCGAGCTCGACTGGAAGGCGCTGCTGCGCGAGTTCTGGCAGGCCTTCCACGGCGCCGTCGGCGAGATCGGCGAGTTGCGCATGGGCCAGGTGATCGAGGCCCTGAACGAAGCGTTGGGCCCGCACATCTTCCCCGACAAAGGCGACGGCGCCGATCCGCGCGCCTGCCCCACCTGCGGCACGGGGCGGCTGTCATTGAAGACCGGCCGTTACGGCGCCTTCGTCGGTTGCTCGAACTATCCGGAATGCCGCTACACCCGCCCCATCGCTCAGGAGGGCGGCGAAGATGGCGAAGCCGGCGGTGACCGCGAGCTGGGCGTCGATCCGGCCAACGGCCACACCATCTGGCTCAAGGCCGGCCGTTTCGGCCCTTACGTCGAGGATCAGGGCGGCGAGACGCCCAAGCGCGCCAGCCTGCCGAAGGACTGGCCGCCGGCCGCCGTCGACCTCGACAAGGCGATCCGGTTGCTGCGGCTGCCGCGCGAGGTGGGCGCCCACCCGGAGGACGGCAAAACCATCATGGCCGGCATCGGCCGCTATGGCCCCTACGTCCAGCACGACAAGCTCTACGCCAACCTGCCGACCACCGAAGAAGTGTTCGATATCGGCCTCAACCGGGCGGTGACAGTGCTGGCGGAGAAGCGCGCCGGCGGTCCGCGCCGCGGCGGCGCTGGCGGGGCCACGGCGCTGAAGGAGCTGGGGGCTCACCCCCGCGACGGCGAGCCGGTGCGGGTGCTGGCCGGCCGCTATGGCCCCTACATCAAGCACGGCGCCACCAACGCCAACGTGCCGAAGGGCGCCAATCCCGAAGCGCTGACCATGGACGAGGCCGTGAAGCTGCTCGCCGAGCGCGAGGCCAAGGGGCCAAGCAAGGGCAAGCGCCCGGTCCGCAGCGCGGCGCCGGCAAAGGCGTCGGCTGGGAAGGCCAAGACCGCCAGGAAACCGGCCGCGAAGAAGAAAGCGCCGGCGAAGAAGGCGAAGAGCTAGCGCCCAACCCGCTCCCCTTCCCCGCTCTCCCCCGCGAAAGCGGGGGCCCAGGCTTTTTCTGAAAAGCGCCGTGCTCGACGATAAAACGCCTGGGTTCCCGCTTCCGCGGGGAAGAGCGGATTGACCGGAGCTGCCTTGATTCAGAGACGCCAACTCGGAGGAGGCGCAGCGTGACCCTGCCACATCGCCCAGTCGCGGTGATCTTCGACATGGACGGGCTGCTGTTCGACACCGAAGCGCTCTGGCAGGAGGGCCTGCTCGCCGCGGCCGCGGAGGCTGGGCGGGAGATTCCGGACGAAATCTACAGGCAGTCGATCGGCGTGCGCCGCTCGCAGACCCGTGGTTTGTTTCTCGCGCACTTCGGCGAGGAGTTCGCTTTCGACGACTTCCACGCGCGGTGGACGCGGCATTTCTGGCTGGTGGCGGAAAACAAGCTGGCGCTGAAGCCAGGCGCGCTGGAGTTGCTGGACACTCTCGACCAGTTGGGACTGCCGCGCGCCATCGCCACCTCTTCGTCGCGAACGACGGTCGAGCGACACCTGACCGCGCACGCGCTGGCGCATCGCTTCGACGAACTCGTCTGCCGCGGCGACTACGAGACTGGCAAACCGGCGCCGGACCCGTTCCTGAGGGCCGCCGAACGCCTCGGAGTCGAACCGCGGCTCTGTCTGGCCCTGGAGGACTCGCACATCGGCGTTCGCGCCGCGGCGGCGTCCGGCGCGATGACGGTCATGGTGCCCGATCTAATGGCGCCAACTGAGGAGATTCGCGCCCTCTGCGCCCTCGTCGCCGCCGATCTGCATCAGGTCCGCGACCTGGTGCTGGCGAGCGTGACGCCCGCTTAGGCCGCGACGGCGTGCGCGAGGGGGCTGGGGCCGAAGCGGTTGGCGCCGTCCTCGCCGTGCATGACGCCAAGTTCGATCGCCGCCCAGATCAGGATCAGCGAGAACACGAGACCGCCGAAGCCGTGCGCGTGCGGCCAGACCGCCACCAGCGCGAAGAGGATCAGCGCCGCCCACCAGCCCGAGCGTCCACGGTCGTGCAGCCGCTTGGAGAGCACGCAGGCGCCGGAAAACAGCAGCGCCGGATAGACGAACCAGCCGGTGAGCCAATGCAGCGTCGGGTCCCACACCCAGGCTTCGTAGATCGCCGCGATGGCGATCAGCGCCGCCGCGCCGATCAGGAACGGCGTGCGCGCCAGGCGCCCGCCCGCCGACCAGAACAGATCCGTCCAGGCGATCGATCCGTCCAAGGGGCCCTCCTCCGAGCCTTGGATGTTAAGGCCGCGTTGCGCACGGCGGAAGCCCGCAGCGTTTTTTGGTGCTGTCCTAAGTAGGACACTCGCGCATCCAACTTAGGACAGTCCACCGTCAGGCAGCCGCGCGAGTGCCTGCGAGCGTTCCGTTCAACGCCGCATCGACCAGTTCGCGCACGGACCAAACATGGTCAGTCACGCCAAGCTGCATGGCGGGCGTGACCCGCAGGGCTTCGTGAACACGGCAAAGGTTGTAGTGCGCCGCGTATAGAGCGACGGCGGCGCAATGGTTCTCCAGCTTCTTCGAAAATGCATTCGTGAGGCGTGTGAAACGCCGCTGGGCCATGCGCAGGCTCAGATTTTGGCGTTCGACGTAGCTGGTGCTGATATTGGCCGGACGCCCGACTACGGCTCGGGTCGTGATCGAGATTACCTCTGCGGGGGAATAGCGCCGGGCGGCCTCTACGGCCTGCGGGGCGCTGTAGTGCTTCTCGATAGTGCCGAAGGTGCAGTCCAATCCGAAAGCCTCGTCAACGGCTACCGGGTAGGCTTGGAAGCCGTCCGACGAAATCTCCGGCGCACCAAGCACACGGTCGCGCACGTCCATGAGAAAGGCACGGGTGTTCACCGCCGTCCGCTTGCCGACGCGATAGCTGAGAATGGCCTTCGCGGCACCGGCAAGGGCGATGAACACGTACTGGTCGCCTTTGTCCGCGCTATCCGCAGCGGTGACCTGCTTTTGCTTCTTGCCGACGAATGACCACGCCTCGTCCAACTCGATCCGCGCGACGGCCAGGTTCTGCATGAGCGCGTCGTGGATGGCCGCGCACCCGAAGCCGACGCGGACGCCGAGCCGCATAATCGTGTCGCGGTGAACGCCCGTCAGGCGTTCGGTAGCGCGGATGCTGACGCCCTCGGTGAGAGCGGCGATGATTTCGACTTGCCGGTCGAAAGGAAGGTTGTTTGCCATGGGGCCTATCCCTGATTGGCCCCGGAACGAGCTTGAGCGTGCGGGTTGTGTCCCGCGCCTTCCAGCGTCATATTCGTCGGAAGGTTCATTCGCCTGGGGCCTATCCCGGGAGGTTGGACTTAGGGCCGTTGGCGGTTGCCGCCGCCTTCGGCCCGACTGGTGGAGCTAGTGGGGGTCGAACCCACCGGGTGACGTTGGTAAGGCGCTGTCCCGGCAACCTGCTAGCCCCGCCGATCAATTCCAGGGCCCGCTTTCGTTGCCGCGAGAGCGGGCCTTTTCATTGGCGGTGTCCTAATTTATTCCATTTTTGCGATATGGGGTCAAGCGACGATTGGGCGCGATATCGCAAAAAAGTAATGACTTCTTCTCCTTTCGCTGCTACCACTTGGACGATGGCGCGGACGCCATCGACGTTTGGTGCCGCGGCCAGCCTGAGGGTTCGAGGGGGGCTATCCGGGGCGCGAGAGACGCGGCCGTGGAAGCCCTTAGGCAGACACGCAGGAACTTTTGGCGCGCCACTCAGATCATGGAGATGGGTCTGCGCGGCGGCCAAGCGGTCTGCGCTGGCCTAATAAGGATTCGCTTCGTAGCAGACGGAGTTCACTACCGCATTCTTGGGTATCTGGGCCCCGAGCCAAACACCGTTACCTTGCTCTACGGTTTTAAAAAGGATGACGACCCGGATTATTCAAGGTCTTGCCCGGAAGCGAACGCCAGAAGGGAAAAGGTGGAACGGAATCATGGCCTCTCCCGCGAATGTAAGACCTAAGGCGAAGAGGGATGTTTCTCTCTTCAAAGACAAGGGATACCGGGACTCGTTCTTCGAGACCCAGCTAAAGACCTTTCTCGCGATGCAAATCCGCGCCTTGCGGGGGGATCAAACTCAAGCTGAGTTTGGCCGACGCATTGGGAAGCCTCAAAACGTGGTCTCCCGCCTGGAGAACGAGCACGAACACGCCGTCAACCTTCAGACGCTTCTGGATATCGCGAAGAAGCTGGACATCGCGGTTGTGGCGCGCTTCGTGGACTATCCCACATTTCTCAGACTGACCGCTGACTACTCAGATAGCGCCATGGCGCCGCGCGGCTACATTGAGGTAGCTCGGATCAGAGAAGGTGCCGACAAAGCGCCCCCACTCGGGCCGTCGCTCTCGGATGAACCGTCCGACGATGCGCCCGCGCTGTCCCCGGAAAGCCCTCCGTCCGCAGAGACGCTAAGTCAGTCCCCACTGGACACCTCGGAGTTGATGACAGATGGCCACCGCAGAGACGCCGGCGCCGGCGCCGGAAAGACAATGGAAGCGCTCGGAGGAATACCGCTCCCTGTTTAGCAACGTCTGGCAGTACCGGATCGGCCGGGGCGAAGTCGCCTTGTTGTTCTCCAACTCTCAGGCCGGGATGGGCTTCGACGGGAACCCTGAAATTGTCCAAGAGGTCGAGATTTTCGTAACATGGCGGCAGCTAAAGACGATCTACGCCACCCTTACGATGGTGTTCGACGAGCTGGAGGCCGTTGTCGGGCCGATCCCGGTGCCAAGCGTGTCCGATGAGCAGCGCCAAGCTTTGCGCGACCATCTCAAGGCGAACGGCGTCACCTTCGACGAAGACTAACTAGGACACCTCGTCCCCAACCTAGGACACTGGCGGCCTAACTAGGACAGCACCCGTTTTTTGCAGGGTCTTGTTTTGTTCCGACGGCGAGCGCATAGATTGACCCTCCGGCCGAGCTTGCACCGCGGTTCGGTGCGCGATCGAGGGGGGACGGATGGCGCTCGACGCCACGCAGCTGATGCTCATCGAGCAGCGCGTCACCAACGACGGCCCCAGCACCGGCGTCGCCTACCTGCTCTGGTTCTTCCTGGGCTTGCTCGGCGCGCACCGATTCTACCTTGGCAGGACCGGGAGCGCCGTCGCCCAGTTGCTCATCAGCCTGTTCCTGGGTTGGATCATCATCGGTCTTGTCATCAACGGCGTGTGGCTGATCGTCGACGCGTTCCTCATCCCGGACATGCTGCGTCAGAAGCGCGACGCACTGCGTCAGAAGTTGACGATGGAGATGATGGTCACGGGCGGCCCGCCAGTCGCTGGCGCGCCCGCCCCTGCGCAGGCCGCCAGCGCGTTTGCGAGTCCGCCGATCGTCTCGTGAGAGGCGCGCTGGCGGCCTAGGCGAACTCGGCCAGCAGTTCGTCGGCGCCGACGCTGTCGCCGGCCTTGGCGTTCACCGCCTTCAGCACCCCATCGCGCTCGGCGCGGATGATGTTCTGCATCTTCATCGCTTCGAGAATCAGCAGGGTCTGGCCGGCCTTCACTTCCTCGCCGGCGCCAACCTCAACCGCCACCACCAGGCCCGGCATCGGCGAGAGCACCATCTTGGAGGTGTCGGCGGCCTTCTTCGGCGGCAACCGCTCGTGCAGGTCGGCGGAGACCGGCGTCAGCACCAAGACGTGGCGCGAGGCGGCGCGGTGGCGGATCGTGAAGCCCTCGGCCGCCGGCGCCACCTCGGCGCTGAAGGTTGCGCCGTCGAGCACGCCGGAGAACAGCCGCTGGCCCGGGCGCCAGTCGTGCGCCGTCAGGTGCAGCGCCCGGCGCTCGTCCAGCAGGTCCACTTCCAGGGCCGCGCCCTCTTCCACCAGCCGCACGCGGCGCTTCTCGGTCCCCAGCACCACCACCCACTCGTCGCGCGGCCGCGCCGCCTTGAGCACTGGGTGAGCGACGCCGTTGCGACGAGTCTGCAACCGGTGCATCGCCGCGGCGGTCACCGTCATGATGTCCAGCTGGCGAGGCGTGGGCGCCAGGCCGTGGAAGCCGTCGGGGAACTCCTCGGCGATGTAGCCGGTGGAGAGCACGCCGGACTTGAACCGGTCCTGGTCCATCACCGCCGACAGGAAGGCGGCGTTGTGGCCGAGCCCTTCGATGTGCAGGCTCTCCAGCGCCACGGCCATGGCGTCGGTGGCGGCGGCGCGGTCCGGCCCCCAGGTCGCCAGCTTGGCGATCATCGGGTCGTAGAACATCGAGATCTCGTCGCCTTCGCGCACGCCGCTATCGGTGCGCACCACCCCGCCGCCCCGCTCGCCGTCCGCCGGCGCGCTGTAGCGCACCAGCCGACCGATCGAGGGCAGGAAGCCGCGATAGGGGTCTTCGGCGTAGAGCCGGCTCTCGATCGCCCAGCCCTTGATGCCGATGTCGTCCTGGCCGAACGCCAGCGGCTCGCCGGCCGCCACGCGGATCATCTGCTCGACAAGGTCGACGCCGGTGATCAGCTCTGTCACCGGATGCTCGACCTGCAGGCGGGTGTTCATCTCCAGGAACGCGAAGTCCTGGACGCCGTCGTGCTCGAAGACCAGGCACTCGATGGTGCCGGCGTTGCGGTAGCCAACGGCCTGCCCGACCGCCACGGCTGCGGC
>DASXZG010000025.1:0-174692 GCA_036502045.1 Caulobacteraceae bacterium | reverse complement strand
CGGTCCGCCCCGCTGACACCCGTCAGCGAAAGGGCCGATGCGCTTCCGGGTGATTGCAAAGTGGCGGTGCAGGTCCCATTTCGCAACCGAAGACTTCTGAGGGGGGGATTCAGGAAATCTCATGGAGACGCGGCGGCGACTACCACCGTTGAACGCATTGCGGGCCTTCGAGGCTGCCGCCCGCCATTTGAATTTTAGCCGCGCCGCGGACGAGCTTTCGGTGACGCCTGGAGCGGTCTCACAGCAGATCCAGAACCTGGAAGACTATGTCGGCGTCGCCCTTTTCAAGCGCACGCCGAAGGGTCTCTTGCTCACCGACGCGGCGCAGACCGCCCTCCCCGCCTTGCGCGAAGCCTTCGACCGGCTGGCCGAGGCCGCTTCGCTGCTCACCGCCGCCGTGGACGGCCGGCGCCTGACCCTCACCGCCCCGCCATCGTTCGCCGCCAAGTGGCTGATGCCGCGCCTGAAGCGCTTCGAGGAGGCCTATCCGCAGGTGGACGTCTGGCTCAGCGCCGACATGGACATCGTCGATTTCGCCGCCGGCGAGGTCGATCTCGCCATCCGCTACGGCTCCGGCCGCTACGCCGGCCTGGAGATCCAGCGGCTGATGAGCGAGACGGTGATCCCGGTGGCGAGCCCGGCGCTGCTGGCCGAGACGCCGCTGGAACGGCCAGCCGATCTGGCCCACCACACCCTGCTGCACGACGGCTCGCCCAGCGCCGACGAGAGCTGCCCGGACTGGTCGATGTGGCTGGCGGCCCGCCAGGTGCGCGGCGTCGACGGCACGCGCGGCCCCCGCTTCAACCAGAGCGCCATGGTGATCGAGGCGGCGGCGTCCGGCCGTGGCGTGGCGCTGGCCAAGCGCATGCTGGCGCAGGACGACCTCGACGCCGGGCGGCTGGTGGCGCCGCTGCAGATCGCGACCGCGGTCGACTTCGCCTACTACCTCGTCCACCCCAAGGCGAAGGGGCGGCTGCCGCAGGTGAAGGCTTTCGTCGGCTGGATCAGCGCCGAGGCGGCGGCGCACGAAGCCGGGCTAGCTGCGATGGACAACGGCGCGGGAATTTGACGGGCGGAAGCGGCGGCGCCCGGCGATGGCGGCCTCCGTCGGCGCCGGCGGGGCGCGCCAGGGCCCAGTGCGGCGGCCGCTGCTGAGCGCCCGCTGCGTGCTCTCCCACACCTCATCGACGCTGGGCGCCGCGCCTGGTCCGCCCAGATTGGCGACGAACGCCGGCCCCACGACGCCGTTGAACTCCGACCAGCTGGCCGCGTAGATCGCCACCACCGGCGCGCCCACAGCGGAGGCCAAGTGAGTCAGGCCGGTGTCGACCCCCACCACCGCCGCGGCCCCCGCCAGCAGCCGCGCCATCTCGCCGAAGCCCAGCTTCGGCGGCATGATCGCGTTGGGCGCAGCGGCGGCGATCCGCTCGCTGCGCGCCCGCTCCGGCTCATCGCCCCAGGGCAGCACCACGGCCAGGCCCTGCGCCGCCGCCCGCTGGGCGAGCTCCACCCAGGCCGCTTCCGGCCACCGCTTGTCCGGCCGGGCGGTGGCGTGCAGGCCGACGATGTAGCGGTCGGCCGCCGGCCACGGCCGCTCGCCGGGCTCGACGTCGACGCCGTAGTCCAGCTCGTCGGGCAGCGCGTAGCCCAGCGACTGGGCCGCCAGACTGCGCATCCGCTCCACCGCATGGATGGTGACGCTGACCGGGTAGCGGCGGGCGTAGAGCATTGCCGCCGGCGGCTCGCGCACACTGGCCGCGTCGTAGCCGCAGATCGGGCCACGGGCGAGGTGAGCCAGCGCGGCGGTGCGGATCAGCCCCTGCGCGTCGATCACCCGGTCGTAGCGAGCGCGCCTGATCTCCTTCACGAACGCAGTCACTTCGGTCCGCGTGCCCTCGGCGAACGGCGCCTTTCGCCATTGCCGCAGCCGCATCGGGATCACCCGGCTCACGCCGGGGTGCAGGGCGCAGATCTCGGCGAACGGGGCTTCCACCAGCCAGTGCAGCTTTACGTCCGGGGTGTTGCGCACGATGTCGCTCACCGCCGGCAGGCAGTGAATCACGTCGCCCAGAGACGAGGTCTTGACCAGCAAGACCCGCGTCAACCGCCGCGCCCCGGCTGGTTCGGTGTTTTGAGAGAGACCAGCGCCCGCTCGTGGGCATAGGCGGCGATGTCGGCCAGCGCCACCTGCATCGCGTCCAGCACCCGTGGCAGCGCCCCTGGTCCAGCCGCCTCGCAGGCTTCGCAAGCGTCGCCCAGCGCGAAAGCGCCCACGCCCCGCGCCGCGCCCTTGATGGTGTGCACCGCATCGCGCCAGCCGTCGTGCTCGGGGCTGAGCATGGCGCTCCAGATCGCCGCCTGCTCGCGGAACAGCGCCAGCACCTCGTCGACCACCGCCTCGTCGCCGGCGGCGAAGCCTTCCAGGTAGGCGAAATCGACCGCGCCCGTGATGTCCCGCCTGGCCACCCGCGCTCCTCATGCCGACGCCGCCCTGGCTCTTGCTTAGACGAACCACTGGGCGCAGGCGATACGGCAAGTTGGTCGCGGGCGGGCCGGCAGCGCCTCGCCTTGCGCCGCCACGAGATTTGAGTATGTTCCGCGCCCTCGCGAGGCCGGCCCGCCGACCCTCGCGATCCCCGGCCGGGTGCATAGCTCAGTAGGTAGAGCAGCTGACTCTTAATCAGCGGGTCGCAGGTTCGAGCCCTGCTGCACCCACCAGGGATCTCAACCGGCGCGGCGTCCTGCGATGAGCGGTTGAAGCGGCCAGAGTCGCTACTCGGCGGGCGTCGCCCGGTGGCCGAAGCCCGACACCGCCCGGCCGCGGAGCAACGCCAGACATTTCGCGGCGATGGCGGCGCAGCCGACGACGACCGCGACATCGTCGACGCGGCCGTAAGGTGTCCAGTCCGGGACAAGGTCTCTCGGCCAAGCCCAATAGACGACCGCCAACGCCAAAGCCGTGACCAGCCCGGCGGCCGGCAGCGCCCAATGGCGGTTTCCGATCGTGGCCACGGCTGTCGGCGCGGGTCGAGACGTGTCGCATCGGACAAACCGCGCCGCGAAATCGTCCCGCACTGCTTCGCGAACCACATCGCGGAACCGTCGCTTTCGCCGCGCCCGGCGCCGATGGTGGGGCGCGGTCTCCAGCGGCAGCTTGTGTGGGAACGGCGCGTCGAACTGGTACCAGCCGCCAAGCCGCCGTCCCGAGAGGCTCTCCCAGAACGCGTCGTAGTCGAAGCGCTCGGGCCCCGGCTCCAGGCGCGCCAGCTGCTCGGAACCGGCGACGCCGCAGATTTGCGGGAGTTCCAGCGCCAGCGCGACGCCCTCGGCGGCGGACATCAGCAGCGCCGGCGGCGAGATGTCGTGCAGAACCTTGGTCGCACGTCGGATGTCGTCGAAGCGACCCCGCTTGCCCTGCACCCGTCCGACAAGCATCACCGCGCCCGGCGCAGCTGAATCGGCCAAGTTGGGTCCGATCGAGAAGCACAGGGTGTAGATCGTCACGTCGTCGAGTCGGAACGCCAGCTCGAAATCGCCCTCCAGCAGGTGTCCTCGGTTGGCCGACAGCCAGATCGCGTAGTCCTGCCCGCCGCTCAGCCGCCACAACGGCGTGCGGGGCCGCTCCAGTTCAACGAAGAAGGATCGTTCGAGTCGCCGTAGGCGCTCGGCCTGCCGAACGACGACATCGCGCCGCTGGCGGTGCGTGAGCGAATAGCCCAAGTAATCCCGGAGATATCGGGTCGTCGTCCAGAAAAACGCGAGATTGACGCCCGCAGGCTGACGCACCTGCGCCAGTGTGACCCGGCAATGATTGTAGAGCAGCGCCGACAGGGGCTCCGTCCGCAGAATGACCAGTAGTCTTTCGAGACGACGGCTTGCCATCTGCCTGTACGGTCGGCCACTTGTCTGTAGCGGCCTCACCGTAACTGGCTGGGTTGCGGTCGGAGGTCAATCTACCGCAGAAGGTAATTTCTCGGACGCGCCGTTTTCGCTCAGCGCGTCGACCGCACCCAGCAAGAGGTCGGGGCGATACCACGCGCCGTGCAGAAGGCTTCGCCTTGCTCGTGCGTGGCGAAACCGGTCACCGTGGCGCGGTAAAATCGCGCGCCAGGGCCCTGCGGCTTGTCGACCTCGGCGCTGAGGCCCGCCGGCAGCGGCCCGACCTGCCGCAACCGACCGCGAGCCGCCGCCTCGGCGCCAAACGCCCCAAGCTGCACGGCGAACGAACCCGCCGCGACCGGCCGGTCGCTGACACCGCTGCTCGCCACGCGCTCCGGCGCCGGCTGCGCCGCGTTCGGTGGCAGCGGCAGCGTGTCCGCCGCCATCGACCAGAACAGCAGTTCCGCCCGCAGCTCGCCCGCATCGCCGTTCGACGGGATTGCAGAGGTGTCGCCGACGTTGCTGGTGCGCACCGAGCCGCGCTCCTGCAGGTCCTCATCCACCCGGAAGACGTCGCTGTGGTCATCACGGCCCCTCCGGATCAGTACGTAGCCCCCGAAGTCCGGCAGCACCTGGATGCCGTGGGTTACGCCCGCGCTGTGTTGCACCACCGTCAGCTGCTTGAGATCGGGCCCGGAGACGTTCATCCCTAGCGACAGTCGCACGCCCGGATAGAGGGCGACGGCGACGCCCTTCCATTCAACCAGCGCCACGATCCTGGCCGCCTGCCCCGGCGAAAGCAGCCGGGCCGTCTGCGCCAGCGCCGACATCTGCGGCAACGTCAGCGCCGCAAGGACAAGCCAAGCGGCCGTCCTTCCCCGCACGCGGCGCCGATGCGATGTCAGTTTCATCCGCGCGCCCTCCACACGGCCGGCTCTCGTTCTATCGGAGCGGCGGTCGCACCGATACTCTGACCCCGGCCGCGCCGCAGTCCGCGACGATCAAGCGCGACGGTTCATCGTCGACATTGTTGGCATGAAGCCTGCCGGAAGCTGTTGACTCGGGTATAGGTCGGGCTCCTAACAGGACTTCGGGGCCGGCAATTCTCTGAGGACAGTCGCATGCAGGGGGCAACCTCCGCGCCGCCTCAGGCGACGCCTGCGCAGCAGTATCGCCCCGACATCGATGGCCTGCGGGCAATCGCCGTCCTGGCAGTGATCCTGTTTCACGTCGGCGCGCCGTGCTTCGATGGGGGATTCGTCGGCGTCGACATCTTCTTCGTGCTGTCGGGATACCTGATCACTCAGATCCTGGCGCGCGAGATGGACGCCGGATCCTTCACCATCGTCGGGTTCTACGAGCGCCGCGTGCGGCGCATCATTCCAGCGCTGTTTGTGATGCTGTTCATCAGTTCGGCCCTTGGCTACCTCTTCCTGATCCCATCGTTCTACACGCAGTTCACCCAGAGCGCCGCCGCAGCCGCGCTCTCGCTGTCGAACGTCTACTTCTACAAGCACAGCGGCTACTTCGACATCAGCGCCGACCTGGTCCCTTTACTGCACACCTGGTCGCTCGGCGTCGAAGAGCAGTTCTATATCGTCCTTCCGATACTCTTCTTCGTTGCGCGCCGGCTGTCGCGGCTGTCGTGGGGCGCCATCATCTCGACCCTCTTCGCCGCGTCGCTGATTTTCGGCGTCGTCGAGACCTATTTCGACATCAGAACCCTCATGCACGGCAGGCTCAGCCTCGCGTCGGTCTCGACGGCGGCGTTCTACCTGCCGGCGTCGCGCTGCTGGGAGTTCCTGACGGGCTCGGCGCTGGCTGTGGGGCTGATCCCGCATGTCAGACGCGACATCCATCGAGAGGTCCTGGCGCTCGCCGGCCTGGCGCTGATCGCCGCCGGTGTCCTGGGCTTCAATCGCGACACCGCGTTCCCAGGGGTGATGGCGCTGGCGCCCTGCCTGGGCTCGGCCATGGTCATCCACGCCCAGCTGGGGGCGACGTCGCTGGTCGGCCGGGCCCTGCGCGCGCCGCCGATGGTGTGGATCGGCCTTGTCTCCTACTCGCTCTATCTCTGGCACTGGCCGATGCTGGCGTTCGTGCGGCTGCTGTGGGGCAGCGAATTGCCGCTCGTCGCGTACGTCGCGCTGTTGTTGTCGATGTTCCCGGTCGCCTGGCTGTCGTGGCGTTTCGTCGAGCGGCCGCCGCGGCGCGACCGGCGCAGGTTCACCCGCTCGCGCCTGTTCTTCGGCGCGGGGCTTGGGGCGTCCATCCTTCTGGCGATAGCGCTCATCGTCGCCCGCACCGATGGAGCGCCGCAACGCTTCGGGCCCGCGGCGCTGGCCATCGCGGCCGGCGAGACCGATACAAACCCCGCCCGCGCCGCTTGCGACGCCAAGTCGGTCGCCCAGATCGAGCAGGGGCAAGTCTGCACCATTGGCCGCCAGGGCGGCCCGGTCACGTTCGCCCTGCTCGGCGACAGCTTCGCCGACGCCTTGAGTCCCGGCGTGGCGGCCGCGGCGGACGCCGCCGGGCAGCGCGGCATCGTGCTCACCCGCGGCGGCTGCTACCCGCTGGTCGGCGCCAACACCGGCGACAGCGCCTGTCGCGCCTTCCTGGGCGCCGCGATCGCACACATCAGGTCCGTCGCCTCAGTGAGGACCGTGATTCTGGTCGGCCGCTGGTCGGCCGCGGCGGACGCCTCGCGCTTCGGCGCCATCAGCTGGCGCAATCTCTTCATCACCGACGACCAGAGCCGAGGCGCGAGCGGCGCCGAAAACATGGCGGTCGTCGCCCGGGGCCTCGACCGCGACGCCGCGGCGCTCGCCGGCTACCGCGTCGCCGTCGTCGCCTACATCCCCGAACAGCTCGCTAATGTGCCGGAGGCGGCGGCGATACGGATCCAGTGGCGTGGCGCGCTGGGCCAGACCGGTACGCCTCGCGCGGTGGTCGAGCAGCGGCAGGCGAATGCGCGGCGCCTCCTCACGGCCGCCGCGATACGGGACGGGTTCACCGTGATCGACGCGATGCCGGCCTTATGCGACGCCGCCACCTGCCGCGCGGTCGAAGACGGTCGCTCGCTCTACTCGGACGACAACCACCTCAGCGGCTTTGGCGCTTTGCAGGAGGGCAGCGCTCTCGCGCCGATATTCGCGCCTCCGCGGCCCTTGGGAGCAACGGCGGGCCCTCAGGCCGGCGCGGCGCTCTCGTCAGCGGCCGAAGCGCCGCGATAGAGCAGCCGCTCGCCCAGGCGGTTCAGCGCCCGGCGCGCGGGGTTCTCGACGATGTAGAAGCTCGCGACCCCGCTGAGGATGGCGCCGGCGAAGAAGAGCGGCGTGGCCCAGGGGGGCGCAAGCGCCGCCAGCTTGTAGAACGGCTGCTGCCACAAATAGATGGAGTAGGAGAGCACGCCGGCGACGGTGAGCGCCTTCAATGAGAGACACTGGCGCATCCACGGCCAAGCGTCCTCGAGCGTGCACACCGAAATGGCGAGCAACGTGGTCCCGACCGTATAGGCGACCGCGTTCGGGACACCTGGCGTCCACAGGGCCAGGCCCGCCAGCGCACAGAGCAGCGACGTCCCGGCAAACTTGCGCAGGACCGTCAACGGCCCGTTTGGTTGCGACCAGAGGTAAATCGCGGCGGGCGCCAGGATGGACGCCACGTGCGTGTCGGTCCGCCAGTAGGCCGTGTACCAGTCCTGCTGGAACACCAGCGAACTTACCACGCCATCCGCCATCGAAGCGCCGGCCAGGGCCGCCAGGATCGTGGCCACTGGCCAGCGCCAGCGCCGCGCCGCCAGGGCAATCAGGCCCAGCAGAAGGTAGGCGTGCTCCTCGACGCAGAGCGACCAGATATGATCGAGCACGCCCACGCGGTGGCCGGCCAGCGTCAGGTAATTGTAGACCATCGAGTCCGTGGCGATGATCCCGATCGGCTTGTAGTGCAGCGAGGTCTTGTAGACGAGCAGGAAGCAGCCGACCGAGAAGACGATCAACGCGGGAAATATCCGCGCCACCCGACGCACATAGAACTTCTGCAGCGCGAACCGCTCGACAAACAGTATCTCGGCCATCAGCCGGCCGCTGAGCACGAAGAACAGCTCGACGCCGACGGGACCGAAGCGAAGCCAGTTCGGATTGATGAAGTGACCGACCAGCACCAGGATGATCGAGACGCCGCGCCAACCGTCCAGATAGCCGATGCGCCGGCGGCTCGGCTCGATCGGCGGCCGCCTACCGCCCGCGTCCTGGGCGACCTGAGCGATAGTCTCCCGCCCTGTCGCCGGCGCGTCGATGGCCTCAGCCCTTCAGGGTTTCAGCGCCGTGTCCCTGCAGGGAGCCGGAAACCCCGGACCCGGCCCAGCCCTTGGACAGGTGCGCGAACCACTCCTTCCAGCCGTAGAGAACCGTTTCAATCGGACCGGCGTCACGGTCGAGGCCCACGAGCCCAAACTCGGTGATCGGCGTCGCACCCTCCGCGGCGTAGGTGCCGAACAGGCGGTCCCAGATGCACAGAACGCCGCCGTAGTTCCGGTCCCAGTGCTCAGGCGCGAGCGAGTGGTGAACCCGGTGGTTGGAGGGCGTGATGAATATGTATTCCAGCGGCCCGAGCGCCGGCATCCACTCATTGTGAGTGAACGCCTCCCAGACCAGCAGAACCGTGAAATAGAAATCCATGTCGGTGGGCGTGAAGCCCAGGAAGCCGAGCGGCGCCCAGGTCAGCCAAGTGCCCGCGGCGTCCGTCCAGCCCTGACGCACCGAGGACAAAACATTGAGGCGGTGGGCCGTGTGATGCGCCGCGTGCGTGGCCCACATCCACCGTAGCTTGTGGCTCATGACGTGCCAAAAGTAGTAGACGAAATCGCCGCAAACGAACGCCGCGATAAACCAGCCGACGGAGTGCGTCGGGTTGAAGATTCTGAGTCCGTAGCAGAAGGCGATCGCCCCGGCGCTGAGCCCAGCCGTCACAATCCCCCCGACGCCCCATCCGAACGTGAGCGCGAGCCCGACCTCTGTTTCACGCAATCCGTAGAGCGGACGCTTCAGCCACGCACTGATGGCCGCCTCGGCCGCCACGATCCCTACGGCGACGAGCGCCCAACCGAACAGGGGCATCATCTCGGCCCGCGTCGTTTACTAGCGCCGACGGCGGAAAGCCCGAACCGCGACGTAGCCAACCCCAGCGACGGCTAGAACCGCGAAGCCCGCGGGGCCGGCCGCCAGAATCGGCGCCGGCGCCCCGAAGCCACTGCTTGCGAAGCTCGCGTCAGCGGTCACCAAGCTGATACCGGCGACGAGATAGGAAAGCACAGCGAATCTATTCATCTCTTGCCCCCAAAAGCGTTTTCGAGATTTTAACTTTCTAGCTAGCTTGCCACTGACCTTCAACCCAGAATCCGTGTGACGCAGCAAGCTGACCGAGAATTCGCCTTTCAGGCGAGCAAGCCGACCGCGCCAAGTCGCGCGCAGCTTCTGTTCGGATTGACGTTGCTCTCAGTCGCCAATGCGATCTTCGACTTCGTTTACAATGCTGCGCACAATCAAGACTTGGGCGCTGCCGCAATCAACGGGTTCGGCGTTAGTTGGGCGTTCTGGGTCGCTTGGGGCCTGGCGCTGGCGCGGGCGCTCAGAGCGGAACCCGATCTCGCGGACCGTTCAGATCTGCTCGTCGCCGCGGTGTGCGTCGGCGCCATCATGGTTCCCAATCACCACGTCAGCACCCTCGCCGCCACGGCAGCGGGCGGCTGGTTCGCGCTCAGGCCCGGGGCGGGGGTCAAGCTGCGCGCTGCGGCGCTGATCCTGCTGGCGCTGACGGTCAACTTGCTGTGGGCCCGCGTCGCTCTGATGGTGGCCGCCCGCCCGATCGAGTTCGCCGACGCCCACATGGTCGCTCTGCTCACGCATGCGTCGGTGCATGCCAACGTCGTGCCCTTCGTAAGGGGTCCCGGAAGCTATCTCCTGTTGAGCGGTTGCACGTCCATCGGCAACGCGTCGATGGCGCTGCTGCTGTGGATCGCCATCGCCCGGAATCTCCGGCCCGAGCCCCGGCGGTCGGATTGGTTGATCGCCGCTGGCATCATGATCACGGTGGTGGCGATAAACTTGGTAAGGCTCAGCCTAATGGCTCAAAGCCTTGCGGCGTTTGAGTACTGGCACAGCGGCCCCGGCGCTGTGACGGTGAACCTGGCGATCACGATAGCGGGACTGGCCTGGGCCGTCCTCGATACACGCCATGAACTCCTCGCGTAGGTTCTGGCTGGGCCTAATCGTGGGGCTTATGGTGAGCCTGACCGGAAAGGCGTTCCTCGAAGACCATACCGGCAGCGAGGTCGAGAACCAGCAGGTCGCGCGCCAAGATCTTCAAACGTTCCTCGTCGGGCAGCAGGTCCAGGGCTTGTCAGCAGTGCGGATCCGTCGGGTCAGCGACAATTGGGCTGGCTGGCGTTTCACGGCCAACGCATGTCCGACGACCGTTTTCCCGCTTCCGATCTCAGGGGAAATGAACGCCCCCGCGCGGGACCATGCCGGTCCAAACGATCGGGTCGCCTATCTCTACCGAGGACAAAGCTCCCCCACCGCGCCGCTGGCCGTGTCGTCGTTCGGGGCAGCGGCCTATCGCGTGGTCCTCGGCCGGCTGTTTCGCCCCCCGCCGCAGTTCTACGTGATGGTGATCTATCCCACCGGGTGCGACGCGGTTCTGAAGTTGCCTTGGGCCGCGCTTTCATGACGCAAGCCTCGCGCCGGCCCGCCGCCAACGTCGGACCCGACCGCGGCGCGCCCGCGACGACGCGCTGGTACCTGGTTCATGCCCAGACCGGGCGCGAGCGTGTGGCTGAGGAAAACCTGCGTCGGCAAGGCTATCGCACCTTTCTGCCGACAGCGGCGCGCACCGTCCGGCACGCACGGAAGCTCACGACCAAGGAGAGCGCCTACTTTCCCGGCTACCTCTTCGTATCGCTCGATCCGGCGGCGCAGGCCTGGCGCCCGATCAATGGGACTTTGGGCGTCGTGCGCCTCTACGCGACGGACTCCGGCGGTCCCGCGCCGGTTCCGCGCGGCGTCGTAGAGGCGCTGCTGGCGCTCGCTGACAAGACCGGCCGTTTGCCGCTCGCGCAGAACCTGACCGTCGGCGACTCAGTGACGCTGGTCGCCGGCCCGTTCACCGACGCCCGCGGCACCGTGCGCGACCTCATCGGACCGGACCGGATCCGCGTGCTGCTTGCGATCATGGATGGTGAGGTCATCGTCGACGTCCCTCGCCTCGCCGCCGACCGGGCGGCGGAATAGCGGAACCGGGATGCGCCTCTAGGCGGTGGTCGCCGCGGAGCGGCGCTGCAGGACATATTGCCCGAGCACCAGCACGTCCATCTTGGTGCGAAGGAAGCAGTCCAAAGCTTCTTCCGGGCGGCAGACCACCGGCTCGTTCTCGTTGAACGAGGTGTTCAGCACCATCGGGACGCCGGTGAGGTCGCGGAAAGCCTCAATGAGGCGGGCATAGCGCGGATTGGTTGACCGGTACACCGTCTGCAGCCGCCCCGAGCCGTCGACATGGGTCACGGCCGGGATCAGCGGTCGCTTCTCCGCCCGGATCTGGAACACCTGCATCATGAACGGCACGGAGTCGTCTTCCTCGAACCAGTCGCCCACCGCGTCTTCCAGGACGGACGGGGCGAACGGCCGGAAGCTCTCCCGCCGCTTGATCTTGGCGTTCAGGATCGCCTTCATGTCGCCGCGGCGCGGGTCACAGACGATCGACCGGTTGCCGAGCGCCCGCGGGCCCCACTCCATCCGTCCCTGGAACCAGCCGACCACCTGCCCGTCGGCGACGGCGGCGGCGGTGCGCGCGCAGAGCGCCGCCTCGTCGGCGAGGGTCTCGACCTCGCATCCGGCCGCCTCAATGTCCGCCGCGCGCTCTGACAACAGCGCCGCGTAGTCCGCCTCGGCGAACGCGGGGCCCCAGTAAGCGTGGTCCATCACGAAACCACGGCCGCCGCCCAGCTGGTGCCACAGCGCGAACGCGGCGCCGATCGCCCCGCCTTGGTCGCCCGGCGCGGCCTGCACGTAGACCCGGTGGAACGGCGTCTGGCGCCGGATGCGCCCGTTGGCCACGGAGTTCGCGCCGCAGCCGCCGGCGATGGCGACGTCGGTCAGGCCGGAGCGCTTTTGCGCCGCGCCCAGCAGGTTGAAGAAGGCCTCTTCGTAGACCGCCTGGGCGGAGCGAGCGAGGTCGCGGTGCCGGTCCTCGATCGGGTCGTCCGGCTGTCGGCGTGGGCCGAGCAACGCCTCCAGTTCGCTGGAGAACAGGTCGGAGAACTCCGGCGAGCCGCTTTCCCACTGATAGGCGACGCTCTCGGTGTGGTGACGGAAGTAACGCAGGTCCAGCTCGAAACCGCCGTCGTCGTTCAGCCGGACCAGCCGGCGCACGTCATCGACGCGGCTTGGCGCGCCATAGGGCGCGAGGCCCATCACCTTGTACTCGTCGCCATAGTGCGGGAAGCCGAGATACTGGGTCATCGCCTGGTAGAAGACGCCCAGCGAGTGGGGAAAGTGCACGCGGCCTTCGACGGCCAGGCCAGCGCCCGAACCCACGCCCCACGCCGCGCTGGCGAAGTCGCCGAAGCCATCCACCGAGACCACCACCGCCTCATTGAATGGCGAGACGTGGAACGCCGACGAGAGATGGCACAGGTGGTGTTCCATGGCGTGGAGGCGACCGCCGAAACGCTGGCCCGGCAGCGCCTGCTCCAGCCGTTCGACGGCGCTGGCGCGCTGGCGCCGAACCGCGAGCCGGCCCACGATCGACCCAAGGCTCGGTCGGTTCCGCGCCATGTACCAGAGCCGGCGGCCCATGTTGGCGCGGGTGTCCTGGTTGATCGCCACGTGGTCCACGTCGGCCAGGCGGACGCCGGCGTCTTCCAGGCACCAGCGCGCCGCCTCGCTCGGAAAGCCGGCCCAGTGCTTGATGCGCCGGAAACGCTCCTCCTCGGCCGCCGCGACGAGCTTGCCGTCCTTGACCAGGCAGGCGGCGGCGTCAGCGTGAAAGGCGTTGAGGCCGAGGATCAGCATGGCGTAGCCACGTCGTGCGTCGGTGCTGGGCCGTCCGTCACAACCGATACGCCAAGACCATCACGTGGCCAGCGCCGCGCCTCAAATCGTAGCCCGCCATGGCGCCGGTATTGAGGTAGTGAACTTCCGGAAATTTCTTGGTCACCGCCCGCAACTGATCGAAGACCGTGAAGCTGTAGTAAATTCCGTCGCCGTCACTCTCTTTATACATTTTGCCGCCGGTCTGCAGCCAGATAGCGACCGGCCACAAGCCCGATCCCTTGAGTAAATACTTGGCCAGACGCGCCAGGCTGCCGCCCTGGCCGATGTTGTTGCTGTCCGAGATCATGACGCCCCGGCGCGCAACTCTGACCATTTCCGCCACCGCCTGCCCGGGATTGCGGATGTGATGCAGCGCCCCGGTCTCGATCACCCAGTCGAACGAGTTGTCGGAAAACGCCAGGCGCGTGGCGTCGCCGTCGAGAAGTTCGTCAGCGGCAACGCCCTGCTGGTAGGCGACATCGCGCAGTTGCCGAATCGGCTCGATGCCGACGATCCGCGCCTGCGGCCAAAGCCGCTTGAGCCGCCGAATGGCGCGTCCGGTGCCGGCGCCGACGTCGAGCACGCTGCTCGGCTCGCCGAAACGCGCGCCCAGACTTGCGAAGACTAGAATCGACGTTTCGTGCTCGCCATGCGCACCGACGTGGGCGTCATCGTAGTCCGACGCCGTCTCGGCGTAGTAAGCGCGCTGCTTCTCGACCTCAGACGTCAATTGTGGCCATCCGAAATGGCTTCGCTGAACATCGTTTGTCCTGACGTCGCTTGGTTCTGGCGAAACGGGACGCCCCCGACCCAGATCGCCTGGACGGAGTGAAACCGATCCGACAGCGCATTACAATCGGCCCGCATCCTCCGTTCCTCCGACGCGCGCCCGGCGGCGATCCAGCAGCTCGAGCGCCAGCAAGGTTTCGGCCAAGAGGCGCTCCAGCGCATAGCGCCACCCCGCCCAGCCATCGAAAATGCAGCCTTTCGCCAGCAGAACGTACGGAACGACCAGCAGCGGCGCTGGCGCTGCGAGCAAGCGGATGCGGTCCGTCAGTGAAAGCCGCGCCCGCGGCGCACACGAAAGGTGCTCGGCCTCCAGGCGCGCGTAGCGCCGCTGCGACGATATCCAGCGCGACAGCGGCTTGCGGTCGTCATGGTAGATGGCGCCGCGCAGGTCCGCGACCCCGCCAGACACCACAACCCGGTGCCCGTGGCCTTCGTCCTCGTAACGCGCGGACTTCACGCGGTAGAGCACGGTGCGCGGCGGATAGAGCGTCCCGCGCAATGGCGCGCCGTGGATCCGATAGATGAACCCGGCCCGGTAGCCGGCGATGTCCGGCCGGTCCTCAAGCTGGTGCAGCTCGCGCACCAGCTCGTCGCTGAGCTCATAGTCAGCGTCGAGCGACAGCGCCCAGCCGCTGGCGATCTGGGCGAGGCCGAAGTTGCATTGGGCGGCGAAACTGTCGAACGGGCGGTGGACGACCTCCGCCTGGGGGTATCGGGCGACGATGTCCAGCGTGCCGTCGGTGCTGCCACTGTCGATCACGACGATCCGTCGCGCCCAGCGCAGCTTCTCGAGGGTTCGCTCGATGTTGGCCGCCTCGTCGAAGGTGATGACGAGGGGCGTGACCTGGTCGAGCAAGCTCACCCGGACCTAGTCGAAAAGCACGCAGGCGGGCGTGTCAGCGCCGTGCGCCAGCCATCGATAGACGTCCGCCATATCGGTTGCGACACGCGCCCAGGAGAAGTCCCGCTCCATCCAGGCGCGGCCCCGCGCGCCCATCGCCGCCAGCTCTGCCGCAGGCGTCACCATCGCTTTGCCCAGCGCCGCCGCCAGGACCTCGACGCCCTGCTCGATCCACCAGCCGCACGCTTCCGTTCGCAACCCACTCCAGGGCGCGCCGGTCGTGGAGATGACCGGCACGCCGTGGGCCAGAGCCTCGGCAACGGTGACGCCGAAGTTCTCGCTCAACGTGGGCAGCACGAAGAGGTCGGCGCGTCGGAACTCCGCCTGCTTCTCCGCACCGTAGACGGGTTCCTCAATGCTCAGCCGCGAGACCCCAAGGCTGCTGGCCAGCACCCTCAGCTCCACGTCGTGACCATCCTCAGCCGGCCCGACGATCCTGAGTCGCCAGTCCGGATGGCCACGCTCGACCATCGCCCAAGCCCTGACCAGGCTCGCCAGCCCCTTCTTGGGGTGGATCCGGCCAAGGGACAGCAGCGTGCGAGAGCCCGCGGAGCTGGCGCGCCTCTCTGGGCAAGCCGCCGGAAGGTCGATGCCGTTGGCGACGATGGCGACCGGATTGGGCAACCCCAGCGCCCGCACCTCTTGGTACTCCGCGTGGCTGGTCGCATGAATGCAGGCGGCGCGCCGCGCCACCGGCCCTTGCGCCAGCCGCCAGAACAGCTGCTTGCGCCGTTTCGAGAACGCCAGCGCCGAGGGGCTCAGCATGCCTCGAGGGCTGAGCACCAGCGGTTTTTGCAGCCGCTGCGCCACCCAGCCCGCTTGGACGTTGGGCGCCAGCCAGAGGCCGTGGTCGTGGACCACGTCAGCGCGCGGCGCGGCGCTCGCCAGCGCCCGGTCGAAGCCGCTCGACAGCCGCAGGTCCTGCAACAGCGGGACGTCGGCGTAGGTCTGGGGATAGCCGGCGCGCCGGAAGCCGCCGTCGACGCGCTCGCCGCTGGCCTCGTCGCCGCGCGTGACGGTGAGCAGCGTCACGTCGACGCCAGCCTCCCCCAAGGCCTCGCAGAGCCACGGTACGGTGTAGGAAGGCCCGCCATCGGCCGGGGCCAGACCGGCGATCACGTGCAGCGCCTGGACCTTCGCAGGGTTGCTCACTTTACGCCCCGGCCACGTCGCGCTGCAGTTCGTCGTCGTAGCGGCGCGCGTAAGCGGTCCACGAAAGCGTCTGTCGATCTGCCTCCGTGAGCGGCGGCAACGGCGCATGGCCGCGAATCTGGTCGCGCACGGCGCTGATTGCAGCGACCAGAGCGTCCACGTCCCCGGATGGGACGACCCTGATGCGCGCCGCCAGGTTCGGCGTGTGCGCCAGGTCGGCGCCGCCGGTGCGGTCGGTGCAAATCAACGGCAAGCCGCTCGCCAGCGCCTGCGACTGCACCAGGCTCAGTCCCTCCTGGCGCGAGGCCAGCACGAACGCATCGGCCTGCGCGTAGTAGCGGCTCAGCTGCGCCTGCGGCACGGCGTCGACATGCTGGAAGCGAGGCCCTTCCGGGAAAGCGAGATCGCCGAGCGAGCCGACGTGCGTCAGCTGAATGTCGGGCGACCTGGCGACGGCTTCCGCCAGCAGGTCGCAGCCCTTCTGGAGCGACCAAGTCCCGGTGAAGAGCACCGTGAAGGCGGCGCGCCCCGGCCGGCAGGCGTGATAGGGGAACATCGCCAGATCGACACCGTACGGGTCGCGGAAAAGCTTGGCGTAAGCCAGCTCGTCACGGCGAAAACTTTCGGCGACATGCGCCGACGGCACCGCGATGCGGTCGGCGAGCGCGTAGCCCGCCAGTTCACGATCGATGACGTAAGGGCTGGGACGCTGCGCGCCGGGTGTCGCGGCCAGGATCTCGTCCTGCGACAGGATGTGCCGGCTGCCACGCTCCAGCCAGATACGGGCGCCGAAGCGCCGCCGCGCGTACTGCGCCGCCTCCAGATAGATCCCCGACATGCCGATGAATACGTCGCACGGCCGCAAGCGAAGCATGACCGCACGGTTGAGGGTGAGGTTCATCGCCCGCTCGCGCCAAACCGGCGCAACCCGCGGGGCTGACCGTTCCCATGCCAGGATCGGCGAAACGAATGGCAGCAGGCCGACGTGGTGCTTGTCCGCCAGACCGAAAAGGCGGGCGCGCCCTTGCGGCACGTAGGAGTAGAACCGCACCTCGTGCCCGAGCGCGGCCAGTTCTCGCGCAAGGTCCAGAACGTGGAATCGGCCCGCGGTGGCGACCGCGATCCTCAATCGCCGGGTCACGACGGCGTGGTTGCCCCGGTGGCGGGGTCGAGGCGCGCGCCGCCGCCAAGCGCCTTCGCTGTCGCCAGACCGAACACAGGAAGCGCCCCGATCAATCGTGCGGCGACGATGGCCGCGACCACGCCGACGGCGATCTCAAGAAAGCTGCCGCCCGGCTGCAGCAAGAGGAGACCTGGCATGGCGCTGCGCAAGAGCGCCTTGATGTCGCCCGCTCCGAGCGACTTCATGACCGCCTGGTCCAACCGCATCAGCAGGAAACCGAGGCCAGCGAAACCGATGATCAATCCCGGCGTCCCGAAGTTCATATAGAACTCCAGCACCGATCCGATGCCGACGCTGGTCGTTGCGTCGAACGGAATGCCGGTGAACGCGCTGACGACGTGCAGGCTGCCGCCGACCACAGGCTTGTCCGGCCAGATCGCCCGCGGGACCAGATCCAGCGGCGAGATGGTGCCGCCATATTTCAGTCCCACGGCGCCCGACCGCAGGCGCTGCACACCCGCGCCGACAAGCGCGTTCTGGTTCAGGCGATCGTTCAGCGCATCGAGCTGAACCTCATTGTTCAGGTCGAGCATCTCGAACTGGGTGACCAACGTCGACACGCGCTCCAGCCTGTCTTCCAAGCCGGCGTGCTGATGCCACACCACGTCGCGGATGCCCGTCCTTTGCCCCTCGTAGGTCACGAAGAGCGACAGGCCGAGGAACACGACGAAGGGCGCGGAGACAAAGAACCAGAACCGTCGCCGCGACACGACATAGAGGAATGAGAGGACGCTCAGCACCCAGGAGACGCCGAACCCGATGAAGCCGCCCACCGCCAGCGTCGACAACGGCAGAACTGGCAGCAGCGCCAGCGTCGTCAGGGTGCTCCTGCCGTCGCGCGCTTGTTCCGCGCCGTAGAGCCGGATCCACAGCCCGATGATCAGCGTGGTCGCCGCGGCTGAGACAACGGACGTCGCCGACGGTATGCGGCCCGAAATCGGCAGCAGGATGAAATATGAGAAGACGCCGAGCACGAAGGTTCGCCAGCCCATGCGGTCAAACATGGCGATCTGACGGCTCGAAGGCGCCGCGCCGAGCGGTTCCCTGCGACGCCGCCTCTTGCTCGCGGCGACCGCTGCAGCGACGAATGCCGTCATGCCCAACAGGGTCATCTGGAAACCGATCGCGGTGACGTCGCGCCCAGGCGCCGGCGACAAGGGGTTGAGAAAGGCGAGCACGCCGGGCACGTGAATCAGCGACAAGCCCAGGAAATAGGCCAGCGTCAGGGCGCCGCCTTTGCCGGTCGAGCCGACAGCGCCCACCACGAGCACGATCAGCAGCACCACCCAGTAAGCGAGCATCCAGATCATGGGCGGGCGCTGATCGCTCCGAAAGACGGCTCACGGCGGCCGCAGGCGACCTCGAGCATCGTGGACAGGCGGTCGCGATAGGTGTGCCGGCCGGCGATGATCCTTTCGTGAGCCGAACTGGCCAGCCTGGCCCTTTCGCGCGGGTCGGCCATCAGCGCGAGCGCACTCGCCGCCGCGTCCGACGGACCGCGGAAATAGACGACGCACTCGCCGTCCCCGCCGAAGATGGCGCGATGTTCCGCGGTGTCTTCCGCCAGCATGCAGCCCCTCACCGCCGCGATTTCAAAGCTCCGCATCACATGTCCGTCGCGGTTAGCTTTGCGGACAAGACAGAGGTTTACCTTGGCGCACGCCGTTAACGCCCGCAGGCTGTCCGGCTCCTTCAGCCCCAGCGCCTGAACGCGCGAATCAGCCAGCTTCTCCCAATAGCCGCCGACCAGTGTGACCGGCGCCCCCGCTTCAACGAAGCCCCGCATGAACTGCATCCGATCGCGATCCGCGCCGCCGACGAAAAGCACGTCCGGCGCGGCGCCTTCGCATGGTCCGTCGGGTGGCGCGAACAGCATCTCATCGTAGCCGAACGGCAGGTAGCGCACGTCCGCACATCCAAGCGCCTTCAGGTCACCCAGGTTGGCCTGACGAGGGCTGAACACGATGTCGTAGTGGGGGAGCGCGCGGCGGTGCCAGGCCGATCCGTTGCTCGCGCTCCAGGGATCGTCGGTCGAATAGTTCACCAAGGCGACCCCCGCCGCCCGCAGGGTTTGCAGCGCGGCCGCCGTCAGCGGCGCCGCGCCCGTCGCCACCAGCACGTCCGGACGCTCTCGACGGCAAAGCTCGACGACGCTTTGCGAAAACCGATGCAGCCGCAGCGGCTGGTGGTCGGCCAAGCGCCAGCGCAGCGACTGCAGCGCTCGCGGACCTTGCGACGCGCCCGCCGTGTCGATGCAGACCGCCTCGATCCCGAGGCTTTGCGCGCCTCGCGCCAGACTGCCCCCGATGTGCGTGCCGCCGAAAGCGCCGACAATGGCGAGCTTCATCGGCCCACGCTGGCGAGGGCGGCGCGCAGGCCGTCGAGGCACTCGGCGTAGCTCCAGTGGGCGATGATCTCGCGGCTCGCCGCCCCCATGCACCGACGCCGCGCCGGATCGCGAATGATCGGCCGCAGCGCGTCCGCCAGCGCCGCCACGTCGCCTGCCCGGAAGACCGCGCCGTTGACGCCGTCGCGCACCAGGTCCGGCACGCAGCCGATCTCTTCCGACAGCACCACCGGCAGGCCGGCGCACATCGCCTCGTTGACGGCGAGCCCCCACGGCTCATTGTCCGACGGCAGCACGAACACGTCGCTGGCAGCGTAGACCGACGGCAGCGCGGCCTGGTTGACGAAACCCGGGAAGCTCACGTCCAGCCCGTGCTCCGACGCGTCGCGCCGCAGCTGCGCCTCCATTTCGCCCGACCCGACCATC
Source organism: Caulobacteraceae bacterium (assembly GCA_036502045.1). Classification (GTDB taxonomy): domain Bacteria; phylum Pseudomonadota; class Alphaproteobacteria; order Caulobacterales; family Caulobacteraceae; genus Acaudatibacter. The sequence goes on along the minus strand of DASXZG010000025.1, from coordinate 154,926 downwards.
GCCAGGTGGAAGTGCTCACCGCCCTGGCGGAGCAGCGCCGCGGCGCGGATCAGGTCGTCAGGACGCTTTCGCGGGGTGAACTTGGCTGCGAACAGCACAATAGGCCGGTCGTCGTCGACGCCGAGGGCCGCCCGGCCCTGCCGCCGCTCATCGGCGCTCAGTCGCGCGGCTTGCGAGAAGCGGGTGTTGTCCACCGTGTAAGGGGCCGAGAAGATGCGGCGCTCGGGCACGCCCATCGCCCGGTAGAAAGCGCGGTTGGCCGAGCCGATCGCCAACGCTCCGGCCAGCCGACTGTAGTAGGCGCCCATGATGGGGCGGCGCAGGGCGCTCTTCAGCCCCGATCGAGCCAGGCCGAGGTGGGTCTCGCCACGCGTGAAAACCGGCGTGCCCGACGCACGCGCCGCGGCTACCGCCAGCAACACCGCCGCCGGCGTGTGGCCATGGACGATCAGCGCGTCAAACCGGCCCGCGCGCACCTCGCCCCACAGCGCCGGCGCGAGCATCGAGAAGAAGCCTTGCGGCTCGCCGCGTCGGGCCGCGCCGTCGATGAACCGGGCGTCGTAGCCGGCGAGCAGATCGATGTCCCACTTGACCTCGCGCCCGAACGCCCGGTCGGCCCCACCCCGGATGGAGTAGTCCGAGAGGTAAAGCGCCGTCACCGACAGGTCGTTGGCCGCGTTCAGGTAGGCGTAGAGCGGCGCGAAATACTGGATCGGATGGGTATTGAGGAACGCGATCCGGCGCGGCCTATCCATCAGCGGACAACTTCGGACAGCGACGCCACGATCGGCGCGAAGGCGTGATCGTAGTTCCAGTCGGCCTCGATCTTCGCCCTGGCGCGCCGGGCCATGTCGCGGCGTTCGCTTTCGTGGCCCCCAAACCACCGCAGCGCCTCGACCATGGAGTCAGGATCGGTCGGATTGCAGGCGCGGGCGAAACCCGGCGCCACGAACGCCTCCCGCCAGTCGTGCAAGTCGGACACCAGCAGCGGCAGGCCCGACGCCATGTAGTCGAACGCCTTGTTCGACGCGCCCACCATGTGCCGCAGGTTCAGGTCATCCGAGGTCAGCGGCATCAGCGCCAGACCGATGTCGGCGCCGGCGGACAAGGACAGGAGGCCGGCGCGCGAAGCGGCTCCGCCGTACTCCACCAGCCGTTGACCGTCGGCGCGGCGCCCGAGTTGAAGCAGTTGCTCGACGTAGCCCCGTGCGCCTGGGACTTCATATCCAACGATGCGCAAGCGGACCGCGCCGCCCAGGCGCGCGACCGCCTCGGCCAGTGCCAGCGGCAGGCGATCTGGCGTGATGCTGCCGTGGTAGTAGAGCGTCAGCGTCTCGCCGCCGCGGCAACCGAGTGTCGGCAGTTCTGCTTGGCGCGGCAGGTTCCAGACAATCCGGAGACGGTCCTGCGCAAAGCCCAGTTCGGCGCTCATGAGCCGGCCTCGGTCCTCGTTCGGCGCGATGACGAGCCGCGCCCGCCGCGCCACCGCGGCGCGCCGCCGGGCCAGAAAGGGGCGCAGCGAGCCTGGCGGCGGCGAGTCGTGTTCGTGATAGACGATGGCCGCGCCGCTCGCGCGTGCCGCCAGCAGCGCCGGCAGCGCCGACAGCGGGTCGGAAGCGTAGATCACCCCCGGACGCAGGCGCGCCGCCAGGGCGATGGCGTGCGCCAGATAGGTCGCATACTCCGGCGCGCGCACCGCGTTGCCTTGCCGCGTCCGGGTGGCGAGGTGCGTTACGCCGGGGTGTGGGCCGGACTGGATCGGCGCGTCGTCTCCGGGCGGCGAATTCAGCACCGCGACCTTCCAGCCGGCGTCCGCCATCATCGCCGCGGCGTTGAGGATCGGCGGGTAGCGGCTCGCGTCCGTGCACTGAAGGAATAGCGCCGTCCTTCGTCCGTTCCGGCCGGTGCGGTCAGCAGCCATCGGCCGCCAGCAGCGTGGCGTAGAGCGCCGCCATGTCGCGCGCGACGTCGTCCATGGTCCTTGGCGGCCGCACGCCGCGGTGCAGCGCGGCAAGCCGCGCCGGGTCCGTCGCGAGCCCGGTGATGGCCTGCGCCCACTTGGCGGGATCGTGGCCATCGACCAGCACGCCGTCGACGCCATCGGTGACGAGTTCGGCGATGCCGCCAAGCCGCGCACCTAGAACCGGCGTGCCGACGCTGAACGCCTCGAGCACCACCATCGGACCGGTCTCGAGCACGCGCGAGGGGACCGCCACGACGTCGCAATCCGCCATCGCCGCGCCAACCCGTTCTGGCGCGAGCGCTCGATGCACGACGACCCGCGGATCGGCGGCGGCGGCAGTTTGCAGGGCGGCGACATCGGCTTCCGCACCCGCTTGCGCCACGCCGTAGACATCCAGCCTGACGCTCAGCGCGGGAGCGCAGCGTAGCGCCTTAATCAGCGTGTCGATCCCTTTGGCGGCGTCGACGCGACCGAAGTAGCCAATCCGCAGCGGGCCCTCGGACGCTCCGCGCCAGGCCGCCCGCGCTGAGCTCGCCGCCGTTGACGCGCCTTCGACGCCCTGCCGGCAGGCGACGATCTTGGAGGCGGGCACGCCGTTCGTCCGCAGCACCTCCTCCACCCAATCGCAGACTGCGACAACGCAATCGACCCCTTCCGTCAGTATACGGAAGTTACGATGCGCGGCGCCGATGAAGCCCGGCAGGCGGAGGGCGGTGAAGACGCCGCCGCCCAATCCCGCGCGGCCCAACGCCTCGCCGACGCCCTCCGGCAGGTAGGCCAGCGCCAGGTCCAGCGGCGGCGGCGCGCCGTGACCTTGCAGGACGCAGCGCGCGCACCGGCGGACGTCCAGCTTGCCGTCGCAAGGCGTACGACCCATGAGCATCATCGAGCCGCGCGCGCAACTCGCCGTGGGCGTGTGGTAGGTGAGGATCACCTTGGCGCCGTGGTCCTTGGCGACGTCGACGAGGCGCCTCGACACCGCCGCCGAGTGGCTATGGAGGTGCACGAGCCTGGGCTGGAGCCTCCCCACCAATGTGGAGAAAGCGGCCGCCGCCGCTTCGTCGGGCTCGCCGTAGGCGGCGGCGAGTCCGGGATTGGGCGCGCCGGCGAACCGGTAAACTGGCGCACCGTCATGCTCGCCCATCGTTTCGGCGGGGCCTGGCGCAGCGACGGCGCTGCGGAAACCGGCCGCCCGCAGACCGCGCACCAGGCCGGCGACGTAAACCTCCGTTCCGCCGACCGGGTCGGGGAAGTAGGTGAACGGCACGTGCAGGATGTCGATGCGCGCCTGGGCCGATCCCGCGTCGGGCATCAATGGTGCGGCGTGGGGCGCGAGCGCGGTCATGCGCGGCTGGGTCCGGCCGGCGCCGCCGATCGCCGAAGGTCGGTCCAGCGATTGGCGAGATCAGCGGCGAACCCGAGTCCGAACATAGTGCTGAGCGCCAGCGCCAGGCGGTTGCGCGCGGTGAGCGCCAGCTTCGACGCCCGCAACCGCCCTATGGCGTCGGCGAACTGGCGATCCTTGGCGCGAAAAAGGGCGCTCGCCGCGCCATTGTAGATGTCCGCGATCGCGCGGCGCCGGTCCGGGCTCAGCGCGTCGTCTGCGCGCCAGATAGCCTCGATCTGTGCGGCGTTGCGCAGCACGCATCGCCAGAACCGTTGCTTGTCGGCACGGGAGAGGCTTTGCGGCCGCACTCGATAGAACGCGCCGACGTGATCGGACCGCGCGAAGCGCGCGCCTTGCCGCGCGACGTCGAACAGGAAGCGTGCGTCCTCGATCACCGGAAAGTCTTCGCGGAATCCGCCGGCGCGCTCCACGATGGCGCGGCGGTACATCAGCGCCGAGGTCGTGGCCCAGACCTGTATGGCGCAGGCCAGTTCCGCATCGTCGGCGACGGCCCCCATGTCGAATGTCTTGCCGAGCCCCCCGCTGCGGTCGCCGTCGTCCGCGAATTCGCGCCAGTCACACACCACCACGTCCGCGGCGCCGGAGGCCGCAACGTCGAGCCGGGCGGACAACGTGCCAGGCGCGAGCAGATCGTCCGCATCCAGGAACACGATCCACTCGCTCGAGGTCGCCGAGACGCCGCGGTTGCGCGCTGCGCTGACGCCGCAGTTCGGGCCGCTGATCCAGCGGATGCGATCGCCGAACGAGCGGACCACCTCCAGGGTGCGATCGGTCGAGCCGTCGTCGACAACGAACACATCGGGCGCGGCGCCGGGCTGGTCGAGCGCGCTGGCGATCGCCTCACCGACCCAGGCTTCCGCGTTCCAGCAGGGAATGACCACCGTCACCGAGGCGAGCTGAGGCGCGCGCTCACCCACCGGCGCACTATCAGCGAGGACGGACGCGCTCGTCGTCAGCTCCCGACCGCAGCCGCCAGGTCGCGGCGCAGCATCAGCCGACGCACGTGGGCGCAGGCCTCCAGTCCAACAACCGCGGCCACCGCCCGCCGCCGCAGCGGACCGCGATGGCCCCTGAACCCCAGCTGCCGCGCCCGGCCCATGGCGGTGCGCACCAGGTCCGGATAGCCGTAGCTGTAAGCCTCGACAGCGAGCCGGTAGAACGTCTCCGCCATCAGCCGCACGACCACGGCGTCGGTCCGATCGACGTACGGCAGGAAGGCGTCGTTGAACGCGATCTCCGAGCCGATGCTGGCGTGGCTGGTGCGGCGACTGATCCGGTTCGGGCCGTCGTGGTTGTCCCAGACACAGAAGCCGGCATCCACCGACTTGACCTTGGCGCCGAGGAAGATCGCCCGCAGGACCACTTCCTTGTCCTGCTTTCGCTGCACGTCGGCGCGCCAGCCGCCGATCTTGCGCAGAAAGCTGGCGCGCCACAGCACCGCGCCCGTCTGCACGAAACCGCCGTCGAGCCAGCCGCGCAGCAGATCCTGCGGGCGGCTGTCGAGCGGGAAGCGCTGAACGATGAGGGCGCCGTCGGGCTGCAGCGTCTTGGATGCGCCGATCGCCAGGTCTAGGTCGCACCCCGTGGCTTGGCGCGCCAGATCGGCGATCAAGGTCGATTCCAGGTAGTCGTCGGCGTCGACGAACAGCACCCAGTCAGTCGTCGCCGCCGCGAGCCCCGCGTTGCGGGCGGCGCACGCGCCTCGGTTCGGGCCGGTGATCCAACGCACGCGGTCGCCGAACGACTTGACGATCGCAAGGCTGCCATCGGCCGAGCCGTCGTCGACGACCACCACCTCGAGGCCCGGATAGGCCTGGGCCAGCACGCTGCGGACGGCGCGGGCGATCCAGGCTTCGGCGTTCCAGCAGGGGATCACCACGGTGACCGACGGCGGTTGCAGGTGAGCGTTCACCGCTCGGCGGACTTCAGCGCGGCGGGGGCGTCTCCGGCCGCCCGCGCAGCCGGTTGGTCCAGACCCAGGATCGCCCGCAGGCGCTGAGCGGCGTGCTGCTGCGTGTAGTGAGCCTGCACGCGCTCGCGCCCCGCCGCGCCCATCGCCTTGGCGCGCTGAGGATCGGCGAGGAGTACGCGGATCGCCGCCGCCATGCCCCCGATGTCGTGTTCGTCGACCAGGAGGCCCGTCTCGCCTTCGGCTACCATCTCGGGAATGCCGCTATGCCGCGTGGAAACCACCGGCACGCCACTGGCCATCGCTTCGAGGATGCCGACCGGCAATCCCTCGGTGTCGCCGTCCGCGGCCGTGACCGAGTGCTGAACGAACAGCGACGCCTGGCTCATCCGGTCCGCGACCGTCTCTGAGGTCTGGGCGCCCAGCAGCCGGACGCGGTCGCAGGCGCCAAGACGAGCGATCGTCTGCTGACAAAGCTCGCGCAGCGGCCCCTCGCCGACGATGTCGAGCCTGGCCCCGGGCATCGCCTCGGTGGCCGAGGCAAACGCTTCGATCGTCGACTGGGGCGATTTCTTGTCCACCAGTCGCCCGACCGCGAGCACACGCAGCGGCGCATGCACAGAGGGGCGGAAGCGGTCGCAGTCGACGCCGTAGGGACTGACGAACAGCAGATCCTGCGGGCAGCCGAGCTGCGCCAGCTGGTCGGCCAGAAACCGCGAGGGCGCGATGATGCCCGCGACCTGACCGAACAGCGACCGGTAGCGACGCGCCCAGCCGGCTTCCAGGGGCAACCGGGACGCATCGTAGCCGTGGGCGTGCACGAAGAGCCGCACGCCCGCGTCGCGGCAGGCGGCGGGGAACAGCACCCCGACGTTGACGAACTCCGCCAGCAGCACCTTGACCTTGTGGTCGGTCAGGAAGGCCGCGACGCGGCGGCGATCGGCCGGCCGCAGCTGCGCATCGACATGCTCGCGCCACAGCGTCTCGCTGCGTCGCACGGCGCGCGTCAGCGGATCCCTGCCCTGCCGGTGCGACGGCACACCGCCCAGCACCGGACAGCCAAGCCGGTCGGCGTCCCGGTCGTCGGCGCAGATCAGCGCCGTCGCCCCTGGCGCGATGGTGCGCGCGTGGTCGCGGATGAACGTCTCCGACGGCTGGAAGAAGGACGGCGCCGCAATGGCGAGCTCGACCGCCAGCCCGCCGCGTTCGCCGACGTCGCCCGGTCGACTCACCAGAACTTCCAACGGGTGACCAGGCGCCCCAGCCGGTAGGCGGTGCTGCGGCGATAGACCTCGACCTGCGCGGCCTGGCTGCGCTCGTAGTCGATGAGATCGTTGGTCAAGCCGAACAGGTCCTCGCTGATCCTGGCGAAAGCCGCCGGATCGAGAGCGGCGTTCCCGCGACAGTGATCGAATATCGCGCGGGCGGTCTCCTGGCGGTTGCGGCTGAACGACGAGCTTTTTTGCGCCGGGTGCACCCTGAAATCGACCCAGTGCCGGTCGACGCTGTGGAAACGCGCGCCCTGGTCGGCAGCGGCGACCCAGAACAGGTAGTCGAAGCAGAGGGCCAGGTCCTCCCGGATCGGGCCGGCCTTCGCATAGATGGACGCGGTGAAGAACGCTTCTGGTTGCACGATCAGTCGCCGGTTGGTCCAATTGCTCGAAAGACAGAAGTCCTCGTAGGTGCGCAGCGGCGAGGGTCCGATGAAACGATCGGGCTGCGTCGGCGAGACCATCCGCGTCACCCCGGAGACCACGTCGATGCCGGGCTGGCGGCCAAACTCGGTCGCCGCTTCCTCGAGCACCCGTTCACGATAGATGTCGTCCGAGTTCAGCCAGGTGACGATGGCGCCGGTGCTTCGCTCCAAGCCCTTGTTGATGGCGTGCTGCGCCCCGCGGTCTTTTTCGCTGACCCAGTGCGCGAGCCATGGCGCGTACTTGCGGATGACCTCGACGCTGGCGTCGGTCGAGCCTCCATCCGTGATGATGTACTCGAGGTCCGGGTAGCCCTGCAGCAGCACCGAGCGGATCGTCTCCTCGATGAACTGCGCCTGATTGTAGCTGGGCGTCACGATCGAGATGCGCGGCCAGGCCGAGCCGTCGTGGCGCGTCGCCGGTAGCTCCGGCGCCTCGACCGTCCAGGGCCAGCCGGACCTGCCCGGGGGCGGCGCGGGCAAATCGGCGAGCTTCGGCGCCATCAGTGGGCCATGCCCCGGCGCTTACGCCGGCTCGCGAAGTCGGCGGCGGCTTCACGATAGAAATCCAGATGCTCGTCCACCTGCCGTTGGTGATCGAAGCGCGCCTGCGCATCGCATGCCGCTTTGGCGCCGAAAGCCGCCAGACGCGTCGGATCGGCCAGCAGCGCGCCGATCGCATCGGCGAGTGCGGCGGCGTCTCCCGGGTTCACCAGCAGGCCGGTCTGTCCATCACGGATGATCTCCGGGATGCCGCCCACGCGCGAACCGATGACCGGCGTCCCGCAAGCTTGGGCTTCGGCGATGACCAACCCGAAGGTCTCCGCCCTAGCGGCGTGGGTGAGCACGTCGGCAGAGCGATAGTAGAGCGCCAACCTCTCCGGGTCGTTGGTGTAGGGTACGTGGCGGACTTCGATCGGTCCAACGTGGCTGGTTGCTTCGTCTCCGCCAATGGCGAGGAACACGAGTTCATCGCCCTTGCCGCTCGCCGCCAGACGTTCCAGCGCGCGGGTCTGCGTGCTCCAGTCCTTGTAGGCGTTGGTCTGCACCCGGTCGGCGACGAAGGCGACGATCTTCGCTCCGACAGGAAGGTCAAGGGCGATGCGCGCCGCGCATCGATCGTCTGGGCGGAACACGCCTAGATCCACGCCGTGTGGTATGAGACGAGCGCCGCGAATGGCTGGACCGAGGATCGACTGGCGCGTCCTCTCCAGAATCCACTGCGATGGCGCAACGACATACAAGTTTGACCGCGCGAAGATGGACTGCTTGCGCTTCCAGTTCTCCGCGGTGCCGTCCTTGTGGATCGCTGGCGGCAGAGTCAGGTCCGGACAGGTTCCGCAGCCGGTCCGCCACCGCTCGCAGTCCAGCGAATGGGCACAGTGACCGCTGAGCAGCCACGCATCATGCAAGGTCACCACGACAGGGGCGACACGGCTCAGCCAAGGCAGGGCGCGTAGATCGAAGTATCCCGAGTGCAGGTTGTGGCAATGAATGACGTCGGGCTGGAAGCCAGCCTCGGCGAGCAGGCGCCAGGTGCCTGGAAAGCTGAAGTTCTCCAGCCCGCGATTGATTTCCCAAGCGCGGCCAGGCTCGCCGGACCAGCGCAGAAGACGGCTCGCCCACTTTGTCGCCGAGTTAGGTGCGCGCCCGCTGTGAAGTTTGGCGTCCAGTTCCAGCAACGTCCTCGACCGCCAGGTCCGAGCTTCCTCATTGGGCAGGGCGAAGATGGTGGGGTCGTCGTTTGATTTGAAGCGGACCGCCATACGCGCGTCCAGGCCGCGTCGCTGAAACGCGCGGTGGAGACCGAGCGCGACCTGCGCCGCTCCGCCACGGCTGTCGAGCGTGTTGACCTGCAAGATGCGCTGGTCGACGTCACCCACGGAGCCAGCCCGTCAATTTCTTCTCGAACGTCTCGCCGTCCCAGTCGCGCACCAGGTAGCGGGGGAGCTGAAAGGGGTCGGTGCGACCGCGCACGCGGCCTTCAAAGTTCGAGCACGCCTGCGCAAAGCCAGCGTGGCGAACGCACGCCGCTGTTTCGGCGGTGTAGTCGGCGCGCGTGCCGAACGGATAGGCGAAAGTGCGGATCGGCTCGCCCAGCATCTCTTCCAGCGCCGCCTTGCCCTGGGATATCTCGCGCTGCTGCTCGGCCACGCTGAGGCGCGAGAGGATCGGGTGGGTGCAGGTGTGGCCGCCAATCTCAATCAGCCCGGGTTCGCGCAGCTGGCGGATTTCGTCCGCCGTGCACGCCTCGCCGTCGTCCATCGCCGCCGCGCCGATCGCCGCGCGCACGTCGTCCAAGGCTTCGAGCCGTCGATCTGGAGCCAGGCCGCGGATGGCGGCGCAGAGTTCGCGGTAGGCCGCGTGCCGGCCCGACGGGTCGCCGCGCGTGGCGACGCTCCAGGCGCGGCTTTGCGCATAGACGCCGCCGTAGGTTGCCTCGTCGTCGAGCGGAAATTCCCGCGCTGCGCCGCCGATGGCGACCGCCAGGGTGGGTGGCAGCGGGCCAGGCCGCAGCAGCAATTGCTGCAACTCGTCCCACCAATAGGGTCGGCGATCGAGGACATAGCCGGACGAGACGAACATCGTCGCCGGCGTCTCGTACTTGTCCAGCAACGGCTTGGCGTTGTGCAGGTTGTCGGCATATCCGTCATCGAACGTCACCGCGATGCGCGGCTGGCCCACCGCCGACGCCGCCGGCAGCTGGGCCAGAGGGACGCGGCGAAACCCCCGCAGCACCAGCAGGTGCTCTTCGAAGTGGCGACGGCTCACCGACAGCAACTGCGGATCCAGCTCGGGCTCGCCCACCCGGTGATAAAGCAGGATGATCGCCCCCGGCAGCACCCGATCTCGCACCCGCCGCGCCAAGGTCTTCGCCCTGCCGATGCCGAACGCCACCTTCCCTATCCCGGCTTCCGGCAACGCACGCAGAGCGAGACCTCGTAGTCCGGGTCACGACGGTCCAGCGCCTTGGCGCCGACTTCCTCAGTGGACAGACCATGCAGGAAGGCCACCGCCGCCAGCACGTTGCCGTGCGCCTCGATCTCGACCTCGGCGTCCGGGCAGGTCTCCTCGAACAGCCGCTTCAGCGACAGCGAGGTGAAGCGCCAGTAGTCGCCCCACCGGTCCATGTCATAGCGGGAGATCTGGCTGATGCCCGACGCCGTCAGCAGCAGCACGCCCCCCGGCCGCAACATGCCGTAGAGGTTCCGCGTCGCCTGATGGAAGGGATAGATGAATTGCAGCACTTGGGTGCAGATGATGCAGTCGAAGCGCTGCGGGCATCCGGCGAGGAAGTCCGCCGACCCAAGGTCGCCGACAATGGTGGCCGACGCGTTGCCAGGCGCGCCGTGGAATATGGCCAAGGTCGAGCCCGGCGCCGCGTAGCGTCCGAAGTAGGTGTCGTCGGCGAACTCCAGTATGGCGCCAGAGATCGCTGCGGCGTTCGCCGCGAGGAACGCGCTGATGTAGTGCCGGTCGATGGGGGTTCCGCGATCGAGACCAAAGACGGGGCTGACAGGTTTTCTGCTCCAGGGCACATGCGACCGCTCAAGCAAGCGTCGCATTCGCGTCCGCACCGATCCCAACGTCAGGCGCGCCGGAGCGTCCGGAAGCTGCCCGTCCACGTCAGGCGGTCGAACGCTGGAGGCGGAACCGAAGCCAGCGCCTGGCGGACGCTGGCAGGGCGCTCCGCACCAAATCGCGCGCGCTCAACGTCATACGCTGAGCCAGAGGGGGGCGTCCGATCTCCACGTAGCGCCGCCAGGGCGTCTTGCGCCGGTACGCGCGATAGTCACGCTTGAATGGGTGCCGAAGCGCCCAGTGCCACGGCTTGAGTCCGTCAATGCAAGTAAAGTGAACGACCGCGGGGTTCTCACCGGTTCCGGGTTTCGCAGCTGCGAGCCAAGCCTCCCAGGTTCGACCATCCGCTTGCGCGTTCCAGCAAGGTGGAAGCTCCATCCATCGACCCACCAACGTCGCATTGAGCGCGTCCTGATCCCAGAACCGTACCTTCTCGGGATTGTCCCGGGCGAACTTCAATACCTTCTCCGCCAGTGCATGCTGGCGCCAGTAGTCCAGGTTCAACAGCATCACGCCGGAATTGAAGTAGCCCGCTTCGCGGGCGAACCCGAGCCCTTGCCAACCTGCGTCGTCGTGGTCCGCGACCGCCGCCAGCGCAACCGCGCTTACATCGACCTGCCACAACGTCGCGAGCGACCGCCTCACCACGATATCGGCATCGAGGTAGAGGACCTTCTTGACGCTCTTGGGCAGCACTTCTGACGCCAGCACTCGATAGTATACCGCGGGCGTTGCCCACTTGTTCACCGGCAAGTCACTGATATTCGCGCGATCCATGTCGTAACAGTGAAATTCGCTGCCGTATCTCTCGACCATACGAGACAGCACTGCCCGCTCAGCGTCGCTTACGCTTCCGTACAAGAAATGCACGGCTTTGATATTGTTGTTCGCCAGCGCTGAGCAGATCATGGTTGCGACGTGTGGCAGATAGTTGCCATCTGAAGCGCAGACAATTTCCATGACCGCGTCGCGCACGCCGGTTATCCTTTAGATCGTAGCTCGAGGCGACGGCAGTTCAGCGGTCGCGGCGGGTAAGTCTGTTCCTTGGCGGAAGAACGCGTCAACCAGTCCGGCACCGAACGTCCGTGAAACCTTGATCGCCGGAGCATCAATGGCTCGTTCGAAGATAAACGCCGCCAGGATCGAGAGAACCAGGCCACAGACACTGGCGCAGGCCGCGCTGACTGCATAATTCCCAGTTGCCGCGTATAGTCGCAAGAACACGAAGCACGCTATCGTCACCATGACGGTCCAATGGACCAGATATAGAGCAAACGAAATTTTACCGAAGAAGAACCCCGCCGCGCTCGAAAGCCATGACCGCAACACGCGGCTTTCATTGGCCAAGATAACGATCAGAGCAGCCGTTACCGTATTCAGCAGTGAATTGTATGCCAAGTAGGTCCGCGCCAGCCGCCCGTAAATCGGAGTCAGAGGCGCTCGCAATTCGGGCATGATGTAAGCGACCGCGCTCAGCTGCGCCGCCAGAAGCGTGAGCACGACGACCACTGACAAGAGCATCGGCCTCGATCGGGACGCGAGGCTGGCGGTCGCCCGCAGCACCGGAGAGTTGGTCACGTCGGCATACGCCATGCCGACGACAAACGCGATCAGGTAGTCAGGTTCGATTCCGACAAACGCCTGGATTGTTCGTCCGCAACCGCCGATCACCAGCGTCAACAATGAGTACGACAGCATGCGAAGGGCTGTGTTGCGCAGCGCCAGGCACAAGCCGAAGACCATGAAGGAGCCAGCGAACTCAACATACATTGTCCAAAGGGGTGGATCGGGGCTCGCAGCGCCCGCGCCGCTATTGAAGAAAATGCCCACCAGCCCTGCGCGCACAGCTTCGCCGACAGAAGGGGCCGACATCCACGCGCTAGGGCCAAATGCGTGGGCGTCAAAGATACGAGCCGTATTGAGATATTGCTCGAACCACCCGGAGCGAACCGCGATGGTGGCGACAGCGAGCGCTGCAAACGCGGGGATGGCCAGCCTCGGATACCTGGCGGCCGCCATCTTCAACGTGACGCGGGCATCACCCGTCGAGAAGTACTTCGCCGACAAGACGTAGCCGCTCAAAACAAAGAATACATATACCGCAAGGCCGCCGTTTAGGGCGATCATGAGCGGCGATTGCAACAGGTAACTGTTCAAAGGCGCGTCGATCGAGACGTAGAACAGCAGGTAAAAGTGGTGCAGGACAACTGCCAGGGCAGCAAAGCCCCGCAGCCCGTCGAAGTGGGTGATACGCGACGCGCGCGGCGACTCGATGTGCGCCGTATAAGCTGGCGCGCGCCGATCAGCGGCGCCGGGAAGGGCCGAAGCCGCGGGCTGGGAGCGCGTCACAGTCCGGTGTGGGCTCATTTCCGCGCGACGCCGGTCGATCTAGCGGCGGTTCCGTTGCGACGCGTCTTAAATCGCAACGACGCCTCGCGCATTGGGCGATAGGCAATAGTATCATCCGCAAAGCTCAGGCACCGAAACCCGTGGGCCTCAAGCGTTTGAGTAATGTCACTCTCGTCGTCTTTCTCAAGATGCGCGCGCTCGAATAGCACGACTCTTACTCTGAACGCGTCGAAGTCGAAATCTTCTAGAATTTGACGCTCGTGACCTTCGACGTCCATGACAAGCAGATCAACGGCGTCCAGCCCCGCCGACGCCAACGCCTCGCCTAGGCGGATAGCTGGGACCGTCAACTCCCGAACGTCAACGTCCGCGAAGTGCTTGGTTATGTGCGAGCGGTTCAAAGAAGCGATCTGGGGCGCCCAGTTTGGGAGGGCCAAGCCCTTCGCGTCTACTTCATACATGCTTAGATCACAGGTTCGATCGGAAATCGCGACGTTTAGAAACTGCAACTTATGCTGATACGCAGCGTAATTCTCTTTCAGTCTCTCGAATGCTCGTGGGATCGGCTCGATGAGAAGACCACGCCAGCGCGGGCGGTTGACGATCAGCTCGTGGATGGGGTCGTTCGCGACCCCGTCGAACGCGCCCACCTGGACAAACGTCACCGGCGCGTGCTCGGCGAAGTACGCTTTGAGCCACGCTCCCGGCGACGACCCGGCCTCTCGTAGCCGACGCGCGAAGCCCGACAAGAACCGCTGGTAAAGCAACTTCCCCGGCGCACGAAGGAACGGCGCAAGCCGGCTCAGCTGGAGGCCCCACTGGCGGATTCGCTCTACTCTTGAAGTCCGCAACATTCCGTCGCTGGCTGTCACTGCGGGTCGGTGCGGCATTGATCGGTTTGACCTGACGAAACGGCCATGGCTGGACCCGACTGAGCCGCCCGATCGGTCGGGGTCACTTCCCACTGGAGCGGCGGATACAGAACTCCGGGACGCACGCCGTTGGAAAACTCCAGTGAGCCGACACGGCCGCCTTTCACAGCAAACGAGCGCGAGACCTTGAAATCTCCGGGCGCGACAATCCAACCGTAGCCTTCCAGCCACGCAAGGAACTCCACCTCATATTCGCCATCGTTAAGAAGCGAGTTCGGTATGACCGTCTTGAGGTTGTTGTGTCCGCAGATCGGGCTCTTCTCGCAATAGTCATGATCGAACGACCACCAAACGCACTCTCCGCCTTTGGCGTAAAGTGAATACCCGAAGCACAGATCTGGATGAGGCTGCGTAACGTCCACCTCAAGCTCGATTACGATATCGTCGCTCTTCAGAAAAGAGTTACTCGTTGCCGCATCGGTCCCACGACTCTTCAGTCGAAAGTCAACTAACGAGAACCATTCATTGGAGACTGTCGTATAGTTGGAAGCGATCTTTGATGGCGACCGGCGCAGCGACGCCTGGTAAGCGCGGATAACCTCCCTCACGTCACGCGAGCTAAACGCAACTGCGCCTTTTTCCAGCAGTACACAGGCGCCGCACAACTCCTCCACGACAGTGGCGTTGTGACTCACGAACAAGACAGTGCGACCTTCGTGGTGCGAAATGTCGGACATCTTGCCCAGGCACTTCTTCTGGAACTCGGCGTCGCCAACGGCGAGCACCTCGTCGATGATCAGGATTTCCGGCTCCAGGTGCGCGGCGACCGCGAACGCTAGACGCACGTACATGCCCGAGGAATAGCGCTTGACGGGCGTGTCGAGGAACTTCTCGATCTCGGCAAAATCGACGATCTCGTCGAACTTCCGCCTGATCTCCGCGCGCGTCATGCCGAGGATCGCGCCGTTGAGGTAGATGTTTTCGCGGCCGCTTAGCTCCGGGTGAAAACCGGTGCCAACCTCAAGCAAGCTCGCCACCCGGCCGCGGATCGACAGTGTGCCCTCGGTGGGCTCGGTGATGCGCGAGAGGATCTTGAGCAGCGTCGACTTGCCGGCGCCGTTGCGGCCGATGATGCCCATCACCTCGCCGCGGCGCACTTCAAAGTTCACGTCCCTGAGCGCCCAGAACTCCTCCAGTTCGTCGCCGACGATCATCGGACGGCCGCGCAGAGTGTCTGTCGCCGCCCGCCGCAGGTTGCGCGCGCCGCGCACGATCACATCGCGCAAAGACTCGCTGCGTCCTCGCTCGCTTTCGTGGCCGATGACGTACTTCTTGCCGACGCCCTCGGCGCGGATGACGACGTCGGAGCTCAACGTCCGGTCTCCACGACCAGCGCCGTGGGAAACGCCGCGAATTGGAGCCAGCTCATGCCGGGCAAGCCGCGAGGCGCCGCAGCTTCTGGGCGAAGATGGCGACTGGGTCGGCGGGCGTGCGGCGTCGGATCGCCTCGGCTGCGTCGCGTCCCATCTGCCTCAGGTCGGCGCGGCGGGCCCACGCCCGTTCCAGGGCCGCGCTCAGCGCGCCGACGGTGGGCGCCGCGGCCAGAAAGCCGGTGACGCCGTCCTCGATCACTTCCCGGGCGCCGGCGACGTCGGTGGCGAGGACCGGCCGAGCGCACAGCATCGCCTCGACCACCACCAGCGGCAGCCCTTCGTGGCGCGACGGCAGCGCCAGCAGGTGGTGATCCCGCCAGATCGCCTCGACGTCGGCCACCTGGCCGGCGAAGCTGACGCGCTCACTCAGGCCCAGCTGAGCGGCGAGCCGCTCAAGGCCTTCTCGCACCGGCCCTTCGCCGAAGACGGTCAGCCGCCAGTCGCGCTCGGTCCAGGGCGCGGCGGCGAGCGCCTCGAACAGCAGGTCCTGGCCTTTCGACGCGGGCTCCAGCCGGCCGACGCAGGCCAGCCGCAGCGGCCCGTCGTCGCCCGGCCACGCCGGCGCGGCCGTGAACGGCACATTGAACGGGTTGAACACGACTTCTGCGTTCTCGATCGGTCCGCCGACCTGCTTCTCGGCCAGCCGCCGATTCGCCTCCGAGACGAAGTAGCAGCGCCGCGCCTTGGGCAGCGCCGCCCGATAGCGCGCCGCCGCATCGTCGTGGAACCACCACCCCTCCGCGTTCGACTGGCCGATGGTGACGAACGCCAGGCGGCGCTCGATGCAGGCTTCGATCAGCTCGACCGGCGGCAGGTTGCGGCCTTCCGCCAGGACGACCAGGCTGGGGCGGCAGCGATCCAGCCAGCGGTGAAAGTCCGCCACGGCCAGACTGACGCCAGAGCCGCTGACGCGGCGCCGGAGCCGCCGCCAGACCGAAAAGAACGTCGGGCGCGACGCCACGGCAACGCCGGCGCTTGAGAGGGCGGCGATCCTCGGGTGCGGCGGCGACCGGCCCTGGACGCTGGCTGCGACCGGGCAGCCTGCCTCGGCGAGCCGTTCGGCCGTGCGCGACCACAGTTCCTCCGACCCACCCCACGGCGTGTTCGCCAAGGTCGACACGAAGGCGAAGCGCATCGCCGCGGCAGGTCGCGCGTCGGCGCTCACAGCACGTCCGCGAAGGTGCGCTCGGTGGCGCGGAAGTAGGTGACGCCGATCCAGAGGAAGATCGTGACCACGCCGAGGCTGAGCGCGAGGCTGGGCAGGTAGAGTTGGGCCTGGCCGCCCAGCAGGCACCAGCGGAAGCCGTCGATTACGCCCACCATGGGATTGAGGCTGTAGAGCAGCCGCCATTGCGCCGGCACCACCGAGCTGGAGAAGCCCACCGGCGAGACGTAGGTGCCGAGCTGCAGCACGAAGGGGATGATGAAGCGGAAGTCGCGGTATTTGGCGTTGAGCGCGGTCATCAAGAGGGCCGGCCCCATGCTGGCCAGCACCGCCAGCAGCACGAACGCCGGCAGGAAGACGATGCGCCAGTCGGGCAGGAAGCGGAACCAGATCATCATGCCGACCAGGATCGCGAACGACACCGCGAAATCGACCAGGCCCACGACCATGGTGGCGGCCGGCACGATCAGGCGGGGGAAATAGACCTTGCCGATCAGGTTGGCGCTGCCGACCAGGCTGTTGGAGGCGTCGCCGAGGATCGACGAGAACAGCGTCCACGGCATCAGGCCGGCGAACACCAGGATGGGATAGGGCGTGGCGCCGTCGCTGTGCAGCTTGGCGATGCGGCCGAAGATGACGGTGAAGACCACCATGGTGAGGAACGGTCGCACCACCGCCCAGGCGACGCCGATGACGGTCTGCTTGTAGCGCACCGCCAGGTCGCGCCAGGCCAGGATGGCGAAGAGCTCGCGATAGCGCCACAGGTCGGCCCAGTAGTGGCGTTCGGCCCGGCCGGCTTCCAGCACCAGCACGTGCTCTTGGCTGGCGTCACGCCGCGGCTTGGCCGCCCCCACCGGGGTCTCTGCCGGATCGGCAGCCGCCGTCATCGCGCCACCGCCTGACCCGGCGCGCCGCCGGCGAGCCCCACGGCGGCCATCACTTCGGCGACCCGGGCTTCGAACACCGGACGCCCGAAACGCTCGCGCACGCGTGCCGCCAGGCTGCCGCCGTTCGGCTTGTCGGCCGCCAGCGCACGCATCAGGGCCGCTGGCAACGCCGCCTCGGCAACGGCTTCGCCGAGCCCCTCCAGCGCATCGGGGGCGCCCCCGGCGGCCAGCCCCAACGCCGGCGTCCCGCAGGCCATCGCCTCCAGGAAGACGATGCCGAACCCCTCCCCTGTCGACGGCATCACGAAAAGGTCGGCGGCGCGGTAGAGATCGGGCAGGTCAGCGTCGAGTGTCGGGCCCAGGAACCGGACGTGTTCAGCCACGCCTTCGCTGGCGGCCAACGCCTCCAGCCGCGCGCGGTCATCCCCCTCGCCGGCCACCAGGTAGACCGCGTCGTGGCCGCGGGCGCGGGCAGCGCGGAGCAGCCGGATCACCCGGTCATGACCCTTGTATCGTTCGCGGGCGTCCAGGCGGCCGACGCTGAGCAGCGCCAGCTCTCCCTGCAAGCCCAGGCGTTGGCGAAGCGCCGAGGCGTCGCCGGGCGTGAACACGTCGGAGACGGTGTTGGGGACTACGACGGCCCGTTCCGGCGCGATGTTCGCCCATCCGATGGCGCGGGCGCGGGTGTCGCGGCTGACGCAGAGGATCAAGTCGGCCGCCTCCAGCGCGGCCAGCCGCTGCGCCGTCGGCCGGGGCCAGATTTCGACGCCATGCAGCTGGATCACAAGTCGCGCGCCCGCCAGCCGGGCGGCGATCGCCGCCAGCGGCGCCATGTAGAGGTGACCGCAGAACACGATCCGCGGCCTGCGCGCCACAGCCACGCCAACCGCCCGCAGCGCGTAGCGAAGCCGGTCGTGAATCGCGGGATGCTGCCGCACCCGCGCCGGCAGGCCACCGGCCCCGACGCCGCGACGCGGCGCGATCTCGATCTCGGCGCCGCTCGCGCTCAGCGCCGCAACGAAGTCGCGGTTGTAGGCGGCGATGCCGCCCGCGGCGCCGAAACCGTCGGTGAGCAGCGCCAGAATGCGCGTCGGCGCGCTCATGCCGCCTCGGGCAGGTGAGTGGTCATTGGCGAAGCAAGCTGACGGCTCGCCAGGTCGAGGGCGCGGTCGCGGGCCACGAGGCCCTTCTTGCGCGTCGAAGCAGCGGGGCCCGCGGCTGCGAAGTCCCAGCCCGGCACGCCGAAGCCGGTCTTGCGCCGCTCGACCACGGCGGCGGGCAGCGGCCGGCTCGGCGCCGCCGCCAGCGCCTGCTTGCCTCGCCCCGCGCTCATCTGCGGGATCGCCGGCGCCAGCGCCTGCAGCAACGCGACGTCCACCAGCGGGGTGCGGATTTCCAGGGAGTGCGCCATCCCGGCCCAGTCGGCGTCGCGCAACAGCTGGTTCTTCATGTAGTTCGTCGACTCCAGCGCACAGACGCGGCCGACGGCGGAACCCGGCTCAGGTGTCAGGCTTTGGCGCAGCAGCGCGAGCGGCCGCAGCCGGCGCAGACCGTCGCGCACGAGGTCAGGCGGCAAGTGCTCACCAAGTTCGGCGGGCAGGAAGAGGCCGCGCCGCAGCAGGTAAGCGCTGGCGTAACCGCCGCTCAGCTCCACCAGGCTGAGCGCTTTTGGATCGCGGCGCTTCACGCCTGGCGCAAGCGCACCGCCCAACTTGCGCAGCGCCGCGCCCATGCCCGGCGCCAGCGTCAGGGGGCCGAACCAGCGCACCCAGGCTGGAATGTCGCGGAAGCTCGGATAACCCGCCAGCAGCTCGTCTCCGCCGACGCCGCTCAGCGCCACTTTCAGGCCGAGTTCGCGCGCCGCCTTGCTGACGAACCAAGTGTTGA
The DNA here is from genome assembly GCA_036502045.1 of Caulobacteraceae bacterium. Taxonomy (GTDB): domain Bacteria; phylum Pseudomonadota; class Alphaproteobacteria; order Caulobacterales; family Caulobacteraceae; genus Acaudatibacter. Next base: position 135,778 of record DASXZG010000025.1, on the reverse strand, counting down.
CGCCGTCGATGGAGGGCTGGTCCATCGCATCCAGGATGGCGGGCAGGTCGTGGCGGAACTCGGCCTCGCCCACGCGGCGGACCACGTGCTCGGCGCCGTAGTGCTGGGCGACCTGCTGGGCGAGCGGGACTTCGTCTTCCGGCGTGCCGGCAAACGCGTCGAACGCGAGGCTGATGGCGCGGATCCGTTGCTGCCCCGCGTCGCGCATGAGGCCGAGGATGGCGCCGGAGTCCACGCCGGCGGACAGGAATACGCCAACTTCGACGTCGGCCAGCAGGTGCGCGCGGACGCTAGCCAGCGCCGCCTCGCGGACCTGCGCATTGAAAGCCTCCGGCGGCGTCCGGTGACGCGCGCCTTCGGCCAGCACAGCCGCGATGTTTGCGAACGCCTTGGGCTCGCGCGGACCGAACCCGTCGACCCACTGGCAATGCCCGGCCGGCAAGGCGCGAATGTCCCGGTAGAGCGTGAAGGGCTCCGGCGCCGAACCGAAGAGGTGGAAACCGACGATCCCGGCCGGCTCCGGATCGCGCGACACCCCGCCGCCGGCCAGCAGCGCCTTGACCTGAGAGGCGAAGCGGAACGTCCAGCCGTCGTTGGCTGTATAGAGCGGTTTGATGCCGTAGGGGTCGCGCGCGAGGAAAAGTCCGCCGCGCTTCTGGTCCCAGATGGCCAGGGCGTACATGCCGCGCAGCTTGGGCAGCATGGCTTCTCCGTACAGCGCGTAGAGATGCAGCAGCGCTTCGGTGTCGGATGTGGTTCGAAATTGGCGCCCGGCGGCTTCCAGCTCGGCGCGCAGCTCAGGGAAGTTGTAGATTTCACCGTTGTAAGTGACCACCAGCGCGCCGTCGTCAGAAGCCATCGGCTGCAGGGCGCGCTCAGAAAGGTCCTGGATCGACAGCCGCCGATGGCCGAGGCAGCAGCGGCGCGTCGCGCTCCACCAGGCGCCCGCGCCATCGGGGCCACGGGCGCGCATGTAGTCGCGCGTCGCCGCCAGTTCGGCCGCGTCCGGTTCCGGCGCCGCGCCCTGGTAGGCGAAAATGCCGTTGATGCCGCACATGCTCTAGCGCTCGGGGTTCACGACGTGGCGGCGGGCCGCAAATCGACGGCGGTGCGCGCCTGCCGATCGTTGCGCTCGCGATCGGCCTTCTGCCAGGCCCAGGCGCTGCGCACGATCTCGTCCAGCCCGGATTGCTTGGCCGTCCAACCCAGAACCGCGGCCGCCTTCTCGCAGGCGGCGACGAGGCAGGCCGGATCGCCTTCGCGCCGCGGTGCCATCTCCCAGGCGATCGGCCGTCCGGCGACCGCCTCCACCGCGTCCACGATTTCCCTCACGGTGACGCCCACGCCCGTGCCGAGATTGAGAACCTCGCTGGCCCCGCCAGCGAGCAGATAGTCCAGCGCCTTGGCGTGCGCTTCGGCGAGGTCGCTCACGTGCACGTAGTCGCGCACCGCGGTGCCGTCGCGCGTGTCGAAGTCATCGCCATAGACCTGGAACACGCTGCCCACCTGGGCGCTACGCACGGCCAGCTGGATGGCGCGAACCGCAGGGTCCTGCCGCTCGCCGACCTCGCCGTCGACGTCGGCGCCCGCCGCGTTGAAGTAACGCAGTAGCACGTGCCGCAGGCCATAGGCGCCGCTGACATCGCGGATGACTTGCTCGGCCATCAGCTTCGAGTGGCCGTAAGGATTGATCGGCGCCTGGGGGTGGGTTTCGTCCACCGGGACGCGGGCTGGCGTCCCGTAGGTGGCGCAGGTCGATGAGAACAGCAGGTTCTCGACCGACGCATGGCGCATCGCGTCGAGCACGTTCAACGTCCCCAGCACATTGGTGCGGTAGTAGATGTCGGGCTGCGCCACGGACTCGCCGACGTAGGCCAGCGCGGCGAAGTGGGCCACGGCGCTCGGGCGCACATCGTCCATGGCCTTGCGAAGCGCGTCGCCGTCGAGGATGTCGCCGACGATCAGCGGGCCCCAACGCACGAAGTCGGCCCAGCCGCGCGAGAGATTGTCGAACACGACGACCTCCCAGCCTTCGCGGGCGAACGCCTTGCAGCAATGGCTGCCGACATAGCCGGCCCCGCCAGTCACCAGGACGCGTTTGCGACTGTGCAACGAGCCTCCCATCCCACTTGCCTCGAAAGACCCCCTGCCTCACCACGGCTACCGCACTCCGGGTGAATTTTCACCGGAGAAACCCCCCGCAGGTAGGTTCATTGCAGCAAGTCGTTAATAGTCGACCGAAGACCAAGAAGCAAGACATGTGCCACTCAGCTCGCCTAAGGAGCGACTGTGCACTGAAATTCGATACTCAATCAACAATTCTAATAAGCACAGGCGTCGATTGAGATAGTTAATTTCAAGCTATCCCGCTCGCAATTCTCAAAGCTGTGGAAGCTGGCGGCGCTCAGCGACTTGCGGGCCGCGTCAGGTCGCTATCGTCATCGGTCAGCTGGGCCAGGCCGACTCCGTCCTATCGGCCAGTTCCTCCAGCGCCCTGGCCAGACCCTCGACATCGCCAGGCGAGACTTGGCGATACCAGAGGTCGGGGGACTCGGAGCAAAGCAGGTGAACGTCGGAGTCCGTTGGGCCGACGAAGATGATCGGCTTGCCCGAGTCGAGGCAGGCATAGACCTTCGACGGCACGACCAGCCCTACGAAATCGTCGCGCAGCGTGATCAAGTGAGCGTCTGCCGAGATCAGCAGCGCGGCCAGGTCGGCGAGCGGCGCGGGTGGGGTCAGGGCCACCGGCGCGCCCTTGGCGCGCAACGCGTCCGCGGCGCGCGCCGCGTTCAGTCCCGAGCCGTTGATCCAGAGCGCCACTCGGTCAGACCCGTCCCGATGATGGCGCGCCAGAGCGGCCACCACCGTCTCCACCTCATGGGCGACCCCGTAGTTGCCGGAATAGAGCAGCGCACGTCGGCCACCCAGCTCCGGCGGCAAGGGGCGCGGCGTCAGGCCGGCCGGGAAGTCGACTGGCGCCCGGTCGCGGACCAGCTGGATGCGATCTTCAGAGATGCCGCCCCGGAGCAACAGCCGGCGCTGATCCTCCCCCAGCACCTGGAAACGGTCGACGCGGCGACGGACGAGCCACGTGACCCTGGCGGCGGCCGACAAGAGGAAAGAGGCCCGGCCGAGCGAGGCCGCCACCACTTCAGGATAGAAGTCGGTGATCCGGTAGTTGAGCCTTGCCCCAATCAGAAACTTAGCGAGGACGGCGAAGTAGGCCATGAATGGCGGCGAGCCGGTGAACATGATCTCGGGGCGCCCGCGGCGTTCGGCGAAGAGCGCGTGCCGCATCAGCCGCGCATTCATCACCACCGACCACGCCAGCCGCCGGAAATTGCTGGTTTTGTCGGGCTCGCCGGCCCGCAGCCTCTGAACGGTGAGCCGGCCGCCGCCCGAAAAGTCCTCGGAGGTGACCGACGGCAGCCCGGACGTCAGCCCGATCAGATGCACGTCGCGACCGGCCTTTGCCTCGTCCGTCGCGAAGATCAGGGCGTACTGGCCGGTCGCGCCGAAGTCCGGCGGCAGCCAGTCGGCCAGGTAGAACAGCTTTGAGGGTCGCGCCTCGGCATCGGCCGGTCGGACGGCCCGCGGCCCCACCACGTCACACGCCGTCAGCGAAGCGGGCGGCCAGCGGGAATGGCCTCGGCCGACTCGCGTCCGTCGCCCGTCGAACGGCGCACCGCCGCCGAGGTCAGGGCGCGCGCGTCGCGCACCTCTCCGAAAACAATGGTCCGGATGGTCAGGACGGCGATCCGCAAATCCACCAGCGGACCGACATTCTCCGTGTACCAGGCGTCGAACGCAGCTTTTTCCACGACCGACATCAGGCGCCCGCCGTTCACTTGCGCCCAGCCGGTGACGCCTGGCCTTACGCTTAGCCTGACATCGGGATCGTGCGGCTGATCGACCGGCAACAGAGGTCTCGGGCCGATCAGCGACATCTCGCCGACGAGCACGTTGAACAGTTGCAGCAGCTCGTCGATGCGGATGCGCCGGATGAAGTCGCCCAGCCGGCTGGTGCGCTGTTCCTGAGGCACGGGCGCGCCTTTCGCGTCGATCGGCGCGCGCATCGTGCGGAACTTGTAGAGCCGGAACGGCACGCCGCGACGCCCCGGCCGATCCTGCCAGAACACCAGCGGCCAGCCGACGTCGATGGCGACCAGGATCGCCCCGGCGACCAGCACCGGCGACAGGAAGGTGAGCAGCAGCAGAGCGCCAACGATGTCGGCCGCCCGCTTGACGGGCGAGTACCAGGTGCGGCGCTCGTCGGCGCGCCGCGCGGCGGCGCCCTGGCGATCGGTCACCGCCGGGATGCCGAGAATCTCGCCCAGGTACTCCAGTTCCGCCCCGTAGTCCGCCGCGACCGTCTTCAGGCCCTTGGTGGCTGCCCGCGAGAGCCCGCCGGGCGGCATCGCGACGACGATGCGGCTGATGTTGACGCCATGCGTCGCCAGCGTCGCGATGATGGTCGAAATCTCCAGGACCGAGCCAAGGATCTTCTTGCCGCGCAGGCTCGTCGCCCAGACGTCTGGCGTCTCCGAAACGACGCCCGCGACCTTGATGTAGGGTCGCCCCATCCCCTCGACCGCATCGATATAGAGAGCGGACAGCGGGCTGATGCCGACGACGAGCACGTTCACGACATCGTCCCACCTGGCGTCATGTTGCGTGCGGCGCAGCCAGAACTTCAGGGCCTCTCTCACGGAGAGCAGCAACGAGAGCGACAGCGTGCTCTGAATGACGATGAACCCGCGCGTGATGGCGTCCATCCGCTGCAGGATGAAGGCGCAGAGGCAGGCGATCGCGACAGCGGTGACGACGTTCTTGCCGATCTCCACCGCGTCGTGCGCGCCGAAATACTCCGGCAAATAGCGGTACTGCCGCCGCGCGAAATTGAGAGCGATGACGCCGCAACCCGAGATGGCGAAGTAGGCGATCACGCCCAGCCATTCCGGCTCGGTGATGCTCTGCCCGCCTCGCACGAGCGCCGCGACCAACGAGGCCAGCGCGACAGCGACGGCGTCCGCGTACGGCAGCCACTCCGGCGCGGTTGACGAGGCGCTGCGAACGGGCGGCTGATCCCGGATCATCGCAGCCCCGCCAGAGCGGCCGGCTGACAGGCCCACGCTTTCACGCGCCGAAGCCGCCGCGTCTCACCTGTGCCAAACTTGCACATGCCCACCCCGAGTTCCGCCGAAGACCCTATACAGCCTGCCTTCTGCAACATCCACGCCTTGCGACATAATGCGCGCCAGAAGGTTCAGACTTGTTCGAGTTAACGGACGCGGCGTGTCAGTCTGATTGCAATGCGGGCAATCGGACGATAGTCGCTCGACCGCGTTTGAAGACTTTATGACGGGCCAGCGTAGCCGGACCTGACTGTCTCAGCTCGCCGGTGTAGCGGACGCCGCCTTTTTATCGCCACGCGACGTCGCTTCAGCCACACGCCGGCGCGGCGCGGCGATCGCGTAGCCGACCCCAAGCAGCAGCGCGAAGAACGTCGCCATGCCCGGGATTTCCAGGTCGGAGTCTGTGATCCCGTGAAGAAGGAACAACGCCGTGACCGCCAAGATGCCGATGAGCCAGGTGCGCATGCGGGTTCTCCGCACAACCCCGATCATCAGTTGCCAGACGATCAGCGCGACGCAGACGAACATGGGCGTCGCGCCGAGGATACCGGCTTCCTCCAGCCATTGGACATAGACGTTGTGGGCCGCGGTGGTTTCGTACAGCGCCGCGAGATTGGCGTGGTTCATGATCTTCGCGTCGATGCGCGCGAAGGAACCGAGACCGTAGCCGGACCAGGGCGACGCCTCGAACGCCGACCAATGAGCGGCGACCAGCGTCTGCCTCGACGCCAAGCTGGCGTCGACGAACGAGAGTCTGTGGCCAAGAAAGGCGACGTTGAGGGCGAGCGACGTCAGCGTGATGCCGCCCAGGATCACGATCACCGCGATCACCGGCGCAACGAAGCCGCCGCGGCGCGCCTGTGCAAAGCCACGCAGGCCGAAGAGGACAACGCAGAGGCCCAGCGCAATCGCCAGTCCGCTGCGCGAGACCGTCAGCGTCAGGCAGGACACAGCCGTGGCGAAGCCGATCACCGGCAGCGCCAGCGCCGGCGCCGTGCGCTCGATCAGCTCAAAATCGTAGCCTCGCCCCGAACGGGTGCGCTCCAGCTTCCGTTCAAGATCCGCCAGGTTCAGCATCATGAGGGCGCCGAACAGCGTGGCGGCCGTGTTGGCGCTCTGCAGGGTGGCGGAGAGACGTAGTGGCTCGTTCGCGATCCGGGCGGCGTTGAAAGAGAAATCGATATTCAGCGAGTGGGCGACGAGCGCCCAGCCGGCGTAGGCGATTCCAACCACCAGCAGGCTGCGCACGAAAGCTTTGGCGCGCTCGTCATCGCGCCCGACCAACACGCCGATCAGGAACGCCGCAGCGAGGGCCAGCAGCTTGATGATCTCGATGAGCGTGGCGTAGGGGTCGATCGCGGCGACCGAGGGGCCGCCGGCCACCCATCGCCAGACGGGATGGGGTCCGCCAGGAGCAAAGGGTGTCATCGCGAGCGCGCAGACGGCGACTGACAGGCCGAACGGGATGGCGACCAACGCCAGCGGCGTTGCCTCCAGGGCTTTGCGGAACCCTGCCCGCAACAGCATCAGCGCGAGAACCGCGAACCACACTGCGGCGAAGGCCAAAGCCAGGTCCGTGCGGTTGGCGCCGTAAATGCCGATCTCCGCGAAGATCAGCAGCGAGAGGATGACCGCCGTCGCGCTCGCAGGCCGCGGCAGCCGCGTGGCTCTGCTCGAAAGGCCCACCACCGCTACTGGGTATAGTACCTGCGGTACGCGTGATAGTAGTAGCCGGCGTCCCCATAGCCGTACTTGGCCTGTTGCTTGGCGTCGACCATGGTCAACGCCACGCCGGTAACATCGACTCCCACCGAAGCCAGTAAGCTGATGCCCGACTGCACTGCCTTGCGCGGCGTCTTGCGCCATTGCGCCAGGAACACCACCACATCGGCTTTCTTGGCCAGAATTCTCGTATCAGAGACTGGGATCACCGGCGCACTGTCCAATAGCACAGTGTCGAAACGGCTGCGCAGCGCCTCGATCAGCCGATCCATGGCCGCCGAGCCGAACAGATCCTTGGGCGTGTGCGTGGACTTCGCCAGCGGCAGGAAATAGGCCCCGGACATCTCGTCGAGCACCAGAGCGTCTTCGAGTCGCGCCGATCCCTGCAGCACCTCGAGCAGACCCACCTTCGGCTCGATCTCCAGTAGGCGGTTGATGTTCCGGTGCCTCAGATCGCAATCGACGATGACCACGGAGGAGCCAGTCATGCCCATGGAACGTCCAAGGCAGAAGGCGGTGGTGGTCTTGCCTTCGGCAGGAAGCGCGGACGTCAGCAACACGACCTTCACTGGCCGGTCGATCTTCGAGAACAGGATTGAGGCGCGCAAGTTGCGGAACGCCTCGGCGAAGACCGAGAGCGGCTTCTCGACCAAATAGACGCCAGGTGGCCGCGTGCTGGCGCGCTTGCCGTCGATCGTGCTTTCGAGCTTTGGAATGGCGCCCAGGTTGGGAAGTCCGAGCACCCGCTCCACATCCTCAGATGTCGCCAGCCCACTGTCCATGAGTTCCAGAACGAGCGCGGTGGCGCCGGCGGCCAGCAGCCCGAGGAACAGGCCGAGCAGGACAGCGTTGCCCTTCTTCGGCGAGCTGGGCGAACCAGGAACTCTCGCGCGGGAGAGCACGCGGGCGTCCGACTGCTGCGTGCCCTGGTCGGTCGACGTCTCTTTGGCGCGGGCCAGGAGGTCGTTGTACAGCGTACTGACCGCGTCGGCCTTGCGTTGCAGGTCGGCAAGTTCGACCGACGCCACGTTGTTGCCGGCGAGCGTCCCCTTGGCCTGGCCAAGGCTGGCTTGCAGTGACGCCGTGCGATTGTGCGCAACGTCGGCCTGGGCCTGCAGGTTGGAGATGATCCGGGCGATCTCCTGCTTGATCTGGGCATCGACGTCGGCGAGCTGTCGCTGCACCCGTTGAACGTCCGGATACTTGGGCCCGTATTTGGTCTCCAGGTCGGCCGCCTGGCTGCTGAGCTGCGAGCGCTGAGTGCGCAAGCCCTTGATCACATCGGACGACATCGCTTCGCCGACATCTTCGCCCGTGGAGCCCGCCGCCAGCTGCTGCTGCGCCGTATGCAGACGCGCGTCCTGCTCGGCTTCGTTGGCTTGCGCCTGCGCCAGCTCGTTGTTGAGGTTGGAGATTTCCTGTTCGGTCAGCGTGGAGCCGACGGCGGCAAGCAGCCCGTGCTGCGCCTTGTACTGCTGAACAGCGTCCTCGGCCGCGCTGACCTGCGGCTCAAGCTCGGCCAGCCGCTCATTCAGCCAAGTCGTCGCCTGCTGCGTCGCCTCGTACTTCGCGTCGAGCTGTTGGGTGACGTAGTGATCGGCGAACGAATTGGCGATCAGCGCCGCCTTCTGCGGATCCGTCGATTCATAGCTGACGTTGATCACGTAGGTCAGCGCGTAGCGGCTGACGCCAAGCCCACCCAGCACGTTGTCGACGACGCCATCGTGGATGCGCGCCTGGCGGGCGGCCGCCTCATCCTTGGTGAGCGGCGAAGGGTTCGGACGAGCCGGAGAGAATATGCCGCCCAGGGCCGCCAACGGCGCGTTGAAGAAGTTCGCGATGGGATCGGGCGACTGTAGCGCGCCGTTGAACTCGGGATCCTTGTCGAGGCCGAGCGCGCCGACCACACGCCCGGCCAGGTCGCGAGAGCGCAACGTGACGACCTCCGTATCGACAGAGGCTGAGTCGCCGGCCGGGCCGGACAGTACTTCCTGTATGTTGGTCACGTCGTGCGCGCGGGTATCCATGAGCACTTGCGCGGTCGCGGTGTAGAGCGGCGTCTGCTGAAAGATGACGAGCACCACGCCAACAAAGACGACCGCGGCCACGGCGGCGAAGACGCGCGACCGGCGCCGCAGGACCGAGATCACGTAGCGGAGATCGACGCGTTCGACGTCGTCGTCCATCCGCCCCGTGGGCATCAGGTCCGACGCCGCAACATTCATGAGCTCAAGTTTCATGGGCAATCAGACTCTTCTACCACTGAACGATCGTCGACACGAACAGACGATTGTCGTTGTAGGACAGGCCCGCGCTGGCGCCGGCCGATTGCTGGCGCAAGAACTCGTATGAGAAGTTCAGCCCGAACCGACGATTGAGCAGCCACTTGGCCGCCAGCGTCGGGCCCCATTGCTGATCGGTGCGGTCGATGCCGTTGTACTGTTGCAACGCGTAGGAGAAGTTGCCGGTCAGGATCACGTTGCGCAGCAACTCGTGGTCGAGTTCGGCGGTCGCCGTCGTTTCAAGGAAGCCCGGCGTTCCAGGCAGGCCGGAGTCACCGATCGAGCGGGACACCGTAAGGGTCACGGTGTCCATCTGCCGCGGGAACCACTCCAGCTGCCCGCGCGCAGCGGGCCCAACGATGTCGTTGAACACCGGCGACACATAGTGCTGGCGCAGGTACCCCACCTCGAGTTCGCCGCGAATGAAGTGGGTGATGTCGAAGTTAGCGCCCAGGTCGAACTCATACCCGGACGAGGAGTTGTCTGTCGGGGCCTGTGGCGGCTGCACGAAGTAGTCGCGATAGTTGTAGGACCCGGCGGCCACGACGGCGATGTTCGGGCTGATCGCGTACTCCGCCTTCCCGGCGATCGTCGTCACCCCGCGATCGCGCAAGTCCTCGAACAGCGTCGCGCCGGTGGACGTAACGCCATTCTGGTAGTTGAAGTAATCGTAGTCCGCCCGAACCGACAGTCTGAGGCGGTTGAACTCCTGCACGACCTGGCCGTTCACGTCGGCGAACTGGTAGCCAACCTGGTTCACCGCGTTGATCGCGTCGTTCACCGTCGTGCGCGGCTCGACGTATTGGCCGCCGGAAATCCCCCCAACGAACGATGTCTGGCCGGCCTCGTATTGACCCGACAGGCCGGCGTCATACTGGATGTCGTCGTTGTCCGAGACGTGGACATCTTGGTCGGTCGAGAAGCGGGCGTAGCCGGAAACGCCGCTCCGACCCCAGTTCGCGGTGAAAGACACCTGTGGCGACACGGTGAAGATCTCGTCCGAGGGTCCGCTCGGAATCGCAAGAACGTTGTCGTCGAAGGTGAAGCTGGCGATCACCTTGGGGAAGAAAGTGATCGAGCCGTCTCGGATGCCGACCGCGTCGTAGCCAGGGCGCGGCGCTTGCAGCACGCTGACGTTTTCGCCGCGGTCGTAATCGCGGGGCAGCACCGCCTCCGCGGACGTGAGGTCGGGCGTCACGAACTCGAGATCCGGCGCCCCGCCCGTGTAGTCCGCCGGCGCCGGGATCGGCGCGACAGGCGCAACCTGGGCGTTGGCCGTCCCCACCCAGGCAACCGCGAGGCTACCGGTCAGCACCGTAAACGCCGCCAGGCGATACCGGCTTGTCACTATACCCCTCCTCGAAGCCGCAGTCTGCGTTCGGCGCGGCGTCTCGATCGATTGCGAATTCGGTCAGCAGCCCTGAAGGCTAGTCGCTCGCCGCCCCCCCTGAGCTCGCGAACGCCGGCGGCCCGTTCTGCGACCCGTTGCCGCCGCCGGCCCCCGCCGGCTTGTTGGCGTCAATCTGCGCCAGCACCGTCTTCTCGATGCCGTCGATGGCCGAGGTGTCGCACGAGTCCCCGCTGCTGGGGTTCTCCGGCGGCGGCAGCAGGCCGCGCGCCTTGCGCAGCGCCGCCAGCACGACGTTGGGCTGGAGCCCCGCGGCCACAATTTGCTGCTGAATCGTCTGCTGCAGGTTGGTGGAAGCAGCGTCGCACGTTGCAGGCGTGCATTTGCCGTTCGAGATGGTTCCGGCTTGGCAAACGTCGGTCCCAATCTGGGACGCGAGCGTGTCCGCCGCGGCCTGGTCGGCAGGACTCAGCGCCGTTTGGTCAGCCGCCGCGAGCGCACTCGCCGGCAACATCGCGCCGCCCGCCAATGCGAGAGCGACGAACGTCGCTGAAAGGTACCGCATGCCACACCCCATCCCGACTTAGTTCACTTCGAGCCAAAATAACATTTAGAAACAGCCGTAGCAATTACGGGGCCTAGAAATAGCGCTCGGCGATCCGAATTGTGTCACCTGGCTCAACAGGCGTGGTGGTTGTGAGCTTGCTCGACTCCTCTTTGGTTTCGCCTGCACGGCGAATAAACACTTTCGACTTGTCGGCGCGATAGGTGAATCCGCCGGCTGTCGCTACCGCATTTAGGACAGTCAGCCCATTTGTGTACGGATATTCCCCGGATTTGCCGACCTCACCCATGATGTAGAATGGTCGGTAATTGAGCACCTCGATACTCACCGCGGGTTGCTTGAGGTAACCATCCCTGAGTTTGGCCTCCAGCTCCCCCTGAAGCTCGGTGACCGTCAACCCGGCGGCCTGAACGTCGCCAACCAGGGGGAAAGCGATCTCGCCCGTCCCTCCGGGGACGAGAAATTCGCCGCTGAGCGACTCCTCGCCGAAGACGATGATCCTCACCTTGTCGCCGGCGCCCAGTCTATAGTCGTAGAGCGCGGAATCCTGTCGGGTAGCGGCGGGCGACGACAGCGCGTTGGAATCGCGTGCAGGCTGAGCGACCACGGCGCAGCCGACGGTCAGCGACAGTAGCAGGGCTAAAATCCAAGCGCGCATGCGAACGAATACCTGACCCCGGCCTCGCCACCGAGACGCGCCCCCGAAGAATTGACATGCAGCACCGAAGCCCTCAAGCGAAATTCGGAGTTCCGCAGCATGGCGCCCTCAGCAAGGCACCGTATACCTAGAATAAGCGACTACGTTTCGCTGCGTTTAAATGACGGATCTGGCGCGATGACGTTCAAATCGCTGTCGACACTCCTGGGCGCCTCCGCATTGGCGATCTATGCGGCGGGCCTGCTCTATGAAGGTTTCATTGCGGACGGGTACGGCGGACTTCTGACCTTATCCCTCGTCGACAAAATGGCCGCTCAGCGCGCCTACGATGGGCTGAGCGCCGGCGCGCCCGAGGCGGAGCGCGCGTCAGCAGCCTGGCGGCTGGCGCGCGCCGATCCCGCCAATCCGGAGAGTTGGAACGCTCTCGCTTACGACGACTGGCTGAAAAATGGGCGCCTCACCGCCGACGGGCTGCGCGACCTCGATCACTCGTATGCCCTGACGTACCTCGACGGAAGCGGGGCGGTGTGGCGGGTCGGATTCGCTCTAGACCACTGGAGCGACTTAACGCCGCAGCTTCGGCTCGATGTTCAGGCCGAGGCGCTCGACGCGCTCCAGCAGCAAGACACCAACACCGCGCTGGCCGAGCGAATGCGCTCCGTCCAGGACCCGGCGGGCCGCCTCGCGTCGGCGCTGATCGAGGCCGAAGCGGCCAAGCGCTAGCGCTGGGCCGCGCTCTGGCCCCAGGGCCTGGCGTGCGCCGGAGCGGGAATCAGAGCAGGCTTATTCGACAAGTTGTGCCGAGGGACGCCGCTCGGTGTTCACGCGATCGGCGCGCCTCGTAACCAGTTGCTTTGGTGGTTCTTCAACCAATTCGGCGAACCTTTGCGCCGCCCGAGAGTTGGAGTGCGACATGACAGCAGCCAGAGCGCCGAGAACGGACCGCCGTGCGGCAAGCGACATCGCGCCGAGAGCATCGGCGTCGCCGCTCGGCGAGGCGTCACTTGCCGCCCCCGTCGCCTCGCCCGCGCGGGCGCTGCAGCACGGCCTTGCCGAAGCGTTGGCGACGCCGACAGCGCCGCATTGGTCGGCGCGCGCATCGCTGGCGCTTTTCTTCGGCCTCTCAGGAAGCTTCTGGCTGCTGGTGGCGCTCGCCTTCCGGTTCCTGCCTCGATAGCCCACGGCTGCCGGCGCGTCCGGAGGGACGCGGCGTCGTCGATCGCAAGATCCGGCGCTCGGCGCCATCGATGCGGATGGCCGTGAGAACCCCCGTCGCATAGGCGCCTGTATCGATACCGATCCGATAGCGGCCCAGGAACGGCTCGACGCTCGGGGTATGCCCGTGAACGATCACCTTCTCGAACGGCCGCGCCTCCGAGAGGAAGGGTTCGCGGATCCACAGCAGGTCCTGCTCACGTTGCGCCGCGATCGGGACACCAGGGCGCACGCCAGCGTGCACGAAGGCATAGTCCCCATAGGCGGCCAGCAATTCCAGGTCCTGCAGGAAAGCCCGGTGTGACGGCGGCAAGCGCTCCGACAGTTCGTCGCGCGCCCGGTTCCAGTCGGCGGAGTCGGTGCGCCGCACCGGCGGCGCCACTCCGTAGGACGCGAGCGTCTGCGCGCCGCCATGCTCGAACCAGGCGGGTCCGAACTCCGGGTTCGCCAGAAAGGCCAGCATCGCCTCTTCGTGGTTGCCTTTGAGGGTTCGCACCTCGAACCGGTCCTCGGCGATGAGCGCCAGAACACGGTCGATCACGCCTTTGGAATCGGGGCCCCGGTCGACGTAGTCGCCCACAAAGATCAGCGCGGGCGGAAGCTCCGACCCGCGAGGTGGCGCGTCGTCGACAATCTGCCCAATCAGGGGCTCCAGCTGGTCGAGGCGACCGTGGATGTCGCCGATCGCATAAACGGTCCGGCCGCCGGAGCTCAGCTCCGGCGCGCTAGACCGTCGCCAGAAAGTCAGGGATGGCAGCCGCACCAGCAATCCACATATCGACGAAACAGGCGTCAAAGCACCGATGGCCGGCGCGCGCCGCAGTCTAGCACGAAGGGCGCCACGCGTGGCGATTGGCCTTCTCGCAGTCCGCGTGGCAAGAACATGCATCGCAGATGGCGCTCAACTTCGTGTATGCACGACAACGGGCGCCGGAGCGGAGAAGAAGCCGGTTCGTTCTTTGAAAGCGTGGCATAGCGATTGCACGGGTGTGCGCGATTAGGCCAATCGGGGGTGGTTCGTGTCGAAAGTTGCTTTGGTGCTGGGCGCCGGTGGGTTCATCGGTGGGCACCTCGTCAAGCGCTTGAAACGAGACGGATTTTGGGTTCGTGGGGTCGACCTGAAGTTCAACGAGTACGCGGAAACCGCGGCGGACGACTTCGCCATCGGCGATCTTCGCGACCCGGCCTTTGTCCGCGCCATCATCGACCGGCGCTTCGATGAGCTCTACCAGCTCGCCGCCGACATGGGCGGGGCCGGCTACATCTTCACCGGCGAGCACGACGCGGACGTGATGCACAACTCCGCGACCATCAACCTGAATGTTCTGGAAGCGGCGCGTCGGCGCAACGTCGCGCGGGTGTTCTATTCCTCGTCCGCTTGCATCTACCCGGCCCACAACCAGGAAGACCCTGACAACCCCAACTGCGTCGAAGACAGCGCCTACCCGGCCGCGCCCGACAGCGAATATGGCTGGGAGAAGCTGTTCTCAGAGCGGCTCTACCTCTCCTACGGCCGCAACCACGGCCTGGAGCCGCGCATCGCCCGTTTTCACAACATCTTCGGGCCCCAGGGCACCTGGGACGGCGGCAAGGAGAAAGCGCCCGCGGCGGTCTGCCGGAAGGTGGCGCTGGCGGCCGACGGCGGCGAAGTGGAAATCTGGGGCGACGGGCAGCAGACGCGTTCGTTTCTCTACATCGACGAATGCGTGGAGGCCGTCACGCGGCTGATGCGCTCCGACTTCAAAGGACCGGTGAACATCGGGTCCGAGGAAATGATCTCGATCGACGGCCTTGTGCGGCTGGTGGCCGATATCGCTGACAAACAGGTCGACATCCGCCACGTGCCGGGCCCGATCGGCGTTCGCGGCCGCAACTCCGACAACCGCCTCATTCAGCAGCGCCTCGGCTGGGCCCCCTCGCAGCCGCTCCGCGCTGGTCTAAGCACGACCTATCACTGGGTGGAGCAGCAGGCGCGCCGCAACTATGGGCGCGCCGCCTAGCGCGACCCGGAGATCGTCGCCAGCGTCGCGAAGTGGTCGGACCCGGGGATCCGCTCGCGTTGCAGTGAAACCACCCGCCAGTCCGGTCCCGTGTACAGGTGATCGATCGGCAGCACCGGCGCCGACCACGGGGTGCGGAAGAGGTCCAGCCGCGCCGGCCACGTGAACCACGCAATCGTTCGCCGCTGCAGCGGCGCCAGCGCCGCGTCCTGCCAGCGCATGGCGAACGACCAGGGCGTGGTGTTGAAGTCACCCGCCAGGATCACATCCTGCGGCGGCCGCGCCTTGACCCATGCGGCAAGCGCCTGGCGCTGTCGCGCCTGCGGCTCGGGCGGGAACGGCCAGGTGAAGTGCACCGTGACCAGGGTGACCGGCGCGCCGGTCGCCGTCGTCGTGCTCAGCCAGGCGACGTCGCGGTCGTCGATGTCGCCCGCGCCGAGATCGCAGCCGCTGGCGCCCACCGGCGTCTTGACCAGGATGCGCACGCCGGACTTCGGACAATCGGTGCCATAGGGATAGAGCTGCCGCAGCCCGGCCAGCGGCGTCGCCAGATTGCCGTCCGACTCCTGGAGCAGCACAACGTCAGGCGCCAGCCTGGCGATCGCCGCCACCGCCGCATCGGGCTCAGGATTGTCGGCCCACACGTTCGCTGACAGCAGCTGGAACGCCGGTCCGGTTGCCGGCGACGCAGGTCGCCAACGCGCGATCTCGGGACCGACCAGCGCCGCACCGACAATGACGCTCGCGCCCGCCAGCGCCAGGCAAGCGCCCCGCACCGCCCCGCGCGGCGCGGCGGCTGCGGCAAGCCCTAGAGCAACAAGACCCAGGACCAATCCGAACGGCGCGAAGTTGTTGATGACGTCCAGCCAGCCGTCGCGCGCCCCCGCCAGTCCCAATGCGGCGAGCGCGGCGCAGCCAAACGAGAGCTCCATCGCCGTCGCGCTCAGCAGAATGCGGACTGAACTCATCGAGGCGGGCGAACGCGATGGCTTCGACGGCGCAACCATCTTGGCGTTGTGCGCCGCCTGCCTAGTTGGCGACAACCGGCAGGTGCTGGGTCGCCGAGGGCGCCTGACCGAAGTTGCTGGACCGGACCGGTTCGATCTTGGCCAAGCTGAGCGGCGCGGCCGAAGCGGCTTGCAACGCGGCGGGCGCGGCCGCCGCCACCACGACGACGCGCTCAGGCTTTGCCTCTGGCGCGGGCGGCGCCGTTGTCGCCATAGCGACCTGCGTCGGCTCCGTGACCGCCGGCGCCGTGGTGGGGATCCCGGTCGAGAACCCCTGGATGGCTGGCGGCGCCGGCTCGTTGCCGGCGTAGGCGCCGGTGAACGCGCCAGGAACGCCCATGGGCCCGTTCCACCGATAGAAGATGTGCGCGCCGATCTGAACCAGCTTGACCACTGTCAGCCGCCACGTCGGCACCACCCACATCGTGTGGTAGTGGGTCGCGTTCCCGACCGGCGTCGACACGTAGCCATCGAGCGCGCGACCGGCGACCTGAGCGGCGGCGGTCCAGCCCGCCTCATCCGGACGCCGCGCGAGCGAGCCGTCGCAAGTGAAGGTGAACTGGCAACCCGTCGGCAGCTGAGATCCTTGCAGCACGACGCCGCAGACGGTCTTTGGGAAGATCGGGTTGCGGACGCGGTTAAGGATGACCTGAGCGACGGCGGCTTCGCCGTCAGGCCCCTGGTTCGCCGCCTCGTAGTAGACCGCCATGGTCAGGCAGGTAAGCGCCCGCCCGCGGTCGAGCGGCGTCGCGGCGTGGAACGCGAAAGGCTTGGCGGCCGGATTGGCCAGCTTGGAGAACGGGGTCGCCTCGTTGAGCAGTTGCGCGGCGGCTGGCGTCAGTTTCTCGAAGGTCTGCGCCGGCGGTTGCACCGGCGCCGCGAGCGCCGCGGGCGCCCGGCGGGCCTGGACGGCGACCGGCGCGGCTGGCCGCGCGGCGTTGACCCCGAGGTCATAAAACACCACCAGCACAGCCGCGAACGCGATCAACGCGCCGGCGCCCGCCAGCAACGGGCGCCAGTCGCGCAGTCCCACGCGAGGAAGCGATCGCACGTAAACCAAGGTCACTCCAGACGACGTCCAGGCCGGCCCCCCGGCGACACTGACGCACGGCGCGCGGGTCGCCAGCGCCGAACTTCACCATATGAGGGCGAGCCCACTAGCACGAACACGGCCACGTTCCAGTCCCAAACCGACCACACGTGGCGACGAACCACGCGTCGCCTGCAGCGACGGCGCCAGCCAGCCGGTCGCTCCGACGGGCAAGGCAAAAGCAGAAGGGCCCGCGCCTTCCGGCGCGAGCCCAACTTAATTTCTGAGTGGTCGAGGCCTCCGCAGGCCGCCCGTCTAGGTGCGCGACAGGCCGTCGATGCTGACCCAGTTCAGCTGCTGGCCCGGCGCCTGGCGCTCGATCCAATGGTATCGGACTTCCTGCCACGGCCTGATGGCGTAGGTCAGGCTGTCGAGCACGAGCTCGCCCTCGTCGGTGGTCACCAGCAGGACGGCATGGCTTTCACCGAAGGTGGTCTTGACCAGCGCGATCGAGAGATCTGCGGCCGGCACACCATCGGCGATCAGGGCCCGGCGCTTCTCCAGCACGTAGTCCTTGCAGTCGCCCTCGGGCCGGCCGCCGTCGCTGAGCGGCAGATGCCAGTGGTCTTCATCGCCAAACAGGACGGCATCGGAGACGTAGCGGATAGCGCTGTTGATGCGGCCGTTGACCGCGTCCAGCTCGCGGACGAGTTCTGGCGTCTTCGCCAGCGGCGTGAAGGCTGCCGCTTGGGCGCTGCCGTCGTCGCTGCGAGTGCTCGGGGATTGAGGCACCGTCTCATTGTGCAAGGCCGTGGCTTCGTTGCCGGAAGCGAATGCCGGGTCCCCCGGGTACACAAAGACGCCGTCGTCATTCGCCTCGGCTTGACCCGCGTCGGTGTCGGCGTCGTCGCGCGCGGGGTCGGAAGGCGCGGCGTCAGCGGTGGCGTCGGCCTGGGCGTCAAGCGGCCGTGCCCAGACTTCCGCCGGCGTCAGGCCGCCCGAGGCGTCCGTCGTCTGACGCGGCCCGGACGCGTCTCCCACGTCGACGCTGGGACAACCGCTGAGGTCTTTGGGATCGTACGCGTCGGCATAGCCGTGGGCGGCGTAGTAGCAAGCCGCAGCGACATAGCCCGATTGGTCGCTGGTCGCGTCGGTGGTTGGCGCGGGGGGAGCGTCGTCGCGCGGACGGTCCCAGTAACCCGCCGCGGGCGGGCTGTAGCTTTGGTCGCCGGCGCTCTGCTGGCTGAACGTGGCGGTCCAATCGTACCTCGCCGCGCCCTGGTTCGTGGACGCGACGGCCGTCTGCCGCGAACCAGACGCAGGCTGCGATGGCTTCGACGAGCCGAACGCCACCGCCCAATAGTATTGAGCGGTAAGCTGTCGGCTTAGATCGACGGTGCTGATCTCGCGGCCGTTCGCATCGACCTGATTTTCAAGACCGCACTGGTCTCGCTCACGCGCGCAGAACTCCAGATAGCCCAGTGGCGCCGGCGCGGCCCCGCCCAGCGGCATGAACTGCGGCTGGCTCGGTCCAGCGATGGCGATCTCGGGCGCAAACGCCGCGCACGCCAGGACTGCCGCGAGCGCCGCGCCCATCTCCCAAGCATTTGTTCGTCGGTCGCGCACTTTGCGCCTCCTGTATTACGGAGACGATACGCGCCAATCACGAATATAACCCCAACGCTTAGCGTAAACTCAGGGTTTATGAAAAGACAACGAGATCATAACGCGACGATCAACGCCCAAGTTACCTATAGTCGCGCGCTAATTTACTTTGTGTACACCAAGAAACGATCTGGTCACAAACCATAACGATTAGTTCCCTTCCCTTTAACCAATTGGGAACTGAGCATTCACCATGGGTTAACCGACCCGACGTCGCCTCACCCGTCGCCGCCCTCCGCCAGGAGAACGAGCGACCCCAGAGGGGCTCGCTCTGACGCGGCCCCCCGAGCCATCGTCCGGGCGAAGCCTGAGGCGCGATCTGCCGGACCGTATGGGTCGCACTTTCGGACACGAGTGGGTTGCGACGAACACGCTGCTCTGGCTGTTGCTGACGCAGGCCCGGGCGCAACGCTGTCGTTGTGCTCGGCGGCCGGTTTAGCCCTCGCAGTTTTCCTGGCGGCCGGCAGTCGGACACGGCGCGCTCTCAGATCGGGCTGCGGCGCGGAAACTCAAACTGAGATGCTGCCTGAGCCAGGCGCCGGCGTGACTCGCGTCTGCGAAGCGTCTAGATGCCGCTTTGACTCGCAACCTCAGGCGGCACACGCGGCGAGAGATTGGTCACTGGCTTACGAGGTTTTGGGGTGGCGGCAAGTTTGGTCGACAATCTTGAGCGACAGCCACGCCAGATAGAGACGCGCTATGGCGTCCTCGACGCGCCAACCCCTGAGCAAGACCTGATATCCCGCTTTCTCGTCGCCAATGGGGAGTGGGGCTGGGACGAGACGACGTTCGTAGCGGCGCAGGTTGACGGCGGCGCGCGCGTTCTTGATGGCGGCGCGTTCCTAGGAACATTCGGATTGGGATTGGCGGCTCAAAAGCGGCTGGACCTGTTGTGCGCGGTCGAGGCTAACCCGGGCCTGGCGGAGGCGCTTCGCGCCAATCTCGCGAGAAACCATGCGGGGCCGTCGCTAGTGCTGACTGCCATGATCACCGGCCTCGACCCGCCCGAGGCCATCGGCGCGTGCGACGGAGTGAACATCGGTGGCCTGTCGTTTGCGCCGGGTGCTGAGGGCGACATGTCGGTTCCGGCTCCCGCCAATATCGTCACGCTAGCCGAATTGCGCGAACGGCATGGGCCGTTCGACCTGATCAAGCTGGATCTGGAAGGGATGGAGATCGAGGCGCTACGGGGCGACGAAGCGTTTCTATCCTCCGGCGCGACCACGTTGTGGCTGGAGTGCAACGAGCATCCGAACTCACTACTGCTGCTGAATCTGATCCTCCCATGGGGGCTGAACGTCCACTACTTCGCGGCGCCGTCGCACAACCCCGCCAACTTCCGGAGTCTGAGCGAGCCCATCCTGCCTTGGGCTTACGAGGCCGGTCTGCTGGTGTCTCGACGGCAGCCGGCGCCGCTCGACCGCGCGCTCACCGACCACGGGTGCGTTCTCCAGACAATCACGAGCCGAGCAGACCTTGAGGAGGCAATGTGGCTAACGCCACGCTGGCTGCCGGCAGCCTACGCCCACGCAAATATCACCGAACTCGCGGCTGTCGCAGGCCGCGCCCTTGCGGCGGAAAGCCGAGACCACTTTCTGACTGCCGCGCTGACGCGGGCGAGCGATCCCGCGGCGGCCGCTACTCTCACAATCGGGGAAGCAAGAGCGCTCGCCGGCGAGAGGCTAGCGTCGCTGGACAGCGAACGCGAACAGCGGGAGCAAGCCGAGCACGGCTTGTCGGAGGCCCGCCAGCGCGTCGCGGATATGGAGGAGGCCTTAGCCCGCGTGGAGGAGAGCGCCACCGCTCGCCTCACCCTGCTGGAGCGCGAGCACCGCCTGCGTGAATCTGCCGAAACAGCCCTGGCGGATGCGGCCGCCCTGGCGCTCGAGCGGCTTGAGCAAGTCGGGCGCGTCGAAGAGCGATACAAGGAGCTGCAAACTGAACTCGAAAAGCTGCATCGGCAGCAACAAATCGCGCTGCGAGATCTTGATCTACAGATCAGCGCGCTGCGGCGCGACAACGAACACCAGATCAGCGAACTGAGGCGTGACAACGAACACCAGATCAGCGAACTGAGGCGTGACAACGAATATCTACTCGCCGAGCGTACTCGCCAGCACGAGAGCCTCGCGTGGCGCCTTTACGTGTTTGCCGAGAAGCTAACGCGCGGCCTCGACAGGCGCCGGAAGCGGGCCCCGCCGACGTCCGGCGGCGCTCGGCTATCAAGCACCGAATCCGACGCGAGCCGTCGACCATGACGGATTGGACTGACGAGCACCGGCTGCTCTCGTCGCACGTCGACACGGCGTACTATCTGGAAGCGAACCCTGACGTCGCCGCCGCCGGCGCCGACCCTGTCGCGCACTTCATGACGCAAGGTTGGCGCGAGGGCAGGAATCCGAACCCGGATTTCCAGGTCGCTTACTATTTGCGGGCCAACGGCGACGTGGCGGCAGCGGGCGTCAACCCGCTGCTGCACTACCTGTCCGCCGGCAAGGCGGAAGGGCGTCAGCCCCGTCGCCCCCTGACGGAGGAGCGAACCGTTGTCGAAGCTGCCTCGCCCGCGCGCTTATCAGGCGGCTGGGATGGCGCTCCCGATCCCGAACCCGACCTCAACCAGACCACGCTGGTGCGTCTTCTCGACAGACTGGCGCCGCGTGATGCCAGCCTGATCGTCGCCTTCAGCCACGATGACTGCGAACGCAACATCGGCGGCGTCCAGAACCTTGTGCGTGCGGAAGCGTCGGCTTTCGCCCAGCTCGGCCTTTCGTACCTGCACGTGTCGCCACAGCGGCCCCACTCATTTCACTCCGAGTTTCCAGCTGACCGCACAACTTACTCGCTCCGCCTGAATGGCAAGCGGCTGGGCGCCACCCGGGCCAGCGATCTGCTCGCAGCGCTCCGCCGCGGCGATGGCGGCGCACCGCTTGTGCTGGTGGTCCATCACTTGTTGCACCATTCCCCCGAAGTCGTCGCTCAGTTCACCGAGCTGGACCTGGCCACAACGATCTTCTGGGTTCACGACTTTCTGAGTGTCTGCCCGAACTATGTCTTGCTTCGCAACGACGTGAGCTTCTGCGGCGGCCCGCCTGAAGACTCTGGGGCGTGCACGATTTGCGCCTATGGGCGCGATCGCGCCCGCTCGCGCGAGCGCATCCGTCGATTCTTCGCAGCCGCCGCGCCTCAGATACTCGCGCCGTCGGAGAGTGCGCTGAGCGTATGGCGCAAGGCTGCTGGTCTGCCCTACCGCGCGGCGGCTGTGCAGCCCCTCGCACGGCTCAACTTGAGCAGGACCAAGCCGCGCGAGACGCCGTCTGGTCCGATTCGGGTGGCGCATCTGGGCGCGCCGGCCATGCTGAAGGGATGGCCGACGTTTCGGGGGCTGGCCGCCAGGTTCGCCGACGACCCCCGCTACCGGTTCTATCAGCTAGGACACACCTCAGGCAGAGCTCGCGGGGTGGAATACGCGTCGGTATCAGTAACCCGCGAAACACCCAATGCCATGATCGACGCGATTACTGAACTCGGCATCGACGTGATTGTCAATTGGTCGATATGTTCGGAGACATTCTGTTTCGCGGCTTTCGAGAGCCTCGCCGCCGGCGCGGCGATTGTCACCCACCCCAATGCCGGCAACGTTACCGCGCTGGTTCGCGAGAACCGTCAGCACGGCTTGGTCGTCGATGACGAAGGGGGGCTGCACGCCCTGTTTGGCCAGGGACAGCTAGCCCCCTTTCTGAGTGCGGGAGATCGTTTCCGGGGTTCTCTGATTCCCGAAGGCGGGACCGCGACCTGGCTCCAAGAGACGATGGACGGCCGCGCCGTGCTGCGTCGGCTCGTTCGCACAGATCGGATTGAGGCGATGAGCGGGATCGAGGTCGCCGGTGGCTGAGGTCCATTGTTTCACGAGCGCGTCGTACGCTTACCTCGATCGGGTCGGCGTGCTTGCCGAGACGCTGCGGCGGCGCCATCCGGACTGGCGGCTCTGGCTCTGCCTCGTCGACCGCGAGCCACCAGGCTTCAGCGTAGACCTAAAGGACTACGGCATTGCGGATGTCGTCCGCGTCACGGAACTCGGAATCCCCCACCTGCAGCGTGAACTCTTCACGCACGACGTTGTGGAGCTCTGCACATCTGTGAAAGGCCAGATGCTTTGCCGCTTGCTCGAAGGGGGCGCGGACAAAGTGATCTACCTTGATCCCGACATCGCGGTTTTCAACAGCCTCTCCGGCATCGAATGCGGGCTCGACGAGCACGACGTGTTGCTGACGCCGCATCAGCTGCAGCCAGAAGAAACGACGCCGGCGATCTTGGACAACGAGGTCGGCTCCTTGAAGCATGGGGTCTACAACCTCGGATTTCTGGCCGTCGCGTCCACGCCCGGCGGACGCCGCTTTGCGGGTTGGTGGCGTGATCGCCTGCGGGACCACTGCTACGACGACATCCCGAACGGCCTCTTCACCGATCAACGCTGGTGCGACCTGGCGCCGGCCTATTTCGACGGCGTCCACGTGGTGCGGGACGCCGGCTGTAACGTGGCGAGCTGGAATCTCAGCAACCGGCCGATCTCGATCACCGAAGGCGGCGTCATCTGCGCCGGCGACGTCCCGCTGAGGTTCTTCCACTTCACCAAGGTCAGCGGACCCGGCGAAACGATGCTAGAGCGATATGCCTCTGGTCGAGTTGAGGTGTTCGAGCTGCTGCAATGGTACCGCGGCCGTCTGGCGGCGCATAAGGTGCCAGGGCTTCCCGGTGGCTGGTACGCCTACGGGTGCTACGACGATGGCACGCCGGTTCCGCGCGCGCACCGTCGTCTCTACCGTGATCGCGCGGATCTGCAGGAACGCTATCCCGAACCCTTCAAGGCCGGATACAGCGCCTTCGAGTCCGCCTGAGCATCCGCGCGCGGACGCGTCGCGCGAAACCTGAAGGAGATCGGCATGCCGGTCCGGAACGCCGTCGCATTGTTGCTGGTGCTGGCGGCTGCGTTGTCCGCGTGCCGCAGGCCCGATTGGGCCAACAAGGGGCAGCAGCCCGGCGCGGCGAATGCGTCCGCGCCGCCGGTCACCCTTATCACCCCGGACTCGCGGCCGGCGTTACCAGCCTGGGCGGCGCTCTACATGGGCAAGGCCGTGAAGACGGCCTTGCCTCAGGTCGCCAGTTGCGCGGGCAATCTGGACATCGTCACCGCGAGGTACGAGGGGGCGAATGCCGGGGCGAAGGTGATCGGCTGGGGTTGGGATACAGCGGCCGCCAAGGCTGTCGACAAGGTCGTGCTCGTGGACGCGGCCGGGCTGGTCGTTGGCGCCGGCGAGGGCGGTTTGTCGAGACCGGATGTCCCGCAGCATAGCCCGACGGTGACGTCGCCCAATACTGGGTGGGCCGCGATAGCGGGCATGAAGACCGGCGCGGTCGATGCCTTCGGCGTGATAAACGGCCAGGCTCGCTGTCCTCTTGGTCACCTTGAGTTCTGACGGCTCCGAGATCGGCGCAGGATCCGCCTGGTGTCCTCTCTCTCAGACGTGGTGCCGGATCGGCGGACAATGCGCGCGGTCTCTGCACCGCCCCAGCTGACAGAGTGGGAAAGCCCGTTTGGGCCCATGAGCGAGGCGGCCAGCACGCCGTTGCAATCCGAGAGTGCGTTGGCTAGTGCTCGGTCGATCTTACGGGGCCGGCAAGGGCTCACCTCGGAATTGCTGCTGGGGCTGTCAGATGCTCGGCTCGTCCGGCGGGATTCATCGAAGGGCGGCCGATGAAGTGCGTTATTCTGGCTGGCGGCCTCGGCACGCGTATCGCTGAAGAAAGCGGCGCCCGACCCAAACCGATGATCGAAATCGGCGGCCGACCCATTCTCTGGCACATCATGAAAATCTACAGTTGCTACGGGATCAATGATTTCGTGATCTGCCTTGGTTACAAGGGTTATCTTATCAAAGAATATTTTGCCAACTATTTTCTTCACATGTCAGATATAACCTTCCACTTGGCAAGAAACCACATGGAAGTGCACCGAGAGATGGCCGAGCCGTGGCGCGTGACCTTGGTCGATACTGGAGAACATACTCAGACTGGAGGCCGGCTGAAGCGGGTCTTGCCACACGTCGCGGACGAAGACGTGTTCGCGCTCACCTATGGCGACGGGGTGGCGGACATCGATATCGAGGCAGAGCTGGCATTCCACCGCGCCCACGGACGCGAATGTACGGTGGCCGCTGTGCGCCCGGCTCAGCGGTTCGGTGTTCTGACCCTCGAAGGCGATCGCGTCGTCGACTTCCAGGAGAAGCCTGACGACGAAGGCGGGTGGATCAACGGCGGCTTTTTCCTGATGTCCCCAAAGGTCGGCGGCCTCATTGCCAGCGACGATACTGTGTGGGAACGCGGCCCGCTCGAGGCGCTGGCGCGCCACGACCAGCTGAGGGCATTTCGACATGGCGGGTTCTGGCACCCGATGGACACATTGCGCGATAAGACCTACCTCGAAGGCGAATGGGACTCCGGGCGGGCGAAATGGAAGACCTGGTAGGTCCGAAGCGACTTTAGAGGAGCCCTGATAGCGTGTCCCTTCCCAACGCCCGCAGTGAGGCGGCGATCAAGACCGAGATCATGGCCTTGGTCCAGGAGTACTGCGCCGTCGCGCATGCGCCGCAGCCCTTCGTCGCCGGCCAGTCGGCCGTCCCCGTTTCGGGACGGGCGTTCGACGCCTCGGACGTGATGTCGCTGGTCGATTCTTCGCTGGAATTCTGGCTGACGACCGGGCGATTCAACGAGGCCTTTCAGACCCGGCTGGCCAAACGGATTGGCGTCCGTTCCGTGCTGACGGTCAACTCCGGGTCTTCGGCGAATCTCCTGGCCCTTGCGGCGCTGACGTCACCATTGATGCGCGATAGGCGGTTGGAGCCGGGGTCGGAAGTCATCACCGCTGCGACCGGCTTTCCCACGACCGTCAATCCGGCGCTCATGTGGGGCATGACGCCGGTGTTCGTGGACGTCGACATCCCCACTTACAACATCATCGCCGACCGGGTTGAGGAAGCGATCACGCCCAAGACCCGCGCCATCATGGTCGCCCATACGCTCGGCAATCCCTTTGAAGCCCGCCGGCTCGCGCAGATCGCCGAAGCGAACGACCTGTTCCTGGTAGAGGACTGTTGCGACGCGCTTGGCGCCACCCATCATGGCCAGCATGTCGGCACTTTCGGCGACGTCGGCACACTGAGCTTCTACCCGGCCCACCACATCACCATGGGCGAGGGAGGCGCGGTGTTCACCAATGACCCGGCCCTGCGCCGCGCGGTCGAGACCCTCCGCGACTGGGGCCGCGACTGCTATTGCGATCCGGGCAACGACAACACCTGCAATCGTCGCTTCGATTGGCAGTTGGGCGACCTGCCCTATGGTTACGATCACAAGTATATCTACAGTCACCTCGGCTATAACCTGAAGATCACCGACATGCAGGCGGCGGTCGGGGTCGCGCAGTTGGACCACCTCGAAGGCTTCATCGCCGCCCGGCGATCGAACTTCAACGCGCTGAAGCAAGGGCTGAAGGCCTTGGATCCGTTTTTCGTGCTGCCCGAAGCGACGCCCGACAGCGACCCATCCTGGTTCGGGTTCGTCCTCACCGTGCGCGAGGACGCGCCGTTCACCCGCGACGATATCGTGCGCCACCTCAACGCTCAGAAGATCGGCACGCGTCTGCTGTTCGGCGGCAACCTCGTGCGCCAGCCCTACATGAAGCAGCAGTCTTTCCGCGTCTGCGGCCCGCTGGACAACAGCGATCGCGTCATGCGCCAGACCTTTTGGATCGGTGTCTATCCAGGGCTCACTGGCGAGCACATCAGCTACGTGCTGCAGGTCATGCATGACTTCGTGCGCCAGCGGACGGGCGTCGCGGCGTGACGGGCGCCGACTATATCGCCGCCTTTCTGGCCCGGATGGGCGTGAAGCGCGTCTACACGCTCACCGGCGGCGCGTGCGCGTTCATGATCGACGCCGTGGGACGCTCTCCCGACCTCGATTACATCTGCATGCAACACGAACAAGCGGCTGCCATGGCGGCAGACGCGGTGTGGCGGGTCTCCGGCCGCATGGGCGTCACGATGGCCACATCGGGGCCCGGCGCTACCAATCTGCTCACCGGGATCGCCTGTTCGTTCTTCGACTCGATCCCGACCCTGCACATCACCGGCCAGGTCAATCAGCGAGAGTCCAACGCTTTCCTGGGGACGGCCGTGCGCCAGACCGGCTTCCAAGAGACCAAGATCGTTGAGATGGTCAAGCCGATCACCAAGTACGCGGTGATGGTGACGAGCCCGGCCGAATTGCGCCTGGAATTGGCCAAGGCTTGGTCGATCGCGATGGAAGGCCGCAAGGGCCCGGTGCTGATCGACGTGCCGATGGATGTGCAGCAGGCCGCCATCGAAGGCGAACTGCTCCTCCCATCACCACCGAAGCCGACCAGGCCTGGGCCGGGGGTCGCCGCCGCGCTGGCCGAAACGCTCGCCGCGGCCCGCAGACCCGTGGTCTTGTGGGGCGCGGGCGTCGCCTTCGCCGGCATGGAACGACAGACCCTTGAGTGGCTCGATCGCTCGAACCTGCCGTTCGTGAGCAGCTGGGCGGGGCTGTCGTCATTCGACCATGAGCGCGCGAATTTCGTTGGTCAGATCGGCGTCTACGGAAACCGCGGGGCCAATTTCGTGCTCCAGAACGCCGACACCGTGATCGTGCTGGGCTCGCGGCTCGACAATCGTCAACGCTCCGGCAACTCGGCCAACTTCGCCATCGGCGCCACGGTGCACGTGCTTGATGTCGATGCCGAAGAGCTGAAGAAATACGCGGCGGACGGCTATCGAACCGACGAGTTCGATTTCGCCTACCTAGGTGACGTTCTTGGAGAGCTCCCCGGGTTGACCCTCGACCCGGCGTGGACGACTTACGTGTCGAAGATGCGGGGCCGCTACCGGGGTCGTGAAGAGTCGACGTCGGCGCGGAGGCTGAATTCCTCTTCGCCCTATGACGTGGTCCGCAAGCTCAACGCGGCGATCGCGCCGGATGCCGTGGTGGTCGGCGACACCGGCGCTGCAGTCTGCTGGCTGCACCAGGCGTTCAACGTCAAGGCTCACCGGCTGTTCACCGCCGGCGGCAACTCGCCCATGGGCTACGCTCTCCCGGCGGCGATCGGCGCCAAGCTGGAGGCGCCCGCCCGCCAAGTGGTGTGCTATAGCGGCGATGGCGGCTTCCAGCTCAATCTGCAGGAACTGCAGACGGTCCGGGCCCAGCAATTGGACCTGGCCATCGTGGTCATGAACAACGCCAGCTACGGCATCATCAAGCAGTTTCAGGACAGCTACCTCGGCAGCCGTTACACAGCTTCGCTGGACGGCTATTCGACGCCCGACTTCGGCAGGATCGCGGGCGCTTACGGCCTGCGTTACGTCCGGATCGAGAGCCCCGACGAGATTGCGCCCGCGGTGTTCGAAGGCGGCGCGGTTCTGATCGACGTGATCCTGTCCGAAGACACCCTGATCGAGCCGAAGCTGGAGATGGGACGACCGATCAACGACCAGTTCCCCTATCTGCCCCAGGCCGAATACGAAGACGGGAACCGGTTTGTCGCCTATCCCCGTCCAGACGCCATCCGCGATCTTGTCTCCTGAGGCCCTGGGCGCGACAGCGGTCCTCGGCGCCAGCGGCTACATCGGCGCCAGCCTGGCGCGCACCTGGCGCGAGCCGGTCGGCGGCCAGCTGGTGCTTTTCGCCCGCCGGCCCGAAGTCCTGAACCAACCCTGGGCCGCTGATCTTCAGCGCCGCCCTATCGCCGAGTTCGATGCGGCGCAGTTCGGCCTCACGGTCAACGCCATCGGGGCAGGCGATCCAGGCAAAGTGGCCGAGTTGGGCGCCGAGATACTCGATGTGACGCGTGACTGGGACCAGCGCATCCTGTCACGCCTGCGCCCCAACGGCCGCTATGTCTTCCTCTCAAGCGGCGCCGTCTATCTGGGTCAGGCCGGCGGCCCTTACGGCGAGGCTAAGCGGACAGCCGAAGCGCGACATCGCCGGTTCGCCGCCCAGGCGGTGCTCGACGTTCGGGTGTTCGGGTACGCCGACCCCACGCTCGATCTGAGCGGGGGTTTCTTCCTTTCGCAACTGGCGCGCAGCGCGGCCACCGGCGCGCCATTCCGCACCAGCCGCTCCGACATGGTGCGCGACTACGCCGGCGCCGCGGAACTCTCCGACCTGATCTGCGCCTGGCTGGCCTGGGGCGCGCCCAACGTCGCCTTGGACCTCTACACCCTGGCGCCGGTCAGCAAGCTTGAGCTTCTCGACCTGGCGCAGCGCGACTTCGGCGTCGCGGTTGAGTGGGTCTCCACGCTTGAGGCGCCACCGACCGGGGAGAAGCCGCGCTACGCGTCAAACGATCACGCCGCCGAGCGCATCGGCTACCGGCCTCGGCGTAGGTCCTTGGACGTCGTCCGGGCGGTCCTGGAGGCCGTGACGGCGGCCGCGGCGCGACCACGTGACGGTCACCATCCGACCTAGAAATTTAATCGCTGGCGCTCAAACACCACCGGCTTGGCACGGACCTGACCGTAGATCGCCAGAATATACTCGCCGATCAGCCCCATGAAGAACAGCTGGACCCCCCCGAAGAAGAACATCGCCACGATCAGAGTCGGCACCCCCGGCGGTGCGATTTTCCCCGCGCCCACGAGTTGGACGATCACCGTTCCGACAGCGTAGATCAGGCTCATGAACGCGATCAGGAAGCCGACATAGAGACCGATCCGGAGCGGTGCGGTGGTGAAGGAGACGATCCCGTTCAGGCCCTGATCCACCAGCGCCGACAGCCGGTTCTTGGACAGACCCCGCTTGCGCGCCCGCCAAGTGTAGGGAATGGCGTAGGCGCTGCCGCCGACTTCGAAGGTCATCATGCGCAGGAACGGATAGCCATCGCGCACTTCGCGCATGGACTCCACGACGCGACGGTCGACCAGCTGAAAGTCGCCGACGCCAGGGGGAACCTTCACCTCAGAAAATTGCGTCAGCGTGCGATAGTAGGCGCCGCGCAAGGTGCGCATCAGCCAACCCTCTTCGCGAACGGCGCGCACGCCGTAAACGATCTCGTAGCCCTCCTCCCACTTCTTGACGAACTGCGGGATCAGCTCAGGCGGATCCTGCAGATCGGCCGGCAGGAACAGAAGAACCGCATCCCCGGTCGCCGCCATCACGCCGTTGTAGGTGTTCTTCATCGGACCGAAGTTGCGGGCGTTGAAGATCACCTTCACGTCCGGGTCGCGCGCCGCCAGCTCCCGCAGCATCTTCTGGCTCGCGTCGGTCGAAGCGTTGTCGCAGAAAATGTGCTCGCGCCGGTAGCCGGTCAGCTCGGTCTCGAATAGGCGGCGAACGCTCTCGTACGCCTCAGCGATATTGAGTTCCTCGTTGTAGCAAGGCGTCACGATCGAGATCGTTTTCTGCGCTTCGGTCATATCAGGCCCCCTTGCGTTCATCGGCGCGGGTTGAGCCGCCCAGCGTCGTCGCCGCACCCGAGAACCGATCCCGCATCGCGGTCGCCAAGTCCCGACGGTTGACACCATTTGCCTGCAGGGCCGCCCGGGCGGCAAGCAACGGCGACAGCACCAAAATCAGAGCGCAAAAGACGTTGGGCGGGAAGATGTAGCGGGCGTCCGCGGCCGGCCCTACAAAGAACAGGGTCGCCGGATAGACGAGCGCGCCCAGCAAGAGACTGGCGAGCACCACCCGGCCGTTCGCGCGAATTGCGACCAGGTCGCCGACGGCGATGGTCGCCAGCAGGTAGAGCCACGCAGGCCGGTGCATCACCTCAGGGGCCACCTCGGCCACATAGGCGTTGAAGCGCTGCGAGAGAGCCGGATGGGCCAGCTTGATCCCCCAGGGATTGTCGTCGATGCCTCCGTGGGTAGGATAAAACAGTTCGCCCTGCGCTAGCCCCATTTGCTCGACGAATACATTCGTGCGGTGTGCGAGATAGCATCCGAGATTGGCCGGCACGGCTTTGCGCCAGGCTTGCGCGACTGCACCCCCAGCATCGCCTTCCGTCATCCGCGGAATGCCTGGAACAAGGCGGAACGCCATTTGAACGTGGCGCGGATCGTAGAGGATGCGCACCTGCGTCGGCGTGATCGGCTGGCCCGACGACATGCCCAAGGGGATGTAGTCCTGGTTGGAACAGGCGGTGATCCCGATCAAGTCGAACTCCTCCACGCCGGCGAAACCACGCGATGAGGGGAGCTGGTGCAGGTCCGGCAGCCGCCAGACCGTGGATGCGAAAGCCGCCACGACGCCGATCGCCAACATGGCCGCCGTCATCGAACGTGCACGGGGACGTTCGATCCCGCCGAACGGACTGACGACCATCAGCACCATCAGCGGCAGGATCAACGGCAGAGCATTGTAGCGCATCGCCACTGACAGGCTGAGCGCGACGACTGCCGCGGCAAGCCACCCGTAAGACACTCTGCGCACCGCGACGAGCCACAGCGCCACCCCGAGCACCGCAAAGCTCGTGGTAGCCACATCCTTCCAGAGCGTGCCAAGCACGCCCATCATCGACGGGAAATAAGCGAACATCGCGCAGAAGATCAGGAACGCCACAACCAGACTGATCAGTCGTCTTAGAAACAAACTCAGAATCAACGCCGAGTTGAACAACAAGACGAAGACCTGCCCGAAGAAGAAGCCGCCCGGGCTACCGGTCAGAACGCGGGACAGCCACGACAGGTAAGCCTGCATGGGAGGCCAGACGGCGGTTTGGATGCCCTCGATCGACTCCCGCCAGGCGAAGAGGCTGTCGAAGGACATGTAACCGGGCCACGTGGGCCAACAGGCCAACACCGAGGCGATCAGACCCAGGATAAGCGCGGCGCCGAACCGCGGCCCCGACAGTTCGCCTTGGAAAGAGAGGAATGCGGCAGTCCGAGCAGCAACAGGTCGCCTCGTGATTGGAATGCTGCTCAAGGCTTCAAATGACCGAAAAGCGCCACGACGGCCGACGCACGCTTCTAGCAGGCTGCCGAAGAAGGGGGCCAGCGGGTTGGCGATACAACTGGCGTCGACCGCACGGCGTCATCAAACTACAAGCACCCGGCTTGGCCTCGACGAGGACAACCTGTTGAACATCCGCAGCTAGATGCGTCGCGAGCCCCCGCACCCGAAGGCCTCCATGATTCGCTCCGTTGTTGCGCTAGCCGAAGGTTCCGCCAGCGGGCGCCGCCTTGTGGAGCTCGGCGGGCGCGCCTTGTCTTCGCAGCCCGCTCGCTTCGTCCTGGTGGGCGGCTTGAACACCCTGTTCGGCTACGCCCTGTTCGCCGGCTTCTACCTAGGGAGTCACCAGCGCCAGCTGTCTCTGGTCGCCGCGACGGCGCTCGGTGTTCTGTTCAACTTCTTCACCACCGGGCGGCTGGTCTTCGCCAATCGCAGCCATTGGCTACTGATCCCCTTCGTTCTCGGCTACCTCGTCGTGCTCGGAGCAAACATGGCGGCGCTGGAAGGCTTGACCCGGATCGGAGTGGCGCCCCTGGTCGGCCAGGCGATCTCGTTGCCGGCGATGGTGGTCCTGTCCTACCTCATCAACCGATACGTCGTGTTCGCTCGAGCCCGCGGGCTGGCCCCCGGCTTGCGCGATGGGGCGTGAGGTGACCAGAGCTGGAGAGCCTATTGAGCGGACAAACTTTCGTCGGTGAACGGGTGCTCGTCACCGGCCATACCGGCTTCAAGGGTGCGTGGCTGTGCAGCTGGCTGTTGGCGGATGAAGTGGAGCTTGCGGGCCTGGCGCTTGCGCCGGAGGCTGGTCGACCGAATCTGTTCACAGAGCTGAATCTGGCTGGGCGGATGGTCTCGACGCTGGGGGACGTTCGCGATCTCGCGGTGGTCCAGGCTGTGTTCCAGACTTTCCGGCCCACCGTCGTCTTCCATCTGGCAGCCCAGCCCCTGGTGCGCCGATCTTACGCCGACCCTGTGGGCACCTTCGCCACCAACGTCATGGGTACGGCCCACGTCCTTGAGGCCGCCCGAGGATGCGACAGCGTCAAGGCGCTGGTCTGCGTCACCACGGACAAGGTCTATGAGAATCGCGAGTGGGTCTGGGGCTACCGCGAAACCGATCCGCTGGGCGGCAAAGACCCGTATTCCGCCTCAAAGGCCGCCGCCGAGCTCGTCGCCGGGGCCTACATGCAGACGATGATGCCCTCTGAGCGGCTGAAGATGGCGACCGCTCGCGGCGGCAACGTGATCGGCGGCGGGGATTGGTCGGAAGATCGCCTGGTGCCCGATATCGTCCGCGCCGCCATGAGCGGTCGGGTCCTGACGGTGCGCAATCCGAACGCTGTGAGACCCTGGCAGCACGTTCTTGAGCTGCTGCGCGCCTATCTGCTGCTCGGCGCCAGGCTGCTCGAGGGCGACGCGAGCGCCGTTGGGGGCTGGAACTTCGGTCCGTCGCGCGAAAACGAGGTCGATGTGGGGACGCTGATCGGCGCGATGTGCGGAGGCTGGGGCGAAGGCGCGCCGACGATCAAGATCGAACCGTCCACGCTGAAGGAAGCCAACTTCCTCAAGCTGGACGTCGCCAAGGCTGACGCGGAACTAGGCTGGCGGCCTGAACTGGGCTTTGCCGAGACGGTGGCCCTGACGAGCGCGTGGTACAAGACCTACGCCAAGTCCCCCGCGGAGGCGGCCGCCATGGTTCAACAGCAGATTGAGGCCTATCGCGGCCGTTTCGCGGCCGGTCCCGGATTCTGACGGTTAGCGAGGCGCTGCGCCACGGGGCAATTCGTAAGCCGGCTTCTCTTCGTCAGCGGCGCGCGCCAATGCCGCATTAACCAGGATCGGCGAAGCTGAGCCTCGCCCTGGTTCGTCAGTGTTCCGCATGCGTCGCCCCGTCCCTCGCCATCGCCGGCATCCACTGCCTCGCATCGCCATCGCCGTGGCCGGCGTGGCGGCGATCGGGGTCGGCTGGCGGCTGACCTTGGCCGAACCGGCCGCGGCTGCCATCGCCACCGTGCAGACGCCCACGCCGGCCGACTATGTGCCCGAGGATTCCGGCCAGACTCCCTTCGCCGCCGCGCCCATCGACCCGCTGGCGGCCATGGACGCGCCGCCCGCCCCCGCCGGCCCCGGGGCCCCGCTCGACTTCCTGCGAGTCACCTCCAACTTCGGCATGCGCCGCCATCCGATCCTGGGCTTCACCCGCATGCACCAGGGCGTGGACTTCGCCGCCCGCGAGGGCGCGCCGGTGCTGGCGGCGGAAGACGGCGTGGTCACCGACGCGCAAGCTGAGGGCGGCTACGGCAACCTGATCCGCATCCGCCACGCCGGTGGCTGGGCCACCGGCTATGCGCACCTGTCCGGCTTCGCGCCCGGCGTCGCCGCTGGCGCCCGCGTCTCTCGCGGCCAGGTGATCGGCTTCGTCGGCCACACGGGCCTGGCCACCGGCCCGCACCTGCACTTCGAGGTCAGCTTCCAGGGCGTGAAGCTGGACCCGATGAAGACGCCCTTCGGCGCCCCCCCGCAGGACGACCGCCACGACGGCGGCTGGGCCGCCGTGCGCCTGACCCAGGTCGCCGCCCCGCAAGCCGCGACCGCAGGCGCCCCGCCGGCGCTGCGCCTGCGCGGCGCCATCGCCTCGGACAGCCTGCCCGCCGCCTGACGCGCGTCTCACCGACGCCCTCGAAAAGCCGCTTGCGCGGCGTGCGCTGTCCGTGCGGGAATATCGCCATTCATTCGTGCATTTGAGCGCCGCGCGAGCAGAAGACGCGGGCCTGGAGGAGACGCCATGACCGACGTGCAGGACGACGTGCGCAATCTCGAGCGCACCGACGTTGTCGCCACCACCAACGGCCCGGTTCGCGGCTATCGCGACAACGGCCTCAACATCTTCAAGGGCCTGCGCTACGCCGCCCCGCCAGTTGGGAGCTTGCGCTTCGCCCCGCCGCAGAAGCCGGCGCCCTGGACCACGCCCGCCGACGCCGTGGCGCTGGGCGCGCCCGCGATCCAGGCCGGTGTGGCGCCTGGCGACATCACCGGCGGTCGTAGCGCTGGCGATCCGCCCGCCCCTGGCCAGCCCGGCACCGACGAGGACTGCCTGTTCATCAACGTCTGGACGCAGGGCCTCACCGGCAAGCGGCCGGTGATGGTGTGGCTGCACGGCGGCGGCTATTCCAACGGCTCCGGCGGCGCGGCGATGTACGATGGCGAGGCGCTGGCCAACCGCGGCGATGCGGTGCTGGTCACCGTCAACCACCGCCTCAACGTGTTTGGCTACCTGCACCTGGGCGAGCTTGGCGGGCATCCGTCGTCGGGCGAGGCCGGCATGCTCGACATCGTGCTGGTGCTGGAGTGGGTGCGCGACAACATCGCGGCCTTCGGCGGCGATCCTGCCAACGTCACCATCTTCGGCGAGAGCGGCGGCGGCATGAAGGTGTCGCTGCTGATGGCGATGCCGGGCGCCAAGGGCCTCTTCCATCGCGCCATCATCCAGAGCGGCCCCGGCCTGCGCGCGGTGAGCCGCGAGGCCGCCACCCGCAACGCCAAGGCGCTGATGGAGCAGCTGGGCGCCAAGAGCGTCGCCGACCTGCAGCGTTTCAGCGCCGCGGAGATCCAGGAAGCGGCGACCAAGGCCGCCACTGGCGGCCCGATGGGCGGGTTCAGCCCGTGCGTGGACGGCGTGGCGCTGCCCCGCGACCCATTCGAGCCCGACGCGCCGTCTGTGTCCAAGGACGTGCCGGTGCTGATCGGCACCAACAAGGACGAGGCGACGCTGTTCCTGTTCGCCGACCCGCGCTTCGGCGACTACACCGAGGAAGACCTGGCCAAGCGCGCCAAGCAGGCCGTGGGCGACAAGGCCGACGCGCTGATCGCGGTGCTGCGCCAGACCTTCCCCGACTATTCGCCCAGCCACCTGACGGCGGCCGCGCAGACCGCCACCGGCATGTGGGGCGGCTCGATCAAGCTGGCCGAGCGCAAGGCGGCGCAGGCCGGCGGCGCGGTCTACATGTACCTGCTGGAATGGGAGACCACGGCGGCCCGCGGCAAGCTGAAGAGCCCGCACGCCTTGGAAATCCCGCTGGTGTTCGACAACGTCGAGAAGGCCAAGAGCTTCATGGGCCGCGGCGAGCCTCAGGTGCTGGCCGACCAGATGAGCGAGGCCTGGCTGGCCTTCGCCCGCACCGGCAACCCGAACACCCCGGCCCTGCCCGACTGGCCCGCCTACGGCGCCAGCCGCGCCACCATGGTGTTCAATGCCGAGAGCCGCGTGGTCGAGGACCCCTACAGCGCCGTCCGCAAGGTGGTGAACGGGTAGATGGCCGGGTGTGGGGGAACCGCAGCTAGGAGCTGGCGCCGATGAGCGAACCGGGTTGTCCGGAAGGCACGATCGGGGTGTTCCCCGACTGCACGCCCCTTCCCGTCCCGACCCCGACACCGGTCCCGGTGCTTCCACCGACGCCGACGCCGACGCCTGCGCCAACCCCCGCGCCGACGCCCGCCCCAACTCCGGCCCCGACACCAGCGCCAACCCCCGCGCCGACACCGGCGCCAACTCCGACCCCCACCCCATCGCCGACGTGTTTTGTAGGCGGCACGCATATTCTCACCACTCAGGGCGAGCTGCCGATCGAGCAGCTGACCGAAGGGACCGAGCTTGTGCTCCACGGCGGCGGCGCCGCGCCGGTGAAGTGGATCGGCTGGCGAAAGCTGCCCGCCGCGCAGGTTACTCAGGCCGGCAATGCCCCGATCTGCATTCTCGCCGGCGCCTTCGGACCCAACCGTCCGCACCGTGACCTCTGGGTGTCGCCCGACCACGCCATCGGCGCCCACGGCGTGCTGATCCCCGCCCGCGCGCTGGTGAACTGGGTGACGATCTTCCGTGACCAGACGGCGCGCGAGGTCACCTACTTCCACGTCGAGCTGGACCAGCACGCGCTGCTGATCTCGGAAGGCCTCGCCACCGAGTCCTACCTGGAGTGGGAGGACAACCGCAGCTTCTTCACCAACGGCCCGCTCACCATTGTGCTGCGACCCGACCTTGAGCACGCGGTTTGCCTGACGCGCGGTTGCCGCCCCCGCTATGACGAAGGGCCCGTGGTGGACGAGGTGCGCCGGCAGCTGGCCGCGCGCGCCGTCGAGATGCAGGCCGCCGCCCAGACGCCGCGCGACGCCCAGGACGTCGCTTAGCTAGACGCCGTCCAGCGCCAGCAGGGCGAAGCTGGCGAGCCAGTGCTCGCCCATGTAGTGCGCGTCGAGATGCGGCAGCGCGGCGGCCACGTGCGCGTCGGCGGCGGCTTCCAGGCGCCGGCGCAGCGCCGGCGGCGCGGCCGGCGCGAGCCGGCGCCAGCACCAGGCGCGGCTGAGATTGAGGCCATCCAAATGCGCGATCTGGCCGTCGGTGCGGTCGCTGACGCTGGCCGGCTGGAAGAGAGTCGCCGGCTCTCCCTCGGCGATGTGCGGCAAGTAGGCGGCGAACCAGGCCGCGAAATCATCCGCCGGCAGCGCGGTCTGCATCGCCACGGCCGCAATCAGCGTCGGCGAGAGGAAGTCGACGCCGCTGGGCTCGAAAAGCCGCGCGTCGGCGTCGCCCAGATACCATCGCTGCGCGGTTTCGCTCAGGAGGGCGCCGAAGCCGGCATCGCCGGCGTGTGGCGCATAGGCCTGCGCCAAGGCCAGCGCGAAGGCGGAGCTGCCGTGCGTGCCGACCCGCGTCGGGTAGGTCGCCTTGGGCAGCCAGGCGGTGAAGCGCGTCTCGAAGGTCCGCGCCAGCGGCCGCAGCGCCGCCGCCCACGCCCCGCCTTGCGCTTCCAGTTCGGCCTGCAGCATCAGCAGCCACGCCCAGCCGTACGGCCGCTCGAACCCGCCGGCCGACGGCCGCGCCAGGTAAGCCAGCTCGCCGGCGACGTTGGCGGCGGTGAACGCCTGGTCGAGCCAGGCCCGGGCGTCGGCCGCGGCCGGCATGTCTGGAACGCGCCGAACGAGCCTGGCCAGCAGCCAGTGGCTATGCACCGACGAGTGCCAATCGAAACTGCCGTAGAAGATCGGGTGCAGCGTGCGGGGGCTGGCCCAGTCGCCCTCGCCCGAGATCACATGATCAAGCTTGTTGGGGTATTCGCGGCCGACGTGGCCCAGCGCGATGCGGGCGAAGCGGTCGGCGAGTTCAGGCGTCATCTGCATGGCCGCCACTTCACCACCCGGCCGCGCCCGGTGCTATAGCTCGCGCAACCTGTGGCGAGTTCGGGGGTGGGCGGATGGTTCGGGCGCTGGTGATCGCGATGGCGGCGGCCCTGTTGCTGCCGGCGCAAGGCCTGGCCCAGTCGGGGCCCGACTCCAGCATGGAGCGGATGCAGGCCCAGCCCGGCGCGCCCAAGCCGGAGACGCCGCCCACCGCCGCCGAAGCCGCCACCGCTCAGGCCGGCCCCGAAGACAGCCACGCCGACAGCGATTGTGGCGGCCGCGGCGGCGGCGGGGCCAGCGATCAGGCCGGCGAGAGCGGCCCCGCGCCCGGCGGCGACGCCCGCGCTGACCGCGCCCGCTGCCGCAAGCTTTCCGACGCCGACATCGTCACCGCGCCGATCCGCGAGGCGCGCATCGTCACCCATCACCAGGCGACCATCGGCGGCAAGCCGCTGGCCTACACCGCCACCGCCGGCACGCTCACCATTCGCGACGACGAGGGCAAGCCCACCGCCAGCATGTTCTATGTCGCCTACACCACGGGCGATGCGGGCCGGCCAGTGACCTTCCTCTACAACGGCGGTCCGGGCTCGGCGACGGTGTGGCTGCACATGGGCTCGGTGGGCCCCCGCCGGGTGCTCACGGACAGCCCCGCGCCCACCCACAACGCGCCCTACCAGATGGTCGACAACAACGAGAGCCTGCTCGACAAGTCCGACCTGGTGTTCCTCGACGCGGTGGGCGCCGGCTACTCGCGGCCGCTGGGCGACACCAAGCTGGCGGCGTTCTGGGGCACCGATCCGGACATCGACGCCTTCGCTCGCGGCATCGAGCGCTGGCTCACCGTCAACAGCCGCTGGAACGCGCCCAAGTTCCTGTTCGGCGAGAGTTACGGCACCACCCGCTCGGCCGGCCTCTCGTACCGGCTGCAGAGCGATGGCGTGCAGCTGAACGGCGTGGTGCTGCTCTCCTCGATCCTCAACTACGGCCGACGCCAGCCCGGCTTCGACCAGGAATCCATCAACTACCTGCCGAGCTACGCCGCCGCGGCCGCCTATCACCACAAGCTGGCGACCCAGCCCACGGATCTGCCGGCGTTCCTGGCCGAAGTGCGCGCCTTCGCCCGCGGCCCCTACGCCGAGGCGCTGGCCGAGGGGCAGGCGTTGAGCGACCCTCAGCGCCGCGACGTGGCGACCAAGCTTTCCGGCTACATCGGCCTGCCGGTCGACTATCTGCTGGCCACCGACTTGCGCGTGGCGCCCGGCCGCTTCCGCAAGGAGCTGCTGCGCGGCGAGCGCCAGACCCTGGGCCGCTACGACGACCGCTTCACCGGCGAGGATGTCGACGCGGCCGGCGAGACCCCCGAGTACGATCCCTCCGACACCGGCATCACCGGCGCCTTCGTCTCGGCCTTCCACGACTACGTCACCCGCGAGCTGGGCTATGCCAGCGACCTCGCCTACCGGCCGACCTACAGCGCGCCAGGAGTGGCCTGGGACTTCAACCACCGGGCCGCGGCGCTGGGCGGCGGCGGCTCCTCGAACCAGGCTGACGTGGCGCTCGATCTGTCGCAGGCGATGCGGGAGAACCCGCACATGCTGCTCTATTCGCTGAACGGGATCTACGACCTGGCGACGCCGTTCTTCGGCACCGAGTACGACCTCGGCCACATGCAGCTGGACCCGGCCTTGGCCGGCAACGTCCGCTTCGCCTACTACCCCAGCGGCCACATGGTCTACCTGAACCCCGAAGCGCTCAAGCTGATGAAGGCCGACCTGGCGAAGTTCTACGACGAGGCGGCGCCGGAGCGGTAACCCCTCAGTCCTCCCCGCCTTTCGGAGAGAGCGGAGAAGGCTACCCAGCTTCCCCCCACAGCCGCCGCAGGTTGGTCCGCACGTAGTCGAGCCGGCCGCGGTTCTCGGCGCTCATGCCCAGCCCTTCCAGCGCCGCCACTTCGTCCAGCTGGTAGAGCAACTCGCGCTGCACTGGGTCGGGGATGAAGCTTTCGATGAAGGTCAGGCCCACCAGCCGCTCGCCGCTGGTGACCGGCTTCACCTCGTGCAGCGTGGTCGACGGGTAGACCACCGCCGAGCCGGGGGGGCCCTTGAACTCGACGCGCCGCCCGCCGAGCACGATCGAAAGCTCCCCACCGCCGTAGCTGGCCGGATCGGCAATGAAGATCGTGCACGAGAGGTCCGAGCGCAGCTGCCGCGCGCCCATCGGCAGGAACGCCGCGTCGATGTGCGGCCCGTAGGCCATGCCAGGGCCGTACTTCGCCAGCATCGGCGGCGCCAGGATGCGCGGAAAAGCGAAGTCGCGCACCGGCGCGGTCCGCTGCAGGGCCATCGCCATCAGCTTGGAGGACTCGCCATAACCGCCGTCGGCGTGGTCGATCTGCTGGTTGTTTTTGGCGGTGTTGTGCGGATTGGAGATGCGCCCATCGACGAACCGCGCCGCCCCGGCGATGGCGCGCAGCCGCCCGATCTCGTCGCCGGTGAGCACGTCGGCCAGTTCCAGGAACATCGGCGACTCCTTGAAGGCCAATCGGACCGACCCGCCTGTTCTAGAACGCCGCCGCCCGCGCCCTCAATGCTTCCCCCGCCGCCGCAACTGCACTACCTCCGCGCCCATGCCTTCCTCACCTGCCGCCGAAGCCGCGCGCCGGCGCACCTTCGCCATCATCAGCCATCCGGACGCCGGCAAGACCACGCTGACGGAGAACCTGCTGCTGGCCGCCGGCGCGATCCGCGCCGCCGGCGCGGTGCGGGCGCGGGGCGAGCAGCGGCGCACGCGCTCCGACTGGATGAAGATCGAGCGCGAGCGCGGCATCTCGGTGTCGGCCAGCGCCATGACCTTCGACCACGCCGGGCTGATGTTCAATCTGCTCGACACCCCCGGCCACGAGGACTTCTCCGAGGACACCTACCGCACGCTCACCGCCGCAGACGCCGCCGTGATGGTGCTCGACGCCGCGAAGGGCATCGAGCCGCAGACCCTGAAGCTGTTCGAAGTGTGCCGCCTGCGCGACATCCCCATCGTCACCTTCATCAACAAGATGGACCGCGAGGCGCAGGACCCATTCGAGCTGCTTGACGAGATCGCCTCGAAGCTGGCGCTGGACCCTGCCCCGCTCTACTGGCCGGCCGGCTCGGGCAGCCGTTTCAAGGGCGTGCTCGACCTGCGCCAGCAGCGTTTCCTGCCCTTCCACCGCAATCCGGCCGAGCGCGGCGGGCCTGTGCCGATCAAGTCCAACGCCATCGTCCAGTATCTCGACCCCGATGAGCAGGGCGAGGTCGAGGAAGGCGCGATGCTGGTGCAGGAGGCCGGCAAGCCGTTCGATCCGGAGAGCTTCCTCGAAGGCCACATGACGCCGGTGTTCTTCGGCTCGGCGCTGCGCGGCTTCGGCGTCGGCGAGCTGCTGGCGGGCCTAGGCGCCTATGCGCCGCCGCCAAAGCCGGTGGCCGCGCGCCGCGCCGGCCAGGAAACCCACGTGGCGCCCGGCGACACCGAGGTCTCGGGGTTCGTGTTCAAGGTGCAGGCCAACATCGACCCCGGCCACCGCGACCGCATCGCCTTCCTTCGCCTCACCTCCGGCCGCTTCATTCGCGGCATGAAGCTGAAGGTGGAGAACACCCATCGCCAGCTCAGCGTGAACTCGCCGGTGCTGTTCTTCGCCTCGGAGCGCGAGCTGGCCGAGGAAGCCTACGCCGGCGACGTCATCGGCATTCCCAACCACGGGGTGCTGCGCGTCGGCGACAGCTTGTCGGAAAGCGGGACGCTGCGCTTCGCCGGCTTGCCCAACTTCGCGCCGGAGATTCTGCAGCGCGTGCGGGTGAAAGACCCGCTGAAAGCCAAGCACCTGAAGAAGGCGCTGGAGGGCCTGGCCGAGGAAGGCGTGACCCAGCTCTTCCGCCCGATCATCGGCGCGGACTTCATCGTCGGCGCGGTGGGCCAGCTACAGTTCGAGGTGATGGCCGACCGGCTGGAGACCGAATACAGCCTCGACGTGGTGTTCGAAGCGGCGCCCTACGCTGAGGCCCGCTGGCTGGTCGGCGGCCGCGCCGAGGTCGAGGACTTCGCCGGCAAGCACCGCACGGCCATGGCGCAGGACATCGACGAGGCCCCGGTGTTCCTCGCCAAATCCGCCTGGGAAATCGGCTACGTCACCGAGCGCTTTCCGAACGTGGCCTTCGAGCGCTCGAAAGAGCGGGCGTGATCGCGCCTCCTTGATCACGCACTTGGCATTAACCTCTTGCAAACCATTCGGCTCCGGGCTTGCTTTCAAACCATCGGCGGCAGGCTGGATTGTCCCGTTCCGGCCCATCGCACCGATGGGAGCGACCGATGTTCGAATTTGGCCGAGAGCTGCGCCGTCTGTTCGGTGGCGGGTGGGGACAGTTTTCGGGCAAGGACGGTCTGACTGGCGGCGACGGGGCGCTGCTGGAACTGCTGGACCTGAAGATGCTGCGCGCCGAGGCCAAGGCCGCCGACGTCGCCGCCGGCCGCATCAGCGCCAAGGACAAGCCCCGCCGCTTGCTGGAAGCGGCGATCGTATGGCGCGAGCTGGCCCGCCGCTGCGGCGACGTCGCCGCGCTGCGCAAGGCCGCCGCCAGCGCCGAGCGCGCCGCTGACGCCTTCGCCGCGGCGCATCGGCAGCAGGGCTGGGCGCGGGCGCGGCTGGAGCAGGCGCAGTGCGCGGTGATGGGCGCCGAACTCTTCGGCGACCAGGGACTTGAGGCCGCGGCCGAGCGGGCGGCGCAGGACGCGCAGCGCGCCGGCGGCGTCGCCGGCACACTGGCGCTGGCGACGCTGGCCGCCGTCAACGCCCGCCGCGCCGCCGCCGCCAAGGGCGGCGCGGCCGAGGCCCGGGCGATGGCGCGGCTGTTCAACGATCCGATCGCCCTGCTGGAAAGCGCCGGGCGCAAGGACGCGATCCTGCGCCTGGCCGGCGTCGAGGCGCGGCTGGCGCGCTGCGACCTGCTGGTGGGCGCGGGGCTGCGGCTGAAAGACGAAGACCTGATCCGCGCCGCGGTGGGCGACCTCGCCGCCGCGCAGGAGAAGCTGGACGGCGCTTACGAGCCGCTGACCATGGGGCGGGTGGCCATGGCCCGCTCGGCGGCGAAGTCGGCGCTGGCGGAGATGACCGGCGACGTGGCCAGCCTCGCCCGCGCGGTGACCAAGCTGGCGGCCACGCTCGATGGCCTCGGCCGCGACCAGAGCCCGCTGGACTGGGCCCGCGGCCAGGCCTGGCTGGCGCATGCCTTGGCGCAGCTTGGCGAAGCCACCGAGAACGAGACCGCCTTCGCCAAGGCGTTGGCCTGCTACGACCGCGCTGGCATCGCGCTGCGCGACGCGCCAGGGCTGGTGCTGCGCGCCGAAGTCGCCAGTGGCCGCGGCCAGACGCTGACCCGCCTCGCCGAATTCAGCGGCGACACCAAGGTGCTGAACGCCGCCGAGGCCGCGTTCAAGAACGAGCTGGCCACTGGCCCGCACCGCAAGGATCCGGTCACCTGGGCAATGTTGCAGGTGCAGCTGGGCCAGGTCTACGTCACCCGCCTGGCCCTCACACACCGCGACCGCGGCGAACGCGCCGCCGCGGCCCTCGCCTTCGAGTCCGCCCTCGACGTGTTCAGCGAAGAAGGCCTGCGCTCGCTCTCGGCGATGGCGTCAGAGGGTCTGGAAAAGCTGAAAGCGGTGAAGGTGGGCTAGCAGCCCATCGC
Organism: Caulobacteraceae bacterium; assembly: GCA_036502045.1. Lineage (GTDB taxonomy): Bacteria > Pseudomonadota > Alphaproteobacteria > Caulobacterales > Caulobacteraceae > Acaudatibacter. The sequence goes on along the minus strand of DASXZG010000025.1, from coordinate 92,237 downwards.
AGTCTGTCCCGCGGCCGGGGTCGTCAGCTAGCGTTCGTCACGAGGCTCGGCGCGCGCCCGGGCCGCTTCGGCGCGCGCGTCGTACTCCAGCGCCAGATTGCGGAGCTGCTCACTGGCGCGCTGGTCAAGCGTCGCATTGGCGAGCCGCCGACACTGCGCCGCATTGGCCTCGAACTGTTCCGCATCGTCCACGAGGCGTCCGCCACTTTCCGAGCGAAGGAGCCTTGGGTTGGCTCCCTTTGGCGAGACACCGATCTATGTCAGCCACCCTACATATAGGCGCGCCGGCCCGCGAGGTCACCCCTCGGCGCGCGCAACCACGAACACGGCGCTATCTCGGCCTTGTGTCATTGGCTTTACGGACAGCGCCGTTTGGAGAGCGCATGGTCGACCATCGTCAGTGACTGGCTTCGGGCTCTGGCGGCTGGGAGATGCGGCCCTCGCTGACATTTCTCCCCCCGACTGCCGGGAGATTGTTCTGACAACCGAGTTCGGGCGCCCTGTTCGGGGCAACGCGTTGCTGTCTGCCTTGTCCGACGCTGATTTAGCGGCCGTGAGCCCGTCGCTCGAAGCGGTCGCACTGGTCAAGGACGCACCGGTCTTCCAACCCGGCGAGCGGGCGTCGCACGTCTGGTTTCCGGACACCGGCATTATCTCCATCGTGGCCTTGGACGACGATGGCGCCGCCATCGAAGTGGCGACGGTTGGCCGCGAGGGGATGACGGGTCTGGCGACCGTGCTGGGCAGCGACACGCTGATCTACGCGGCCATGGTCCAGGTGCCTGGAAGCGGCTGGCGCATTCCGACCACGGACTTCGTTCGTCTCATCGACAAACACCCGACGATCAGGGCGCTGGCGCTGCGCTACGTCCTCGCCTCGATGACCCAGATGGGCCAGAACGTGGCCTGCAGCCAGCTCCACGGCGTGGAGCAACGCTGCGCGCGCTGGCTGCTGCTGGCGCATGACGACGTCGAAGGCGACGCTTTTCCCCTCACCCAGGACTACCTGGCCATGATGCTCGGGGTGACCCGGCCGACCGTCTCGGCGGCAGCCTCGGCGCTGCAGCGGCAAGGCCTGATCCGCTACATCCGTGGCCAGATCACTGTGCTCGACCGGCGTGGCCTCGAAGCGGCGTCCTGCGAGTGCTACGGCATCGTCCGGCGCGAATTCGAACGGCTGTTGAAGGTCTAAGCCGCCATCTCCGGGGCCTGGCGACGCATGCGCCAGAATCGGATGGTGCGCTGGGCGCTCTCTTTGGGCAGCTGCATGTAGAGGTCGCCGTACTGTTTGGCCCGGCCCATCGGGTCGGCGTCGCGGTCCAGCACCAGCACCGCGAAGGTGAGGAAGAGCGAGCGTTCGAAGTCGGCGGCCTTGCAGACGATGGCCAGGGCGTCCAGTTCGCGCCGTTCCAGGATCAGCCGCGCCGTGTGGAAGTCGATGCCGGCCAGTTCCGACAGCGCCACCATGAACTTGGTGGACTCGCGGTTGCGCAGCATGCTGGCCAGGGCCTTGGGGGTCAGCGCCCGGCGCGAGACCAGGCTGCGCACGTCGCGCTCGGCGGTGGCGTAGTCGGCTGGCAGCGCGCCGTCCATGGCCGCGACCCGGTTTCGGCCAGCGGCGAGCGCCGCCTCCAGCGTGTCGGGATCGAGCTCGGCGTTGCGTTCCAGGATCTCCGTGCGCAGCCGGGCCTCGACCACGAAGTACATCTCGTTGAGCAGGTCGACCGGCAGGCTTCGGCGGCTGACCACGGCTTCGTGCAGGTCGGCGTTGGCTTCGGCGCGCTCGACGGCCGCCTCGTGGGCTTCACGCGACAGCGCCGCGCCTTCGTTGCCGAGCAGCACGCCCAGGGTCTCGTCGTCGCCGCGCTCGACGATCAGGTCGCTGACCGCTTCCGGCACCGCGGCGCGGCGGGAGATGGCCTGCAGGTGAGCCTGACCGTGCTGGCCCGCCAGCTTGATGAGGTCGTCCTCGGACAGCGCCACCGAGCCTTCGAGCACCGGCCGCGCCACCTCGATCGAGGGGTCGGCCGCCAGGCTGCGCACCAGCCCGCTTGGCGCATCGGCCGCCGGCGCCATGCGCGTGGCAAGCTCGGCGCGCACCACCGCTTCCATCTCGCCGGCCAGTTGGGTCAGCACCGCGTCGAACAAAGCCAGTTCTGTGCCGGCGTGCGCCGCCGGATTGGCGAAGAACACGTCCGTCACCTGGCGCAGCAGCTCGCGGCGCTTGTCGCTCGAGGGTTCCCGAGCGAGATCGATAAGGTCCTGTAGCTTCGACACCTAGTCGCCGCCTCCGCCTTTGTCGGCGTCGCCCTTGTCGCTGTCGCCTTTGTCGCCGTCGCCGCCGGCGTCGCTGTCGGAGTCCGAGGCAGCCGGTTGGCCGCCATCGCCGGGCCCGATCAGCACCATCGGTCGATCCTGCGGCTGCGGAACCGGATCCGGGGTGAGGCCATAGTCGCGGTCGACGGAATAGAAGCGGCCGCCGGTTGTCCCGGGCGGGGGCGCGTCGACTGGCGGCGTCGCGGCGGCTTGCTCAAGCGCTTGCGTTTGCGGGGCCGGAGGCGGCGCGGCGGCTGCGGCGGCGATGGGCGGTGGCGGCGGCGCGACGGCGGCGCTCGCCATCGGCGGCGGCGCGGGTTGCGGCGTTGGCTTGAGCCGAGCTCTCGGCGCCTGGGCGTGGCGGGGTGCGACCAAAGCGATGGGCGCTGGCGGCGGCGGATCGGGTACGATCACTGGCGCGCGGCGTCGCACGGGCGGCGGCTCTGGCGCGGGCTGCGGTTCTGGCGCGATCACGGGCGCCTGGCGCGGCGGCGCGGCGATGGCGGGCGGCGGGGCCGGGTTGGGCGCGACGTCCAGCGCGACATAGGCGGGGGGCGCTGGATGATGCTGATGCACGACGCCGGTCAGGAAGCTCTGGACCCCGCGGAGGTGTTCCGGCGGCGGCGCGTCCTGGGTCGCAACCTGCGTCGGCGCCGCGGGCCGGGTCGGCGTCGTCTTCGAGGACCAGCTGAGGTAGGGCCCGCGATAGGCGGGCGCGCTGGGCGCCTCGCCGCCCGCGCTGGCGTATTCGCCGGGTGTCACCGACGGGCCGTAGCGATCGTCCTGCGCGGCGCCAACGCCCGGCAGGATCGCCACAGCAAAGCTTGCGGCCACGATGGCCGTGAGGGTCCGCATGGGAACGCCCTGGTGAGTCTTCGTGGCCTGCAGAGGTAGCAACCGCGACTTAATTCGCCGCTAACGAGACCCCAGCGGCCGCCCGCGCCACCACGCCAGCGCCTGCCGCTCCAGCGCCTGGAAGCCGACGTAGAGCGCCCCGCCCAGCACCGACAGCGCCACCAGCGCCGCAAAGCTCTTGGCCATTTCCAGCCGGTGCGAGGCTTCGACGATGCGCCAGGCCAGCCCCTCGGTGCTGCCGGAGCCGGCCGAGAGTTCGCCCATCACCGCACCGACCAGCGCCAGGCCCAGACCGACCTTGTGGCCCTCCAGCGCCTGCGGAACCGCTGACGGAATGCGCAGGCGCGTCAGCCGCTGCCAGAGCGTGGCGCCGTAGAGATCGAACAGCCTCACCAGCTCCGGGTCGGGGGCGTTGAGGCCCGCCAACGTGCCCGAATAGATCGGGAAGAAGCCCACCACCACCGCCAGCGCCAGCACCGCGCGCTCCGGGTGATCGACGCCGGCCCAGACCACGAACAGCGGCGCCAGCGCGATGATCGGCGTCACCTGCAGCGCCACCGCAATGGGCCGGAAACTGGCTTCGACGAGGCGGCTGGTGGCCGCCCCCAGCGCGGCGAGGTTGGCGAGCAGGCTGACGAGGACGAACGCCTCCAGCGCCGTCGCCAGCGTCCGCCAGGCGGACACGAAAAGCAGGGGCGCGTTCTGCCAGAGCGCCACGGCGATCTCGGACGGCGTCGGCAGGAAATAGGTCGGCACCGCCAGCAGCCGGCACGCCGCCTCCCAGGCGCCCAGCAGCAGGGCCAGGAAGACCAGCGGCGCGGCGATTGCGACGGTTTGTCTCACGTCGCGGCGCCCATGGCCCGGTGCAGCAGCTCCGAGCAGCGCTCGGCGGCGACGCGAAAGCCCTCGGTGGTGCGAAAGCCGGGCGGACGGGGCGCGGGCGCGTCGATCGCCACCTCGCCGGCGATGCGGCCGGGTCCGGGCGTCATCACCACCACGCGGCTGGCCATGTAGACCGCTTCCTCGACGTTGTGGGTGACGAACACCACGGCCGGCTTTGACGCCGCCCACAGCTGCAGCACATCGTCGGCGAGCTGGCGGCGCGTGATCTCGTCCAGCGCCGCGAACGGCTCGTCCAGCAGCAGCACCTTCGGCTGGGTGACGAGGGCGCGGGCCAGCGAGACCCGCATCGCCATGCCGCCGGAGAGCTGCGCTGGCCTGGCGCGCTCGGCGCCGCCGAGCCCGACCCGCGCCAGCGCCGCCACCGCCTGCGGCCGCGCCTCGCGCCGCGCCACGCCGTCGAGCTCCAGCGGCAGCGCCACATTGGCGTCGGCGGTCAGCCAGGGGGCCAGCGTCGGCGACTGGAACACCAACGAGGTGTCGCCGCGGCCCGCCGAACGCCGGACCACGCCGCGCGACGGCTGCTCGAGCCCGGCCAGCAGTCGAAGCGCCGTCGACTTGCCGCAGCCGGACGGCCCGACCAGCGCCACGATCTCGCCCTCCGCCAGCGCGAAGTCGATCGGCCCCAACGCCCGGCCTCGTCCCGGATAGTCGACCTCGACGGCCTCGAACGCGGCGGCCAGCGCCACTACTTCACCGGCGGATTGGGCAGGAACTGGAGGCTGAAGGCGTCCTGGTAGTTGCCCTTGGCGCCGACGGTCTTGAAGAAGTCGGCCCAGTGCTGGTCGGTCATCGCGCCATAGCCAAGCGTGGAAACATCTCCGCCGTCGACGATGCCGTACTGGCGCATCTTGTCCCTGGCCTGGCTCAGCACGTCCTCGGTCATGTCGGGATTGTCCTTCAGGATCAGGTCGTCGGCGGGCTTGGGATCGCCGTGCAGGTACTCTCTCCAGCCGATGGCGCTGGCCTCGACGAAGGCCTTGATGGCGGCGGGGTTCTTGGCGATCAGGCTGTCAGGCGCCAGCACCATGGCCGCATAGCTGGCGTAGCCCTGGTCGGCCAGCAGGAACACCTTCGGGGTGAAGCCGCCCTGCTTGGAGATCGTGTAGGGCTCGCTGGTGAGGTACCCCTCCTGCACCGAATCCTTGGCCTGGATGAACGGGCCGTTCTGGAAGGTGTAGGCGCGCACCTGGTCGTCGCTGAAGCCGTACTTGGCCTTCATCCATGGCCACCAGGCGGTCTTGGATTCGTCCGACAGCATGATCGGATGACCCTTCATGTCGGCGATGGTGTTGATGCCCACGTCCGGGTGGGCCAGCAGCACCTGCGGGTCCTTCTGCATGAACGCGGCGACCGCCTTGATCGGCGCGCCGACACCGACGAGCTTGGCCATCACGAAGCTGTTGGAGCCGTCGCCCAGCTCCACCGCGCCAGAGGCGATCAGCTGCTCGACGTTGACGTCGGGCCCGCCCTCGATGATGCGCACGTCGAGGCCGCGCTTGGCGTACTCGCCAGTGGCCAGCGCCTCATAGAAGCCGCCGTGCTCGGCCTCCGCGCGCCAGTCGGTGGCGAAGCGGATAATGGTGCGGCCGCTCTCGGCGGCGGGCTTGGGCGAACAGGCGGCAAGCGCCGCCAGGGCGCAAAGAGCAAGCAGCGGCAGACGCATGAAACCCCCGACAATCCCGGGCCAAGCTCTAGAGCGCGGCCGGCGAAAGGGGAATCGATTTCAGGCGCGGGCCAGCGCCGCCCGGCTGCTGCTCGAGAGCAGGCGTTCGGCGTGGCGGGCGCGCGCCATCGCCTGACGCGCGGCGCGGTCGCGGACGCTGAGCAGGCGCATGAGCCGCACCTGGTCGGCCACCGCCAGCGCCGTGGCGATGGTGGTGAACATGGCCGCCAGCACCACCAGTTGCACCAGCCGCACGCGGTTGGTGACGTCGAGCCCGGCCGCCAGCATCACTGGCCCTTGCCCCAGCGCTGTGAACGGCAGCGCGATGGCGGTGAGCAGGAAGCCGGCCCCGGCCGAGAGCGCCGGGCCAAGCCGGAACGCCAGCAGCGTCAACAATGGAAACAGCAGCGAATAGATCGGCAGCTGGTGCTGGGCGAACACCGCCGTCGCCACCACGCCCACCAACGCCAGCAGGCCGATGGTCTCCAGCGGTGAGCGGCGGAAGTCGCGGAACTGATCGGCCCGCGCGGCCAGCAGCAGCGGCGGCAGCACAATCATGGCGCCCAGGGCCCCTGGCACAGCCCAGCCGACCCAGGCGTCGACGAGATTGATCCGGTCGATGATCGCGCTGAGCACCCCGCCGATGGCGCCGCCCACCATCGCGCCGGGCGCCACGGCGACCACCGCCACCAGGGCCAGCTTGCGCATAGACATGCGCCGGCTGCGCGCGCCGCAGAAGCGCACCGCCAGCCAGGCGATCAGCGCCGCCTCGCCGAGATTGACCACCGAGAACAGCACCGCCCACGGCGTCACGCCGTGCAGCCAGAAGCTCATCGCTGTCTGAAATGCGATCGAGGCGCCGATCGCCGCGGTGCGCTCGCGGTCCCGCAGCAGGATCAGCATCCCGGCCAGGAAGCCATTGGCCGTCCAGACCGAAGCGGCGTGCCCCTCGCCGCTCAGCCGCATCACCATCAGGCTGAAGAGCACGCTGGCGACATAGCCGCCGACCAGAGCGGCCGCCATCGCGCCACGCCCCGTGCTCTTGACGCGCCACGCTAGCGCTGCGCCGTCCATCGTTTCGTCCTGCCCCTCGTCCGGGACATACTTTCGCCGGTTCGCGCGCCAAAGCCCCGGCGCGAATCGTCCCACCCCCGTTTGGGGCAGCCGGGAGGTTCGATTGTCAGGAGGCTAAACGAGAGAGAGGGCGACGCCCGAGTCGCCCCGGACTTCGCCCTCTCACCCAGATCCTTGCGGACCTGTCGTTGAAGGTGACGCCTCTTGCGCATCGGCTCCGGGTTGCCCCTTCACCGCCGGCTCCGGGATCACCCCGTCGCCGCGCCTTGGCCAAGTTACCGTCCCCGCTTTCCAGGTCGCCCTGGAGGTTGGCGAGGGGCCGGTCCCTCCGGCGCCAGTTCCTTTGAGGTTTCCCTCTCCGGCCCGCGTCGCCGCCTTCGACAATCGAAGACTGCGCCTCACCGCCGGGGTTGCCAAGCGTGGTTTGCGACGGGGATGTGAAGACCTGGCCCCGGGCCGGTGCAGAAGCTGTGGACAACCCGCTCGCGGAGCAATATTTCTTCATCAATTCATGCTCTTAGATTGTCCCCAGAAAAGCCCTCCGGATCCCTTCTGGGGGCCGATTCCAAGCCATTGCTGGCTCTCGGCGCCAACCGGCGGTAGGACGTTCACGGACCATGGCTGAGCGACCCTTCTGGGAGACCAAGACCCTCGCCGAGATGACCCCGGCGGAATGGGAAAGCCTGTGCGACGGGTGCGGACTCTGCTGCCTGGTGCGCTTCGAGGACGAAGACACCGGCGAGATCATGCCGACCCGCGTCCACTGCCGGCTGTTCGACCCACAGGCATGCCGCTGCAGCATGTACGCACAGCGCAAGCACTACGTGCCCGACTGCGTGAAGCTGACGCCGGGCAACATCGACGACCTGTTCTGGATGCCGCGCAGCTGCGCCTACCGCCGGCTGAACGAAGGCAAGACCCTGCCCCACTGGCACCCGCTGATCACGGGCGATCCCGAGAGCGTGCACAAGGCCGGCGTGTCGGTGCGCGGACAGACCATTTCCGAAGAAGCCCTTGAACACGCGGACGACGCTCTCGATTTCGAGGCGCCTGAGCTGTTGCTCGACCGAAGCGACGATTGAGCCCGCCGCGCGCTTCGGCGTAAATCCGGCGGAGCGGACCTGGCTGGACGAGACTTGGCGCAAGACCCCTATCAGGAACTGGGTGTGGCCCGCGGCGCGAGCGCCGACGAGATCCGTCGCGCGTTCCGCAAGTTGGCCAAGCAGCACCATCCGGACGCCAACCAGGGCGACAAGACCGCCGAGGAGCGCTTCAAGCGCATCTCCGCCGCCTTCGACCTGCTGGGCGACGCCGACAAGCGCAAGAAGTTCGACGCCGGCGAGATCGACGCCGACGGGCGCGAGACCATGCGCGGGTTCTCGGGCGGCAATCCCTTCGGCCAGGGCGGCGGCGCTGGCGGCTTCCGGCAAGGCGACTTCGAAGGCGTCGATTTGGGCGACATCCTGGGCGAGATGTTCGGGGCCCGCGGCGGGCGAGCCGGGCCGGGCGGTGGGTTCGGCGGTGGGTTCCCGCCCCAGCGCGGTTCCGACATGCGCGCCCGCGTCGAGATCGAGCTCGAGGACGCCATCAAGGGCGGCAAACAACGCATCGCTTTCGCCGACGGCCGCACGCTGGAAGTGAACATCCCCAAAGGCGCCATCGATGGCCAGATGCTGCGGCTGAAGGGCCAGGGCGCGCCCGGCCGCGCCGGCCCCGGCGACGCCATCATCGAGATCGCGCTGAGGCCGCACCCGGTGTTCCGCCGCGAGGGCGACAACCTGGTCATGGACCTGCCGGTGTCGGTGCCCGACGCGGTGCTGGGCGGCAAGGTGGAAGCGCCGACCCCTGAGGGTCCGGTGACGCTGAACGTGCCGGCCGGCTCCAACAGCGGCTCGACGCTGCGCCTGCGCGGCCGTGGCCTGCCGGGCGCCCAGGGCCGGCGCGGCGACCTGATGGCCCGGCTGATGGTCACGCTTCCCGACCGCCCCGACGCGGAGCTGACCAAGCTGGCCGAGACCTGGCGGACCGAGCGTCCATACACCCCGCGCCGCAAGCCTTGACCGGCGACAACGGACCGAAACATTCAGCGCCTATTCAGGCAGGGCTCCCTAAGAGCCTGACGAAGATGAAGCCGTTCTCACCCTCACCGGTCCTGCGCGCCACGCTAGGCGCGCTCGCCGTCAGCCTAGCGCTGGCGAGCGTCGCCGCGGCGCAAGCGCCGGGTGGCGACTCGCTGGGCGCGGGCTGGCGCCAGCAGCAGGACGAGGCGCGGCAGGGCGTCGACCAGCGGCGGCTGAAGCCGCTCAGCGAGGTGATCGCCCAGCTGGGCCGCACCACGCCGGGCCGCCAGCTCGACGCCGGGCTGGAGGACCAGAACGGCCGCCAGGTGTATCGCGTGCGCTGGATGACCGCCGATGGACGCCGGGTCGACTATATGATCGACGCGGTGACCGGCCTGATCCTGAGCGGGCGTTAGGGAGCAACCGAGCCATGCGCATTCTCCTCGTCGAGGACGATCCGGATCTGTCGCGGCAGCTGAAGGCGGCGCTCGGCGACGCCGGCTACGCCGTCGACTACGCCCCGGACGGCGAAGAGGCCCACTTCCTGGGCGAGACCGAGCCCTACGACGCGGTGGTGCTGGACCTCGGCCTGCCGAAGATCGACGGCGTCTCGGTGCTGGAGCGCTGGCGGCGCGCCAACGTGGCGACGCCGGTGCTGATCCTCACCGCCCGCGGCGCCTGGAGCGAGAAGGTGGCCGGCTTCGACGCCGGCGCCGACGACTACCTGACCAAGCCCTTCCACACCGAAGAGCTGCTGGCGCGCCTGCGCGCCCTGCTTCGCCGCTCCGCCGGCCACGCCGCGCCCAGCCTGGAGTGCGGCGCCCTGCGCCTCGACCCGCGCGCCGCCCGGGCCGCCGTCAACGGCGAGCCGCTGCGGCTGACCTCGTTGGAATACCGGCTGCTGCACTACCTGATGATGCACCAGGGCCGGGTGATCAGCCGCACCGAGCTTGTGGAACACCTCTACGACCAGGACTTCGACCGCGACTCCAACACCATCGAGGTGTTCGTCGGGCGGCTGCGCAAGAAGATCGGCCAGGACCGCATCGAGACCGTGCGCGGCCTCGGTTACCGGCTAGTGGCGCTGGAAGGCGAGGCCACTACCTCGTGACCCTGGCGCCGACCGCCGAAGAACTGGCGAACGTCGACGAAGCGGCCGCGTCCGCCCCCCCGCCGCCGCGGCGCCCGCCCTCGCTGGTGCGCCGCCTGGTGACGCTGCACTTCGTGCTGAGCGTCGCGGTGCTGGCGCTGGTCGGCGTGGCGCTGTCGGCGATGTTCACCCAGCGCTCCACCGCCGCCTTCGACAATCAGCTGAGCGAGAACGTGCTCAACCTTGTGGCCGGCGCCTCCGTGGACGAGACCGGCCAGGCCGAAGCCCCTGCCCTCACCGACGAGCGGGCCGAGCGCGTCTACTCCGGCCGCTACTGGCAGATGTACGCCGCGCCAGCCAAAGGGCCGGTGCGCTCGATCGCCCGCTCGCGGTCCCTGTGGGACGCGCCCGACCTCGCCCTGCCCCCTGGCGGCACGGCGACCGTCGCCAGCCAGCCCGGCCACCCGATCTACTACAACGGCGACGGACCGCTGAAGCAGCCACTGCGCGTCGTCGCCGAGGAGGTGCGGCTCGCGGGCGCCGCCGATCCGGTGGTGTTCCTGGAGGCGCAGGACCGCTCGCCCCTCGACGCCGACATCCGCGCCTTCGCCACCACCACGGCGCTGGCGTTGCTGGTGCTGGCGGCGATGCTGATCGCGGGCGTGATGCTGCAGGTGCGCGTGGGGCTGACGCCGCTCTTTCTGCTGCGCAGCGAAGTGGCGGCGGTGCGCACCGGCAAGAGCGAGCGCGTCGCCGGCGACTGGCCGGCCGAGCTGGAGCCACTGGCCAGCGAGCTCAACGCCCTCGTGGCCCACAATCAGGACGTCGTCGAGCGCCAGCGCACGCACGTCGGCAATCTCGCCCACGCCTTGAAGACCCCGCTGTCGGTGATGGCCGCCGAGGCCGAGGCGCGGCCAGGGCCGCTGGCCGACGTGGTCGCCCGCCAGGCGGCGGTGATGCGTCAGCAGGTCGACCACCATCTGCGCCGCGCCCGCGCCGCGGCCCGTCAGCAGGCAGGCGAGCGCACCGACGTGGCGGAGGTGCTGGAAGAGCTGAGCCTGACGCTGGAGCGTATCTTCCGCGACAAGGGCGTCGAGGTGGACTGGCGCGCACCCGACGACCTCTACTTTCAGGGCGAGAAGCAGGACTTCCTCGAGCTGGCCGGCAACGTGATGGAGAACGCCTGCAAATGGTGCCGCGCCCGTGTCCGCATTGACGCCGCCGCCATCTCCGCCGGCCAGCTGCGGCTGACGGTGGAGGACGACGGGCCGGGCCTGGCCGCCTCGGACCGCGACGAGGTGCTACGACGCGGCGCGCGGCTGGACGAGACCGCGCCGGGTTCCGGCCTGGGCTTGTCCATCGTCGACGAGCTCGCCAAGGCCTATGGCGGGTCGCTGGCGCTGAGCGACACCACGATGGGTGGGCTGAAGGTTTCGCTGACGCTGCCGCGGGCCGAAGCCTGAGCCGCGACACGCCGCCGCGCCCGGCAGGTTTGTCAAACCCTTAACCCCTGTTCAGCATGCTTCAAGGTGGGCGCGAGGGCGTTCGCAGCGAGGCCCAATGGGTCAAATCAGTGAAGCAAAACTGGGCATGGTGCGCGGGCTCATCGAGCTCGCGCCGGACGACGCTGTGCGCAATCTGCTTCTCGCGCTTTCGGCCGACCGCGGGCACGACGACGGACTGACCCGCGTCCAGCACCTGGTCGAGGCGGAAGCCAACGACCGGCGCGCCCGCAACATGGTGTTCGGCCCCATCGCCCCGCTCTGCGGCGCGAAAGGCCCCTTTGCCGGGCTGGCGTACCCCACGCGCACGCTCCCACTGCTGTGGAAGACGCTGAAGGAAATCGCGCCCGACCAGGTGGCTTCGGCGAAGTCGCTGGCCAGCGACTGGCTTTCCGAGAGTTCGCCCGAGCTCTTCGACCAGCTTTGCGCCCTCGCCGCGTGCGGTCTGCGCGAGCGGGAAGACGCCTTCGCCGCGGTCTGCGACGCGGCTGACGCCGGCGGCGGCTGCGATTCGCTCGCCGACTGCCTCGACATCGCCGCGGTGACCCGCCGCGCTCTCGACCAGATGCCCGAGTGGCTGGGCCGCATGACCGGCGAGAAGGCCGCCAAATTGCGCCTCGCCTATCGCGACGCGGTCTCGATCTCCGACGACGCCGGCCCTCGCTTCTTCGAGATGCTGGCGGCTCACCTCACCGAGCCGTGGCTGATCCTGCGGGTGATCTCCGGAGTGATGGACCGTCCCACCGACACCTACTTGGCCGGCTCCGAACTCGGTTCGTTCGGCGAGCGCGTGCTGGCCGACATCGATCGGCGGCTGGTCGAAATCAGCGCCTTCAAGGCGGTGGCCGGCCGCCAGTCCGCGCACACCGCCGCTGCCGCCGTACACGTCGCCACGGTGGAGATCACCGAGGTCGACCAGTCGATCCACCTCACCGCCGATGGCGTCTGGGGCAAGCGCATCGCCAAGCAGAAGGCGCAGCTGGCCAACACGATCGAGGGCCACCTGAAGACCACCGACGCAGCGGTCGGCCAGGCCCTGCCCTTGCAGACCGTGCGTATGGGTCCGCGCTCGGCCAAGGGGGTGCCGCGTCTGAACCACGATCCCGATGCGACCGCCGTGGAAAAGGCCGCGACTCTGCTGATCTTCATGAGCGAAGTCCGCCCCAGCGCCAACGCCGGCGGCTTCGCCTCCGCCCGCGCCAAGGCGCTGGAAGTGCTGGAGAACCGCCTCGACACTTACGTCGAGGACGTGCTCGAGGAGATTCGCGCGGAAGACGGCGTCGATCCCGACCGCGCCCGCGCCTTCCTGGAAATCGCCGCCGAGCTGTGCGGCCTCGCCCGCGACGAGAAAGCCGCTCAGATCGTCCGCCGCCGCGCTGCGGCCGCCTAAGCGAGCGCCGGGAAGCCGGCCCGGCTCCACAGCCACAGCGGCGTGTGCAGGTCGATGGGCGACAGCTCCGTTCCCGCCAGCAGTTCGGCGAACCGTTCCGCCACCAGCAGCGGCATGCCTGACGCGGGCGCGGCGTGCGCAGACACCAGCCCCAGCCGGATCGCGCCGGCCACCACGTGCCGGTCGGGGGCGACGCTGAGCGCGGCGCGGCCGGTTAGCGGCCAGGCCATGTAGCTCGACATCACGTAGAGCCAGTAGTTGGCGATCTTCGGGCCGCACAGGTAGGGGAACTCTGGCTTGTGCGCCGCCAGGAACGCCCGCACCGCGCCCAGATCGTCGCTTTGCGTGCGAAACAGCGTCCGCACGCTGCCGCCGGCATGCCGGGCGAGCCCTTCGGCGTTGCGCCGCCAGATCGCCGGGTGGCGGTTCGGCTGCAGCGCCACGCGGTGGCGCAGCAAGGCGGCGGCGAGGTCGGCCGGTTCGCGCTCGGCGACGACCAGCGGATCGAACACCCAGGCGCTGGCCGGATCGTCGTGAGCGACCGTGCAGGCCCGCCACAGCGCGTAGGAATTGCGCTGGTAATTCAACGCCATGCCCAGCGTGAAGTAGGCCGCCAACCGATCCGAGTCACTCGGCAGCGCCGGGTGCGCGTCCTCCGGCATCACCGCCCCGCCCAGCGCGCCGGCGCGCCACATCGCGTGTAGCGTCGCGGCGTCGGCGGCGATGTCGGCGAGGGGGCGACTCATCTCGGCGACGAGGCTGTCACAGCCGCCCCGACAGCGCCTGTCAGCAGGCCTCTTGCCCGGTTCGATTTATATGTTACAACTCGTCGCACTACGGGAGGTAGCACTTGACCGACGAACTTCCAGACCTGGGCGAACTCGAGCGGGAGGTGATGCACCTGGTGTGGGAGCGCGGTCCGGTCGCCGCCGAAGACGTGCGTGAGGCGCTGGACCGCCCGCTGAAGGAATCCACCGTCCGCACCGTGCTGAAGCGCCTCGAAGACAAGGGCTACGTCAACCACACCGTCAGTGGCCGGACGTTCATGTTCACCGCCGCCGAAGCGCGCGGCGCCGTGGCGGCCAAGGCGGTGAAGCGCATCGTCGACTGGTTCTGCAAAGGCTCGCTGGAAGAAGTGCTGGTGGGCATGGTCGACGCCAAGGCGCTCGATCCCAAGCAGCTGCAAATGTTGTCCGACAAGATCGCCAAGGCCCGGGAGGGTGGACATGATCGCTAGCGGATCAATCCCCACGCTGCTGATTGAAGCAGCCTTGCGTACGTTGATGCTGGGCGCTGGCGTGCTGGCGCTGGTGAAGCTGACGCGCTTGCGCGACCTGCGCGCCGAGTCGATGCTGTGGACGCTGGTCCTGGGCGTGGGCCTGGCGATGCCGTTCCTGTGCTTGTGGGCGCCCGGCGCGCTGGTGCTGCGGCTGCCCCAGTTGAGCGCCTTGAGCACCGCGTCTATGCCGGCGGCGGCCGCGACGGCGACGCTGGCGAGCGCTGCGCCGCACACGGACGGCCTCGGCGCCTTCCTGGCCGCGCGCACCGGCCAGATCGCCTGGGCGCTGTACCTGATTGTCGCCGTCGCCGGCCTGGCGCGGGTCGCGACCGGCCTTGCCCTGACCACGCGCCTCTATCTGCGCGCCCGTCCCGTCCAGGCGCCCTGGGTCATCGGACGCGACATCCGCGTCAGCACCGAGATCGGCGGGCCGGTGTGCTTCGGCCGCGCCATCCTGCTGCCGTCCGGCTGCGAGCGCTGGCCGGAGGCCAAGCGGGCCGCCGTGCTGGCGCACGAGGAGAGCCACGTGCGGCGCGGCGACTTCTTCGTCTGCCTGGTAGCGGCGACGCATCGGGCGGTGTTCTGGTTCAGCCCCTTCGCCTGGTGGCTGGAAGCGCGCCTCGGCGACTTGGCCGAGACCGCCTCCGACGCCGCCGCCTCGCGGCGGATCAACGATCCCGCCGGCTACGCCGAGATTCTGCTCGAAGTGGCGCGCGGCGCCCGTCCGACGCCGGCGATGGTGGCCATGGCGCACGGTCCGGGCCTGGCCAAGCGCGTCACCCACATCCTGGCCCGCGTCCCCGAGGCGCCCCTGGGCAAAGCCGGCCGGGCGCTGGCCGTGGGCGCGGTGATCGCCATGTCGTTCGCCTTCGTCAGCGTGCGCGCCGCCGCATCGGCGGCTGGGCCGGTGGCCAGCGCCTCGCAGCCACGGCTGTTCTGGCTCTACCGCGCCAGCGCCACCCAACCGGCGTCTTCGGCCACCATCGCGCCTACCCGTTCGCACCGCGCGGCCCCGCGCCACGCCAGGCCTGTCGCCGCGGCGGCGCCCGCCGCGCCGCAGCCTGACTTCACCTACAACCCCCGCGCCCTGCTCGACGAGCCGGTCGCCATGGTCGCCCCCGCCGCCGTGATCCTGAGGACGCCGGCCGCCGACAGCCCCTGAAATCCGGCGGCCTGACCGCCGCCACCTCACCACCAAACTCTCGCTTGGAGAATGACGATGCGTTTCGCCCTGTCCCTCCTGACGGCCGGACTCTGCCTTGGCCTTGCCCAGGCCGCCGCCGCCTCGCCCTACGACGGCGCCTGGACCGCCGACATCCCAGCCCAGAACGGCTGCAACTTCACTGGCACGATGTCCGTGCTGGTCGCCGGCCACGACGTCTCCGGCCGCGTCCACAACGGCGGCAGCGTGCAAGGTGAGTTCACCGGCAGGCTGGACGACGCCGGTGACGCCAACATCACCGTCAACGGCCGCTACCCCGGCACGATGCGCTTCACCGCCGACCACTTCGAGGTGACCTGGAACAACGGCGACTGCGACCGCCACGCCGAGGGTGACCGAGCCATCGAAGGCGACCAGGCCGCGGTGCTGGCCGCGCAACGCAAGCAGCACCAGGACGCCTACGCCGATCTGATTGCCAGAGCCGAGGCCGGCGATCGCACCGTGGACTACACCCAGCTCCGCCACGAGGCAGTCTACGCCAAAGGCTGGGACTTCTATGACACCAAGGCCAACGGCCTCGTGGACCAGGCCAACGCGGCGGTGAAGGGCAAGGACTGCGCCGCGGCGATGGCGGCGCTGGACCAGGCGGCCCAGCTCGACTTCACCATCGACAGCGCCCACGCGCTACGCTCCGACTGCCTGCGCGACGGCGGCGACGAGGCCAAAGCCCGCATCGAGGACGCCATCGCCAAGGGCCTGATCCACTCGTTGATGGATTCCGGCGACGGCAAGACCGAGCACAGCGCCTACGTGGTGGTCAGCCAGCGCGAAGAGGACGACGTGCTGGCCAACCGCAACATCCTGTTCCACGGCCGCGACACCGAGGTGCGCGGCGCTGACGGACGCTACTACGACGTCGTGCACGGGGTGGCGTTCATCGCCGGCTCGCCGCTGAAGCGCGACGTCTACTTCGACATCTCCGCCTTCATGGCCGGCCGCGCGTCCGAGCGGGCGGCGCTGGCGGTGGCGGCCAGTTCGGCGCAATAGCGCCGCCCGCGGAGCGGCTTCGCCCTCCCCTCAAGGAGCCGCTCCGCATTTTTCACGAACACGAAGCGCCGCGTCCCTTCTCCCCCTGCGGGAGAAGGTGTCGGCAAAGCCGACGGATGAGGGGTCGACGAGACCCATCCAATTGCTCGACCAAGTCTGCGTAAGGGACGGTGCGCCCCCTCGTCCGGCCCTTCGGGCCACCTTCTCCCGCAGGGGGAGAAGGCTACCGAGCCTCAGACCACGCGAACCCGCGCCGCGCTCTCGGGCAGATCGCCGCCGAACGCGCGCTGGAAGAACTCGGCCACGGTCGGCCGCTCCAGCTCGTCGCACTTGTTGAGGAAGGTCAGGCGGAAGCCAAGGCCGATGTCGCCAGCGAAGATCTCGGCGTTCTGGGCCCAGGTAATCACCGTCCGCGGGCTCATCACCGTGGAGATGTCGCCGTTCATGAACGCGTTGCGGGTCATGTCGGCCACCCGGACCATGGCGGCGATGGTGCGCCGGCCTTCGGGCGTCTTGGCGTAGCTGGGCGCCTTGGCCAGCACGATCTCGGCCTCGACGTCGTGCGCCAGATAGTTGAGCGTGGTCACGACGCTCCAGCGGTCCATCTGACCTTGGTTGATCTGCTGCGTGCCGTGATAGAGCCCGGTGGTGTCGCCCAGCCCGATCGTGTTGGTGGTCGAGAACAGCCGGAAATAGATGTTCGGGCGGATGACGCGGTTCTGGTCCAGGAGCGTCAGCTTGCCCTGCGCTTCCAGCACCCGCTGGATCACGAACATCACGTCCGGGCGGCCGGCGTCGTACTCGTCGAACACCAGCGCCATCGGCCGCTGGATGCACCACGGCAGGATGCCTTCGCGGAACTCCGTCACCTGACGGCCTTCCTTCAGCACGATGGCGTCCTTGCCGACGAGGTCGATGCGCGAGACGTGGCTGTCGAGGTTGACCCGGATCAGCGGCCAGTTGAGGCGCGCCGCCACCTGCTCGATGTGCGTCGACTTGCCGGTGCCGTGATAGCCCTGGATCATGACCCGGCGGTCGTGAGCAAAGCCGGCGCAGATCGCCAGCGTCGTCTGCGGGTCGAACTGATAGGCGTCGTCGAAGTCCGGCACATGGCTGTCGCGATGCGAGAACGCGGGCACCATCATGTCGGAATCGACGCCGAAGGTCTCGCGGATGGAGACCATGCGGTCGGGAACCAGGGCCTGAAGGACGTCGTCTGCGGTGTCGGTCACGGTGCTCATAACGCCGGGTTCCTAGCGTGTTATCCGCGCCAAGCAAACGGCTGTTTCAATGGTGAAGACGCTGCATCGCCGGTGGTGCGGCCCGTCAGACCATCTCCGCCTTCTGCAGCGTCCGATAGGCTTTGATCACGCGCTGCAGCTTGTGCTCGGTGGAGCGGTCGCCGCCGTTGGCGTCCGGGTGGAAGCGCTTGAGCAGCTCGGCGTAGCGATGGCGGATCTTGGTTCCGTCGGCGGTGGCGTCGAGGTCGAGGTCGCTCAGCGCGTTGCGCTCCAGCCGCCCCAGCCGCTTGTCGAGCGCCGCCTTCTCCGCCTCGCTGGTCTGCTGCTGGCGCCCGAAGATGCCGAAGGCGTCGCGGAAGAAGCCGCGCGAAGCCGCGGCGGCGGCCTCGCGGTTGCCGCGCCCGGCCTTGAACTGCCAGGTCGGACGCCCGCCGCTGGTGTAGTCCTCGGTCTGGCGGGCGCTGATCTGCTCGTCGGTCATGCCAGCGAAGAAGTTCCAGCTGCGATTGTACTCGGCCGCGTGCGGCTGGCAGAACCAGTAGTGCTCGTCCAGCAGATCGCGCGACTTTGGCGCGCGCGACGTGGCCGTCGCCCGGCACCCTGGATGGTCGCACGTCCGCTCGCCCGGCTTCGCCTCCGGCCCGGGCGCATCGGCCTCGGGCTTGGGCGGCCGCACGCGGATATCCACGAAGCGCGGACGATATTGAAAGGTCGCGGTCATTGGTCGAAGTATGAGGCTGAAGTTTTGCCGATCAAGAATTGACAGGCGACGAATACGGAGGCGGAATATGGGCGCCGTGAAGCAGAGCCTAGAGCGCAAGCTGCTGCAGGCTTTTTCGCCGCACCACCTCGAAGTCGTCGATGACTCCAGCCGTCACGCGGGCCACGCCGGCGCGCACCCGGCCGGCGAGAGCCACTTCAACGTCACCATCGAGGCCGACGCCTTCAAGGGCGTCGCCCGTGTGGCGCGCCAGCGCCTGGTCTATGCGGCGCTCAGCGAGGAGTTGGCCGGCCCGGTGCACGCGCTGTCGGTGAAGGCGCTGGCGCCTGGGGAAACCGGCTAACCGAGCAGCCGCCGCCGCGCAGGCCGCTCAGACAGAATTCAAGGCTTCGGTCAGCGCGCGAGCGAGGTCGCCGGCGCGGAAGGGCTTTTGCAGCACCAGGGCGCCACGGTCCGACTCGCGCAGGCCGGCGTCGCCGTAGCCAGTCGAGAAGATCGCCGGCACGCCCTTGGCCTTCAGAGCGTCCGCCACCGCGAACACCGGTTGTCCGCCCAGATTGACATCGAGCAGAGCCGCATCGAGGCCGGCTTCGTCGCGGGCCAGCGCCAGGGCGACATCGAGCGCGTGCGCCGGACCCACCACGTCGCAGCCGAGGTCGGCCAGCATGTCTTCGACCAGCATGGCGATCATCATCTCATCCTCGACCACGAGGATGCGGCGACCTTTGAGGTCGGCGGCGGCGTCGGTCATGGCCGCGTACTCCAATTAAGCGAGGACGCCCTCACTCAAGCTCATGCGACCAAACGTCGCCGCAGCACAAGCGGTTGTTGTTCAAGCCTCCGTGTCCGCCAACGGCGGGCTGACCCTGAGCTGGGTGATCTGGTTGCGCTGTCGGCGCATGACCTGGAAGCGGTGGCCGTGAAAGATGAAAGTCTGGCCCGCGTCGGGGATGGTCTGCGCCTCGTGGATGACGAGGCCGGCGACGGTCACCGCGTGCTCGTCCGGCAGATCCCAGTCGAGGGCGCGGTTGAGATCGCGCACCGAGACATCGCCGTCCACCACCACCGAGCCGTCCGCCTGCCGGCGCACGCCCTCGATGGCTGAATCGTGCTCGTCCTCGATCTCGCCGACGATCTCTTCGAGGATGTCCTCCAGCGTCACCAGGCCTTGCAGCGCGCCGTACTCGTCCACCACCAGCGCGAAGTGGGCGCGGCGCTTCAGGAAGGTGTTGAGCTGGTCCTTCAGGTTGGTGGTCTCCGGCACGAACCAGGGCTCGGTGGCCACCTCGGCGATGTCCACCTTGGCGACGTCGCCGACGGCGACGATGGCCCGGGCCAGATCCTTGGCATGCAGCACGCCCACCACGTTCTCAGGATCGTCCTTGTAAAGGGGCAGGCGCGTGTAGGGACTGGCCAGCGCCTCGGCGACCAGTTCGGCGGTCGGGGTCTCCACGTCCAGCATGGCGATCTGTCGGCGGTGCACCATCACCTCCGCCACAGCCAGCTCGCGCAGGTCCAGCACCCCACCCAGCATGCGCCGGTCGCGGCTCTCCACCAGGCCTTCCGAGTGGTGGTACTCCACCGCGCCGCGGATTTCCTCGTGCGCGGCCAGCACGTCGACGCCCATGTCGAGCTTGACCCCGAACAGGCTCAGCGTGTGGCGCACGACCCACTGGATCGCCGAGATCACCGGCCCCAGCAGCCAGACCACGAACAGCATCGGCCCGGAGAGCAGCCGCGCCACGTCGTCGGCGCGCACGATCGCCAGCGTCTTGGGCAGCACCTCTACGAACACCACCACCAGCACAGTCATGATGCCGGTGGAAATCGCCACGCCCCAGAACCCGGGCGCGACGCCGGTGATGAACATGGTCGCGAGCGACGAACTGAGGATATTCAAGACGTTGTAGCCGATCAGCACGGCGCCGATCATGGTCTCCCGATCGGAGAGCAGCTTGTTGACGCGGCCGGCGGCGCGGTCGCCGTCGCGCTCGAGCTGGTGCATGCGCCCGCGACTCGCGCCGGTGAGGGCGGTCTCGGCGGCCGAGAACACGGCCGAGATCACCAGCAGCACGAGGATGAAGGGCGCCGCGGCGAACACCGCGGCCTGGAGGCTCATGGAAGGGCTCCTTCGTCGAGCAGGTAGTCGCGCAAGGCGGCGGGCGAGACGCCCTTGGCCACGAACGCCTCGCCGATGCGGCGGGCGAGAATGAAAGTCAGCGCGCCGCCCTCGGCCTTCTTGTCCTGCGCCATGTGGGCGATCAGGCGGTCGGCTCTGAACGGATGGCCGGAGAGGTCGGAGAGGCGCGTCGGCAGGCCGGCGGCGGCCAGCGCCCGCGTCGCCCGCTCGGCGTCCTGCCCGGGGCAAAGTCCCAGCGCCACCGAGAAGCGGAACGCCAGCGCGCAGCCGGCGCCCACCGCCTCGCCGTGCTTCAGCGCCTTGCCGAAGCCGGTCTCGGCCTCCAGCGCGTGCGCGAACGTGTGGCCGAGGTTGAGCAGCGCCCGGCGGCCGGCTTCGCGCTCGTCCTCCGCGACGATCTCGGCCTTCATCTCCACCGAGCGGCGCACGGCGTGCGTCAGCGCCCCCTCGTCCAGCGCCAGCACCGCCGACGCATTGACCTCCAGCCACTCGAAGAAAGCTACGTCGCCCAGGAAGCCGTACTTAATCACCTCGGCATAGCCGCACAGCAGCTCGCGGCGCGGCAGGCTCGCGAGCACGCCGAGGTCGGCCAGCACCAGCCGCGGCTGGTGGAAGGCGCCGACCAGGTTCTTGCCCCGCGGCGTATCGATGGCGGTCTTGCCGCCCACCGAGGAGTCGACCTGGGCCAGCAGCGTCGTGGGGATCTGCACGAAGTCGATGCCGCGCTTGAAGATCGCCGCGGCGAAGCCCGCCAGGTCGCCGACCACGCCGCCGCCGAACGCCACCACCAGGTCGCCGCGCTCCAGCTCCAGCGCCAGCAGCGCGTCGCAGAGCCGCTCGAGGCCCTCGAAGCTCTTCGCCTCTTCGCCGGGCGCGATCACCACGCGCTCCACGGCGATCTCCGCGCCCGCCAGCGACGCGGTCAGGGCCGGGCCATGCAGCGCCGCCACTGTCTCGTCCATCACCAGCGCCACCCGGGCGCGCTTCAGCAGCGGCCGGATGCGCGCGCCGGCCTCCGCCAGCAGCCCCGGTCCGATCAGCACGTCGTAGGGCGCCCCGGCCAGCGCCACAGGCACGGCGATGGTCACGTGGTCGCCTCCGCCCGCGCCGCCAGCGCCTTCAGGATCGCCTCCACCGCGATCTGGTGCGGGGTGTCGCCGGTCTCCACGGTGATGTCGGCCTCGGCGTAGGCCGGGTAGCGGTCGCGGGCCTGAGCCGCCAGCACCTCCACCGGGTCCTTGCCGGCCAGTAGCGGGCGCCCGCCTTTGCGTCCCACTCGCTTGGCGAGCACCTCGATGTCGGCCTTCAGCCAGATCGAGATCGCCTGCGCCTTGATCAGCGCCCGGGTCTCCTCGCTCATGAACGCCCCGCCGCCGGTGGCCAGCACGTGCGGTGGCTCGGTGAGCAAACGCGCGATCACCCGCCGTTCACCGTCACGAAACGCCTGCTCGCCATATTTCTCGAATATCTCCGGGATGGGGCGGCCGGCTGCCAGCTCCACCTCGACGTCAGCGTCGCGGAACGGCATGCCGAGGGCGGTGGCGAGGCGGCGCCCGACACTGCTCTTGCCGACGCCTGAGAGGCCTACGAGCGCGATGGTCCTGGAAAACGACATGTCCGAGGCCGGATTTACACGAGCGCCGCCTGCGCCGCCAACGGCGCCGCTGCGTTCATGCGCCGGATGGGCCGAAGCCTTCCTGGAGATGATGGCCGCCGAGCGCGGCGCTGCAACCAACACGCTCCATGCCTACGAGAAGGACCTGGCCGACGTCGCCGGTTTCCTGACCACGCGGCGCACCGACTTCGGCGCTGCGACCACCGAGGACATCGAGGCCTATTTCGCCGCGCTGGGGGAACGTGGTCTCGCCCCGGCGACGGCGGCGCGGCGGCGCGCGTCTGTGCGACAGTTCTACCGCTTTGTGCTGGGCGAGCGCTGGCGCGCGGACGATCCCTCTCGCCGGGTCGACGCGCCGAAGAAGGGCCGGCCGCTGCCCAAGGTGCTCTCCCGTGAGGACATCGAAGCGCTGATCGTGGCGGCGAGTGAGCGCGACGACGAGGCCGCGGCGCTGCGCCTGGCCTGCCTCATCGAGCTGATCTACGCCTCCGGCCTGCGCGTCTCCGAAGCGGTCGGCCTCAGCCACGCGGCCGTCGCCCGCGACCCCGCCTACCTGATCGTGCGCGGCAAGGGCGGCAAGGAGCGGCTGGCGCCGCTGAACGGCGCGGCCCGCACGGCCATCGGCGCCTACCTGCCGGTGCGCAAATGCTTCCTGCCCAAGGGCGCCAAGGACAGCCCCTGGCTGTTCCCTTCGCGCGGCAAAGCCGGCCGCCTCACCGCGCGCCGCTTCGGTCAGCTGCTCGACGAAGCCGCCCGCGACGCCGGCGTCGATCCGGCCAAGGTCAGCCCCCACGTGCTGCGCCACGCCTTCGCCACCCATCTCGTGGAGGGCGGCGCCGACCTGCGCGTCGTCCAAACCCTGCTCGGCCACGCCGACATCGCCACCACCCAGATCTACACCCACGTGGCCGAGACGAGGCTGCGCGAGGTGGTCCAGACCAAGCACCCGCTGGCGTACTCCTCCCCCGCCGCGCGGGGGAGGCGGTAGGCCGCGCAGCGGACTGCCGGAGGGGGCATGTCCGCGCCAATCACACCTGCCCCTCCGTCCGTCCGCGAGCGGACGCCTTCTGATTCCCGCTCATCCCGGCGACAGCCGGGACCCAGGCAAGACGAAGTTGCGAGGGCCGGGCTTTCAAAGGGGTGACCCGAAGAACACGAAGCTAGCGGAGGACACGAAGGCGCGCTCCGCGCGCAGCAAATCACCAACGATCTTCGGGACTAGCTGTCGCGCGAAGCGCGACCTTCGTGTGCTTCGCGCTCCTTCGTCTTCCTTCGTGTGACCTCTTCAAGCGCCTGCCCAACCTCGGCTCGCCCCGATTTGGGCAGGCTTCGAAGTCAGGTCCCCGACACGTCGACCGGCAGCGGGTTGGTGGGGCTGAGCCAGCGGTACATGATCCCGCCCAGCGCGCCGCCGACGATCGGCGCCACCCAGAACAGCCACAGCTGCGAGATCGCCCAGCCGCCTTCGAACACCGCCACCGCGGTCGAGCGGGCCGGGTTCACCGAGGTGTTGGTCACCGGGATGCTGATCAGGTGGATCAGCGTCAGGCACAGCCCGATGGCCAGGGGCGCGAAGCCCTTGGGCGCATCGCCGTGGGTCACCCCCATGATCACGAACAGGAAGGCGAAGGTCATCGCCACTTCGCACGCCGCGCAGGCCATCAGCGAGTAGCCGCCGGGCGAGTGCTCGGCGTAGCCGTTGCTGGCGAAGCCGCCGGCGAGGCTGAAGTCGCCCTTGCCGTTGGCGATGGCGTAGAGCACCGCCGCGCCGAAGACGCCGCCAGCCACCTGCGCGACGATGTATCCGGGCAGTTCGCCGGCCTTGAAGCGGCCGCCGGCCCACAGCCCGATCGATACCGCCGGATTGAGGTGGCATCCGGACACATGCCCGATCGCGTAGGCCATGGTGAGCACCGTGAGGCCGAACGCCAGGGCCACGCCGACAAACCCGATGCCGAGCTGCGGGAACGCCGCCGCCAGCACCGCCGAGCCGCACCCACCCAGCACCAGCCAGGCCGTGCCAATGAACTCCGCTGCAAGCTTTTTGATCATGCTCGCCTCCCTCTCTGCGGCGAAGCTAGGCACAGGCGAGGGCGGGCGGCAAGCAACCGCCGCGCTTGCGACGATGCGTTCTCGCGCTTACCTTCCGCCACCTTAGCCGGGGGAACCGCGTTCAGGAGTCATGGCGGCGCATTACCTGGAATTCGAGCGGCCGATCGGCGAGCTCGAGGCTAAGATCGAAGAACTCTCCAAGCTGTCGCAGACGGCCGGGGCCGGCTCGTTCGACGCCGAGATCGTCGCGCTGCGCAAGCGCGTCACCGACATGCGCCGCGACACCTACGCCAAGCTCGACGCCTGGCAGAAAACCCAGATCGCCCGACACCCGCAGCGGCCGCACTTCATCGACTACGTCGGCGGCCTGATCGAAGAGTTCGTGGAGCTGCGCGGCGACCGCAAGTTCGCCGACGACCAGGCGATCATGGGCGGTCTGGGGCGCTTCCGCGGCCAGGGCGTCGTGGTGATGGGCCTGGAGAAGGGTCACGACACCACCACCCGCATCAAGCACAACTTCGGCGCCGCGCGGCCGGAAGGCTACCGCAAGGCCGTGCGGCTGATGGACCTGGCCGAACAGTTCGGCCTGCCGGTGCTCTCGTTCGTCGACACCGGCGGTGCCTATCCAGGCCTGGTCAGCGAGGAGCGCGGCGTCGCCGAGGCCATCGCCCGCTCCACCCAGCGCTGCCTCACCCTGGGTTCGCCGATGGTAGCCACCATTACCGGCGAAGGCGGCTCCGGCGGCGCGCTGGCCATGGCCTCGGCCAACCGGGTGCTGATCCTGGAGCACTCGATCTACTCCGTGATCACGCCGGAAGGCTGCGCCTCGATCCTGCTCAAGGACAGCGCCAAGGCCGAAGGCGCGGCAAAGGCGATGAAGATCACCGCTCAGGAGCTGGTCGGCTTCCACATCGTCGACAAGGTGATCGAAGAGCCGGTGGGCGGCGCGCACACCGACGCCGCGGCCACCATCAAGGCGGTGGGCGATGCGGTGGAGGCGGAGCTGAAGCCGCTGCTGTCGCTGAGCGCGGCCGAACTCAGGTCGCAGCGCGCCGAGCGCTTCCTGGCGATCGGCCGATGAGCGACGAGCCGCCCAAGGGGCCGCCCAGCTTCCTTATGCGCACCTTACGGCGCGCGGCCACGAATCCTCTCGAAGTTTCAGCCGCATCCGACCAAGCTCCCATGGCCGACGCGGGGGCGATTCCCGAGTCGGACGCTCCTCCTTTGGAACCGGCGCCGTTGGCTCCCGTTCAGGTGGAGCGGGCTAGTGGGAGTAACCTTAGTGCGGATGGGGGCTCGGTCGCCGCGAACGCGGCGCCAGTGAACACGGTGTCAATGAGCCAGGACTTCACGCGCATCGACGCGTCCGGATCGGCCCTCAACGTCGCGGTGCGCGGCGAGCACGTGCTGGTGCTGTTGCCCAACGGCGTCGAGATCGTGCTCAGCTTGGCCGACGCCAAGCGCTCCCTCCAACGCCTCGCCGACGCCATCGCCGTCGCCCAACGCGCGCCGCCGCCGGAGGGGTAGAACCCTCTCACCCCAAATAGCCGTCATCGCCGGGCGTCAGTCCCGGCGACCCATGCACACGAATGCCGGCGGGTGGCCGTGCCAGAGCACGGCCATAGCGCAGAACGTGTTCATGGGTGGCCGACACTGACGGTCGGCCATGACGGGCCTTGGGTGTGCGCCGCGGCGCCCTACCCCAGCACGTGCTCTTGCAGGAAGCCCTTCACCCGCGCGCGCCAGGTGCCGCGGCGGATCAGTTTCAGCATGGCCAGGTGCTGGCGCACGAGGCCGTAGGGGCCGAGGACCGACACCGCATCGGAGATCATCCGCGCTTCGGCGAGCGTGCCGCGCCAGACGCCGGCTTTCTCGTACTTGCGGATGTTGACCACCCGCGCCCACTTCACCACCGAGATGCGGCAGGCCTGGCGGATGAAAATTTCGTTCATGTAGACCTCGCCGCCCCAGCGCGGCAGGCGCTGCATGGCCTCCACGGCGCCGGCGAGCAGCCACTTGGGGGCCACCCGCTCGCCCGACACGAAATCGAGGCCGAGGCGGCGGTAGATCCACAGCGAATTGCTGCGCAGCGAGATTGAAACGTCTGCGTCGCCCTTCATCACCGGCGCCGCCAGTGCGTCGATGTCGGAGGCGGTGACGCCCGCCAGATCGGCGTCGAGCAGCATGATGGTGGTGTAGCGGGCGGCGGCGATGCCGCGGCTCAGCGCATAGGTCTTGCCGCGGTTGGGGCTGTGCGACAGCACCCGCACCTGCGGGTAGTCCGCCAGCGCCGACAACGTGGCGTCGGTGGACCCGTCGTTCACCACGATGACCTCGTCGAGCATCGGATGGCCGACGATGACGTCCAGGATGTTGCGGATGCGGTCGGCCTCGTTGAAGGCGCAGACCACGCAGGAAATGCCCTTCAGCTCGGCCGGGGGGGCATAGGGTTCGAGCTCGCGCGACCAGATATCCGCATATGCGGGGGCGCCGCGGCCTTGCGACCCGTCAAGGTTCATCGTGGCAGCCCCTTGTTGCGTGCGCTTTGCGACCATTCGGTCCAAACAACGCGCAGAACGACAATCCGGTTACACGCCCCTGGCGCGGCGCGCCACAATTCACGCCTTCTTAAGCACACCGCAAGCCTCAATCGTGGTTAAAGCCCAGCTATCTCAGCCGCCCGAGAGTTCGCGCACTAGGGCGCCCGCCCCGTAGACCTTGCTCAGCGCCTCGGTGATCGCGGCCGCTGACACAGCCACCGTCCGGTTCACCTGTGGATCGTAGCCGTAGTCGCCGCCGATGCTGAGAATGTTGCCGTCAAACGCCGTGCCGATCACCTCCGCCTTGGCGTTCATCAGGGGCGAGCCGGAATTGCCCCCGATGATGTCGTTAGTGGTCGACAGGTCGAACACGGTGTCGGGGTTCAGCTTGCCCTTGGCGGCGATCCAGCGTGGGTCGAGGTCGAACGGCGCGGCGCCGGTGGAGCGCGTGTAGAGGCCGGCAAAGGTGGTGAGCGGCGGCGTGGTCTTGCCGCGATAGGTCCAGCCGCCCACCTGGCCGTAGCTCAGCCGCAAGGTGAAGGTGCCGTCCGGATAGACGCTGTCGCCGTACGCGGCGAAGCGCGCCTTGGCGATGGCTTCCGAGGCCCGCGTCGAGGGCCCGTTGACCTTGTCGTCGTAGGCGGCGCGGATGCGGCGCGCTTCCGGGTCGATGCGCCGCACGAACTGGATCATCGGGTCGTCGGAGGCCTCGATCGCCGTCTCGCCGCCGTCCCACAGCGCCTTGCGCACGCCGGCGTCGCCCAGCTTCGAGCCGGCGACCAGCCGCTTGGCCAGCGCCTCGGGGCTCTCGTTCCCCAACAACAGTCGGGTGTCCGGATCGTCGGCGGTGAGCAGTTCGCGCGATTTCGAGAGCCAGAACTCCAGCAGCAGCTGCTCCAGCGCCGGCTCGACCGGCTGGGCGTCCATGACGCTCTTCTCGACGCCGGGCAGCTCGCTATCGGCGTAGCCGGGCAGCCGCTCGCCGTTGGGCTTGGCGCGCTCGGCCGCGCCGCGCACCAGGGCTCGGGCATAAGCGAACAGGCTGGAGTCCCAGGGACCCTGCTCCAGCTGGCGGTTGTAGATGTAGAGCGCGGCGATGTCCTTCTGCACCGCGGCCATGTCGGCCCAGGGATCGCCGGTTCCTGCCGGCGGTTTGGCTCTGAGGTCGGCCTCCGCGGCGCGGCGCGCGTCCATGAACGCCGGATCGTCCAGCGCCTGCAGGCGCCCGACATAGACCTTGTAGTCGTTCTCGATGCCCTGCAGCTCGTCGTCACCGACGCGAGCGTTGTCGGCGCTCTCTTCGCGGAAGCGGATCAGGCGGCCCCGCAGCTCCGCCAGCTGCGCCAGCGCCAGCGGCAGCGACAGGGTGCGCTGGGTCTCCAGCTGGGCCACGGTCTGGTCGCGGAAGGTCGAGCCCGGATTGCCGGCGACGAACACCGCCTCGCCCGCCGCGGGCGTCTCCGGATTCCAGGTCAGGTGCTGCGGCGTCGCGGCTGGCTTGCCGCCCTCGTAGAGGCGCAGGAACGCGCAATCGAGGTCGTAGCGGGGAAAGTTGAAGTTGTCGGGATCGCCACCGAAGAACGCGGCGCGGTTGCCAGGCGAGAACACCAGCCGCACGTCATCGTAGCGCCGGTACTTGTAGAGCTTGTACTGGCCGCCCTGGTATAGGGGCACGACCTCGCACTGCAGCTTCGGATCGACGCCACAGGCCTCTTTCTCGATGGCGGCCGACTGGGCGATGCGCGCCTTCACCATCGCTTCGCCGGCCAGTCCCGCGCCGGCGCCGGTCATCCGCGCGGTCACGTCGCTGATGCTCTCGAGGATATCGGCTTCCATGCCGGGGCAGGTCTTCTCCGCGCCCTCGGCGGCGGCGAGGACTCCGTCGGTCAGATAGTCCTGGTCCTTCGGCGAGATGGCGTGGGCGCAGTCAACGACGCAGTGGTCGTTGGTGAGCAGCAGCCCCTGCCCGCTCACCACAGAGGCGGAGCACCCCACCGATAGCCGCGCCGCCGCAGCCTGCACCTTGGCCAGCCACGCCGGAGTGATGTCGACGCCCAGCGCCGCCTTCACCTTGGCCGCGGGGAAGTTGTCGAAGGTCCACAGCCCTTCGTCGGCCATTGCCGGCGCCGCGATCATCGCCGCCAGCGCCAGCCCGGCCCCCACCCCCGCCACCATCCTCACGACTCGCGAACTCCCGTTGGCGATAGGGGAGTTAGCACCTTCGCCGCGCCCGCCGCCATGCACCCCCCACCGCCCTCATCCCGGCGTAGGCCGGGACCCAGGCAAGACTTTGGGCAGGCATGCGTTGGCAAAAGACCCGAAAACAGCGCCGCTCCAACGTCTGCCTGGGGCCCGGCCTCCGCCGGGATGAGCGGATCGTTGGGCGCCTACGCCCCCGCCGTCGCCCGCTTCGGCAGTTTCCAGTTCGGGCGTGGGAAGTGGCAGGTGTAGCCGTTCGGGTAGCGTTCCAGGTAGTCCTGGTGCTCCGGCTCGGCCTCCCAGAAGTCGCCCACCGGCTCCAGCTCGGTCACCGCCTTGCCCGGCCACAGGCCCGATGCGTTGACGTCGGCGATGGTGTCCTCCGCCGTCGCCTTCTGGGCGTCGTTCACGAAGTAGATCGCCGAGCGGTAGCTGCGCCCGAGGTCGTTGCCCTGGCGGTTGCGCGTCGTCGGGTCGTGGATCTGAAAGAAGAATTCCAGCAGCGCGCGATAGCTGATCCGCGCCGGATCGAAGACGATCTCGATGCCCTCAGCGTGGTCGCCGTGGTTGCGATAAGTGGCGCGGGGCGTCTTGTTGTCGCCGGTGTAGCCCACCCGGGTGGAGATCACGCCCGGCAGCTTGCGGATCAGGTCCTGCATGCCCCAGAAGCAGCCGCCGGCGAGCACCGCACGTTCGGTTTCGGCCATCTCTGTCTCTCCCTCGCTCATGCCCCGGCGGGCTCTTGATGCGAATATGGGAGCTTTCAGCGCTGGAGGAAATGCGCCGCGTGCACCGGCTTGCTAGCTTGGCGGGATGACCACGCCCGTCACCATCGCCGTCGAAGGCCACGGAACCGTCTCTGGCCTCTGGCAGGCGCCGCCGACGCCTGTCGCTTGCCTGGCGCTGGCCCACGGCGCCGGCGCGGGGATGACCCACAAGGGCATGGCCGGGCTGGCCGATGGGCTGGAGGCCCGCGGCGTCGCCACTTTGCGCTACCAGTTCCCGTACATGGAGCGCGGCTCCAGCCGGGTCGACCCGCCGGGCCTGGCGCAGGCCACAGTGGACGCCGCTTGCGCCGAAGCGCTGGCCCGCGCGGCCGGCGCGCCGTTGTTCGCCGGCGGCCGCTCGTTCGGCGGCCGCATGACCTCGCAGGCGCAGGCCGCCGAGCCGCTGGCCGGCGTGCGCGGCCTGGTGTTCTTCGCCTTCCCGCTGCACCTGGCCGGCAAGCCGGCCACCGAGCGCGCCAAACACCTCGGGGGCGTCGCCGTCCCGATGCTGTTCCTGCAGGGAACCAAAGACACCCTGGCCGAGCTCGACCTGCTACGCCCCACCGTCGCCGCGCTCGCCCCACGCGCTACGCTGGCGCTGTTCGAGCACGCCGACCACAGCTTCCACGTCCCCGCCCGAAGCGGCCGCAAGGACCCGGAGGTGCTGGCCGAGATCCTCGATACGGCGGCGGCGTGGATGGCGGCGCACTGAGGCGCTTGCCTGCCCCGCAGCCCCCTGTTTAAGCCACCATCATGCCGCGCCGCATCCTGCTCGTTCGCCACTGCCAGTCCCAGGCCAACGCCGACGGGCGCATCGAGGGCAAGGGCGACTCGCCGCTCAGCGACATCGGCCGCGCCCAGGCCGAGGTGGTGGCCGCGTTCATCGCCGCGCAGGGTCTGGGCGAGGTGACCCTGGTCGCCAGCTCTCAGTCTCGCGCCATCGCCACCGCCGCCGCCATCGCCGTCGCCAACGGCTGGATGGTTTCCCGGTACGACGACCGCATCCGCGAGGGCGAACTCGGCTGGATGGAAGACCTTCCGTACACGGAGGTCGGCCGGCACATGGCCGAGCGCAAGGCTCACGAACTGGACGCCGACCTGCACGGTGGCGAGAGCCTGGAGACCGTGGCCGCGCGGGTGTGGGAGGCGCTGGGCGAAGCTCTTGGGGCCGGCGACGGGGTGCTGGTCCTGGTCAGCCACGGCTACGCCATCCAGGCGTTGCTGCGGCGCCTGAACGCCGGCGAGGGCCTGCCGCGCTTTATCGGCAACGGCGACGTGGTGGAGATCTGGCTGGACGGCGAGGCGCTGGCCGAAGCCCCGAAACACCACCCGCTGGCGCCGCCGGCCGCCTGACCGCCGCGGCGCCAGGCGCGCCCGTTCGCCAGTATTGAGTGTGATTTACGCCGCTGTAACCACGTATCTAAATCGCCGGTTATCCGCGCCTGCCTAATAATCGAGCGATCTTCCTCACGGAGGTCGCACTAGGGTGGGCTGGCGGCGATGATACTCAGGGCCTTTCTGCGCAGGTTTGCGCGGCGACGCGAGGGCAGCGTCAGCCTGATCAGCGCCGCCATGTTGCCAATTCTGATCGCCATGGTGGGCATGGTCGCCGAATACGGCAACGGCCTGGTGCAGAAGGTCGAGAACCAGCGCGTCGCCGACGCCGCCGCGTTCGCAGCCGCCACCGCCTACCAGGCCAGTTCGTCCAACTCGCTCACTTCGGCCGCTGACGCCGTCGCCAGCCGCAACAACATTCCGAACAGCGGCGTTTCGGCCAGCCTCGTCACCTCCCCCACCGGTGACGGCAACCACGCGGTCAAGGTGACGGTCACCACCAGCCAGCCGCTGCTATTGTCGTCGATCCTGGGTAACAGTGGCTCGGCGCTGAGCGTCTCGGCCACCTCCTACGCCGAAGTGAAGGGCGGCGCGGCCGGCTGCATCATCGCGCTCAGCGGCAGCGGCACGGGCATCAGCCTGACCAGCGCCGCCGGCATCACCGCCGACGCCTGCGCGGTCGACTCCGACGCCGCGGTCAGCCTGATCAGCGCCTCCACCATCACCACCATCCAGGTGAACTACGACTCGACCTCGCCGCCATCGATCATCAGCGCCAGCGCGATCAACGCGCCATCGGGCAAGACGGTGACCATCAGCAAGGCGACGACCGCCGATCCTCTGGCCGGCAATTCGGCGGTGACCACCGCGGTGGCGCGCCTCACCACCGGCACGGTCGGCGACTCCAGCACCGGCGTGGAGAACATGACCTCGCCGGGCGCGCCCTCGGTCAGCGCGAGCAGCAACAACGTGACGCTGGCGTCCTCGACGCTGACCGCGACGCTGCCGGGGGGCTGCGCCGCGTCGGGCTCCGGCGCGACCCGCACTATCACCTGCGCCAGCGGCGGGACCTATAATTTCGGCACGGTCAGCGTGTCGTCCACCGGCAACCTCACCTTCGCCATCACCGGTTCGTCGCCCACCACCTTCAACTTCGCCGGCGGCGTCAGCGCCAGCAGCTCGGCGAAGATCGCGTTCCCGGCCGGGACCTACAACATCAAGCAGGGCGTAAGCGTCATCTCGTCGTCGCAGATCAGCTTCGGCGCCGGGACCTTCAACATCGGACCCGGCGCCAGCACCTGCACGGACGGCTTCAAGTACAGCCTCTGCATCGAATCCAGCACCAGCATCACCTTTGGGGGGCCCAGCAGCTTCACCCTCGGCGGCGGCGTCTACGCCGGCTCCTCGGCCGCCGTTACCCTGGGCTCGGGAACCACCAACAGCTTCGACCTGGGCGCCAGCAACAGCGGCTACGCGGTGCAGACCTCCAGCTCGTCCAGCATCGTCTTCGGCGACGCCACCGGCGCCGGCGACGTCTTCCAGGCGGTGGGAATCATCGATGCGGTCTCGGCCGCCTGTGTCGAGCTGCCCAACGCCGCCGACCACGACATCAACGGCTCCATCGCCGCCCAGTCGGCCAGCAACACCACCTTCGGCGGCGGCGTCTACACCGTGTCTGGCTATATGCTGGATCAGTCGGCATCCGGCGGCGGCGGCTGCCTCAGCTCCACCGCTGGCACCGGCGGAACGGGCGTCACCTTCGTGCTGGGGGCCACCACGACCCCGGGCTCCGGGACCTGCTCGGGCTACGCCATCTGCGTGACCTCGGCTTCCGGCCTCAGCCTCAATGCGCCCACCAGCGGCACGTATGCGGGCCTGGCGGTGATCGGGCCGACCTCGTCCAGCAACACCGCGGGCGCGCTGTTCCAGTCGGCCTCGAGCGGCAATATGGGCGGGGCGTTCTATCTGCCGAACGGGCCGATCACGGTCAGTTCGGCCGCCGCACTGGGCGGTGGTTCCACCACTTGCCTGATGCTGATCGGCTCACAGATCAGCGTCACCAGCGCTTCAGCCATCGGCAGCACTTGCACCGGTCTCGGGGGCACGGGCGGCGGCGGCGGCGTGACGCTGGTCGAGTAGCCGCCGAACCAGACGCCGGCGCTGCGGCAGGCGGCGCCGGGCCCCGCTGACGTCAGACCGCGATCTCGCGCGCCGCGATCGTGTAGGCGAACGTCGCCGGGGCCAGTTCGTCGAAGCGGCCGGCGGCGTTCTCGCCCTGCGGATACATCAGGAAGGATACCGTCGCCCCGTGCTGCGCCCCAGGCAGCGCGACGTCGTTGACGGTGTTCCACGCCACCCAGTTGCCTTCCCAGCCGCCGTAGAGGCCGGCGTCCACCGGCGCCACCAGCGCATCGCCCGGATCGCGGATCCAGGTAGGCGTCTCCTGGCGCATCACCTTCAGCACATCGGCCGGGTCCATCGCCACCCAGCCGTAGCGGCTGAGCCAGACCTCGGCGCGGCAGTGCTGGGCGCCGGTCAGGCTCGCCGACGTCGCCCCCAGTTGCTTGTAGCCGAACGCCGAAGGCGCCAGCCGCACGCCGTACATTTCCCGCGCCGGCACCCCCACCGAGCGGCTCATGGCCACGAAGAGCGCGCTGAGGTCGGCGCACTTGCCGCCCAGATTGCCGCTCTCCAGCATGGTCTTGATCTCGCCGGCGCCGCAGCCCTTCACCCCCGGATCGCGGAAGCAGGTGGAGACCATCCAGTTGTAGATGGCGCGCACCTTGTCCTCGTCGCTGGTCGCCCCGCCGATCGCCTTCTGCGCGGTGTCGCGCACGATGCCGTCCACCGGGTGCAAAGCCGTGGGCTGCAGCCAGCGGCGCAGGTCCGCCGGCTCGGCGTGCGGCGTGGCGCGCGCCGACCAATCGACGGCGCGGTCCTGGGTTTCGACCGTGCTGGTCAGCGTCAGCGTCGGCTGAGCGACGTCGGCGGCGAAGGTCGCGTGCAGCAGACGCACCCCTTTGGCGGTGTCTTCGACCAGGCGGACGCTGGTGGCGTTGCCCGTCCAGGTGTCGCCGAGGCTGCGCTGGAACGGGCGGGCCAGGTCCGGCGCGGGCAGCCACAGCTGGGTCTCGCCATTCGCCGCGGGCGCGGTGACGCTGGTGGCGACTTCGAAGCGGCGCCAGGCGCCGGGCTTGGGCGCGAACGTGTGCGCCTCTGGGGCCGCCGTCTGCGCCCGCGCGGCCAGAGGAGCCGCCACCGTCAGCGCCAGCGCGCCTTGCAGCGCCGTGCGCCGGGACATGTCGCTCATGGGATCGCTCCTGGTCGAGATCGCTTCGGTGACGGCACTCCTAACCGCCGCCGCGCCCGCCGGGCAATGCCCGATTGAGACCTACCCCACCCAGTCGCGCTTCAGCAGGCGCGAGCCCAGCAGGTAGTGCGCCGAGGCCCATAGGTTCACCACCGACCCGCAGATCAGCGCGCAACGCAGGCCGACGGCGCTGGCGTTTTCGGCATTGGCCCAGCCGAACGCCACCACGTGGGTGTTGAAGTAATCGCTGAGCGCGCCGATCACCGGCGGTCCCATGCCGTAGCCGATGGTGTTGATGATGATCACCACCGCGGCGGTGGCCGTGGCCCGCACCCGGGGCTGCACGATGCCTTGCGAGGTCGTGTAGAGCGAGATCAGGTACGAGTTGGTGAACAGCAGCGCGAACATCTGCAGTCCGATCATGATCGCAAACGACGGCGCGAGGTACGCGCCGACCGAGATCGGCACGCCAATCGCCACCCCGATCCCCGGCCAGCGCGCCAGCCAGGCCCGGTCGCGCTCGCTGAGCACATTCAGGATCTTGCCCACCGCGAAGCTGGAGGCCGCCGTCAGCAGCCCCAGGCCCGGCCCCAGCGTCAGCCCCACCTCGGTCAGCGACACGTGGTGCATGCGGATCATGAACGAGACCAGGTACTGGCCGTTGCCCACCGCCACGAAGTTCACCAGACCGGTGGCCAGCGCGATGTGCCAGAAGCTTCGCTTGCTGAAGAGCTCCTTCATCGCGGCGCCGAAGCCAGGCGCATCGGCTTGCGCCGCGCTGGCCGCGGTCCGCGGCGGCTCGCGCACCGTCAGCTTGGCGATCAGCGCCACCAGGATGCCGGGCGCGCCCAGCACGATAAACGCCATGCGCCAGCCGAAATGGTCGGCCACCACCGCGCCGACGATGCTGGCGAGGATGGTCCCAAGCGGGATGGCGGTGAGGTGGATGGCGATGGCGGACGCGCGCTTGTTGGCCGGCCAGTAGTCCGAGATCATGCTCTGGGTCGGCGGCAGACAGCCCGCCTCGCCCACCCCGACGCCGAAGCGCGCCAGCAGCAGCAGCGGGAACGAGGTGACCACGCCGCACAGCGCCGTGAACAGGCTCCACGCCGCTGTGCACAGCCCCAGCACCGTCACCCGGTTGTAACGCTCGGCAAGCCGCGCCGCCGGCAGGCTGGAGATGGCGTTGCAGAGCGCGAACGCCGGCCCGCCCAGCAGCCCCAGCTCGAAGTCCGACAGGTGGAACTCCGGCTTGATCTTCTCCTGCAGCAGCGACACCAGCCCCCGGTCCAGGAGGTTGAGCCCATAGATCGCCATCAGCATGCCGAGCACGAACGCGCGGTAAGGCTTGGTGCTGAAACCGGGGTGGCCCACTGGCCCCGCCACCGCCAAGCTGGTCTCGACGGCGGCCTCGCCCTCCGCCTCGATCGCCACATCGCTCACTGAACGCACTCCCCCGCGGGTCCGGTCTGATTTGCGAACAACCGTTGCAGCAAGCGGGGAGCGACGCAACGGCGGAGGCCGAAGCGCCTAGTCAGCGCCAACCAGGCGCCAGCATGATCTCTGTGTCGTAGGGGTACGTTCGATCTTCCAGGAAGGGATGCAACCGGCCACCGAGATCGAGGCCATGCGTCTCTCGCAGCCACCCGGTGAAACCGCGGACCTTCACGGGATGCATCAGGTAGATGTCTGGCTTTCCATCGACGATGCGGCCCGCTTCGACTTGCTCGCGGAGGTCGCCAACACTGTGAGGGTAACGTCCAGCATACTCGAAAGCGCGGTCGAGCCAGTTGGCGACGTTTGCCACGTCTTGGTCCGACGGCGCGCCGT
Source organism: Caulobacteraceae bacterium (assembly GCA_036502045.1). GTDB lineage: Bacteria > Pseudomonadota > Alphaproteobacteria > Caulobacterales > Caulobacteraceae > Acaudatibacter. The sequence goes on along the minus strand of DASXZG010000025.1, from coordinate 56,146 downwards.
CAACCCACGGACGCGGGCGCAGGCTTGCAACATTGGCGGCGTGTAGAGACAACGGCGGGTACCCACCCGTTATCGACGCCGAGGTTTGACGTAAGCGTTCGGCCCACTGCTGCTCAAACGGCTCCGCGGACACGCCGAAGTACGCTTCGGTCCTCATCAAACCGTTCGTACGGCGGAACAACATCTGCACGATGGGCGTGATCTCGGTGTCGCGGGCGAAAGCTTCGCCGTCGAGCGAGAAGCGCGTACGTTCAAATCCGGCGCGCGCCGCACGCGCGTCTGCGAGTTCGCTCCAAATTTGCGATGTCTTAGTCGACCGGCTCATATGTTATAGTAACTCTTGCTAGACCCGTCTCGAGCACAACGCGCGATCCGGCCTCGTATGGCCCGACACCCCTGACGAGCGTGCCCCCCTGCGTACCGATGAGAGCATCCTTCGCTTGTTGGAGCGAAGAATATCTACCGCCATTCACCTTGACCTCCAGAAATCCATAGTACGGCGTCGGGCTGCCCATTTGCCCTGCGGGTACGAGCACCATGAAATCGGCAACTCGCAAGCCAAGAGAAGTCCTAACGTAGACCTGTCTGCCGACGACGGTGTAACCTTGCTTTTCAATGGCGAGCTCTACTGCAAATTCGCCTTTCGGGCCGAGTTCTTGCCATCTCGCGACAGAGTCAGCGACTTCGATATTATCGGTCGCGAGATTCACCGCGTCCGTAAAGACGCTCGCCGGTTGGAGCAGCGATGGCCGAGCAATTGTGCCCGACAGTTCAACTTTGATCTTGGGCGCGTGGCCTGAATCGGTTTGGCGAGCGATGCGCTTTGCCGGCCCGGGCGAGGACGTTGTTGGCGTGTGGTTCGCTGGGTTTTGGGGTGCGCCATCTCCAGCGCCAGTGTTCGTCGTCCACTCACCGCTGGTGCGCCCGCTGCCAGCCGGGACACGCGGTTGGTCAGGGCTATACTTGGCGAAGTGGCGATCAAACTTGAAACCCAAGCCCAGCGCGGCTGCGACCGCCTTGGGTTGGATGCCTCTTCGTATCAGTTGGTCGGCAAGGAAGAGGCGCTGTGCGTCGGGCCGGGGGTTCCGAAGTCGGCTCAGTCCGCTGAGCGCTAGATGCATCGATGCGCGGATTTCATCACCCGCACGCCAAGCCGCCGCAGCTTTGCCAAGGTGAGCAAGGCCGAGCAATGATGGCCAGCCCAAATGGGCCGCCGCTAGCAGCGCCAGTGACCGCTCGTCGAGCTCGATCGGCGTTACCAAATCTAACGTCGGCGCCACTATAGTGCCGACGCCGCCAATCAGCCCTGCTTTCGCCAGTCGCATCGAGGATTCCAGCGGGGCAGACGCACTCAAAGCGAGCCACTCGTCGGCCAGTTCATTCTCCAGCTGCAGGGAGACCTCCCGGAGAGCAATCCTCAATCGCATCGTTACCTAAGGTACCTCATGTTGAACTAAAAGTCAAGAACAAATTAGGAACCTTCGCTTGCGCATCATCCGCCCCGGCAGCGTGCCGAACTGGCTCTCCACCTCGCCCGTGACCACCCAGCCGCGGCTCTCGTACATCGGCGTCGCCAGCTGCGTGGCGGCCAGCCACATCTCGGCGAGGCCTAGCGCCTGGCCCTCGGCCTCCATCTCCGCCAGTAGCGCCTTGCTGACGCCCCGGAAGCGGAAGTCGGGCGAGACATAGTCCAGTTGCACCTCGCCATCGCGGCTCAGCATGCCGACCCCGGCGACGCGGCCACCGTCGTCCGCCACGAACACCACGTGCCGCTCGTCGGCCACCCAGCGAGCGAAGTTCTGCGCCGTCTTGTTGGCCAGCCACCTGGCCAGCACCGCCGGATCGCCGCGATATTCGGCGACGCACAGCTCGGTGATCGAGCGCCGCACCACGGCCACCAGCTCGGGGACATCCTCAGCGCGGGCCAGGCGGACCTTCATCGCGCCAGCTTAGCAAGCGCGTCGCCGCGGCGCCTCGCCCGCGTCAGTGCTGCAGCGTCACGTAAAGCTCGCGCTCCAGCAGCCACCGCCCGCGGCTCTCGCGCCAAGCAGCCAGGTAGACGCCGCTCATCTCCACACCGCCTTTCCACCGCCCAACCCAGCGCCCGGTCTCGGCCGCCCGCCGCCCATCGTCGGCGATCTCCACCGTCTCGGTCGTCCGCACATAGTCCACGAACGCCGGATCGGCGAACTGCCCGGCAAACGCCGCCACCACAGCCTCCGCCCCCTGGATCAGCCCCCCGTCACCCACGATCAGCAGCACATCATCGGCAAGATGCGGCCTCAGCCGCGCCGCGTCATGCGCCGCGATCAGCCGATTGGTCAGCTTGCGCTTGGCGCGAACGGCGACATCGGGCGACGGCATGGGAGGTCTGGCGACGTTGGAGCGGGCGGCGGGAATCGAACCCGCGACATTCAGCTTGGGAAGCTGACGTTCTACCTCTGAACTACGCCCGCGCCGGAGGTGGGCGAACCTATCGGAGAATTGGGTTTGCGCAAGGCGGCGGACGCGCCATGGAGGGCGCGGCGCTAGGAGGGCGGCATGGCTTACGACCTGGTCGAGAGGAGCATCGCTCACCTGGGCGCCGACATGGCGGCGGGCGTGGTCACCGCCGAGGCGCTGGCGCGGGCCTGCATCGAGCGGATCGCCGCCATCGACTGGGACGGGCCGACGCTGCGCAGCGTCATCGCCGTCTGCCCGGAGGCGCTGGACGAGGCGCGGGCGCTGGATGCGGAGCGGGCGGCGGGCCAGGTGCGCGGGCCGCTGCATGGCGTGCCGCTGCTGATCAAGGACAACATCGAGGTGGCCGGCGCCCTGCCCACCACCGCCGGCTCGCTGGCGCTGGCCGCCAACGTCAGCGGCCGCGACGCGCCCTGCGTCGCGCGGCTCAGAGCCGCCGGCGCGGTCATCCTCGGCAAGACCAACCTGTCGGAATGGGCCAACATCCGCTCCAGCTGGTCGGTGAGCGGCTGGTCGGCGCTGGGCGGGCTGACCCGGAACCCCTATGCGCTGGACCGTAGCGTCGCCGGCTCGTCGTCGGGCACGGGCGCGGCGATCGCGGCCTCACTGGCGGCGGGGGGGCTCGGCACCGAGACCGACGGCTCGGTGATCTCGCCCGCGTCGTTCAACGCCCTGGTGGGGCTGAAGCCCACGGTGGGCCTGGTCTCGCGCACCCACGTGGTCCCCATCTCCCACAGCCAGGACACGCCTGGGCCGATGTGCCGGTCGGTGGCCGACGCAGCGATCCTGCTGACCGCGATGGCCGGGTCCGACCCCACCGATGCGGCCACCGCCGAAGCCGACGCTCATGCCTGCGACTACGCCGCGGCGCTGGCCGGCGCGAGCCTGGCCGGCAAGCGGCTTGGCTTGCTGCGCCATGCGGCGGCGGGGATGCGGCCGGGCGTGGCGGCGGTGTTCGAGGCGGCGCTGGGGACCCTGCGCGCCGCGGGCGCCGAGATCGTCGAACTGGCCGGATACGAGCCGCCGCGCACCCTGGGCGAAGACGAGGGCGCGACCCTGCTCACCGAGTTGAAGGCCGACCTCGACGCCTATCTCGCCACCACGCCGGCCTCGGTGACCGCGCGCACCCTGGCGGACCTGATCGTCTTCAACGCCGCCTCGCCACGCGAACTGGCCCTCTTCGGTCAGGACTTCTTCGAGGGTTCGGTCCAGACCGCGGGGCTGGAAGACCCGGTCTATCTGGCGGCCCGGGCCCGAGCGCTGCAGGCGGCGGGGCCGGACGGCATCGACCGGCTGGTGGGCGAATGGCGGCTGGATGCGCTGATCGCGCCCAGCAATGGCCCGCCGTGGCGCATCGACCTGGGCGCCGGCGACCACGGCTGGGGCCGCGCCGCGCGCTTGCCCGCCGTCGCCGGCTATCCGCACCTCACCGTGCCCATGGGCCAGCTGCGCGGGCTGCCGCTGGGCCTGTCGTTCATCGGGCCAGCGTGGAGCGAGGCGCAGCTGCTCGCGCTGGGTCACGCCTTCGAGCAGGCCTGCGGCGGCCGCCGGGCGCCGACCTACGCGGCTTCCGTGGAGGATGCCGACGAGATGCAGGCCGCCTTCTCGGCAGCTGTTCTACCAAACCGGCCCTGACCCACTCTCCGTCATCGCCGGGCGTCAGTCCCGGCGACCCAAGAACACTATCAGCCGGGGTGGCCGTGCCAGAGCACGGCCAAGATGGGCAAGGTGTTCATAGGTGGCCGACACTGACGGTCGGCCATGACGGCTTGCGGGAGCTGGAAAACGACGAGAGCCCCGGCGGGGCACAACCGCGCGGGGCTCTCTGGCCGGCCTTCAGCTGCCAAGCGGGAAGGTCAGCACCGGCCCCGTTGTGAGCGACCAGTGTTACCGAGAGCTTATTGTGACGCTTGCCGCGCCAAATGTCACACCGCCGCCCTCACCCGTCCTGGAAGATCGCCTCGATCGGCATCTCGAACAGCCGCGAAATCCTGAACGCCAGCGGCAGGCTTGGGTCGTACTTGCCGGTCTCGATGGCGTTGACGCTCTGGCGCGACACGTCGAGTCGCCCGGCCAGGTCGGCCTGGCTCCAGTCGCGCTCGGCGCGCAGCACTTTCAGCCGGTTCTTCATCGCCCACGGCCTACCGGTAGCGCCGCCGCACGAGGCCGACCGCGCCGCTGTAGATCGTCAGCCAGGCCGGAAAGATCAGCGCCAGCAGCAGGCCGGCGGAGATCTTGGACGCCCCGAGCGGGCCCCACACCATCAGGAACCCGAGCATCGTGTAGACCGCGAAGACGACGCCCAAGGCCCACAGCATCGCCTCCACCCGCACCGCGCGCTGGTATTCGTCCGGCTCGGCCCGGACCCAAAGGCCGAGGAACGCCATCGCCCCGACCAGCGGCGCCGCCGGCAGCGCCGCGACCAGCGCCGCCAGCACACCATTCGGGTGGAGGTAGCGAAAGGTCATGGCGACGACCGGCATCGCCAGGCCCATGGCGCCGATGCAGACCATGTAGCCGATGGCGTAAGGGCGCGTTTGCGGCGACAGACGCCCGTGCTCAAGCGGTGGCGAGCTCATAACGCCCTCCCCGGCGGGCCGCGCCAGCGCCACCAGGCCAGCGCGGCGAGGAAGCCCAGGAACTGCAGCACCACCGGCAGCAGGTAGCCGAGCTGAAAGGCGTGGCCGGGCGTCAGGCCCCAATGGTACGCCGCTGGCCAGAGCCAGTTGAGACCACCGCTGAACAGGAAGACGTAGGCCGGCAGCGACAGCAGCAGCCCCAGCGAGCCGCCCCAGTACCAGGCGAACTTGGAGCCGGCGCGGGCGTACTCGTCGTCGGCGCGCCAGATGCGCAGCACGAACGGGATGGTCCAGGCGCAGGCCGCAAGCGTGAGCCCGGTCCGCAGCAGCAGCACACCGGGCGGGCTGGGAAACGCGCCCCGCCCCACGCCCAGCAGATGCATGGGAACCAGGACCAGCACCCAGGCCCCGATCCAGGCGGCCAGCGCGTAGCCGGCGATGAGCACCTTGCGGCGTCCGATGCCGAAGATGGTGCGTCCGGACATGCAAGCCTCCTTGTCATAATGACAAGGAAACATGACTTACCGCGTCACCGCGTGTCAAGCAAACTCTCCACTCAGCCTGCGATGAGATTTGCACTCTGCCCGCGATGGGCTAGGAGCCCGGCATGGCCAATTTCACCATCCGGATCGAGGTGCGGGGCGGCTCGCCGGCCGACGACGAACGCGTCGCCGCCGCCCTGGAGCAGAAGGGCGCCTTCAGCTTCATCATCGGCGATGACGGCACGCGCACGCCGATGCCGACCGGCGAGTTCAATCTGGTCAGCCAGAGCGCCACGGTCATCCAGGTGATGAACTGGACGCGCGAGGTCGTCGATGAGGTCGCGCCCGGCGCCTACGTCTTCGTCACCGAAGCCGCTGGCCGCGCCTGGCACACCGGACAAGGCGCCGGGGCGGGATAGCGCCCTCCCTCCCCTTCATGGGGAGGGCAGACCGCGCAGCGGTCGGGTGGGGATGTCCGACGCGTCAACGCGCGTCATCGACAGCATCAGCGGCCTTCACCGGACTCCCCCACCGGCCCTTCGGGCCACCCTCCCCATGAAGGGGAGGGAGAAAATCACCACGCCCGGAAGTGCTTCGATAGCTGCAGGCCCTGGCGCTGGTAGTGGCTGCCGTTGTCGCCGTAGAGGCGCGCCGGGCGCTCGGTGAGCGGCTGGTAGACCAGGCGGGCGACGGTCTGGCCGTCCTCCAGCAGGAACGGGGTCTCGTGGCTGCGCACTTCCAGCACGCCCTTGGCGCCGACGCTGTCGGTCTCCTGCGTGCCGAACCCGGGATCGAAGAAGCCGGCGTAGTGGACGCGGAACTCGCCCACCGAGGGGTCTATCGGCGTCATCTCGGCGGCCTCCAGCACCGGGATCTCGATCCGCTCCTTTGAGGCCAGGATGTAGAACTCGCCCGGGTCCAGCAGCAGCTCGCCGCGGCGCGGCTCCAGCGGCTCCCAGAAGTCGTGCGGATCGTGGCCGTCCTCGAGGTCGAGGTCGATGACCCCGGCGTGGCGGCGAGCGCGGTAGCCGGCCAGCTGGCTCTTCAGGTCGACGCTGACGCTCTCCACCCGCATCGCCGGCGGCGCGCCGGTCTTCAGCCGCAGCTGGTTCAGCCGTGTGCCGGCCCGCACCAGCACCGAGAAGGTCTGCGGCGCGATCTCCAGGTAGAGCGGCCCGGCATAGCCCGGCGCGACGTCGTCGAAGGCGGCGGAATGGTCGGTGAGCGCGCGTACGAACACGTCGACCCGGCCAGTGGAGCTCTTCGGATTGGCTCTAGCCGCCACCTGCGGCGGCAGCGCCAGCCGCTCGGCCAGCTCGGCGATGTAGACGCAGCCGCGCTCCAGCACCGCGCCGGCGGTGAGGTCGAGTTCGTGCATGGCGACGTCGGCCAGCCGCTCGGTCACCCGCCGCCCCAGTCCCGGCAGGAACGAGGCGCGCACTCGCCAGGCTCTGGCGCCGAGCCGCAGGTCCAGGCTGGCCGGCTGCACCTGGTCGGGGTCGAAATCGCCGGCTGTGGTCACCGCGCCGGCGGCGATCAGCGCTTCGATGCTCTGGCTGGGCAGGATGCCGGGGGCGTCGGACATGGGGCGGCGACACTCGCGGAGTGTACGGAGTCTGGCAAGCGGCTCTGGCAAGCCGCTTGACCCCGCGTGCGGCGCCCTTCTATGCCGCCTTCCCCGCTTATGAGGCCCGCAATGTCTGACGATCCGCGAGATTGGGAAGTCGCCACCCGGCTGGTTCGGGGCGGGACCTCGCGCTCGCCGATCGGCGAGACGGCCGAGGCGCTCTACCTGACCCAGAGCTTCGTCTACCCCGACGCCGAGAGCGCCGACGCCCGCTTCAAGGGCGAGGATCCAGGCTTCATCTATTCGCGCTACGGCAATCCGACCACGGCGATGTTCGAGAACCGCCTGGCGCTGCTGGAAGGCGCCGAGGGCTGCCGCGCCACCGCCTCGGGCATGGCGGCGGTGCACCTGGCCTTGAGCGGCCTGCTGCGCGCCGGCGACCACGTCATCGCTGGCAAGGCCCTCTTCGGCTCCTGCCGCTGGATCCTCAACAACTGGGCGCCGCGCTACGGCATCGAGTCGAGCTTCGTGCACGCGCCGGACATCGCCGCCTGGCGCGCCGCGGTGCGGCCCCACACCAAGGTCTTCTTCATCGAGAGCCCGGCCAATCCGCTGCTGGAAATCTGCGACATCGCCGCGATCGCCGCGCTGGCCCGCGAGATCGGGGCCAAGGTGGTGGTCGACAACGTCTTCGCCACGCCGATCTTTCAGAAGCCGCTGCAGCTGGGCGCCGACGTGGTGGTCTATTCCGCCACCAAGCACATCGACGGCCAGGGCCGGGTGCTGGGCGGCGCGGTGCTGGGCGCCAACGCGCTGCTGGACGAGGCCTACCGCGACTTCATCCGCCACACTGGCCCGGCGCTCAGCCCCTTCAACGCCTGGGTGCTGCTGAACGGCCTGACCACGCTCGACCTGCGGGTCCGCGCCCAGACCGCCACCGCCGCCATCCTCGCCGACCGCGTCGCCGACCACGCCAAGGTGCGCCAGATCCGCTATCCCGGCCGCAAGGACCACCCGCAGTACGAGATCGCTCAGCGCCAGATGACCGGCGGCGGCAACACCATGGCCGGCGGCGGCAACCTGATCGCCTTCGATCTCGGCGACCAGGCGGCGGCGTTCCGCTTCCTCAACGCGCTGACGCTGGTCGACATCTCCAACAACCTCGGCGACGCCCGATCGATGGCGACCCACCCGACCACCACCACCCACCGGGCGATGACCGAGGAGCAGCGGCTGGAGATCGGCCTCACCCCCGGCTGGGTGCGGGTCTCGGTGGGACTGGAGGGCGCTGGCGACCTGGCGCGCGACATCGAGCGCGCCCTGGACGCGGCCTGATGGCGCCGGGCAGTCCGCGCGCGGCTTACGAGGCGACGACGCAGGGCGTCACTGTGCGCGTGCGGCCCACCTTCCTGCCCGACCAGTCGGACGCCACCCGGCCGCGCTACATGTGGGCCTACACGGTGGAGATCGAGAACCGCAGCGGCGTGACCCTGCAGCTGATGCGCCGCCGCTGGATCATCACCGACGGGCTGAACCGCACCGAGGAAGTGGTCGGCGACGGCGTCGTGGGCGAGCAGCCTTCCTTAAAGAGCGGCGAGGCGTTCCGCTACACCTCCTCTTGCCCGCTCTCGACCCCGTCCGGGACGATGCGCGGCGCCTACACCATGGTCGCCGACGACGGCGCCGAGTTCGCCGCCGAGATCCCCGAGTTCTCCCTGCACCTGCCCGACGCCGCCCGCCGGATGAACTGAGCCGAGCTTACTCGGCCACGCCCAGCTTGCGCGCCACCAGCGGCGTCAGCGGCGGTGCGATCAGCAGCGTCAGCAGGATCACCCACATGCCGATCTCGACCAGGCCCGGCAGTGGCAAGGTCACCCGCGCGATCGCCGTCACCAGCAGCACGGCCGGGATCGCCCCGGTTTCCCGCACGAACGAGATGAACAGCAGCTCACGGACGCTGAGGCCGCGCGGGCCGCGCACGAACCCGTAGGCGCCCAACACCAGGAACACCATCCCCGGGCGCAGCACGAACATGAACAGCAGCGCCACCGGGATGCCGATGGCGGCGTAGTGGATCAGCGAGTGGACGTCCACCAGCGCGCCGACCAGCACGAACACGATCGGCTTGGCCACCCCGTCCACCACCTGCCCGAAAAAGCGCTCGATGTCGCCCATGTGCTCTTCAGCGTGGAACACCAGGCCGGCGACGAACGCCGCCAGGAAGCCGCTGCCCCCGAACATCGCCGCGCCCAGAAACGCCAGGATCGGCGTGGCGACGAAGTAGACCTGATCGGCGCCGAAGGTGGCGCTGTGCCGGCGCTTCATCCGGCTCAGCAGCCACAGCAGCCCAAAGCCGATCAGCCCGAACAGCAGCCCGAAACCGACCTGCACGCCCAGGAACCCCAGCGTCGCCGCCGACGCCAGCGAGGCGTAGGCCGCGCCCACGGTGACGACCGCCAGCGGCAGCTTAAGGAACGCCGAGGTCAGCAGCGTCCCCACCACGTCGTTGAGCGCGCTCTCGGCAATGACGATGTCCTTGGTGTCGCGGCGCTTGAAGCGCAGGTGCTCGACCACCGGGATGATCGCCGCCGGATCGGTGGACGCCAGGATCGCCCCCAGCAGAATCGCCACCGCCGAGGCCACGCCCAGGCCGACCCACGCGCCGACGGCGCCGGCGACGATCGTGAAAGCGAATCCGCTGATCAGCACGCCCGGGAACGCCAGCAGCACGATCTTCACAAACAGCCGCAGGAAGTCGCGCAGCGGCATGTCGAGCCCGCCGCCGAAGAGGATGATCGCCGCGCTGGCGGTCACCAGCGCCGAGAGCAGCGTCGGATTGCTCAGGATCGGCCGGAACAGGGTGTGCCCTGCGATCCCCATGGCGATGGCCACCACGAACGACGGCAGCGGCGTCTTCCACGTGGCGTAGTGGCTGGCGACGCTGCAGCAGCCGAACAGCACCACCAGCGCCAGCACCGGCGCCGTCGGTGTGTCGCTAAGCCCACCGAGGAAGCGCAGGATCTGATCCCCCGCGCCGTAGGAGATCGCGGCGAGCGCCCCCACTGCCACGATGAGCCAGAGGTGCGGCGCGTAGCCCCGGCCGAGCGCCGAGGCCCCATCGGCGTCGGTCATCTCCTCGCCCTCCGACACGCCTAGCCGCCCTGAGGCACGCAGCGCATGCCGTTCGGGTCTTGCAGCGTGCGCATGCCGGCCGGGCAGCCGCAGTGGTCGCCCTGCTGCACGGCGCCGCCCTGGCACGTCAGCGTCGGGATGTTGACGCAGGTCTGACCATCGGTCGGCGACACCATCTGGCCGGCGGGGCAGCTGAGGATCGTCTGGCACCTCAGCCCCTGCGGCCCGAGCTTGGTCCCGGCAGGACAGCCGCAATCAGCGCCCTGCAGCACCATGCCATTGGCGCAGGTCTTGGCCACGCAGCTGGCGCGGTCCGGCGAAAGCTGCTGGCCCACGGCGCAGACCGGCGCGCAGCGCAGCTCGGCCCCGCCAATGTTGCGGGTTCCTGCCGGGCAGGCGCAGCCGAGGCCCTGCTGCACCGCGCCGCCCTGGCAGGTCACTTTCGGGATGTTCACGCAGGTCTGAGCGTCGGCCGGCGACACCATCTGGCCGGCGGGGCAGCTGAGGGTCGTTTGGCACCTCAGCCCCTGCGGCCCGAGCTTGGTCCCGGTAGGGCAGCCACAATCAGCGCCCTGCAACACCTTGCCGCCGGTGCAGACCTTGGCGACGCACGTCAGGCTCGCCTGATCCAGCTGCTGGCCGGCGGCGCAGGTCGGCACGCAGCGCATGCCAGCGCCGCCGCCCGTGTTGTGCATGCCTTGCGGACAGACGCAGGTGCGGCCGACCAGCAGCGCGCCGCCACCGCAGCCGGCGGTCGATCCCGCTTGGGACTGTTGGGCGAAGCCGGGCCCTGCCGCCGTGACGGCCAGCGTCCATAGCAACACGACCGCGGCCCCGCCGAGCCCGCGCAACAGACGCGAAACCGCGCCACCCAGCTTGTTCATGGAGTCACCCCAACCAGCGGTCAGGTTGGCGCGGCCTGTCGCGGCCGGTCAAGCAACCAGGGGGCGCAGCGCCTTGCATATCCTATCCAGGGGGATAGGATAGCGCCATGGACACTCACGCCTCTCACCCCGACATCGTCAAGCGCCTGAAGCGCGCCGAGGGCCACCTGCGCTCCGTCATCGCCATGATCGAAGCCGGGCGGCCGTGCGTCGACCTCGCCCAGCAGCTGCACGCGGTCGAGCAAGCGGTGACCAACGCCAAGCGCACGCTGATCCACGACCACATCGAGCACTGCCTGCAAGGCGGCGGCGCCGGCGACCTCGCCGAGCTGAAGCAGCTGACCAAGTACCTGTGACTGGAGACCCCGCCATGCCTGAGCGCTCCGACAGCGCCGCCAAGCCGGCCCACACCCACGGGCCCCGCAACGCCCACAGTCACTTCTGGATCATGGGCCTTGCCGGCATCGCCATCGGCGCGGCGATGATGATGCTGCTGCCGCGCCTGAAGATCGCTCAGGCCTCGATCCTGCTGTTCGCCGGCTTCCACCTGGTCGGCGCGGTGGTGCTGCTGGCCTCCGCCTGGAGCATCGGCCTGCGCGACTGGTTCCGCGGCCTGCGCCGTCGCCGCCACGACGCCTACGACTTCGGCTGGGGGCCTGGCTGGATGAACGGCCTCGCCATCGGCGCCCTGGTGACGCTAACGGCGGCGGTAGTGGTGCAGTTGCAGTGGCCGGCGCTCTGGCCGCTGGCGTTCGCGGCGGTGGCGCTGACCGTGCTCCTGCTGGTCGGCAACCGGGTGATGCAGGGCTTCCGCGAGCCGGGCCAGGTGGTGCTGCCGATGGTCGACCTGCTGCCCGCGGCGCGCAGCGTGGTGCTGGACGCCGGCTGCGGCGCCGGCCGCACCTCGATCGCCCTCAGCCGGGTGCTGAAGGACGGCCACATCGTCGCCGTCGACCGCTTCGACGCCGGCTACATCGACGACGGCGGCCGCGCGCTCCTGGCCCGCAACCTGGCGCTGGCGGGTCTCGCGGACAAGGTCACCGTCGAGACCGCCGACCTTACCGCCCTGCCCTTCGCCGCCGGCGAGTTCGACGCCGCCGTCAGCACCCACGTTTACGACCACCTGGGGGCCGCCAAGCAGCGCGGCCTCGACGAAGTGTTCCGGGTGCTGCGCCCGGGCGGCCGCTTCCTGATGGCGGTGTGGACGCCGGGCCTGACCATGTTCGCCGTCGCCAACGTCTTCTCGCTGCTGCTGACCACGAAGGCCGGCTGGCGGAAGATGGCCGGCAGCGCCGGCTTCCGCGCCGTCGACGAGGGCGTCTTTAACGGCGCCTGGTTCGTGCTGCTCGAGAAGCCCGCCTGATGTTCAGCGGGCCCGAGTGGCTGCTGATCGGGGCGGTCGCCGGCGTCGGCGTGCTCCACACCATGGTGCCCGACCATTGGGTCCCGATCACCCTGATCGCTCGCCAGCGCGGCTGGACCCGCCGGCAGACCGCCCTGGCCGCCCTGCAGGCCGGAACCGGCCACGTCGTCTCCACCCTCGTCATCGCCGCCGTGGTCTGGCTGGCCGGCGTCGCCGCGGCGAAGCGCTTCGGGCATGTCGTCGACACCGCCGCCAGCCTGGCGCTGATCGGCTTCGGCGCCTGGATCGCGCTCGGCGCCTGGCGCGAGAGGCGGGGCAGCGGCCACGGTCACAGCCACGACCACGATCATCACCACGACGGTGATCATCACCATCACGACCATGGTCACAGCCATGCGCCGGCGACGGGCCAGCGCACCGCGCTGCTGCTGATCCTGGGCTCATCGCCGATGGTCGAGGGCATCCCGGCCTTCTTCGCCGCCGGGCGTTACGGCGTCGGGCTGATCTTGGCGATGTCGCTGGTCTTCGCCGCCAGCACCATCGCCACCTACGTGACCCTTTGCGCCGCCTCGCTCGCCGGCCTCAGCCGCGTCAGCCTGGGCCCGCTGGAGCGCTACGGCGAAGTCCTCAGCGGCGCCTTCATCGCCACCATCGGCGCCATCTTCCTGATCTGGCCAGTGCTGTGACTCCTCCCTCGCCCGCAGAGGCGGGGGAGGTGGCAGTCCGCGCAGCGGACTGACGGAGGGGGCGCTTGGTTGGATGCGCGCCAGACGCCCCTTCCACCACCGCGCTGCGCGCGGCGGTCCCCCTTCCCCGCCTCTGCGGGCGGGGCAGGAGCAAGAGCTACCCCACCGCTTGCGGCGCCACCTTGTAGACGCGCGAACAGTATTCGCAGGTGACGTGGATGCGCCCGTCGCCTTCCACCATGCCCGCGCGCTCTTCCGCCCCGAACGAGCCGAGCACCGTCAGGATGTGCTCTTCCGAGCAGCGGCAGAACGCCCGCAGCGCCTTGGCCGGGAACAGCCGCACGCCCTGCTCGTGGAACAGCCGATAGAGCAGCGTCTCCGGCTTCAGCGTCGGATCGATCAGCTCGTCCTCGCCCACCGTTTCGAACAGGAACTGCGCCTCGGTCCAGGCGTCGGCGGTGGCGCCGCGGGCGTCGTCCTCGGCGATGTTCTGCAACAGGATGCCGCCCGCGCGCCATTGCGCGCCATCGCCATCGTCGGCCTGCCCCACCGCCAGCCGCACCCGCGTCGGCGTCTGCTCCGACTGGGCGAAGTAGCGCTCGGCGCTGAGCGCCAGCGTCTCGCCCTCGATCGGCGTCACCCCCTGGTAGCGCTCCATGTCGGCGCCCTGGTCGATGGTCATGATGAAGACGCCTTTGCCCAGCAGCGTCTTGGCGCCCACCGCCTTGAACCCCTCCGGCGCCAGCGCCGCCAGCTTCTCGGCGTCGTAGCGGCAATAGCCGCGCAAGCTGCCCTCGGTGTCGTAGTCGGCGACCACGTAGCTCACTGGCCCGTCGCCCTGCGCCTGCACGATCAGCCGGCCCTCGAACTTCAGGCTGGCGCCCACCAGCGCCGCCAGCGCGCAGGTCTCGCCCAGCAGGTTGGCGACCGGAGCCGGATAGTCGTGGCGGGTCAGGATTTCATGGATGGCGGGGCCGAGGCGCACGAGCCGCCCGCGGACAGGCTGCTGCTCGATCTGGAACGGCGCGGCCAGGTCGTCGAGGGAGATGGGTTTCTGCGGCACGGCGGCAATATGGGGTCGTCCGGGCGTTTTGCGATAGCCGCCGCGCGACCGAAATGTCGCGTCAGAACACGCCCGGGATCAGGCGCCAGCGCACCTTGGCCTGGTAGTCGCGGTAGCCCGGCAGGCTGTCGGCCAGGAACGCCTCCTCGTCCAGCAGCCGCCAGGAAAAGGCCGGGATGGTCAGCGCCGCCGGGATCAGCGCCCACCACGACCCCAGCGCCAGCGCCATGCCGACGAAGAACAGCACCGCGCCGGAATACATCGGGTTGCGCACCACGGCATAAGGGCCGGTGGAGATCACCGTCTGGCCTTCCACCACCTGCACCGTCGCCGCGCCGAAGCTGTTAGCCAGAAAGACGCGAAAGCTCAGCCACAGGCTCACCGCCACCAGCGCATCGCCCGCAACGGCCACCCAAACCGGCGCATGCGACCAGCCGAAGCGGCGATCGAGGCTGGGCACGATGAAGGCGGCGACGCTCACCAGCAGCAGCCCCACCACGATCACCCGCTGTACGGGCCGCTGCTCCGCCGCCGGCCCGATGTTGGTGCGGCTCTCCAGCAGCGCCGGATCCTTGATCATGAACAGCGTCACCGGCACGCTGCCGGCTTCCACCACCGCGATGAACGCCCACCCCTGCCACCACTCGATGGTCCCGGCGCAGGCGAACATCACCAGCGCCATCACCACGGACGCCCCGATCATCCAGCTCCAGGCCTTGGCTTCATTGCTCATGGTCATCTCGGCCGCGACTATGCGCCCCGGCCGCCGCCTCAGCCAACCAACCCAAAAACCCGCTCATCCCGGCGAAAGCCGGGACCCAGGCAAGACGAAGTTGCAGGAGCGGGCCTTCAAAGAGGTCACACGAAGATCACGAAGGAACCGAAGGGCACAAAGGCGCGCTTCGCGCGCAGCAAATCACCCAACGCTCTTTGAGACTAGCCGTCGCGCAAAGCGCGACCTTTGTGTGCTTCGCGCCTTCTTCGTGATCTTCGTGTGACCTCCTTCAAACCCCTGCCTGGGTCCCGGCCTTCGCCGGGATGAGCGGGTTGTTTGGCGGCGGCCCCTTCAGATCGCCCCCAAACACCAGGCCAGGATGGATTTCTGGGCGTGGATGCGGTTTTCCGCTTCGTCCCAGATCACCGAGGCCGGCCCGTCGATCACCGCCGCCGTCACTTCCTCGCCGCGGTGCGCCGGCAGGCAGTGCATGAACAGCGCCCGCGAATCCGCCCCCGCCATCAGCGCCTCGTCCACCTGGAACGGCGCCAGCGCCTCCAGCCGCGCCTTACGGTCGGTGTCGCCCATGGAGACCCAGGTGTCGGCCATCACCAGGTCGGCGCCCGCCACGGCGGCCCGCGGGTCCTCCGTCACCTCGATGCGGCCCTGGCGTTCGCCGGCCCGCGCCAGGTCGGCCTCCTTCGGCGCATAGGCCTTCGGCGCGGCGATGCGTAAGGCGTAACCGAACTTGGGCGCCGCCTCGATGAAGCTGGCGCACATGTTGTTGCCATCGCCCACCCAGGCCAGGGTCTTGCCCGCCAGCGGCCCGCGATGCTCCTCGAAGGTCATCAGGTCGGCCAGGATCTGGCACGGGTGCCCCGCATCCGAGAGTCCGTTGATCACCGGCACGGCGGACGCCGCCGCCAGCGCTTCGACGTCGGCGTGGCGGTTGGCGCGGATCATGATCGCATCGACCATGCGCGAGAGCACCTTGGCCGTGTCCTCCACGGTCTCGCCGCGCCCCATCTGCATCGTGGCGTCGGTGGCGATGATCGAGGCGCCGCCCAGCTGGCGGATGGCCGCGTCGAACGAGAACCAGGTGCGGGTGGAGTTCTTCTGGAACACCATGGCCAGCACGTGGTCGCGGGCCGGCGCATCGGCGTCGACGCGCCCCTTCGGCCAGCCCTTGCGGGCGGCCTTCCGGGCCTTGGCGTCGTCGAGGATGGCGCGCAGATCCGCGGCCTCCAGGCTCCAGAGGTCGAGGAAATGGCGGGGCTGAGTCATGCGGCGGCGGCCGCCCTGGCCCTCGCCGTCTCGCAGGCGCGCTCCAGCTTCTCCACCGCCTCGCGGGCCTCGGCCCGGGTCAGCAGCAGAGAGGGCAGCAGACGCACGCAATTGTCGCTGCCGCCGGCGATCAGCAGGCGCTCGTCGCGGGCATGCTGCATGAACTCGCGGTTGGGCGTCACCAGGCGCAGGCCGATGAGCAGGCCCTTGCCACGGATCTCCGCCACCACATCGGGGAAGCGGTCCTTCAGCCCGGTCAGCTGCTGAGCGAAGTAGCCGGTGATGTCGTTGACGTTGGCCAGCGTTTCCGGCCGCGTCAGCTCCTCGATCGCCGCCATGCCCACGGCCATGGCCAGCGGATTGCCGCCGTAGGTCGAGCCATGCGAGCCCACGGTCATGCCCTTGCCGGCTTCGGCCGAGGCCAGGCACGCGCCCACCGGGAAGCCGTCCCCCAGCGCCTTGGCCACGCACATGATGTCCGGCGCGGCGTCCTTCGCCCACTCGTGAGCGAACAGCTTGCCGGTGCGCCCGAGGCCGCACTGGATCTCGTCGTAGATCAAGAGCGCGCCGTGCTGGGTGCAAAGCTCCCGCAGTCGGGTGAGGTCGGCTTCGGGCAGCGCGCGGGCCCCGCCCTCGCCCTGCACCGGCTCGATCAGCACCGCACAGGTCTCAGCCGTGATCGCCGCTTCCAGCGCCTCCATGTCGCCGTAAGGCAGCGTGCGATAGCCCGGCAGCGCCGGCCCGAAGCCTTCGGTGTAGGCCGCGTTGCCGGCCGCGAACACGGCCGCGTAGCTGCGCCCATGAAAGGCGCCGTCGAAGCCGATGATCTCGATCCGCTCCGGCTGGCCGTTGGCCCAGTGATACTTGCGCGCCGTCTTCAGCGCGCACTCGATCGCCTCGGTGCCCGAGTTGGTGAAGAACACCACGTCCAGACCGGTGATCTCGCAAAGCCGCGCCGCCAGCTTCTCCTGGCCCGGAATGCGGAAGATGTTGGAGACGTGCCAGAGCTTCTCGCCCTGCTCGATCAACGCCGCCACCAGCTTGGGGTGCGCGTGGCCAAGGCCGGTCGTGGCGATGCCCGCCAGGCAGTCCAGGTATTCCTCGCCCTCCGCGGTCCACAGCCGCGCGCCTCGGCCTCGCTCGAACGCCAGCTGAGCGCGATTGTAGACGCCCAGGATGTGGTCGTTCGAAACGGCGGACGAAGCTCCCTCGGCCATGACGGGCCT
The DNA here is from genome assembly GCA_036502045.1 of Caulobacteraceae bacterium. GTDB lineage: Bacteria > Pseudomonadota > Alphaproteobacteria > Caulobacterales > Caulobacteraceae > Acaudatibacter. Next base: position 38,705 of record DASXZG010000025.1, on the reverse strand, counting down.
CCAAAACAGAAATCCCCGCACGGGTTTGTACGGGGACGCGGAAAGGCGCGGTTTTTCGTTCTAGCGGCGGTTCATGTCAATGATTGTGCGTGCGCCGCGCGCCTACCTCCTCAACGAAGCGGCGGACGGTAGGAAGCGTGGACACGCCAGCCCAGACGTGAACACATACGGAACATGGTGTTCCGGTGGAAGGTGCAGCGCTATTGCGACGGGGATGGGCGGACGCTGTTCTTCGCCGCCTTTCGCGGCACCCGGTCGCGGGGCTGGGTGACGTTCCGGCCGGACGACGTGCCAACCTTCGAGGGCGAGGCGGCGACGTTCGAGGTGTCGCGCGCCAAGGGCCGCTGGGTGATCGGGCCGCGGCTCGACTAGCGCGGGCAGGCTGTGGGCTGGACCCCCACCTGGGGCCGCCATGGCGCGACGGCCAGCTGATTCAGGCTTGACGGCCCGGGGGCTCGCGTCATCTCCGTTGCCGCCGGCGGTAGGAGAAGGAACGGCGGTCATGGCTGAGTGGAGAAACCCCGAGGTCGCGGCGATGGCGGCCTTCCTGGCCTCGGTCGCTCCACCACCCGGCGCGCCCGAGCCGCCTTGGTCGGAGCGCCGCATCGGCTTCGACGCCGCCGGCGCCGCCGCTCCGGTTCCGGACGGCGTGACCGTGACTTCGCTCAGCCTGGGCGGCGTGCCGGCCGAGCAGATCACCCCCGCTGGCGCCGACGCCACCCGGTCGATCTTCTACCTGCACGGCGGCGGCTATTGCCTGGGCGGTCTGACGAGCCACCGGACCCTGGTGGCCAGGATGGCGCTGACCGCCGGCGCGACCGCCTTCGCCGTCGATTATCGCCTCGCGCCCGAGCATCCTTTCCCGGCCGCCATCGACGACGCCGTGGCGGCCTGGCGCGGCTTCGTCGCCATGGGCCGCGACCCGGCGCGGACGGTGATCGCCGGCGACAGCGCCGGCGGCGGCCTGTCGGTCGCCTGCGCCGTGGCCGCGCGGGACGCCGGCCTGCCCCTGCCGGGCGGCCTGCACCTGATCAGCCCGTGGGCGAACCTGCAGAACGCCAGCCCGGCCTATCAGGCGAAGGCCGCCACCGACTTCCTCGCCACGCAGCCGGTGCTCGACGGCTTCAAGGCGGCCTATCTCGGCCGGGGCGACCCGAAAACGCCGCTGGCGTCGCCGGTGTTCGCCGACCTGGCGGGCCTGCCGCCGATGCTGATCCAGGTGGGCTCGGAGGAGATGCTGATGAGCGACTCCACTCAGCTGGCCGAGGCGGCCGGCCTGGCGCGGGTGGACGTCACCCTGCGCATCTGGCCGGACATGATCCACATCTGGCCCTTCTTCGCCCAGCTCAGCGCCGGCGCGGCGGCGATCTCGGAGTCGTCGGCCTGGATCAAGGCGCGGGTGGCTTAGCCGGTCTCGCGACAGATCGGCGGCGTGGCGGCCGGGACGTCGCTTCTGGAAGCGCGGGTTCGCCCACTGTCGCCATCGCTGTGGCCATGTCCGCCTGCCACTGCTCGAGCATGCCTGGCGAGGCAGGCGAGACTGGCGCCTCCGACACCAGCCGATCGACGAAGGCCACGTAGCCGTCGTCGTACATCATCCGGTGCCGCCCCCACGCCACCCTGAGCTGGGGCAGTTGCAGGCCCCAGCGCAGCGAACGCTCGAAACTGACGAAATCGACCTTATCCACCAGCCCACGGCGGTGCTGGGCGAAGGTGTCCTCACCGTTCTGGAACACCGCCCGGGCGTGAGCCGAAAAGCGCATCACATCCGCGATGCTGACGTCTTTGCCGTTGTGGGCGAGTCGCAGATCCATTTGCGCGAACGCCTCGTCCGCCATCCGCGCATTGACCTCCATGACCCGGGTGGTGCGGGCCATTTTCATCGTCGCCTGCTGGCTGATCGCGGCCTGTTTCGCCTGCGCGTTCAGCTGCCTGACCTGGAAGTAGAGAAATACCAGCGAAATCGCGACCGCGACGCCGCTGACGAAGCTGCCAATCGCTGCGAGATCCGACAGACTCATCGGGCGACTCCAGAGGGTGTTGCTCGGAAGATACCCATTGCCCGCCGCCAGCGCAGCCCGCCATGCCGACGCTTTCTCGCTGCTAAAGGGCTCAAATCGCCCAGAGAAGATGCTGCAGGGTGCGGGCAAGCTCGCTTGCAACTGTACTGATATACGTACATATCCTCCGGAGGAGGAAAGTGCATGGACGTCGTCAGCTATTCGGACACCCGGGCGCGGCTGAAGGAGGTGATGGATCGCGTGGTCGAGGACCACCGGCCGATCGTCATCACGCGCCAGAAAGCAGAAGCGGTTGTCATGGTCTCGCTGGCCGACTGGAACGCGATCGAGGAGAGCTTGAGGCTGCTGACGCCGCCAGCCAACGCAGACCGATTGCGAGATGCGATCTCCCAGCTTGATAGCGGCGGCGGCTTGGAACACGCGCTCGTCGAACCGTGAAGCTGGTCTTCGCGGCCCGTGCCTGGGAAGACTATCTCCATTGGCAGGCGACCAACGCCAACGTGCTTGAGCGCATAAACTCGCTGATCAAGGAGTGCCAACGCACGCCCTTCAACGGCACGGGACGGCCAGAGCCGCTCCGCGGAGAACTGCGCGGCTGGTGGTCGCGGCGCATCACGCTCGAAGACCGGCTGGTCTACCGGGTCGTGGGCAGCGGCGACGAGCAACAACTCCAGATCGCGCAGTGCCGGTATCACTACTAGACTTGAATCAACGCCGCGGCCGACATCCTCGGAAGCGTTCCACACCAGCATCCGCTGGGTGACCGAGGCGGACTCGGCTAGCGCTCCTTCTTACCACTCCGCCATGGCCGGCCGTCAGCGCCGTCCGAGGAGGATTGAGGAAATTGAAGGAGCCGCGATCCCCGCCCTTGCAGTTCGCCGATCGCTACATTACTTGTGGTGCCGAAACGGCGCGCTGCGAGAGGCGCGCCGTCCGCACGTTCTTTGACATCGTTTAGAAAGCCTCTGCCCCAGATGCCAGCCGGCGGCACGCGGCGCCACAATCCGGGCGCCGTTGCTATCGGCGATTTACGGCTGGAATTGCGAGCCTGAGACGTAGCGGATCGTCAGAAAACCTGCACGCTGGCCCCGTCTACCGCCGCCGCCGGTGTGTCCCGTCGAAGGTGAGGCCGATGCTGACGATGGCCTCGTCCAGCCACAGGCCGTGGTGCAGCGCGCCATCGAAGACCGGCACGCGGGTGAGGTCGGCGTAAGCCACCTTGTCGGTCACCTCGATGTAGAGCGGCTTGAGCAGCGTGGCGCGCAGGCCGAACTCCGTGCCCACAGTCCATCCGCCCAGCTGCCACCAGCCGTGGTTGAAGCCGATCAGGTTGCTCAGCGACTTCGGCCCGACGTCGACCGGATTGCCCAGGACGATGTTGGATGTGTGTGGGACCATCGCTCCGAGACCGACTTTGGCGATGGCAGCTAGGCTCAGAGACTCGTTCACCCGCCCGATCAACGGCTGTCGGTAGACGACGTTGAACATCACGTGGTTGGCGCCGTTGTTCAGCGCGTAGTCGAAGATCTTGTCGTCGAGCACGAACGGCCCATTGACCGGCGCGCCGCCGATGACACCGTCGATCTGGGCCGTCTGCCCGAGCGTGGAGTTGTACTTGGTGTGATCGAAGTTGAACTCGATCGCGATGGTGCGCTGCGGGTTGATGAAGCGGCCGACCCGGATGTTGTACTGCGGCCCGAACAGGTCGGAGAGACCCGAGGCGAAGATGGCGACCGGATCGTCGTGCCCCTGGACGGCGTGGATGGTGAAGTTGTTGCCCAGCGCCGGCTGCGAGACGTGGATATCCGTCGGCGCCCAGAAGTCGCGGCTGTAGCCCCACGAGGCGTACCACTCGCCATCGCGGAAGAACCGGGTGACCGGGCCGCTGTTGCCGGCGGCGGCTTCCGCAGCTGGTGGCGGAGCGCCAGGCGCCGGGTCGGCGCGCGCAGCGGCCGCTGACGCGAGCACGATCAGGACGCCTGACCAAAGCCACGCACGAACGGCGGCGACCGTCATTTGGAACTCGCGGCAGATTTCCCCAATGACAGCGAGCCTAACCCAGGGCCGGTGGACGTGTCACCGCGACAGTTGCCGGCGGCGACAACTTCAGCGCTCCCGGAACGCGTCCTCCGGCTCCAGCTCGGACCCGGCCTGGCCGCTGGCGTCGCGCACTCGCAGCAGCGTCAGCAGCCGGCGCCGCAGCGCGCGGAAGGGCACGGCGATCTGGCGGTGGGCCTGGATCATCGCCGGGGGCTCGACGCAGCGGGCGAAGCGCTGGGGTGTCAGGCCCGCGGCGAGCGCCCGGCCATAGTTCTTGCGGTAATGGTAGAAGTCCATGTGCTGCAGCTGGCGCAGCGGCCATCCGCGCCCGGCGAAGCTGACCTGGAAGTCCACCAGGTGCGGCTGGCCCTGGCGGTCGATGAGGATGTTCTCGCGCTTGTGCAGGTCGACGTAGGCCATGCCGGTGCGGTGCACCTGGCGCAGCTGACGGCGCAGGGTCTGGAAGAAGGCCAGATCCACAGGCGTCTCGGCGGTAAAGGCGTGCCCCTCGATGAAGGTGCGCGCCACCGCGTTGGGCAGCACCCGGCCGCCGGCGCTGACCGGGCCCAGGTCGTCAGGCACGAAGTCGAGGTGGGCGAGGCGGCGCATGAAGCCGGCCTCGCGCTGCGCCAGCGCCTTGCCGAGCCAGCCCATGGGCACGCCGAAGATCGACTGGGCGCGGTTGAACTTGGCGATGATCCGCACGCCGGCGGCGTCTCGGTAAATCGCCGTCGCGGCCCAGCTGTCGTGCTTCAGCACTTCCTCGCGCGTGAAGCTGCGGCCGGCCACCTCGATCGCGTCCGGCGGCTCAGCATCGCCCAAGGCGCGCAGCACAGCGGGACGCTTGCGGGTGACGGGCGGATTGGCGGACATCGTGGGCGTTTAGCACGCTCCGAAGTCCTCTTCCCAAACCATGTCATCCCGGCCGTAGCGCTCAGCGCGGAGAGCCGGGACCTACTCAGCGCCGGCGGAGGAAGTAGATCCCGGACGAGTCTGCTTCGCAGCTCTCCGGGATGACAACCTTATGTAACTGTAAAACCTGGAAAAACTAAGGATTGCGCCGCTGCGCCACGCCCACGGCCCAGACGTAACCGTCGGGGTCGGCGATGATGGTCTCGCGCCAGCCGTGGCCGCGGGTCATCGGCAAGCGCTTCACCGCGTCCACCGCGGCGGCGCGGGCGGCCACTTCGTCCGGGTCCATGCCCATGAGCCGCAGTTCCAGGCCGACGCCCCGCGGCGCGCCGTCGAGCAGCGCCCCGTGCCAGTGGCTCTTCTCGTAGGTGTGGTCGGTGTGCAGCATCAGCTCGAGGCCGAGGATGCGGATCGCCGCGAAATCCGGGTCCGCATAGTGTGTCTGCGCCCGCAGCACCTCGCGATAGAAGGCCAGCGAGGCGTCCATGTCGCGCACCACCAGGTTGACGGTGAACTCCGGCAGCAGCGCGCCGTATTCCGCCGCCGGGATCCAGGGCTCGCCGTCCCGCTGCTTCAATGGCCCGCCTCCGCTACCCCGGCGGCAGCGTATCGGCCCAGGCGGTCAGCGTGTCCACGTAGAGCTTCGGGTCAATCGAGTGCATGGCGTGGCCCATCTGCGGGAACGAGCGGTACTCGAACGGCTGGCCTGCGCCCTCGACCAGCTCGCGCACCTTGGCGATCTGCAGATCTGAGAGAGCGCCCAGCATGAAGCCCTGTTCGGCGTTCACGAAGCGCATGTGGTGCGTGAACAGCACCGGGACCTTCACGTGGCGCAGCATCAGCGCGTGGTCGCACGCCGCTGCCCAGGTTCCGGTCCAGAACGCGCGGCCCCACTCCGGGTCGTACTCCTTCAGGTTCTGCGGCGGCTGCTCGGCAGGCTGGAAGCCGGCGAGGTAGGGCGGCAGCTCGTCCTTGTAGTTGGCGCGCATGGCCTCCCAGGCGCCAATGCTCCACTGATCGCCGAGGTACTTCGACCACATGGCGAACATCGGCCCGATCACCTGCTTGATCGAGTGGCCATAGAGCGGCGTCGTCTGCGACGAGAACAGCGGCGGGTCTTCGTAGAGGCAGGCCCGCACCAGCCCCACCGGTGCGAAGGCCGAGAGCCACGCCGACAGCACCCCGCCGGACGAGAGGCCGCTCACCAGCGTCGGGCGCCCGATCACCCCCTGGATGAAGCGCACGAGGTCATTGCCCATGTTGTCCAGCGTGTAGCGCCCCGGCGTGCGGCCGCTCCGGCCCTGCCCGCGCAGGTCGACAGCGAAGGCATGGTAGCGATCGCCCAGCAGCGCCATCGCCGCCTCGTAGCCCCACCAGCTCTCGGTCTGGCCGGGGATCAGCAGCAGCGCCGGCTTCGAGGCGTCGCCGACCACGGCGTAGTTCAGCTTCACCTCGCCGGTGTCGAACAGCTGCTCGGGGAACTTGTGCGCGACGTAGGTCTCGTCGGGATTGTGGGGTCCGTAGCGGCCGGGCATGAGGCTCCTCTCTATCGTTGCGCCAGGCGCGGGAAGATGCGCTCGGCGTTGTGGCGGGCGATGGCGCGCGCCTCTGTGTCGCTCAGCCCGACCTCGCCCAGCTGACGGACCAGCTGCCCGACGCGTGGTTCCGGCGAGAACGGCCAGTCGCTGCCGAATAGGATCTGAGTGATCGGTGCGATGCCCCGCAGGGCCGCGAACGGGATCGGGTGCGCCGACAGCGCCACGTCGTAGTAGAGCCGCTCCAGCGCGTCGAAAACCTCGGCGTCGGAGCTCGGCCGATTGGCGATCACCGGGTGGCCGGCGAAGGCCGCGATGCGCCCCACCAGCGCCGGCAGGGCCGCGCCGCCGTGCGGCACGATCACCCTGATCTCCGGATGGGTCTGCAAGGTGCGGGCGTAGAGCAGGTCGACGATCGTGCGGGTGGTGTCGAGCGGGAACTCCAGCAGCGGCGCCGGGCGCCCCAGCGCCACCGCCTCGAAGCAGGGCGGGCTGGTGGGATGCAGGAAGAGCGTGGCCTTGCGCCGGTTCAGCTCGGCGAAGATCGGCGCGAACCGCGGATCGCCGAGATAGGCTCCGTCGCTGTTGGTCATCAGCACGACGCCGTCGGCGCCCAGCTCGTCGAACGCGCGGCGCAGCTCGGCCAGCGAGGCCTCCACGTCGGGCATCGGCAGCGTGGCGAAGTAGCCGAAGCGATCGGGATGGGCGCGCACCAGTTCGGCGCCGGCGTCGTTGACCGCGCTGGCGAGGTCGGCGCGCTCGTCGGCCGGCAGGAACTGCGCCGAGGGCGAAGAGAGCGAGACCATGGCGACGTCGACGCCGTGCCGGTCCATCACCCCCAGCGCCCCTTCGGCGCTCCAGGCCGGGATGGGGAACCCGCCGTCGAGGGTCGTGAGCCCCGCCGTGGCCAGCGCCTTGGCGTAGACCTCCGGCAGGAAGTGCGCGTGCACGTCGATCCGCCCGCAGGCGCAGCCGCCGTCCTCGCCCTCGGTCATCCACCCCTCGGCTATCTGATCGCCGTTCATCTATCGCCGATCGCGGCGGTGAAGCCTACTGCGAAACGTCGTTGACGGGGCGCGGGGCCGGGCTTACGGCGCCAGCGGGAGGACCAACAAATGACAACCCGAGTGCCATCAGGTGAGACCTTCGAAGGCGTCATCGGCCGCACCGTGCCGGAGTCGCAACCCTGGTGGCCGCCCGGCCCCGGCAAGCCTGGCCAGCCCAACGTGGTGCTGGTGGTGCTGGACGACACCGGCTTCGCGCACCTCGGCTGCTACGGGTCCACTCTCGCAACGCCCAACATGGACGCGCTGGCCGCTGGCGGCCTGCGCTACACCGGCTTCCACACCACCGCGCTCTGCTCGCCGACGCGGGCCTGCCTGCTGACCGGCCGCAACCACCACGCCGTCGGCATGCGGGCGATCTCCAACATCGACACCGGCTTTCCCAACATGCGCGGCGCCCTGCCCCGCTCCGCCGCGACCCTGGCCGAGATCCTGCGCGACAACGGCTATGCGACCTTCGCCGCCGGCAAGTGGCACCTGGCGCCAATGGCCGAGTGCTCCGCCGCCGGTCCCTTCACCAACTGGCCGCTGCAAAAGGGCTTCGACCGCTACTACGGCTTCCTGCAAGGCGAGACCGACCAGTTCTATCCGGAGCTCACGTGCGACAACCACTTCGTCGACCCGCCGGCGACGCCAGAGGACGGCTACCACTTCTCAGAGGACGTGGTGGATAAGGCCTGCGAGATGGTCGGCAACATGGTCTCGCTGGTGCCGGAGCGGCCGTTCTTCCTCTACCTCGCCTTCGGGGCGATGCACTCGCCGCACCAGGCGCCGCAGTCTTACCTGGAGAAGTGGCGCGGCAAGTTCGACGCCGGTTGGGACGTGGCACGCGACGAATGGTTCGCGCGGCAGAAGGCCATGGGCGTGATCCCGGCGAACACGCAGCTGGCGCCCCGCAATCCGGGCGTGCGTCCCTGGGCCGATCTCAGCGGCGACGAGCAGGCCTTCGCCTGCCGCCTGCAGGAAGCCTTCGCCGCCATGCTGGAGCACACCGACGACCAGATCGGCCGGCTGACCGCTTTCCTGAAGTCCATCGGCGCCTGGGACAACACCGTCTTTGTGCTGCTCTCCGACAATGGCGCCAGCCAGGAAGGCGGCCCCACCGGCGTGCTCGACGAGATGAAGTACTTCAACGGCGTCCGCGAGGACGTGGCCGAGGCGGTCAAGCGCCTCGACGACATCGGCGGCCCCAACAGCCACTGCAACATCCCCTGGGGCTGGGCTCAGGCCGGCAACACGCCGCTGAAGTGGTACAAGCAGAACACTCATGGCGGCGGCGTGCGCGACCCGCTGATCTTCCACCTGCCGGCCGGGATGGCGGCGCGCGGCGAGACCCGCGCCCAGTTCTGCCACGCCATCGACGTCGCCCCGACGATCCTGGACCTGGCGGGCATCGCGCCGCCCAGCGTGGTCGCCGGCGTGCCGCAGATGCCGGTGCACGGCGTCAGTCTGAAGGCCACCTTCAGCGACCCCGCCGCGAAGCTGGCGCGCGACGTCCAGTACTTCGAGATGCTGGGCCACCGCGGCGTCTGGAAGGACGGCTGGAAGGCGGTGACGCACCACACGCCCGGCGCGGCCTTCGACGACGACAAGTGGGAGCTCTACCGGCTCTCGGAGGACTTCTCCGAGTATGAGGACCTCGCTCAGCGCGAGCCCGGCAAGCTCAAGGAATTGCAGGATCTCTGGTGGACCGAGGCCGAGCGCCTCGGCGTCTTGCCGCTGGACGACCGCAACGCCGCCGCCCTCTTCCGCTCGGCCACGCGGCCGGGCTTGCCGACGGCCCGCAGCCGCTTCGTCTACTACCCGCCGATCGCGCACCTGGTCGCCGACGTCTGCCCCTCAGGCGCCCGCGGCTGGACCATGACCCTCGATCTGGATCATCCCGCCGGGGCCTCGGACGGCGCGCTGTTGGCGAGAGGCAGCCTCAACAGCGGCTTCCTGCTGATGGTGAAGGATGGGCGGCTGGTGTTCGACTACAACTACTTTCACGACCACACCCGGGTCGTCGGCGCCGCCCCACTGGCGCCCGGCGCGCACCAGATCGGCGGCGTCGTCACCCGCAACGCCGAGGGCGGCGCCAGCGTCGCGCTCAGCGTCGATGGCCAGGTGGTGGCGAGCGGCGAGATTCCGAAGCTGCTGTTCATCGTCTCGTCGACGGGCATGGACATCGGCCGCAGTCTTTCGCCCATCGCACACGACTACGAGACGCCGTTCGCTTACCCCGGCCGCATCGCCAAGGTGACCTTCGAGATCCCCGAGAGCCGGCCGCGCGGCGAGGTCAGGGCGCAGGTGCGGGCGGAGATGACGCGGCAGTAGCGTTGGTCGCTGGCGCGGCCGCCGGGGCGCCAGCTGGCGCCTCGCGCAGCACGATGCATTCTTCGGAGTTGGCCATGCACGGCCGATCCGCCTGCGGACCAGGAACCTGGTGGCTCACGGCCGGCAGGCTCTGCAGATAGAGGGCGACGTCGAGGGCGTCGTCCTTGGACATGTTGGCGAAGTCGCTCCACGGCATCGCCGGCGAGAGCACGCGGCCGGTGGGGGTGACCCCGGTGGTGAACGCGGTCTCGATCTGCTGCGTGGTCCAGGTCCCGATGCCGGTCGCCTTGTCCGGCGTGAGGTTCGGCGGCGTGTACGTGCCCATGCCCGTCATAATGAAGTCGGAGTCGGAGCCTCCGAGGAAACGGCTCATGTCCGGCTTCGGCGAGAACCCGCCCGGCGTGTGGCAGTCCGAGCAACCGATCACGCTCACCAGGTACTTGCCCCGCGCCACGCGATCCTGCTGCGAGGGCCCGCAGGCCGCCAGCATCGCCATGAGCCCAAGCGCGCCGATGGCGGCGCACGCCTTCCAGTACGTCATCGATGTCGCCCCTTGCGGCCGACACACATGCCGAACCGCCCCGACGCCATAAGAGCGAACTTCGTTAGCCGGCGAAAGCCGTCACCAAAGTTGCAATCTGACCCGCCGCAACGTCGAGGGCGCCCGACGTCAGGTCCGGGAGCGCGATGCTGCCGAGCCGGGGGCGTGGGTCCTTGCGAGCGGCGCGGTCGTAGGCCGGGTCGTAGTGGGTCTGCATAAGGCCGCTCGCGAGCGCCTCGAGATCGCCGGCGTCGGCCAGCGCCCGCCAGTCGGCCAGTGTCTGCTTGGAGATGTGCACCGGCAGCCGCGCCAGCGTCGCCTCGAACAGCGCCCGGTCGGCGATCGCATCGGCATAGGCGGTCGCCAGGTAACCGGCGCGCGCCGCCAGGGGCGCGCTCAGGTCGATGCGCGGCGCGTCCTGCATAGCCTGCCAGAGCACCGGCGGGACCATGCGGTCGCCCACCTTGCTGGCCTCGGCCTCCACCACCACCGGCCGCAACAGGTCGAGCCGCTCCAGTTCGCCCAGCAGCCGTGACTCGAACATCTTCTGGCTGGGCTGAGGCTGTCCGGGCAGCGCGCCGAACAGCGAGCCGCGATGCGCGGCGAGCCCTTCCAGATCCAGCGTCTGCATCCCCAGCGCCGCCAGCCGGCTCAGCACCTCGGTCTTGCCAGACCCAGTGCGCCCGTCGATCAGCACCAGCCGCATCGCTGGCCCAGCCTCGTAGAGCTGTGCCTGCACATGCCGGCGATAAGTCTTGTAGCCCCCCGCCAGCACCGCGGTGCGCCACCCCACCTGTTCCAGGATGGTGGCCATGGCGCCGGAGCGCTGGCCGCCGCGCCAGCAGTAAATGAGCGGCTGGAACGAGCCCGGCTTGTCCGCCAGCGCCGTCTCCAGGTGATGGGCGACATTGCGCGCCACCAGCGCCCCGCCGATGCGGCGCGCGTTGAAGCGCGAGTCCTGCACATAGATCGTGCCCACCTGCGCGCGCTCGGCGTCGTCCAGCACCGGCAGGCTGACGGCGCCGGGGATGTGGTCCTCGGCGAACTCGGAGGGGCTGCGCACGTCGATGATGGCGTCGAAACACGCCAGGCTCGCTGCGTCAGCTGCTTCGATCACCTTGATGTCGGACATGCGCCCAAGGCCCCGCCCGTGTTAGACATTCCCCGCCTGCCTTACACCCAACGCGAGCCGCGCATGCAAGCTGACGACGCCACCGCCATCGACGCGCCGCGCCTGACGTCGCTGGCGCATGGTGGCGGCTGCGGCTGCAAGATCGCCCCCGCGGTGCTCACCGAAATCCTCTCCGGCATGCCGATGATGGGCGCGTTCCCCAACCTGATGGTCGGGACGGAGACCAGCGACGACGCCGCGGTTTGGCGGCTGAACGACCAGCAGGCCCTGGTGGCGACCACCGATTTCTTCATGCCGGTGGTGGACGACCCGCGCGACTTCGGCCGCATCGCCGCCGCCAATGCCCTCTCCGACGTCTACGCCATGGGCGCGCGGCCGATCCTGGCCCTGGCCATCGTCGGCATGCCGATCGGCCAGCTGGCGCCGGCGACCATCGGCGCGATCCTGGCCGGGGGCGCCGAGGTGTGCGCGGCAGCTGGCGTGCCGGTGGCGGGCGGGCACTCGATCGACAGCGTCGAGCCGATCTACGGGCTGGTGGCGCTGGGCCTGGCGCACCCGGACCGCATCATGACCAACCGCGGCGCGCGAGTCGGCGACGTGCTGATCCTGACCAAGGCGCTGGGCGTCGGCGTGCTCAGCGCCGCGTTCAAGCAGCAGCGCCTGGACGACGCCGGCTACGCCGCCATGCTGGCCTCCACAACCCAGCTCAATACCCTGGGCGCCGAACTGGCGGACGTGGCCGGCGTGCACGCTTTGACCGACGTCACTGGCTTCGGCCTGCTGGGCCACGCGCTGGAGATGAGCCGCGGCGCGGGGCTGGGCGTGGAGATAGAAGCCGATGCGCCAGCGCTGCTGCCCGGCGTGGCAGCCATGGCGCAAGCCGGCGTCCGCACCGGCGCCTCGACGCGCAACTGGGCCAGCTACGGCGGCGACGTCCGCTCGCCCGCTGATCTCCCCGAATGGCGCCGCGACCTGCTCACCGATCCACAGACCAGCGGCGGCCTGTTGATCGCCGTCGCAGCCGACGCGGCCGACGCTGTACTGACCCTGGCCAGGGCGCGCGGGTTTTCGGCAAGCCGGATCGTGGGGCGCGTCACCGGTGCGCCGGTCGGCGTCACCGTGATCTGACGGCCGCTCAGGTCTTCAGCTTGTAGCCGGTGGCGAACATGCGCCAGCAGCCGGCCCAGAGCGCCAGGCAAAGCGCGGCGGTCAGGCCAACGCCGATGCCGAGGTTGCCGTCCATGTGGCCGGTGAAGCCGTAGCGGAAGCCGGCGATCAGGTAGAAGAACGGGTTGAACTGGGAGATGGTGTTGAAGGGCGCCGGCAGGTCGCTGACCAGGTAGAAGGTGCCTGAGAGGAACGTCATCGGCATGACGATGAAGTTGGTCACCGCGGCGATGTGGTCGAACTTCTCCGACCAGATGGCGGCCATCGCGCCCAGGAGGCCCATGATCAGCGAGGCGCCAAAGCCGAAGTAGAGGATCGCCCAGGGCTGCGCGAAGCCGTAGTGGGCGAAGGGGAAGATCGCCGCGGCCGCCACGGCGCCCACCAGCAGGCCCCGCGTCACCGCCCCAAGCGCGAACCCGGCCGTCAGCTCGCCCGGCGACAGCGGCGGGGTGAGGAAGTCGCCGATCAGCCCGTTCATCTTCGCCTGCAGCAGCGACGAGGACGAGTTGGAGAAGGCGTTGTTGAGGATCTGCATCATGATCAGGCCAGGCGCGATGAAGGCCCCGAACGGCACGCCTTCCACCGCGTGCCGCCGCCCGCCGACCGCCACCACGAACACCATCATGTAGAGCAGCGCGGTGACGATCGGCGCGGCCAGGGTCTGCAGCCCCACTTTCCAGAAGCGCCGAACCTCGCGCAGATAGAGCGCCCGCAGGCCCACCCAGTTGACGCCGGAATAGGCGCGCGGCTGCGGCGGCAGGGCGATCTCGGCTGTGTCTCGCATGCCGCCATCATGTGCCCCGCTGGCGCCGGGCGCGCAAGCCTGCGGCGTCTTGTCATCAACATCTAGTTCCTGTGGACGACTGCCCGGGCGCCTATTGTGGCCGTTAGTGAAATGTTTACGATATCTAGTAGGCCGGGGCCGCGGGGCGCCGGTGGGGCTACAACATCTTGCGTCAGGCGACTGGTGGGGACCGGTCCGACGCAGGGGCGGAGGGCGATATGGGCTGGACAGACGACCGGGTCGAAACGCTGAAGAAGCTCTGGCTGGACGGACTTTCCGCCAGCCAGATCGCCAAACAGCTGGGCGGGGTCACGCGCAACGCGGTGATCGGCAAGGTGCACAGGCTGGGCCTGTCGGGCCGCGCCGCGCCCTCGCATCCGAGCCGCCCGGCGTTCAAGGCCCCCAGGCCGCCACGGCCGATCTCGATGCCTGTACCGCGCCAGCGGGCGGTGGAAGCCAGGCCGGCGGCGCTGCCGGCGGTGCGGACGACGCCCTTCGTGGAGCTGCCGGGCACGGCGACGGTGCTGACGCTGGGCACCCACATGTGCAAGTGGCCGATCGGCGATCCGTCGAGCGACGACTTCACCTTCTGCGGCCGCCGGGCCGAGGAAGAAGGGCCGTACTGCGTCGACCACGCCCGTCAGGCCTACGCGCCGCCGGCCGGTCGGAAGAAGGCCACGGTCGCCGAGCTCACCCGCTCACTGCGGCGGTACATCTAGGGCTCGTGGGGCGTCGGAGGGGAGGGCTGCGGCTCTCCCCTTCCCCGCGTCCAAGGCCTAGGTAGAGACCATGACCGAGTCTCTGCCCACCGAGACCAACGCCGAGCCATATTCCGTCTCCGAGCTGGCGTTCGCGCTGAAGCGGACGCTGGAGGACGCCTACGGGTTTGTGCGGCTGCGGGGAGAGCTTTCCAAGGTCACCTTCCATTCGGCTGGCCACGTCTACCTCGATATCAAGGACGACAAGGCCGCCATCTCGGGCGTGGTCTGGCGCACTACCGTGCCGCGGCTGGCCATCAAGCCGCAGACCGGCATGGAAGTGGTGGTCACCGGCAAGATCACCACCTACCCCGGCCGCTCGCAGTACCAGATCGTCATCGAGAGCATGGCGCCGGCCGGCGTCGGCGCGCTGCTGGCGCAGCTGGAGCGACTGAAGGCCAAGCTGGCCTCCGAGGGTCTGTTCGAGGCGGCGCGCAAGCAACGGCTGCCGTCGATGCCGGCGGTGATCGGCGTCATCACCAGCCCCACCGGCGCGGTGATCCGCGACATCCTGCACCGCATCCGCGACCGCTGGCCCTGCCGCGTCATCGTGTGGCCATCGGTGATGCAGGGCGACGGCGCGGCGGCGCAGGTGGCGGCCGCGGTGCGTGGCTTCAACGCGCTGGCGCCTGGCGGCCACATCCCACGCCCCGACGTGCTGATCGTGGCGCGCGGCGGCGGCTCGGTGGAGGATCTGTGGCCGTTCAACGACGAGGCGCTGGCCCGGGCGGTCGCCGCCGGGACCATCCCGCTGATCTCCGCCGTGGGCCACGAGACCGACACCACGCTCATCGATTTCGTCGCTGATCGCCGCGCCCCCACCCCCACCGCCGCGGCCGAGATGGCGACGCCGGTGCTGGCCGAGCTGGCGGCCAGCTTGGCCGACTACAGCCGCCGCATGATCGCCAACGGCCAGCGGGCGCTGGAACTGCGCCGCAGCCGCCTCTCCGCCGCCGAGCGCGGATTGCCGCGGCCGCAGGACCTGCTGGCCATCGCCACCCAGCGGCTGGATATCGCCGCCGGCAAGCTGGGCGCCGGCCTGCAGCGCAACGTCTCCGCGCACGCTCAGGCGCTGGCCGGACCCGCGGCCCTGCTGAAGCCCGGCCTGCTCGAACGCCCGGTGGCGCTGAAGCGCCAGCGCCTGACCGAGATCAGCGCCCGCCTGCGCCCAATCGTCACGCGCCGCCTGCAGCGCGAGACCGAGCGCCTGACCTCGCTGGATCGCCAGCGCGTGTCGCTGAACCCCGAGGGGCCGCTGGAGCGCGGCTATGCGCTGGTGCGCCGCACCAACGGCGCGCTGGCCCGCTCGGCGCCCGGCCTCGCCATTGGCGAGACCGTGAGCCTGAAGTTCCACGACGGGGTGCGCAGTGCGGTCATCGACGGCCGCACGCGGCAGGCCAGGGCCCGCGACGATGGGGGCCAAGGCGACCTCTTTTAGGAGCGATCTCTTCTAAAGCGCTGTAAGCGGCGCTACATTCCGACCCCATGAATGCGTTCGACAAGGACCTCGGCAAAGGCGAACTCGCTCTGGTGCGCTACGGCGACGGCGAGGTGATCGTGTTGCGCCCTGGCCGCTACGTGGTCTGCGCCGTCAGCGGCCGCAAGATCCCGCTGGAGGCCCTGCGCTACTGGAACCCGCGCCTGCAGGAAGCCTACGCCAGCCCAGCCGAGGCGCTGCAGAGATGGCGCGAACTCAATCCGGACGCGGCGGCTGGTAAGGCTTCGTAAGCGGCTGGCGCCTTAGCCTCGTGCGCGGGTGGTTCGGCACGTCGGCCGGGCCCATTAGGGTGAGGCCCAGGTGCCCCAGGATCTGACCACGGTGCGGGTGCTCATTGTCGATGACAATGCGCATATGCGCTCGATTCTGAAGACGGTGCTGGACACCGCCGGCATCCACGACGTGCGCGAAGCCGCCGACGGCTCGATGGCGTTGATGATCCTCTCCAGCTGGCGCGCCGACGTCGCCGTGGTCGACTACCACATGGCCCCGATGAACGGCATCGAGCTGACCAAGCGCCTGCGCAGCCCCGAGGACAGTCCCGACCCGACGCTGCCCGTGGTCATGATCACCGGCCATGCCGACACCCAGCGGGTGTTGGAAGCCCGCCAGGCCGGCATCACCGAGTTCGTGGTCAAGCCGGTCACCGCCAAGAATGTGCTGGAAAAGCTGAACGCGGCCCTCGGCAAACGCAGCCGCGCCGCGCCGCCGCAACAGCGCGTCCACTGGGTGGGCTGAGCTAGTAGCCCTGCGCCGCCAGCTCGGCGTAGAGCGCGTCGGGGAAGCGCCGATGCACCCACCAGTACTCCCACGGCCGGGCACGGGCGCGGTCCTCGATGAAAGCGTTGACCTTGGCGAGGCTGTCGGCGACCGCTTCGTGGCCGCCCCCGGGCTCGAGCACGATGGTCTCGTAGGGGTACAGCCTGAAGCGTGCGCCCTTGGTGCGTTCCACCCAGCCCATGTGCATCACCGCGCCGTACCGCTGGGCGAAGCGCACCGGTGCGTGCTGGGTGTGGACGTCGTGACCGAAGAACGGCGCGAGCAGGCCCTCGTTGTATTTCTGGTCCATGAGGATGCCGAGCGGCACCCGGTTCTTCAGCGCTGACAGCATCTGCCGGCCGCCCTCGGCCGTCTTCGGGGCGAACAGTTCGATGCCGTAGCGCCGGCGCATCTCCTTCATGCGCGCGTCGATGTAGGGGTTGTTCAGTCCCCGATAGGCGATCAGGCACGGCGACGGGGCGTGGGCGCAGAGCGCGGCGCCGATGATCTCGAAGTTGGCGAAGTGGCCGCTGACCAGCAGGATCGGCTTGTCGGTCTCGAACATGCGCTCGATGGTCCCGGGGTCCGGAACCTCGATGCGGCTCGGATCGCCGATGATGCGGTCCATCATCAGGAACTCGGCGAACACTCGCCCGGCGTTCTCCCAGACACGCCGCGCCATCGCCTCGCGCTCGGCGTCGCTCCACGCCGGAAAGGCCAGACGCAGGTTGCGCAGCACGGTGCGGTGCGTCGGCAGCCGCGGACCGACCAGCCGCAGCAGCGACCCGCCGAAATCGGACGCAGCATCGATCGGCGCAAGACGCATGATCCCGGAGATGAGGTCGTAGCCCACCGTCTCGGCGCGCCAAATCAGGTCCTGGAGCCGCGTCGCCTTGGGCATGGCGGCTAACTAGGCGGCGTCGGGCGGCCGGGCAATGCGGCACGGCGCTTGCCGCCTCGCCGACCGAACGTGCCGCTTTGGCACGCCAGGAGTTACGCGGGGCACGGATGAGCGACGAAATCGATTTCCACATCGGCAAGCGGATGCGGCGCCGGCGGCGCCTGCTGGGCCTGACCCAGCAGCAACTGGCCGACGCCTGTGGCGTTCGCTTCCAGCAGATCCAGAAATACGAGTGCGGCGCCAACCGCGTCTCGGCGGCGCGCCTGTGGCGCATTGCTGGCGCGCTGGAGACGCCGGTCAGCTACTTCTACGAGGGCCTCGCCGCCTCGGCGCCGGCCCAGGCGACGGTGAAGCTCGAGCCGACCATGAACGTGCTACGCGCCTCGCTCGGGGATCGCGCTCGTCGCCCGCTGATGGACGTGACCCGCGTCCTCACCCGGGACAACGACGCCGCTTAAGCCAGCTCCGCCGCGACCGCCTCGGCGTCGGCGACCAGCGCGTTGATGTCGGCGGCGCTGGTTCGGTGATTGAAGATGGCCGCGCGGGCGACGATGCGCCCCGCGATCCGGGTGGTCGAGGGCGCGGCAAGGCCCCGTTCCTGCAGCCGCATGACCAGTTCGTGGGTGGCCTCGCCCGACGCATCCCCTTTGATCGCGAAGCAGACGATGTTGAGCGGCGTCGGCGCCGCCACCTCCAGGCTTTGCGAGGCGCGCACCGCGTCCGCCAGCCGCCGGGCCAGTGCGCAGTTGCTGGCGATGGCCGCGCCGATGGCGTCGGCGCCCAGCGCCTGGAATGTCAGCCACACTTTCAGCGCCCGGAACCCGCGCGACAGGTCCGGACCGTAGTCGCAGGGCCAGTCGTCGCCGGCGGCGAGACCGCGTGAGCTGCGCGACAGATAGGCGGCGGGCGCGGCGAAGGTCGCTTTGTGGGCCGCGGCGTCGCGCACCAGCAGGAAGCCGGCGTCGTAAGGCGCATGCGCCCACTTGTGGAAGTCGAAGGCGACCGAGTGCGCGCGCTCCAGGCCGACTGTGAGCGGCGCGAGCTCCGGCGCCAGCCGGGTCAGGGCGCCGAACGCCCCGTCCACATGCAGCCAAAGTCCTTCAGCGGCGGCGACGTCGGCCAGCGCTGACAGGTCGTCGAAAGCCCCGAAGTTCACCGCGCCGGCCGTGCCGACGATCAGGAACGGCTTGAAGCCCGCAGCGCGGTCAGCGGCGATGGCGGCCTTCAGCGCCTCGATGCGCAGGCGCCCAGCATCGGTCGCGATGGTGCGCAGGGCGTCACTGCCGACACCGGCCAGCTCCATGGCTTGGCGGACGCAGGCATGCGCTTCGCTCGACGCGTAGGCGACCAGTTGCGGCGCCCCGCGCAGGCCCGTCGCCCGCACGCCGTGGCTCAGCGCCGCATCGCGCGCCACCAGCAGCCCCAGGAAGTTCGCTTGCGAGGTCCCGGTGACGAAGACGCCAGAGCTGTCAGCCGGAAAGCCGAACGCCTCGGCCGCCCAGCGCGTCACCTGACGCTCCACCACCGGGCCGATGTGGTCGCGGCCGCCGCAGTTGGCGTCGAGGCCAGCGGCGATCAGCTCGGCCACCATGCCGACCGGCGTCCCGGCCCCATGCGCCCAGCCGAAGAAGCGCGGATGCGTGTTGCCGACCACAAAGGGCGCGATGTCGGCCTCGACCTGCGCCAGAACCTCGGCCAGGTCGCGAGGCCCCTGCGGCAGCGGCGTGGTGAAGCCGGCGCGCACGTTGGCCGGCGTCTCGCGCCAGACGGGTCCGTGACCGGCGCCGCGCAGGCGGTCGATGGCGGCGTCCAGGGCGCCATGGGCGTCGCGGCGAAACGCTTCCCAGTCCGTGGGATCGAGGGAGGGCGGCGCGGGCGTCGCTAGAGGCTCGCCCACGTCTCGAACGCTTCGTCGAGGTCGGTCTCGAGCGCGGCCCAGTCGCCAGAGGCGGCGGCCGTGATCATCGGCATGCTGGCGCAGACCCGAAGCACCGTGCGGGGGCCAAGCGTCACCGGCTGGCCCAGGTGAACGGGGCGGTTCGCCGCCTGCAGCGCCTCGTAGACCCATCGCGGATCGGCGTCGTCGACATGCAGCACCGGCGTCAAGCCAGGCGCGCCGCCGCCGATACCACCGTCGAGCAGGGCAAGAGCCGGGTCGTCGCGAACCCGGTCGCGGACGGCGCGGTCAAAGTCGGCCAGCAACGCTGCTCGGACCGGCTCGGGGACGGCTTCGTAGGCTTCGATCTCGGCCAGCGCCGCGCTCCAGCGTAGGCCGAGGCCGAGGTTGGCGGGATGCGCCAAGGCGCCCGACAATCGGCTGCGCAGCGGCGCCGGCCAGTCGAGCGCGGCGGAGTAAGGCGCGAGCGGCGATCCACAGAGCTGGGTGGCCGTGAGCTCTTCGGCCAGCGCCGGCGGCAGCAGCAGAGCCCCGCAGAAGGCCGGACCGCCAGCGAACTTGGAGCCGGTGATCATCACCACCAGCCCCGCTTCCAGGTCGGCGCGCACGGCGGCGGCGCTGCAGCGCAGCTGGCAGGCGTCCACGACCGCCAGCGCCTGGCCGGGATGGCGCGCCACGATCGCCTTGGCCGCTGCGCGGCTGACGCCAGGGCGCCCAGTCTTCGACGCGTCCAGCACGTGCAACAGCGCGAAGCCGCCGGCGGCGACAGCCCGCTCGACCTTCAGCGCAGCTTCCTGGTCGACGTCGGCCTGAGCGCGCAGGCGCCCTTTCGGCAAGCGGATCTCGATGGTGTCGAGGCGGATGTCGGCGTCGGCCCACCCCGGCAGCCGCGCCGCCTTGCAGACCGCGACGCCCAGGGAGGCATGTGCCAGGAAGTGCCGGCCCTCAGCGGCCGCGGGCACGCCGGAGCCTGTCTCGGCCGGGGCGATCACGATGTTGGTCAAGGGACGCTCCGCCAGCGCCAGCGCCAGTGTCAGCGTCACCAGTTCTGCCTCGGTGCCGGAGGCGGTCAGCACGGCTTGCGCGCCTGGGGTCCCGTAGATCGATAGGAGCCGCGCGCGCAGATCATCGAACCAGCTGACGAGGCCGCAGGCCGGCGCATCGGTGAGACGCAGCAGCGCCTCGCTCGCCGCGGCCCAGCCGCGCGGCGACACCGCGCAGGCGGTTGAGGAAGAGAACCACAGCTCGTCCGGGGCCGGCGCGGCTGGCGCGCCGTAGCGGTTGCGGCGAGTAACGGGATCGAGCCACAGCCGGTCGTCGCCGCCACTGGCGATCATCAGGCGCAGGCGCGCCTCGATGGACCTGGCCTCGGACGCCTCGCGGACTTGTAACGCGCTTGTCGGCGCCATGGCGCTGCTCGCTGAGGGCAGGACCCCGCGTCCCGATTCACCCAGTTGCACCGGTTATCGGGGGCGGATGGCTAACAGTTGGTTGCGGGTGGCGCCATCGCGACCGGCCATGCCGCGCCGGCGCCACGCCGTGTGGCCTGTTTTCGTTTGGCAGTTGCAGTCGCACGCGCGGCCGTTAAACCTCCCCGCCGTGACAAAACGACGCTTCGAAGCCGTCGCCGAGTCTTCCACCAAGGGAACCTTGCGAATGCACCGCCTACTGATCGCCGCCGCCGGCGCAGCCATGCTGGCCGCCACCTGCGCGCCGGCCGTAGCCGACGACTACCCGCCCTGCACCCACAAGGATCAGGACCACTGCCGCGTCGTTGTGCGGATGCCGATGATGCCCATGCATCATCACCACATGCCGCCCCCGCCGCCGCCGCACCACCATCACCACGCGCCGCCGCCCCCGCCGAAACACGACGGCCCACACGGCGGACCTCCGTCGCACGACCACCACTGACCCCGGAGGCGGCCGGGCCCGATGGCCCGGCCGCTGACCGCGGGTTCAGTAGCTCCACTGCGAGCGCATGACCCGCGTGAGGTTGTCCAACCTGTCCATCACGTCGGTGCGGTCGACTTCGGTCAGGCCGACGTGAGCGTCGCTGCGTTGCGCCTCGAACGCACGGATGCCGGCCAGCACGCCAAAGTCGCGGTCAGCATCGCCGGGCCCCAGCGCCCCCGAGGTCGAACCCTCGTGAATACGTTGCTCGATCCAGGACTCCCGCGCCTTGGTGTCCCAGGTCGGGCCCGTGTAGGCGACGTCCGTGCTGAAATCGCCCGCCGCGGGCGCCGGCGCGGTGTCCACCCAGCGGCCATTGCCGTCGTAGAACCCCGGTCCCTGCCGCCAGACGCCATTCGCGTCGTAGTAGCCGCCGCCGGTGTAGGCAGCGCAATTGGTCGCCGCGCCAGCCGCCGCGTGGCCGACGATCGCGCCACTCAGGCCGCCCACGACGGCGCCGGTGGTGCGCTCGCCCGGGCCGGCCACGGCGCTGCCGACGGCCGCGCCGACGCCCGCGCCCAGCAGCGTGCCCGCGACACGATTGTCCTGTCGCTGGTGCAGGCAATCGGTCTGAGCCAACGCCACGGCCGGGATGGCCAGAGCTCCGATCCCGGCGATCAAGAGCAGCTTGCGCATGGAAGAACTCCTCAAAGCGCGCCGGCGCGAGCGCCGGCGGCATATTCCCCTGCCCAGCAAACAAACGCCGCCGGCCCTGATTGGATGCTCAGCTGACCCGTGGGACCGGCGGGATCGGCCCATCGACGGTGCGGATCACCAGCGGCGCCGGCGCGAGGCGGCCGGAAAGCACGTCGGGCAGCAGTTCGGCGATGCCTTCGGGGTAGACCGTGTCTCCGGTCAGCCGCAGCTCGCCCAGCGTCCACCAGCGCAGTTCGTCCAGCAGTCGGTGCTCGACGTCCTGCCAGCCGGCGCGGGACAGCGGACCGCCGGCCGTGCGCCCGACGAAGAACCGCTCCTTGAAGTGCGTAGGCTGGTTCGTGTCGTCGAAGACGAAGACCTCCTCGCTGTACCAGACCTCGGCGCCGATCGTGACGTCGGCAAAGCCCGTCTCCTCCAGCGCTTCCCGGGCCGCCGCGGCCCTGGGCGTTTCGCCAGCCTCGATCTCGCCGCCGACCGTAAACCAGAACGATGGGCCCTCCGGCGCGCTTGGCAGGCGGCCGCGGATCAGCAGCAACCGGTCGTCGGGATCGAGCAGCAGCACCCGGGCGGTGAGGCGTTCGCGCATGCCCATGCTCTTGGCCTGGGTGCGGCAGCCCGCGCAAGCGCGTCGAAACTGTCGGTTAAAGCCTGCGGGTGTCTTCTGCCCGAGCACTGAAATTTCATCAGAGGCCCGGCTTGCCGATCGCCCCGCACCGACTGCTCGGCTTTGCGTTCGCCAGCGCCGACCTGCTGCTGGAGGTCGACGGCGCCGGCAAGATCGTCTTCGCGATCGGCGCCGCGGCGGTGGTGGCGGGCAATGGCGAGCTGTCTCTGATTGGCCATCCGCTGGCCGACTTCGTCGAACCCGACGACCTGCCGCTGGCGCAGGCGTTGTTCAGCGGCGTCGAGAGCGGCTCGCGCCAGGGGCCGGTGGCCATCCGCCTGGCCGCCGCCGCCGGGGGTCGCGCCGAGGCCTTCGCGCTCAGCGCCTGCATGCTGCCGCAGAACGCCGGCGTAATCTCGTGCGCCGCCGTGCGCTGCGCCGCGCCGCAAGCCGGCTCCGCCGACGGCGGCCTTTTCGACCGGCACGAGTTCGAGAACATCGCCAAGACCCTGTTCGAGACCGGCCGCGCCACAGGCCAGGCGCTGGAGCTGGCGTTCGTCGAGATGGACGGCTTGCTGAACGCTGAACGGGCGCTGGCGCCGGCGAGGCGCAAGGACTTCAAGAGTCAGGTCGCCGGCGTGCTGAAGGCGCAGTCACACGGCGGCGCGGCCGCGGCCAAGCTCGACGACGAGCGCTACGCTCTGGTGCGGCCGTCCGGCGAGGCCTCCGACGCGCTGACCCGCCGGGTCAGCAAGCTGATGTCCGTGGTGGCCGCTGGCGCCGAGATCAAGGTCGGGGCCCATACCATGGAGCTGAAGGGCGACGTCGCGCCCTCGCAGATGGTCAAGGCGCTACGCTACGCGCTCGACGACTTCATCGAGACCGGCATCGCCGCCACCACCCCGCTGACCTTGCAGGAAGCCGTGGGAGAATCCGTGCGCCACACTCTGGCCAAGGCCAGCGCGCTGGGCGCCGCGGTGTCGGAAAAGCGCTTCCAGCTGGTCTACCAGCCGGTGGTGACGCTGAAGACCGGGGCTCTGCACCACCACGAAGTGCTGGTGCGCTTCGGCGAAGACGCCAGCCCCTTCCCGATGATCCGCATGGCCGAGGAGCTGGACCTGATCGAGGAGCTGGACCTGGCCGTCGCCCGCCAGGCCGCCGACCAGATGCTGGCCGATTCGAAGCTGAAGCTGGCGGTCAACCTCTCCGGCCGCACCATCGTCAGCCCGGGCTTCATCGCCCAGGCGACGGCGATGCTGAACGAGAAGCCGGCGCTCAAGCACCGCATGCTGTTCGAGATCACCGAGAGCGCCGCCATCGAGGACATGGGCCTCGCCAACAAGCACATCCAGACTCTGCGTGGCCTCGGCTGCAAAGTCTGCCTCGACGACTTCGGCGCCGGCGCGGCCTCCCTCGCCTATCTGCAGCAGCTGCATCTCGACCTGGTCAAGATCGACGGCCGCTACATCCGCGAGCTGCAGCATGGCGGCCGCGAGAGCACCTTCATCCGCCATCTGGTGCAGATGTGCGCCGAACTGGGCGTGCAGACCGTGGCCGAGATGGTGGAGACCACATCTTCCGAGGACGCCGTGCGCCAAGCCGGCGTCGACTTCGGCCAGGGCTACCTCTATGGCGCGCCGGCGCCGAAGCCGGAACAGCCAATCGATCGCCGCGGCCCGCCCGCCGCCCGCCGCGTGGGCGCGGTGGATAGCTGGGGCTAAGCCCTTCGCGCCGGCGCACCCTCGGGCTATTGGGGTCGCGATGCTGGCCCCCGACCGCCTCGCCGAGCTCGACAGCTTCCTGCTTGAGCTGAACCGTGTCTCCGGCGCGGTGATCCTGCCCTACTTCCGCGCCGAGCACGCGCTGGAGAACAAGACGCCGGGCGCCTCGTTCGATCCGGTGACGGCGGCCGACAAGGGCGCGGAGGCCGCGATCCGAAACGCGGTGGCGGCGCGTTATCCCGATCACGGCTTCATCGGCGAGGAATACGGCGAGGACCGGCCGGACGCCGACTTCGTCTGGGTGCTCGACCCGGTGGACGGCACCCGCGCCTTTGTCGCCGGCCTGCCGGTGTGGACCACGCTGATCGCGCTGCGGTTCGAGGGCGAGCCGGTGCTGGGCTCCATCGGCCAGCCGGTGCTGGGCGAGGTGTTCATCGGCCACAACGGGGGATCGCGGGTGGTCACCGCTGGCGGCGAGACGCCGCTGAAGGTTCGGCGCGGCGTCACGCTCGGCGACGCCATCATCGCCACCACCGACCCGGACGCCTGCTTCAACGGGGCGGAACTGGGGGCCTGGCGGCAGGTGCGCGCGGCCAGCCGGCTGGCGCGCTTCGGCTGCGACGCCTACGCCTACGCCATGGTGGCGGCGGGGCACATCGATCTGGTGCTCGAGAGCGGGCTGAAAAGCTGGGATATCGAGTCAGCGGTGCCGCTGATCGCGGGCGCCGGCGGCCAGGTCACCGACTGGCGCGGCGCGCCCATCGGCCGCCACGGCGGACAGACCGCCATCTACGGCGACCGGGCCGTGCTGGACGAAGCGCTGACCGCGCTAAAACGGGCGGCGGACTAGAGAGGCGCGCAGCGCCCGCCGGCGGCAGACGCTGCGCTCTCTAGGCTAGTGGAAGCAGCGCACCGTGCCGTTGGGCATACGGGTGCCGGGGTGGCCGGTGGTCCGCAGGCAGTAGTCTTCGTTTTGACCGCCGAACACGCAGTGGCCCCAACGATCGCGGTGGCCGTTGCGGCCGCAGTTGCCGAGCGCATAGGCCGGCGAAGCCACCGACGCGACGACGGTGAGAAGCAAAGTCGCGCCGAGCAGCGCAGCGGAGATCTTTTGCATGATGGTGCCCATTTCCTCTGCCGTCTTTGGATCGCGGCGGTTGTAAGCCTAGCACCACCGAGCCCGAAGGTCGACGCTTGGCGAACGCCGTTGTGCGGAAACGCGCCGGCCTCTGATGGTCGGAAAGTCAACCTTCCAAGCTGTGCGGGCCTAGGCTGCCGCGCCTCCTGCCAGGGCGTCGAACGCGGTCCAGAACGGCGCTCGCAGCACGTCGGTCTCCTGCAGAATCTCGTGGCTGGCGCCGGGGATTTCGACGTAGCGGCCCTTGGGCATCCGGCTGGTGACGAGGCGCAGGCCGGCGTTGTCGGCGATCTTATCGTCGCCGGCGGCCAGCACAGTCACCGGGACGGCAACGTGAGTGATGTCGGGCCCGCGCTGCAGGTCGGCGATGGCGCTCATGGCGAAATCGATCCAGCTCCACGTCGGCGGTCCCAGCGACAATTCCGGGTGCTGGAGAACCTGCTCGACGTTGCGGGCGTAGCGCGCCGGATCGTGGGTGAGGATGTTGTCCTCAAACGGGGCCGGAGGCGCGGCGTGCTCGCCGCCAGGGCCGCCCAGTCCCAGCCCCACGCGGGTCAGGCCGCCAGCCAGCAGCCCCGCCAGCCACGGCGGCAGGCCGCCAAGGTGCAGCCCGAACATCGGCGCAGTCAGCACGGCGCCTTCGATGCGCCGCTCGCCCTTGGCCAGCGCAAGCGCGGTCAGGCAGCCGCCCATGGAATGGCTGACCGCCAGCCAGGGCTTCGGCAGCCGGTCTTCGAACGCGTCGAGCAGGCAACGATAGTCGACCAGGAAGTCGCGATAGCCGCGTGCGTGGCCCTTCATCGGATCGGCGGCGAGCCGCGCCGAGAGGCCTTGCCCGCGCCAGTCGTGCGCCAGCACCACGAAGCCGCGCGCCGTTAGTTCGCGGGCGACCTCGAAGTACTTCTCGATCGGCTCGGTGCGCCCGCCCGAGAGGATCACCGACCCGCGCGGCGTCCCGGTGGCCGGGAACAGAGCGGCGCGCAGCCGCAGGCCCCGGCTGCCGCGGAACCATGTGGCCGCCGCGCCGGCCGGGACCGGCGCAGCCGCCGTCGCCAGCAGCGGCGCGGCCTCGCTCATCAGCGCAGCTTGGCGAACAGCGCCTGCATCTTGCCCTGCAGCCCCATGGCGACGCCCATGTCGCTGAGCTGCAGCGCGCCGGTCATCACCGCGGTCATCGGGTCGAGCTTGCCTTCGCCAAGCGCGATCAGGTCGTCCATGCTGATAGTCAGCGTCAGGTCGGCCTTGGCGTCCTCGTTGTTGACCACGCCGCCATCGATGAAGACGAAGCCGGCGCCCTTGAGATTGAACTTGAGCGACTTGCCGAGGCCGGCGTCGGACCCGACCGCCGTCTTCATCCGCTCGGTGAGTTCCGCGAGGCGATCATCCGCCATGGTCGTTGCCCTTATGGTTCGGCCGCCTGGGCGACGGCGGCGCCGTTTCTGGCGGCGGTCGCGCCAAATGTAAACGCTGTTCAGGCGGGCGGGGCCGCCTCGACGCGTCCTTGGCCGGCGCATAGTGTCGCCGGCCACACGACAACGACAAGCAACGCCAGGAACTTCGCCATGCGCCTCTCCACGCCCCGCGTCGCGCCGCTAACCGACGCCGAACTGACCGACGAGCAGCGCACCGCTCTGGCCCCGGTCACCGAACGCCGCCCGGCGATCAACATCTACCGCACGCTGGCCCACGCACCGAAGGCGCTGACCCGGTTCCTGGAATGGGGCGGCTACGTGCTGTCGCGCCGCAACAGCCTGGCGGCGCGGGAGCGCGAGATCGTCATCCTGCGCGTCGGCTACCTCTGCAAGTCGGGCTACGAATTCACCCAGCACAAGCGCATCGGCATGACCGAGGGTGGGCTGTCGGAAGCCGAAGTGGAGAACATCAAGAAAGGCGCGAACGCCGGCTGGTCGGCCGCCGACGCCGCGCTGATCCGCGCCGCCGACGAGCTGGTGGGCGATCACTTCATCACCGACGCGACCTGGAAGGCCCTGACTCAGCACTTCGACCAGAAGCAGTGCATGGACATGGTGTTCACCGCCGGCCAGTACACGCAGGTGTCGATGTTCCTGAACACCTTCGGCGTGCAGCTGGACGCGGGACAGACGCTGGACCCCGACCTGCGCGGCTGACCCGTGCGCTTCGCCGGCTGGGTGCTGACGCTGGCGGGCGCGCTCGGCCTCGGCTTCGCCGCGCTGGTGTTCTGGGCGATGGCCGGCCACTTCGACTACGGCTTCCTGGGTTTCGCCGGCCTGGCGAAAGCTGTGGCGTTCGTCGCCGGTGCGGCGCTGGCGCTGGTCGCGGGGCTGGCGCTGATGGCGTCGGCGCGCCGCCGCAGAGGCCCTTGAACGCCCGCGCGGCGGTCCTACCTCATCGTCCGAAGGCGCTGGACGTCCGGGCCTTCCGGGTCATCCGCGAGGCCATCCGGCTCGCGAACCGATCCGTCAACGCAACCTTGCTGATGCAGGAGGTCGCTTCATGCGAACCATCGATTTCTCCCCCCTCTACCGTTCCGTGGTCGGCTTCGACCGGCTCGCGGACCTGCTCGACTCCGCCGCCGCCGAGACCGCCACCGGCTATCCGCCCTACAACATCGAGCGCACCGGCGAACATGAGTACCGCGTCGAGATCGCCGTCGCCGGCTTCAAGCCCGACGAACTCACCATCGACGTGAAGGAAAGCATGCTGATCGTCACCGGCCACAAGGCGGCCAACGACGCGGAGCGCCACTTCGTCCATCGGGGCCTGGCCGAGCGCAACTTCGAGCGCCGCTTCCAGCTGGCCGAGTACGTGCTGGTCACCGACGCGCGGCTCGCCGACGGCCTGCTCTCGATCAGCCTCAAGCGCGAACTCCCCGAAGCGCTGAAACCCCGCCGGATCGAGATCAACGCCGGCGCCGCGACCCTGATCGAGGAAAAGGCCGCCTAAGGCGACCGGTCGGTCCAAGCCAACGGAGGGCGGCGCCAAGCCTGGCGCCGCCCTTTTTCGCATCGCCCGTAGCGAAATCGTAAGCCAAGCGCGGGAGCTTGGCCGCGATGGCGTTCCTCACCTCCTTCGTCAGCGACCTGACGCCCGGGACGGTGCAGCTGTTCCTCACCTGCCTGTCGTTCCTGGCGCTGGAGACGCTGTGGCCGCGCGCCGGCAGCCGGGTGACCGCCGCGGCGCGGTTGAAAGCGATGGTGTTCTGGGTGGTCAACGGCGCGGCGGCGGTGCTCATCGGCGACGCGCTGGCGCCTATCTGGCGCCCGACCGGATTTCACCCGCTGCTGCCCAGCCTCGCGCCCGCCGGTCTGCCTGCGCCACTGGCGGGCGCGATCGGCGTCGTGGCCGCGGCCTTCGTCGGCGACTTCTTCTACTACTGGTGCCACCGGGCCCAGCACCGCGTCCCATGGCTCTGGCGCTTTCATGCCGTGCACCACTCGGTGCGCGAGATGAACGGCCTCACCGGCTATCACCATTTCACCGAGGGCTTCATCGAGTTCGCGCTCTACGCGCTGCCGCTCAGCCTCTTCACCGACAGTCCCTACGCCATCCCATTCCTGGGCCTGGCGCTGGCCTGGCAGGGCAATTACGAGCACTCGCCCACCCGCGTGCACCTCGGGCCCCTGCGCCGGTTGCTGGTGGACAACCGCATCCACCGCATCCACCACAGCCTGGAGCGGCGGCATTACGACAAGAACTTCGGCATCTTCACCACGCTCTGGGACCAGCTCTTCGGCACCGCCTGGTTCCCGGCTGACGACGAGTGGCCGCAGACCGGCGTTGCCGACTTCCCCGAGCCGCAGTCGGTGCGCGAGCTGCTGATCGCTCCGTTTGTGTGGCGCGCTGGGTCGGCGGCGCCGATGGCGACCGTTCCCGTTCCTCCCGCGGAGTAAGGGCTACTCCAGCCCGACGCAGGACGACGTGTCCGCGCCCTTCAGGCTGACGCCTTTGACCAGCGCGCCGGTGAAGTCGGCGCCGCGCAGGTCGGCGTCGTCGAGCACCGTGTCGGTGATATCGGCCGCCTGGCCCTGCACATAGCGCAGACGCGCCCCCGTCAGGTTGGTGGGATTGATGCGGCTGGGGCCGAGCGGCAGCGCCGCCAGCTGGGCTGAGCGCAGGTCGGCCTTGGTGAGGTTGGCGCCGGCCAGGCGCGCGCCGCGCAGGTCCGCGCCCTTGAAGCTGGCGCCGCGCAGGTCGGCGCGCTCCAGGTTCGCGCCTTGCAGCTCGGCGCCGGTGAGGTCCATGCCGACAAGGCAAGCGCCGCGCAGATCAGCCGCGGTCAGACGCGCGCCTTTCAGTCTATCCAGCATCGGGCGCAGATCCTGGTTCTCCAGCCGGGCCGGCGCGCCTTCCTTGCCGCCGGTCTTGCGCCAGGTCTCGTGCGCGGCGATCGCCGCGAACAGTTCCGGCGCGCGGGCCATGGCGGCGTCCGAGGGAGAATTGAGGGCGCCTGACAGCTTGGCGCCGGCGGTGCGGGCGCGGCTGACGTCGACACCCGACATCACCGCGCCTTCGAAGTTGGCGTTTTCCAGGTTGGCGCCCCCGACCTCGGCGCCTTGCATCTGCGCGCCGGAGAGGTTGGCGTCCTTCAGGTTGGCGCCGGAGAGCCGCGCGCCTTTCAGCGAACAATCGGTGAAGTCGGCGGCGAAGGCCGAGGCCCCATCGAGGCGCGCGCCGTCCAGCGCCGCGCCTTTCAGGATGGCGCTGTCGATGACGCCGACGCGGGTCTCGTGGCGCAGTGAAGCCAGGCCCGCGCGCTTGTCGGGCATGGCCACCTGGCCTTCACGGAAGTCGGCGTCGGTGAGGTCGGCGTTGGCCAGGTTGGCGCCGCGCAGGCAGGCGCCGCGCAGGTCGGCCCGCACCAGCGAAGCGTTGCGCAGATCGGCCTTGCGCAGATCCGAACCGAACAGGTTAGCGCGGTCGAGCTTGGCCCGGGCCATGCGGCAACGGTCGAAAACCGAGGCAGAGAGGTCGGCGTCGGCCAGATTGCGGCCCTCGAAGCCGAGGCCGGAGAAGTCCACGAAGCGCAGCGAGGCGCGCTTGCCGCCGGGCCGGCCGCTGACGTAGCGCTCGTGTGCGTCGATGATCATGTCCAGCTCGCCCTGGGTGAGGCAGCGGCGCCCGGCGGCGGAGGGCGGGTTGGCGGCCAGCACGGTCAGAGCACATCCAGGCCGCGCACGCCGTCGCGGCGCGCGCCGGTCACGTCCACGCCCTTAAGCAGCGCACCGGTGAAGTTGGCGCGGCTCAGGTCGGCGTTCACCAGCACCGCCTGACGCAGGTCGGCTCTGGCGAGGTCGGCGCTCTTCAGGGCCGCCTTGGTGAGATCGCAAGGCAGCGTGCGCTCCGGACCGATCATCAGCGGTCCCAGCTGCGCGTCGCGCAGGTCGGCGCCGGAGAGCTTGGCGCCAGTCAGCCGTGCGCCCCGCAGGTCGGCGCGGCGCAGGTTGCAGGTGCGCAGGTCGGCGCCGTCGAGGCGCGCGCCCTGCAGCTGTACGCCGGTCATGTCGAGGCCGTAGAAGGTCGCGTTCTTGGCCGAGAGCGCGGTCAGGTTGAGACCGTTGATCGCTTTCAGACTGCGCAGGTCGGCGTTGTCGAACACCGATGGCGTGCCCTGCCGCCCGCCGGTCTCGCACCACACCGCGTGGGCCCGCAGCATCTCGTCGAACGGCAGCTCGCTGGCGCTCTTGCCGGCCGGCTTGTCGGTGAGCACCCCGGCGAGGTTGGCGTTCTGGACGTTCCACATCTGCGTCTTGGCGCCGATCAGCACCACGTCGCTGAGGTCCGCGCCCGAGAGGTCCGCGCCGGACAGGTCCGCGCCGGCGAGGTTGGCGCCGGACATGTTGGCCTGCTTCAGGTTGGCGCGGACCAGCTTGCAGTCCTTCATGATCGCGTCGGAGAAGTCGGCCTTGATGGCGACCACGCCAGAGAGCCGCGAACGCTCGAGGTTGGCCCCGGCCAGCACCGCGCCTTGCGCATTGGCCGACCGCTCGACGGTTTCCAGCACCCGGAGGCCCCGCTCGCGGTCGGCCGCGGCGATGGTGCCTTCGCGCAGGTCGGCCTCGAACAGATCCGCGCCGGAGAGGTCCGCGCCCTTCAGGCAGGCGCCGCGCAGGTCGGCGCGTCTGAGCGAAGCGTCGCGCAGGTTGGCGCATTGGATGTCGGCGCCGAAGAAGTTGGCGTTGTCGAGCCGCGCGCCATGCATGTTGCAGTCGGCGAGGATCGCGCCGGTGAAGTCGGCGTCGCAGAGATTGCGTCCGGAGAGGTCGAGACCGGTCAGGTCCTTCCAGGTGAACACGGCGCGCGCACCGCCCATCCGCGACGACCACAGGCGGTCGTGCTTCACGCAGATGCCATCCACCTCCGCCTGGGTCAGGCGGCGGTGCTTCATCACCAGTTGGGCGGATTCGGCCATAAGCTCCGAGGGGGCCTGTCGGATCAATTCCCGTTAAGATTACGGGGCTTGGATTAACGGCCCCTTCACGGGAGGCCGCGCGGGCGCACTCTTGGCGCGCCCTATGCCGTTTCCGGAAGCAACGCGGCGCGCGCCGCGTCGAGGTAGCGTGAGGCGATTGGACGCAAGGCCGCGTCAAGCTCGATCAGCAGCGGGTTGCCGGTGGGAATCTCGACCCCGGGAATCGCCTCGTCGGAGACCCCGAACAGCACCTTGACGATCGCGCGCAGCGAATTGCCGTGCGCCGCCACCAGCACGGTCTCGCCTGCCGCCAGATGCGGGACGATGCGGCCCTGCCAATAGGGTTCGACGCGCGCCAGCGTTGTCTTCAGACTCTCGGTGGCCGGCACGGTCACGCCGTCGTAGCGGCGGTCGCGCGACAGGTCGAACTCGCTTCCGGGCGCCAGCGGCGGCGGCGGCGTGTCGTAAGAGCGGCGCCAGATCATCACCTGCTCTGTTCCGTGCTTGGCCGCCGTCTCGGCCTTGTTGAGCCCGGTAAGGCCGCCGTAATGGCGCTCGTTCAGCCGCCAGTCCTTCTCCATCGGGATCCACAGTTGGCCGGCGGCAGCCAGCGCGATGTCGCCGGTCCGGATCGCCCGCATCAGCACCGAAGCGAAGGCGCAGTCGAAGGCCACGCCGGCGCTCGCCAGCAACTCCCCCCCGCGCCTGGCTTCCGCCTCGCCCTCCGGCGTCAGGTCCACATCGACCCAGCCGGTGAAGCGATCCTCCAGGTTCCATTGGCTCAGACCATGGCGAAGGAGGACGAGGGCGGGCATTGCGGCGGACATCTCCCGTAGACGTTGACGCTGGCCCGTTTGCACGGCGCCGGCGCGGCTTGCAAGGATGCCTTCCGGTGACACCGTGTGTCGGTCTATAGGGCGCAGTATGCCCGACAAGATCGCCTTTCCCGCGCTCGCCTTGCTGGCCGCCGGCCTGATCGCGCTGGCGCTGGTCGCGCCGCAAGGTCAGGGCGCGCGCTCGCCGGCGCCCTTCGGCCGCCCGCTGGCCAAGTCGCCCGCCGAGGCGCAGCAGACCATCACCGCCGGCCGCAACACCGTGGTGCTGCGCGGCCGCGAGGCCGAGGCGGTGAACGCCATCATCGACGAGACCCCCTCGCCAGTGACGCGCGGCCTGTGACCGGTTTCCCAAAACCCCGCGCCGACCTGGCGCCGATGACCGTGGCCTACGAGACCACGCCGCTGGTCAAGCCGACCGGCTTTCGCGAATACGACGCGCGCTGGCTCTACGGGCCGGACCTCAACCTGATGGGGGTGCAGGCGCTGGGCCTGGGCCTGGGAACCTACATCGCCGAGCTGGGCCACCGCCGCATCGTCGTCGGCCATGACTTCCGCTCCTACTCGCTCTCTATCAAGCAGGCGCTGATGCTGGGCCTGGTGCGCGCCGGCTGCGAGGTGCTCGACATCGGCCTGGCCGTGACGCCGATGGCCTACTTCGCGCAGTTCGAGCTCTCCGCGCCCTGCGTGGCCATGGTCACCGCCAGCCACAACGAGAACGGCTGGACCGGGGTGAAGATGGGCGCTGGCCCGCCGCTCACCTTCGGTCCCGACGAGATCGGCCGGCTGAAGGAGATCGTGCTCGGCGGCGCGTTCCGCGAAACGGCGGGCGGCACTGTCACTCAGGTCGAAGGCATGGTCGAGAAGTACGTCGCCGACGCCGCCGCGCGCTGCCGGCTCTCGCGCCCGATCCGGGTGGTCTGCGCCTGCGGCAACGGCACCGCCGGCGCGTTCGCGCCGCAGGCGCTGCGGGCCATGGGCGCCGACGTGGTCGAGGTGGAGTGCGACCTCGACTGGACCTTCCCCAACTACAATCCGAACCCCGAAGACCATGCCATGCTGAGCGCGATGGCCAGGTCGGTGCGCGACGCTGGGGCCGAGGTGGCCCTGGGCTTCGACGGCGACGGCGACCGCTGCGGCGTGGTGGACGACACTGGCGAGGAGATCTTCGCCGACAAGATCGGGCTGATCCTGGCGCGCGACCTGGCGCCTCGGAACCCTGGCGCCAAATTCGTGGTCGACGTGAAGTCCACCGGCCTCTTCGACACCGACCCGGTGCTGAAAGCCGCCGGCGTCTCGACCGTCTACTGGAAGACCGGCCACAGCTACATCAAACGCAAGACCGCCGAGATCGGCGCGCTGGCGGGCTTCGAGAAGTCCGGCCACTTCTTCTTCAACCCGCCGCTGGGGCGCGGCTACGACGATGGCCTGGTCGCCGCCGCCGCGATCCTGTCCGTGCTCGACCGCAACCCCGGCAAGAAGCTCAGTGATCTGAGGAAAGCGCTGCCGCCGGCCTACACCTCGCTGACCATGTCGCCGCACTGCGCCGACGAAGTGAAGTACGGCATCGTCGACAAGATCGTCGCCGACTACCAGGCGCTGGCCGCCGGCGGCGGCTCGATCCTCGGCCGGAAGGTCACTGACGTGATCACCGTCAACGGCGCGCGGGTGGCGCTGGAGGACGGCTCTTGGGTGCTGGTGCGCGCCTCGTCCAACAAGCCGGAGCTGGCGGTGGTGGTCGAGAGCGCTCGCTCCGAGGACGACATGCGCGCCCTGTTCCGCGATGAGGTCAAGCCCCGGCTGGCGCGCGAGAGCGCCATCGGCGCGTACAACCAGGAAATCTGACCCGCGCGTCGGGGGACGAGGAGACAAGCCCATGCGCGTGGCGATGATCGGAACCGGCTACGTGGGCCTGGTGTCGGGCGCCTGCTTCGCCGACTTCGGCCATGACGTGGTGTGCGTCGACAAGGACGAGGCCAAGATCGCTTCGCTGCAAGCCGGCGGCATCCCGATCTATGAGCCCGGCCTCGACGCCCTCGTGGCCCGCAATGTCACCGCCGGGCGCCTCGCCTTCACGACCGAGATCGCCGATGCGGTGCGCGAAGCGGACGCCGTCTTCATCGCCGTGGGCACGCCCTCTCGGCGCGGCGACGGCTACGCCGACCTGTCCTACGTCTACGCGGCTGCCGCGGAGATCGCGCCGCTGATGGACGGCTTCACGGTGGTCGTCACCAAGTCGACCGTGCCGGTGGGCACCGGCGACGAGATCGAGTCGATCCTGCGCAAGGCGCGGCCCGACGCGCAGTTCGCCGTGGTGTCGAACCCGGAGTTCCTGCGCGAAGGCGCCGCGATCGAGGACTTCAAGCGCCCGGACCGCGTGATCGTGGGTCTCGAGGACGAGCGCGCCAGGCCAGTGATGAGCGAGCTCTATCGTCCGCTGTTCCTCAACGAGACGCCGATCGTCTTCACCGACCGCCGCTCCTCGGAGCTGATCAAGTACGCCGCCAACGCGTTCCTCGCGCTGAAGATCACCTTCATCAACGAGATCGCCGATCTCTGCGAAGCGGTGAACGCCGACGTGCAGCAGGTCTCGCGCGGCATGGGTCTCGACAAGCGCATCGGCGGCAAGTTCCTGCACGCCGGTCCCGGCTACGGCGGCTCATGCTTTCCGAAAGACACGCTGGCGCTGTTGCGCACCGCCAGCGATGCGGCGTCGCCGCTGCGGCTGGTGGAGACCACCGTGCAGGTCAACGAAGCCCGCAGGAAAGCGATGTCCGGCAAGGTCGCCGACGCCATGATGGGCGATCTGAAGGGCAAGACGGTCGGGGTGCTTGGCCTCACCTTCAAGCCCAACACCGACGACATGCGCGACGCCCCCTCGCTCGATATCGTCCCGGCGCTGCTGGCCATGGGCGCCAAGGTGCAGGCCTACGATCCGCAGGGCCACGAGGCGCGGCAGCTGCTGCGCGACGTCGATTTCAAGAACGGCCCCTACGAGGCGCTGGAGGGCGCCGACTGCGCGGTGATCATCACAGAGTGGGACGAGTTCCGGGCGCTGGACCTGGATCGGGTCAAGCAGGCCATGCGCCGCCCGCTGGTGGTCGACCTGCGCAACGTCTACCGCCCGGACGAACTGCGCCCGCGCGGGTTTACTTACGTCAGCATCGGGCGGGCTTAGTGCCCGCCCCGATTTGCGGGGAGGGAACCGCGCGGCGGAGCGCGCGGTGGGAGGGATGTCTGCGCAAGGCTCCGACAGGCCCCCTCTGGTAGCCCGCGAGCGGGCTACCGTCTCCCCCGCGCAGCGGGGAAGAGACTAGAACGGCTTGATGTCGAACCAGGCCTGAGAGGCCCACAGGGCCCCGATCCAGAAGGCCGCGCCCATGGCCGCGACGAACAGGAAGCACGCGACAGACCCACCGCCGGTGCGGGTCCTGGGCGCTGGTGGTCGAGCCCACGTGGGGTCGTGCGCCATATCGCCTCCCTAAAGGCTATGTCTTGTTTCCGCTGCGCCGGTCGAGCGACGCAACGGCATGAGGTTAAGGGCCAATTTAGAATCCTGTCCAGTCTGTAATCTTCGGACGCGAAAAGCTGACAGGCTCTGGCTTGGCCGCCAGTATCCTGAACGAATGAGAAAGCCCCGCGATCCCGACGCCCCCGCCAAGCCCAAGCTGGGCAAGGCGCCCGTGGAAACCACGACCGGCGCCTGCGCCTGCGGCGGCGTGACCATCGAGATCGACCTGCCGGCGTTCTGGGCCTGGCACGACCACTCGGCCGCGACCCGCAAAGCCAGCGCCGGCCCCTACGCCACCTGGATCGGCTGCTGGAAGAAGAAGGTCCGCATCGCTGCCGCCGAGAACCTCGTCAGCTGCTACCGTGACGAGGCCGCCGGGACCTCGCGCAGCTTCTGTGCCCGTTGCGGGAGCCCGCTGATGTACGAGCGACCCCGCTCCGGCGGCATGGTCAACCTGGCCCGCAATCTCTTCCCTGGCCGAACTGGCCGCGAGCCGCGCTACCACATCGCGCTCGACCAGGCGGCGGAGTGGCTCTGGCAAGGCGAGCCGCTGGCCCCGTTGAAAGGCTACCCCGGCGTGATGTGGGAGCGCCCGAAACGCCGACGCAAGCACGCGCCCGTCCAGGGCATGTTCTGACACCGGCGGCTTGACGCCAGGCAGGTACCGACATCAACTCTGCCAATTGATCTCCGACTGAGGCTCTCATGGCCTTCCTGCCGCCATCCACCAACACGGCCTACCGCGGCTCGCCAGCCGCCGCGTGGTTCCTGGTGTTCGCCGCACTGCTGACCATAGGGCCGGGGCTGATCCACAGTTTCTTGCCCGACGGCGGCGCGGTGAGCATCGCTGGGCTGCAACTGGGATCGTCGCGCGAGACTATCCTGGCGCTGTTCCGCTGGGAGGGTGCGACGCAGCTGGCGCTGGGGCTGGGCATGCTGGCGGTGGCGCTGCGCTATCGTCCGCTCACACCCCTCTTCCTGGCGCTGCTGGCGCTCGAGACCGCGCTGGACGCGCTGCAGGCCTGGGTGCTCGCGCCGCCTTCGAACGGACACCATCCGCCCGAACATTATGGCAGCGCCATCATCGCGCCCTTGGCGCTGGCGTTTCTGGTGCTATCCCTGCGCAACCGGCGCTGAGGCTGCGCCGAATCGGCGGGATGCGAGGAAGCTTGGCGGCGCGCGCGAAACTGGCGAAGCGAACCGACGCGGGCGTGACGTCCGACGGCCGGCGGCTGCGCAGCGAGGCTAGCCGCGAGGCCATCGTGCAGGCGATGCTGGACCTTGTCACCGAAGGCGAGGTCGAGCCCAGCGCCGAGCAGGTGGCCAACCGCGCCGGCGTCGGCCTGCGCACCGTGTTCCGCCACTTCGAGAACATGGAGAGCCTCTACCAGCAGCTCAACGAGCTGATGCGCGAGTATGCGCGGCCGGTGGTCATGCGGCCGTTCACCGCCGCAAGCTGGAAGGGCAAGATCGAAGAGATCATCGATCGCCGCGTCAGCATCTTCGAGCGCATCCTGCCGCTACGCATCGCCGCCGACGCGCATCGCCGCCGCTCGCCCTACCTGGCGGCGCAGTCGGAGCTGTTCGTCCGCGAACAGCGCGCGGTGCTGGAGGCGATCCTGCCGGCCGGTGAGCCGTTCCTGCTGGAGACGCTCGACCTACTGCTCAGCGTCGACACCTGGCGGCGCCTGCGCCGCGACCAGAAGCTCAGTCGTCCCCGCGCTCGCGCCGTGCTGGAGCGCCTGGTGCACGACGCGCTGGCCGCGGCGAAGGACTGAAGCACTAGGGCCGCGCGCGGCTGGCCGTTGCCGGCGCGGGTGGGACGCGCCCATTCATCAACGTGACACAGTCCGGGCCATCGTGGTCGACGCACGGTGGCAGGTAGGGCAGCGCCGCAACCTGGCTCAGCTGAACCACAGGGATCTGCGCGTCGACGTGTTTGCCGTCGCGCGACAGCACCAGCGACATCGCCGCGCTTGCACGCGCCATCGTCGCGGCTGACTTGGCCGAGATCCAGAAGGTCGTGGTGGCGAACGGCGCGCCGTCCCGGCCCCAGTCGACTTCGCAAGTCAGGCCATCCGGCGTGCAGGTCTTGAGGTAGAGGATGCAGAGGTCGCCGGCGCAGGCCCGCGCCAGCCCAGTGGTGTCGCGGGCGAAGATATTGTCGCTCTGGGCCGCGATGATGTGGACGCCCAGCTTCTGCATGGCCGCCGGCTGGGCCACGCCCGTGACGCCGTCGGAAAAGGCATACATCGCCTGCAGGTCCGTCGCCTTGTCGTAAGGCGACAGAACGCAGAGGCCGGCGAGCAGCGCGCAGCTGGCCGGCATGGCGCCTCAGGCCGCCGCGGCGCCGCGCACGGCGCCGGCGATCTCGCGCACCAGCTGCCCGACCAGCTTCTCGTCGTCCCCTTCGGCCATGATCCGGATCAGGGGCTCGGTGCCGGAAGCGCGCACCAGCACCCGGCCAGAGCCGTTCAGGCGCTGCTCGGCGTCGGCGATGGCGCTCTTCACCTTGGCGCTTTCCAGCGGCTTGCCGCCGGCGATGCGCACGTTTTCCAGTTTCTGCGGCACC
>DASXZG010000024.1:0-47911 GCA_036502045.1 Caulobacteraceae bacterium | reverse complement strand
ACCACGTCGAGAACTTCTTCTGTAAGCTCAAGCAGTTCCGCGCCGTCGCCACCCGCTACGACAAGCGAGCCATCAACTTCCTGGCCGGCATCTACGCCGCCGCAATCTTCGTCTGGCTCAATTGAGGACGCGCCCTAGCTGGGGCGGCTCTGGGTCAGCGCCACGACGTTGCCATCCGGGTCGGAGTAGCGGCCGGTGTCGCCCCAGGGTTCCGCGCGAGGTGGATGGATCACGCCGGCGCCGCCAGCGACAAGACGGGCATGGGCGGCCGCCAGATCGTCACAGGCAAAGCCCACTTGCGCCCCCCGAGTCGGCTCGCCCTTCGCTTCGTAGAGCGCAAAATGCAGGAATGCGCCGCCGCCCCAGCTGACGGCGCGATGGTCGCCGGAGATCCAACGATCGCCTGGCGCACCATTGTCCGATCCGACGTGCAGCGCGAGGCCGACCAGTTCCGCGTAAAAGCGTGTCGACGCGGCAAGATCGCCGACATCGAGCACAATGGCATTGAGGCGTCCGGTGGCCATGCGGGGGCCCGCTGTCGTCGTTGCGCCACGCAGTGAGGCTTTGCTGCGACGCAGTGTCAAGGTTAGCCTTCCTGGCGCTTGTTCTTGTGCTAAAACAATGAGATATGGGGCGATCACGAAACCTTGACGCTCTCGGCGGGCGTCTATAGGTTCCGCGCCGACCTGGCCGGGCCGCGGCGGGGACGTTGGGGCATGGCCGCCTCTTGGCAGAGCCTCAACTGTTCATGTCGCAGCCGGACGACGACAGCCAAGAGGCGCTGAACCGCCTCAACACCCGGCTCGACGCGTTCACGGCCGACCGCGCCCCGAAGGATTCCGCCGGCGATTCGGCGGAGCGCTCGATGGGCGAGGGTTATCGCCTGCTGGGCGAGGTGATCGGCGGCGTGCTGGGTGGGCTGGGGCTCGGATGGGTCGTGGACCACTTCGCGCACACCACGCCGATCTTCCTGGTCACCGGGATGCTGCTGGGCACGGTGGCGTCGACCTACGCGGCCGTGAAGGGCGCTGATCGCATGGGCCGCGCGGCGAAAGCGCCGACGCCCAAGGAGGACTGAAGGACCGATGGCCGCGATCCAGCCGATGGAGCAGTTCCTGATCCACAAGGTCGTGGCGCTGCCACCGATCAACGTGGGCGGGCTCGTCGTCGACCTGTCGCTGACCAATTCGGTGCTCACCATGATGGTCGCCGCGGCGGCCATCTCGATCTTCTTCATGATCGCCGCGCAGGGCAAAGTCGTTCCGGGGCGCCTCCAGGCCTTCGGCGAAATCGTCTACGACCTGATCGACAAGGGCATGACCGGGCCGATGATCGGCGACCGGGGGCGCCCGTTCCTGCCCTACGTGTTCGCGCTGTTCTCGCTCATCGCCGTGTTGAACATCTGGGGCATCGTCCCTGGCTCGTTCACCGTCACCTCGCAGCTGGCGGTGACCATCAGCCTCGCCGTGCTCACCTTCACGATGGTGGTGGTCGTCGGCCTGATCCGTAACGGGCTTGGCTTCTTCAAGCTGTTCGTCCCCAGCGGCATCCACTGGGTGATGCTGCTGATGGTGGTGCCGATCGAGGTGATCTCGTTCTGCGTCCGCCCGATCACGCTCTCGATGCGACTGTTCGGCAACATGATCGGCGGGCACGTGGTGCTCTACATGTTCGGCAGCTTCGTGGTCGGCATGGCGGTGTTCGCGATGCAGGGCGGCCTGGCCTACCTCGGCTTCATCGGCTCGGGACTGTCTCTGTTCATGGTGATCGCGCTTTCGGCGCTGGAGCTGATCGTCGCTTTCCTCCAGGCCTTCGTCTTCGCGGCGCTGACCTGCACCTATCTTTCCGACGTCGTGAACCTGGATCACGGCCACTAAATCTCGAAAAAGGGGACCTCCACCTCATGGAAGCTACAGCTGCTGCTACGATCCACGCCGCCCGCCTCATCGGCGCGGGTCTGGCCATGACCGGCCTGATCGGCGCGGGCGCCGGCCTCGGCATCCTGTTCGGCAACTACCTGCAAGCGGCCATGCGCAACCCGTCGGCCGCGGCCGGCGAACGCAGCATGCTGTTCCTCGGTTTTGCCGTGACGGAAGCCATGGGCATCTTCGCCCTCGTGATGGCCTTCATCATCCTCTACGCGGGCTGATCATGGCCGCCGCCCAAGCCGCCGCGGCCGCCGCCGACCAGGGCTCGGGCGGCCTGCCCCAGTTCGACCTCGGCCAATGGCCGGGCCAGATGGTGTGGATGCTGATCGTTTTCGGCGTCTTGCTGCTGCTGTTCTCCAAGGTGATCGTTCCGCGGGTCGGCGGCGCGATCGCCCAGCGCGAGGACAAGATCGGCGGCGACATCGGCCAGGCGCGGCGGCTGCGCGACGAAGCCGAGGCCCAGTCGAAACAGGCCGCTGAAGAGCTGGCGCAGGCCCGCGCCCGCGCCCAGCGCCTCGCGGCGGACGCCAAGGCGGCGGTCGCCGCCGAGGCGGCCAGGCGTGACGCTGACGAAGAAGCGCGCCTCGCCGGCGTGCTGGCCGAAGCCGAGAGCCGCATCGCCGCGGCGCGCGGCGAAGCCATGAGCCAGGTCCGCGGCATCGCCGCCGACGCCGCCGGCGCCATCGTGCAGAAGCTGACCGGCGTCGCCGCCGGCGGGCCCGAGCTCGACCGGGCGCTGGCCAAGGTGAGCTGAGGAGACCGCCATGGAGCTCTTGCAGGACGCCCACTTCTGGGAAGGCGTCGGCCTGGTCATCCTGATCGCCGCGCTGATCTACCTGAAGGTCCCCGGCATGGCGATGTCGGCGCTCGACTCGCGCGGCGCTCGCATCCAGGCGCAGCTCGACGAAGCCACGCACCTGCGCCAGGAGGCCGAGCGCCTGCTGGCCGAGATCAAGACCCAGCGCGAGGCCTCAGAACGCCAGGCCGAGGCGATGCTCGCCAATGCCAAAGAGGAGGCCGAGCGGCTGGCCGCCGAGGCCAAGGTCAAGCTCGAAGAGCAGATCAAACGCCGCGGCGATATGGCCGAGCGCCGCATCGCGCTGGCCGAACAGCAGGCCGCCGCCGAAGTGAAGTCCGCCGCCGCCGACCTGGCGGCGCAAGCGGCGGAGGCGCTGCTGGCGGCGCGGCTAGCGGGTGCGAGCACCGACCCGCTGGTGGACGCGGCCGTGGCCCAGGTGGCGACCAAGCTGCAGTAACTCCCTCCCCTTCATGGGGAGGGACGACCGCGCAACGGTCAGGGTGGGGAACGCCGGTGAGGCGCGCCACCCCAAGAACGTCTGCTCATGCTTCGGACATCCCCACCCCGTCGACGCTGCGCGTCGCCTGCCCTCCCCATGAAGGGGAGGGAGGCTACGCTGTCCACCGCAGCCGTGGCTTCCTTGCCGCCGCTGTCTCATCCAGCCGCCGCAACGGCGCGCTGACGGGCGCGGCTTTGAAGCGCTCCGCATCCCCCGCTTTCGCCGCCGCCGCCAGACGCAGCACCGCGTCGCAGAAGCGGTCGAGTTCGCGGCGGGGCTCGGTCTCGGTGGGTTCGATGAGCATTGCGCCGTGGACCACCAGCGGGAAGTACATGGTCATCGGGTGGAAGCCCTCGTCGATCAGCGCCTTGGCGACGTCGAGGGTGGTGACGCCGGCGCCCTCCAGCCAGGCGTCGTCAAAGAGGGCCTCGTGCATGCACGGCCCCTCGGGGAACGCCGGCGTCAGCTCGCCGGACAGCCGCGCCTTGACGTAGTTCGCGTTCAGCACAGCGTCCTCGGCCACCTGGCGCAGGCCGTCGGCGCCGTGGCTGAGCATGTAGCTCATCGCCCGCACGTACATGCCCATCTGACCGTGGAAGGCGTCCATGCGGCCGGACGCGGCCGCCGCCTCGCCCTCGCGCCCCTCGCGCAGGGCGAACGACCCATCGGGGCCAGCCACGACCCAGGGCGTCGGCGCGTAAGGCGCCAGAGCGGCGCTCAGCACCACCGGCCCGGCGCCCGGCCCGCCGCCGCCGTGGGGCGTGGAGAAGGTCTTGTGCAGGTTGATGTGCATGGCGTCGACGCCGAGGTCGCCGGGCCGCACCCGCCCGACGATGGCGTTGAAGTTGGCCCCGTCGCAGTAGAAGAACGCGCCCGCCGCATGGGTCAGCCGGGCGATCTCGATGACCTCGCGTTCGAAGAGGCCGCAGGTGTTGGGGTTGGTCACCATCACCGCCGCCACGTCGGGGCCGAGCTTGGCCGCGAGGTCGGCGATATCGACGCGGCCATCGGCCGTCTGAGCGATCTCCACCACCTGGTAGCCGGCCATCGCTGCGGTGGCGGGGTTGGTGCCGTGGGCCGAGACGGGGGCCAGCACCGTGCGCCGGCCATCGCCGCGCGCTTCCAGCGCCGCGCGGATGGCGAGCAGGCCGCAGAGTTCGCCGTGCGCGCCGGCCTTGGGCGTCAGCGCCACGGCCGGCATGCCGGTCAGCGTCTTCAGCCAATGGGCCAGCTGGTCCATCAGCGCCAGCGCGCCCTGCACGGTGGAGACCGGCTGCAGCGGGTGCACGTCGGCGAAGCCCGGCAGGCGCGCCATCTTCTCGTTGAGGCGCGGGTTGTGCTTCATCGTGCACGAGCCCAGCGGGTACATGGCCAGGTCGATGGCGTGGTTCTTCTGGCTGAGCCGAACGTAGTGGCGCAGCGTCTCGGGCTCGGAGAGACCCGGCAGGCCGATTGGCGCGCCGCGCACCAGATCGCCGAGGTCGTCGGCGCCAAGGTCGGCGGGTTCCATGTCGACGCCGGTCTTGTCCCAGCCGCCCAGCTCGAAGATCAGCGGCTCGTCCTGGACGAGGCCGTGGCCATGTGGCCGCGCGACGGCCTCGGCTTCAGTTTCCGGCCGCGTCGGGCGGCCCACGCTGACGACGCTCATCGGGCCAGCTCCTCGGCGAGGGCGGCGGCGAAGGCGTCGATGTCCTCCGCCGTGGTGGTCTCGGTGGCGCAGACCAGCAGCACGTCATCCAGGCCAGCCGTGGGGTCGAGCCTGGAGAACGGCACGCCGGCGATGATGTCCCGCGCCGCCAGCGTCTCGACCAGCGCGGCCGCGTTCTTCGGCAGCCGCACGGCGAACTCGTTGAAGAACCGCGGGGTCAGCACCTCGACGCCGGGCACAGCGGCCAGGGCCGTGCGCAAGCTGCGAGCGCGAGCGTGGTTGACCTCCGCCACGCGCCGCAGTCCCGTCTCGCCCAGCAGCGTCATGTGGATCGAGAAGGCCAGCGCGCAGAGGCCGGAGTTGGTGCAGATGTTGGACGTCGCCTTCTCGCGGCGGATGTGCTGCTCGCGGGTGGAGAGGGTGAGCACGAAGCCGCGCTTGCCCGCGGCGTCCACGGTCTCGCCGCAGAGCCGGCCCGGCATCTGCCGCAAGTGCGGCTCGCGGCAAGCGAACAGGCCGACGTAGGGCCCGCCGAAGTTCAGCGCGTTGCCGATCGACTGGCCCTCGGCGACGGCGATGTCCGCGCCCATCTCCCCCGGCGACTTGATCAGCCCGAACGACATGGCTTCGGTGGTCACCACCACCAGCAGCGCGCCGGCGGCGTGCGCGGCCTCGGCGATGCGCGAGACGTCGGTCACCAGCCCGAACACGTTGGGGTTCTGCACCACCACGCAGGCGGTCTCCGCGTCGATGGCGGCGATCACCGCGGCTTCATCATCCAGCGCGGCCGGCAGCCGATGCGTCATCAGGCCCGCCGGGTGGGTCATGGTCCAGGCGGTCTCGGCATAGTGCGGGTGCAGGCCGCCGGAGAGCACGGCCTTGCCGCGCCGCGTCACCCGCGCCGCCATCAGCACCGCCTCGGCGCAGCCGGTGGAGCCGTCGTAGAGGCTGGCGTTGGCCACCGGCAGGCCGGTCAGCGCGGCGACCTGGGTCTGGAACTCGAACAGCACCTGCAGCGTGCCCTGAGCGATCTCCGGCTGGTAGGGCGTGTAGCTGGTGAGGAACTCCGAGCGCTGGATGATGTGGTCGACGCTCGCCGGCACATGGTGGCGATAGGCGCCGGCGCCGCAGAAGAACGGCCCCGCGCCGGCCGCGCGGTTGCGCCCCGCCAGCTTGGCCAGCTGCCGCTCCACCTCGATCTCGCCGGCGTGCCTGGGCAGGTCGACCGGGCCCGCGAGCCGCGCAGACGCCGGCACATCGACGAACAGCTCATCGATCGAC
Organism: Caulobacteraceae bacterium; assembly: GCA_036502045.1. Classification (GTDB taxonomy): domain Bacteria; phylum Pseudomonadota; class Alphaproteobacteria; order Caulobacterales; family Caulobacteraceae; genus Acaudatibacter. The sequence goes on along the minus strand of DASXZG010000024.1, from coordinate 41,756 downwards.
GCCGCCCCGATCACGCCCAGCATCTCGGCGCGGTCGGACGGGGTGAGGGGGAGATATCTCATGGGCTCAACCAGACTCCCTTCCCCCTTGCGGGGAAGGGTTGGGGATGGGGGTGTCAGCGCGGCAGGTGGGGAGCTCGCACCCCCACCCCTGACCCCTCCCCGCAAGGGGGAGGGGAACGGGTCCGCGCGCCTTCACAGCGTGCTCAGGAACTGTTCGTAAGCGTGGCGGTCCATCAGGGCGTCGAGCTCGGTGGGGTTGGCCAGCTTCAGCTTGGCGAACCAGCCGTCTTTCTCGGGCATGGCGTTGACCGTCTCGGGGTGGTCGGGAAGCTCGGTGTTGGCCTCCAGCACTTCCCCGGTCACCGGCGAGTAGACGTCCGAAGCGGCCTTGACGCTCTCCACCACCGCCAGCGGATCGCCCGCCTTCACCAGCTTGCCGACCTCGGGCAGCTCGACGAACACCACGTCGCCCAGCTGCTGGGCGGCGTAGGCGGTGACGCCGATGCGGGCGATGTCGCCGTCGGCCTCGATCCACTCGTGATCCTTGGTGAAGCGCATGCTCTCTCCTCAGGCCTTGCGGCGATAGCGATGGGGGACGAAAGGCATCGGCGTGACGCGCGCGGCTTGGGTGCGGCCGCGCACCACGACGCCAAGCTCGGCGCCGGGCTCGGCCAGCGCCGGCGGCACGTAGCCCATGGCGATGGGCGCGCCCAGCGTCGGCGAAAAGCCGCCGCTGGTGACGACGCCGACCACGGCGCCGCCAGCGTCCACGATCTCGGCGCCCTCGCGAGCCGGCGCGCCCTCGACGCTGAGGCCGACGCGGCGCCGGCTGACCTTGCCGGCCGCCTCGTCGGCGATCCTTGCCGCGCCTGGGAAATCCAGCGCCTTCAGTCGCCGCTTGGAAACGGCGAAATCGAGCGACGCTTCGATGGGGCTGATGGTGGTGTTGAGGTCGTGCCCATAGAGCGGCAGGCCGGCTTCCAGCCGCAGCGAGTCGCGGGCCCCGAGGCCGATCGGCCTGGCGCGCGGGTCGGCGCAGAGCCGCGCCCACAGGGCCTCCGCGTGCTCCTTGGGGACCAGGATCTCGAAGCCGTCCTCGCCGGTGTAGCCGGAGCGGGAGACGACGATGCGCTGGTCCTCGTAAAAGCTGGGGTCGAGGGTCATGAAGCTCAGACCCGCTGCCTCGGGCAGGATGGCGCCGACCACGGCCTCCGCCTCGGGCCCCTGCACGGCGATCAGCGCGCCTTCGTCGGCGCGGATCAACTCGGCGGCGCCGCCGGCCGCGTCGGCGATGCGGACGAAGTCGCCTTCCTTGGTCCCGGCGTTGACCACCAGGTAGAGCATGCCTTGGCGATCTTCGAGCAGCGGGCGGCCGATCATGAAGTCATCGACGATGCCGCCCTCGTCGTCGAGCAGCAGCGTGTAGCGCAGCTGGCCGCGCTTCAGGCCGCGGATGTCGCCGCAGATCAGGGGCTCGATCAGCGCCGCGACGGCCGCGTGGTCCGCCTCGCCGTCGCCGGTCAGCTCGTTCAGCTGCAGATAGGCCGGGCCCATGTGGGAGACGTCGAAGAGGCCGCAGTGCTCGCGGGTCCACAGGTGCTCTTTCAGCACCCCGTCCGCGTATTGCACGGGCATCGAATAGCCGGCGAATTCGACCATGCGCGCGCCAGCGGTGCGGTGCGCGTCGGTAAGCGGCGTGGTCTTCAGATCAGGCACGCTGGCGGACTCCGGCTGACGACGAAGCGGCCCCGAAAGGCGCGCCTTCTATCGCCCCCGCTGTCCTGGCGCCTGAGAGATTCCGAGCGCCCAGATAGCTCCGGTCGCGCCCTTGCTCCTTCGGCGAGCCCGCCCGATGACCGGCGGCTCTTTCCAGCGTCTATCGGCTCGCGCGGTCCTTTTGCCTGAGCGTTTCCGGGGCGGTTGCGCCTTCGGCGCCGGGCTCGATGGTCCCGGCCTCTCCCGCGAGAGCGACCGCGAAACTGGTGAACGCCGGACCCCGAGTCAAGCCGCGGCGGCGCGCCCATCCGCCGCCCTGGCGCCGCTGTCCACAGGCGCGTCGCCGAGCGCCGCCAGCGCCCGCCGGTCCATCACCCGGAACCACAACGGCGGGACGAGCGCGGTGAGGATGGCGAGCGCGTAGCCGGCGGGGAGCAGCGAGCCGCCATCAAGCACCTCCAGCTCCTGATAGACGCGGGCGGAGAAGCGGTGGTGGTCGGCGTGGCGGCCCATGTTGAAGAGCGCCGCGTTGTTGACCTGGCGGCTGGAGTTCCAGGAGTGGCGCGGGGCGAGGCGCTCGGGCCGCCCGTCGGGGCCGACGCGCCGCTGCAGGCCGTAGTGAGCGACGTAGTTGAACAGCTCCAGCATCACCACGGCCAGCGCCGCGTCGGCGAGGAAGAAGCCCAGAGCGCGCAAGCTGAATGCGGCCACCGCGGCGATCAGCACGATCTGCGCGGCGGCGAAGGGGATCAGCCGGTTCACGCCCCGGCCGGCGCGGGCGATGCGCGCCTGCTCGTACCCCCAGGCCTCGCGCCACTGGCCGCCAATCGAGCGGATCAGGAACGCATAGGCGCTCTCGCCCAGGCGAGCGCTGGCGGGATCCTCGTAGGTCGCGCCCCGCCGGTGGTGGCCCTGGAGATGGGCGATGGAGAAGTGCAGGTAGAGCAGCGGCGCCAGCATGGCGAGGCCGGCGGCGCGCTCGACCGCGCGGCGGCTGTGCACCATCTCGTGGGCGGCCAGGAAGCCGAAAATGCCCATGGTGAGCCCGCAGGAGAGCGTCAGGGCCACGGCCTGGAAGAGCGACGTCGCCGGCTGCGCGACGGTCCAGCCGGCCCAGGCGACCACCGCCAGCTGCAGCGGGATGTAGAGCCAGGGCAGCAGCCGGTAGGTCTCGCGGCCGGCCGGCGCGGGCGCGGCGTCATCGTCGCCCAGCAGGCCATCGCCGAGGGTGAGGATCAGCGGCGTCGCGGCCAGGACGCTGAAGGTGAAGAGCCCGCCCAGCTGGTAGCCGAGCGGCGCCAGCGCGAGGAAAGCGAACGGAACCGCAAAGCGCCACCCGCGCATCTGTCCAACTATCCCCGACGTCCTCGCGGGCGCCACGCTAGCACGCGCCGCGCCGCCGTCACATGCGCTCGGGGACCGCGATGCCGAGCAGGTCCAGGGCCAGCTCCAGCTGCTTGAGCGCGGCCGCCGCCAGCGCCAGACGCGAGGCGCGCACGTCCGGCGGCGCGCTGAGGATCGGGCAGGCGGCGTAGAACTTGGAGAACGCGGCGGCCAGCCGGTAAGCGTGCTCGGCCAGGAAGTGCGGGGCCTTCTTGTCGTAGGCTTCCGCCAGGGCGTGGTCGACGGCGTCCAGCGCCAGCGCCAGTTCGCGCTCGGCCGGCTCGGCGATGGCGATCGGCCCGGCGACCACGCTTTCCTCCGCCGCGCGCCGCAGCAGCGATTTCACCCGCACCGCTTGGTAGAGCAGGTAGGGACCGGTCTTGCCCTCGAAGGACGAGAAGCGGTCGAGGTCGAAGACGTAGGAGGTGCCGCGGAAGTTGGCGAGGTCGGCGAACTTCAGCGTCGCCACCGCCACCTTCAGCGCCGTGGCCTCGAACTCCTCCGGCGCCAGCGTCTCGCCGAGCCCTGCCTCGTGCAGCCGCTCGCGCGCCTTCTCGCTGGTCATTTCGATGAGGTCGCGCAGCTTCAGCACGCCGCCGGCTCTCGTCTTGAACGGCTTGCCGTCGGTCCCGTTCATGGTGCCGAAGCCGACGTGCTCCAGCTGGCCTTCGGCAGCGTAGCCAGCCAGGTAGCTGGCGCGGAACACCACCTCGAAGTGGTCGGCCTGGCGCTGATCGACGACGTAGAGCGCTTGCTCAGGGTCGAAGTACCGCTTGCGATCGAGGATCGTGGCCAGGTCGGTGGTCCCGTACATGGCCGAGCCTTCCGACGAGACCACCAGGAGCGGCGGCAGCTCGCGCTTGTCGTCGTTGCGCGCCACGCGGACAATCTCGGCGCCCTGATCGGGGAACAGCAGGTTCTTGGTCCGAAGCTCGGCCACCATCGGTTCGATCAGGTCGTTGACGTCGCTCTCGCCCTTCCAGACATCGAAATCGACGCCGAGGGCGTGGAAGTCGCGGGTCAGCGCGGCGCGGGTGACGCTGGCGAAGTGTGCCCACAGCAGCCGGTACCCGGCGCGGCCGGCCTGCAGCTCCGCCGTGGCGCGGCGGGCGCGCTCGCGATAGGCGATGTCTTCCTTCGCCTGGGCGGCGGCGGCCGGGTAGATGCGGTCGAGGTCTTCCAGCGAGACGGTGGCGCTGACGCGGGCCAGCAGCGCCTCGCGGGCGGCGTCGCCCGGCGCGGCCTCGAACGCGGCCATCAGCTCGGCCAGGGTCACGTCAGCGTCGAGCACGGCGCTGATCAGGAGACCCATCTGGAAGCCCCAGTCGCCGAAGTGAGCGTCGCCGATCACCTCGTCGCCGCGGAAGCGGTAGATGCGCTTGATCGCCTCGCCGATGATCGACGAGCGCAGGTGCCCGACGTGCATTTCCTTGGCGACGTTGGGGCCGCCGTAGTCGATGAGGACGCGGCGCGGTGTTCCGACACGGCCGGCGCCCGCCCGATCATCGGCGGCCACGCCGATCGCGCGGGCCGTCAGCGCGGCGGCGCTGAGCTTCAGGTTCACGAAGCCGGGCCCGGCGACACTCACCGCGTCAAAGCGGGCATCCGCCTCCAGCCGCGCGGCCACCGCCGCCGCGATCTCGCGCGGATTGCGCCCAGCCGCCTTGGCGGCGGCCAGCGCGCCGTTGCACTGGAAATCGGCAAGGTCGGGCCGGTCGGACGGGGTCACCCGTCCGAAGCTGGCGTCAAGGCCCGCCTCAGCGAAGGCGGCGCCGACCGCCTCGCCAAGGTCGGCCCTCAGGTCGGTCATTTGTCGCTGGGTGCGCCGGCGCTGGCGCCGCTGGCGACGGCCGCGGTCTGGGTCTGGCCGGCGTTGGCGAGGAAGCGCTCGCCCGACGCGTTCATGTCGGCCATCTGCTTGGTGACGTCGAAGCCCACCAGCACTTCGAAGTTGGCGCCGCTGACGTGCACGTCGGCCCGGGGAATGGTGATGCCGAACACGTTCTCGGTCTTCTGCACCCGGTCCTGACCGGACAGGAAGGTGACCGGCAGGTCGAAGTATTCCTTGTCCAGCACCGCGCGGTTGCGATCGGTGACAGCCACCCAGTAGCGATAAACGTGCGAGGCGCCTTCGGCCTGCGGACCGCGGCCAAGTTCGAACAGCAGCTGCGCCTGCACCTGGATCGGCTGGTCGCTTTTGTACTCGCAGGCCGAGGCCAGGTTCTCGATCTCACCGGTGAAGCCGACGTTCTTGCTGGAGAGGTCGCCGCCCTTCACCTCGACGTAGCGGGCCGCGTCGTAGAGCACTTTCACATACGGACACGGGCCGGCGTTGCGCAGCTGCGGCAGGTCGAGCTGCTTGGCGTCGGTGCCCCACTCCGCGTCGCGCTTGGCCTTTTTGGCGTCGTCGTCGCTCTGGCCGCCCCCACCACCGCCCCCGCCGGGACCGCCCTGGGCATACGCCGGCAGCCCTGGCAGCAGGGCCAGAACGGCAGAGGCGACAAAGGCGTAGCGGGCGAAGGGGCGCATGCAAACTCTCCCGAAACTCAGCCGCGCGCGGCGAGCCGGACCTGATGCGCCTGATAATGGCATATCGGCGGCGCGGCAACGCGGCGCTGGCGCGCGGGGGCTCGAACAACTAGGTTCCGCGTCGATGCGACCCGTTCTCAAAGTCCTCCTCGCCAGCCCGCGCGGCTTCTGCGCCGGCGTCGACCGCGCCATCCAGATCGTGGAGCGGGCGATCGAGAAGTACGGCGCGCCGGTCTACGTGCGCCACGAGATCGTCCACAATCGCCACGTGGTCGAGCGGCTGCGCGAGATCGGCGCGATCTTCGTCGAAGAGCTGGAAGAGTGCCCGGACGACCGTCCGGTGGTGTTCTCGGCGCACGGCGTGCCCAAGTCGGTGCCGGCCGAGGCGGTGCAGCGCCAGATGATCTACCTCGACGCCACCTGCCCGCTGGTCTCGAAGGTGCACGTGGAAGCCGAGCGGCACTACGCCGAGGGCCGCGAGATCGTGCTCATCGGCCACGCCGGCCACCCCGAAGTGGTGGGCACCATGGGCCAGCTGCCGCCAGGCGCGGTCACGTTGATCCAGAATGCGGCGGAGGCGGAGGCCTTCACCCCGCGCGATCCAGCCAACCTCGCCTTCGTCACCCAGACGACGCTATCGCTGGAGGACACCGGCGACATGGTCGATGCGCTGCGCACGCGCTTCCCGGAGATCGCCGCGCCGCACAAGGAAGACATCTGCTACGCCACCACCAACCGCCAGGAAGCGGTGAAGGCGTTGGCCGATCGCTGCGACCTCTTGCTGGTGGTGGGCGCGCGCAACTCGTCCAACTCGGTGCGGCTGGTGGAAGTTGGCACCAAGGCAGGCGCCCGCGAGGCCAGGCTCATCGACGAGGCGGCGCACATCGACTGGAGCTGGTTCGAGGGCGTGACGACACTGGGCCTCACCGCCGGCGCCTCGGCCCCTGAGCTGCTGGTGCAAGGCGTGCTGGCGGCCCTGCAGGAACGCTACGACGTGCAGATCGAGGAGATCGCCACCCGCCAGGAAACGGTGACCTTCAAGCTGCCCCGGGCGATCGCCCCGGCGGCGTAGAGACTCAGCCTTCTTCTCGAACCCGGGATGCGCCGCGAAGGGCGCGTCCCCCTCCCCCTTGCGGGCAGGGGTTAGGGGTGGGGGTGCGATCTGTGCGTCAGCCGACTAGCGGCGCGCGACGCCATTCTCCAAGCTCCGAGCCGATACCCCCACCCCCGACCCCGCCCCGCAAGGGGGCGGGGAGGACTGAGGCGTTGAGCCCTTTCCCTAGCCCCGTCCCAATCTCTGCCCGTCGTAGCGCTCGCGCAAAGGCCCCCACCAGTCGCCGCGGTCCAGGTACCAGCGCACGGTCTCGCGCAGGCCATCCTCGAAGCTTACCTGCGGCTTCCACCCGAGCTCGCGTTCGATCTTCGAGCAGTCGATGGCGTAGCGGTGGTCGTGGCCGGGGCGGTCGGTGACGAACTGGATGAGGTCGCGGCGGGGCGTATTGCCGAGGCGTGGCGCGGCGTCGTCCAGCAGATCGCAGATGGTCTCGACCACGGCGAGATTGGCGCGCTCGGCGCGGCCGCCGATGGCGTAGGTCTCGCCCGGCGTCCCGCGCGCCAGAATGGTCCCCAGCGCCCGGGCATGGTCCTCGACATAGAGCCAGTCGCGTACGTTGGCGCCGGCGCCGTAGACCGGCAGCGGCTTGCCCTCCAGGCCGTTGAGGATGATCAGCGGGACCAGTTTCTCGGGGAATTGGCGCGGGCCGTAGTTGTTGGAGCAGTTGGCCACCATCACCGGCAGGCCGTAGGTCGCCCCCCAGGCGCGCGCCAGGTGATCGCCCGCGGCCTTCGAGGCCGAGTAGGGCGACGACGGCTGATACGGCGAGGTTTCAGTGAAGTGGCCCTGATCTCCCAGACTGCCGAACACCTCGTCGGTGGAGAGGTGCAGGAAGCGGAAACCGGGCGCCAGCGCCGGCCGCGACGCCAGGTAGGCGCGCACCGTCTCCAGCAGCGTGAACACCCCCATGACGTTGGTCTCGACGAACGGCCGGGCGCTGTCGATGGAGCGGTCGACATGGGTCTCGGCCGCCAGGTGCAGCACCGCGTCCGGCTCGAACGACTCGAACGCCGCCTTCAGCTGCGCCGCATTGCAGACATCGCCCTGGCGGAAGCCATAGCGGGGCGAGGACGCAACCTCGGCCAGCGACGCGGGATTGGCCGCGTAGGTCAGCTTGTCGAAGTTGAGGATCGTGTCGCCCAGGTCCAGCACCAGGTGGCGGCAGACCGCCGAGCCGATGAACCCCGCGCCGCCCGTGACCAGAACCCGCATGCACTCTCCCGCAACCGCCTGAATATGCTTAAGAACACCGCAACCACATGTTTTGGCGGGGTCTTAAGCGTGGCGCGCGCAAGGTGCGACGTTATGACGCCCGCCGCCGCCATCGCCGCCTCCGGCCTCGCCGCCGCGACCCTGCGGGTCAGCGTGTCCGCCGCCAATCTCGCCAACGCCGACGACACCGCCGCCGTCGGGTCGGAGGGTTATCAGGCGCAGGGCGTGGCGCAAAGCGCCGTGGCCGGCGGCGGCGTGGTGGCCCGGGCGGTGACGCTGAAACCCGGCTCGGTGCTGACTTACGATCCGACCTCGCCGGTGGCCGGCGTCTCCGGCATGGTCGAAACGCCCGAGATCGACCCCATCGCCGAGGTCACCAACCAGCTGCAGGCCAGCCGCGCCTTCGCCTTCTCGCTGGAAGCGCTGCAGAGCGCCGAACAGGAACAGCAGTCGCTGCTCGACGTCACCAGCTGATCTCCATCAGTCCTCCCCGCCCCCTTGCGGGGCGGGGTCGGGGGTGGGGGTGTCAGCTCATCGTCAGATCACCTGCCCGCTAGCCGGCGAGGCACAGCCAGCACCCCCATCCCTAACCCTTCCCCGCAAGGGGGAAGGGAACTTGAGCGCGCCAGCGGCCCCTAGAACGGTACGTCCGTCTTGCCGGTGTTGGGGGCGTCCTCGTCGGTGCTCGGCTTGGCCGGCGCTTGCGGCTTCTCGCTGCTCGAGGTGAGGATATCGTCGATGTTCTGCGGCGACTGCGAGGTCTTGGACTGCACGGCCTGAGCCGCCGCGGTCTTGGCGGCGATGTCGTTGGAGTCGGCTTCCTCGGAGTCGGCGGCGACGGCGTTGGACGGCGCGGCGGCGGGCGGCTGCTGCTCGGCCGACTGAATGTCGACGATGGGCTGCGCCGCGGTCGCCTGGCCGGGCGAGAGCTGGTCGTCGACGGAGCCGGCTTCCGGCCGGCCGGTGTCGCGCCAGCCGGTCTGCAGGCCGAAGCCCACGCCCGCCAGCGCAACGACCAGCAGCACGCCGGCCGCGGCGTAGACGACGCTGGACGGTGGGGTGGAAACACGGCCGTCGTCGGTCCAGGACATCAAAGCGCTCGCTGGCAATCGCTGCGCGGAATCAATACCGATAGCGCGGCTCCGCGTCAGCCGGCATTTCGTCCGGCGCCGGCAGCCGCTGGCGCTGGTCGGCGCCTGGAGGCGGCCCGGGATCATAGTAGTAGCCCCGACCCGACGGCTGGCCGGACCAGACCGGCGGCCCGCGATCGGCCTGCGGGGGCGGATCGTCGCCGTTCGGCGGCGGTGGATAGCGGCCGGGCGGCGCATCGCGCCCTCCGTCCTCGGCGTAACTGTCGCCGTCGCTGCGGCCGAAGCTGGGGGCGTCGCCGTCGACCTGACCGGGCGGCCCCATCGGCGGGCCCTGGCCGCCCGCCGTCGTGTCCGGCGGCGCATCGATGGTCGGCTCGTCCTCGTAGCCCTGGCCGCTCTCGTCGTTGACCACTGGAATCGCGGTTACGCCGCCCGGCTGCTCGGGGACCAGCCAGGGGAAGTCGCGGGCGGGCAGTTTGGCCTCCGCGACGGTCATGTATTTGCGCCAGATCTCGGCCGGCAACTCGCCGCCGGTGACTTTGGCCATCGGCGCGCCGTCGTCGTTGCCCACCCAGACCGCGGTCAGCACGTCCGGCGTGAAGCCGACGAACCAGGCGTCCCGCCAATTCTGGCTGGTGCCGGTCTTGCCGGCTTCCGGCCGGCCGATGTTGGCGCCCGTGCCGGTGCCGGCCAGCACCACCTGCTTCAGCATGGTGATCATGCGAGTGGCGTAGAGCGGGTCCAGCACCGGGGTCGGGGCCGAAACCGCATGGTTGTAAAGCACCGCGCCGCTGGTCGATGAGACCTGGCTCACCAGGTAGGGCTGCGTCAGGCCGCCGCCGGTCTGGTAGACCTGATAGCCGGTGGCCAGCTCCAGCGGCGTCACTTCGTACGCGCCCAGCGCGATCGAAGGACCGGGATCGAGCGGGATGTCGGTGAGGCCAAGCCGCCGGGCGAAGGCGGCGACGCCGCGCGGCGTCACCTGCTCGGTCAGCCGCACCGAGACGGTGTTCAGCGAGCGGGCCAGCGCGTCGGTCAGCGTGACCTCGCCAGCGTAGTCGCGCTCATAGTTCTCGGGCGACCACCCGGCCAGCGTGATCGGGGCGTCGAGGCTGGTGGTCCAGGGCGTGTCGCCCTTCTCCACCGCCGCGCCGAACACGAAAGCCTTGAACGACGAGCCCGGCTGGCGATGCGCCTGGGTGACGCGGTTGAAGCTGGAAGCGTCGTGATTGAGCCCGCCGACCATCGCCAGGATCGCGCCGTCAGGCGCCAGCGAGACCAGCGCGCCTTGCGACACGTGACGCTTCAGCCCCTCTTTCAGCACCACCCCTCGCACGTCGCCCACCGCCGTTGCCTGCAGCGCCGGATCGATGGTGGTGCGCACGATCAGGTCGGGCGTCGCGCCGCCGGTGAGCTGGGTGGCCTGTTCGGCGGCCATGTCGAGGATGTAGCCGTTGTCGCCCTCGCCAGGGTGGCTGGCCAGGACCAGCGTCGGCGGGGTGTTGGTCGCCGCGGTCAACTGGCCATCGTCGATCCAGTTCTCGTCGCGCATCACTTGCAGGATGTGACGTTCGCGGGCGAGCGCGGCCGGCATGTTGGTGGTCAGCGCCAGCCGCGTCGGCGCGTTCGGCAGGCCGGCCAGCGTCGCCGCCTCGGCCAGGGTCAGCTGGCTCGCCGGCTTGCTGAAATAGGTCTGCGCCGCCGCGTCCAGGCCATACGCGCCGTCGCCGTAAAAGCTGTGGTTCATGTAGAGTTCGAGGATCTGGTCCTTCGAGAGCCGCTGCTCCAGCTGCCAGGCGAGATCGGCTTCCTGCACCTTGCGCTTCAGCGACTGGTCGCGCTGCAGGAACAGCGTGCGCGCCAGCTGCTGCGACAGCGTCGAAGCGCCTTCGGCCGAGCGATGAGCGCGCAGGTCGGCCACCACCGCGCGCAGCACAGCGTGCAGGTCGATGGGTCCGTGCTGGTAGAAGCGCCGGTCCTCCGCCGCCAGGAAGGCCTTGGGCACGTAGGCCGGCAGGCTGGCCAGGGTCACGGCTTGGCCATTCTTCGCCCCGCGGGTGGCGATCACGGCGCCGTTGCGGTCGAGAAAAGTCATGCCGGGCGAGCGGCGGATGCCCTGCAGTGCGTCGTTGGACGGCAGCGGTGGCACGTCGCGCAGGTAGAGCGCGGCGATGCCGGCGGCGGCGATCGCGCCCAGACCCAGCATCACGCCGAGGATCGCCGGGATCGCCAGCAGCCAGCGCCACGGCGAGCGCGGGCGGTAGCCGTGCGCTTCGGGGCCGCGCGGCGCGGGTCGGGCGGCTGGCTGGGAGAACGAGGGCACGGACAACGCCTAACCAGGGAAGGCTGAAAAACCATAAAGCCCCTGCGGCCGGGCGGTTCAATGCCGCAGCTTTGGTTATGCCGGCGTCTGCGCCAGGAGCGCGGCGCAGTCGGCGTCCTTGGGTCCGCCGAAGCTGATGAAGGGCAGCACCGCCGCCACCGGGTTGACCAGGGCGCCCAGGAGGCCGCCTACCGCCGCCTGCCCGGCGGCGTGGCCAAGGTCGAGGCTCATTTTCGGCGAGTCCAGTCGGCCCTTGATGGTGATCGGCGCGGAGATGCGGATCAGCCGGAAATGCTTCGGCTTGCCCTCGATGGCGAGGTTGAGCGTCTCGTTGCGCAGGTCGATCCAGCCCTTGCCCTCAGCCTGCACCGCCGCGGTGTCGATCAGGAAGCGATCCACCGTCAGCACCCCGCCCCGGTCGCGGAACTCGGCCACGGCGCAGCGGATCGGCGTCGGCGACTGGTCGTGGGAGAGATAGAGGAAGAGGCTCTTGCCGACGTCGAGGCCCAGCAGTTCGGCGAACAGCTGGCGCATCTGGCCCTGCGGGATCGCCACCGCCACCACGCCGCTGGAATTGGCCGCAAAGGCGCGCACCGACGCGCCGGCGCCGCCCAGCCGCGCCCTGGCCGACAGCGCGCCGCTGACGCCGGCCGCGCCCTTCACCGCCGGCAGCAACTCTTCGACCCGGGCTCGGGCCAGCGTAAGATCGAGGCCGGTGACCGGAACGGCGGAGCGGGCGTCGATGCGCAGCTGTCCGGAGAGCGCGCCCTGGGGCAGCGTCATCGCCAGCGGGTCGACGGTCAGCAGGCCGTGGTCGAGCCGCGCGTGCAGCGACACCTGGCGGATCGGCAGCGGGCCAGCGTCCACGGTCTCGGCCTTGTAGCTGACGTCGGCGTCCATCTGGCGCACGCGGGCCACGTCCAGCGGCGCGTCGGGCAAAATCCGGCCCTGCGCCGACAGCTTCGCCGCTTCAGCTTTCTGCAGCGGCGAGGTCACTGTGCCCCGCATAACCGAGCGCGGCGCGCCGCCGATAATCGCGGTGAGGTCGGCGAGCTTCAGCCGGTGCGAGGCCAGGGCGCCGGTGAGGTCGCGGCGGCCGTTCGTCTCGCTAGCCACGAGTTGGCCGGCGACATCGCTGTCGCCGACGCGGCCATGAATGTGCGTCAGGTTGAAGCGGGCGTCGTTGCGGTCGAGATCGAGCGTCAGGTCGTAAGGCGGCGAATTGGGCAGGGTGAAGCCGGTGAGATCGTAGAGCTCGGCCATGTCCGGGCCGGTGACGTGGGTGGCGGCGGTCATCACGCCGAGGTCGAACGGCCGGCGGATCGAGCCTTGCGCCAGGATGTGAGTGGCGCCGGCGTGGATGTCGCCGACGAACGGGTAGGGTTTGTCCGGGTCGACCTGCAGCAGCGTGCCGCCGTGGATGTCGGCGCTGAACGCCGCGCCGTTCAGCCGGCCGAGGCCGGTGAGCGTGAAGCGCCCGCGCCCAAAGCCGGCGACACGCTCGTTGGACGACACCACGCCGGTGAAGGTGAGCTTGCGCCGCGCATCGCTGAGGGTGAGCTGGCCGTCGTCGATGGCGAGATGCTGGATCGCGGGCAGCCGCAGCGGCTGCGGCGTCGCTGTGGTCTGGGCCCCGAAGGTCCAGTTGTTGCGCCCGCTGGCGTCGCGCTGCAGCGTGATCGTCGGGCGCTCGGCCCGCACCAGCGGCAGCACCAGGCGGCCGCGCAGCAGCTGGCGCAGATCCACCGAGAGGGTGAGGCTGGGGAACGTCGCCATGTCGCCGCCGCCAGCCCACGCGGGCTGGCCGACGGTCACCTCCTCGCCGGTGAGGCTGGGGGTCCAGCTGAAGATGTGGGCCGAGAGATTGCCGTGGATCGCCACGGGCCGCGCCAGCCGCGCGGAGGCGTAGTCGGCGATCGGCCCCCGCAGCCAGTTCCACTGGAACAGCCACAGGAACACCGCCACGGCGAGCGCCAGCGTCGCCAACGCGCCGCCCAGCCAGCGCAGCGGCGCCGGAACCGCCCGCCAGCCGCGTCGCGGCGGCGCGGCGGCCCACGGCCGGCGGACGGCTTGCGGTTGCATGCTGGAACCGGGCGAAACGGTGGTCGCCGCGGGTCCGGCGGTATTGGGTCTGGTGCCGGCCATGGGCGAAGAACGCGCCAGCCGCCGGTTTGCTTCCCAAGCCGCCCCGCTGTCTCCCCTCCCCCTTGCGGGGAGGGGTCGGGGGTGGGGGTGTCCGCTCAGCGCCAAGTGACTAGCGGGCCGACCGGAAAGACCGAGCTGACACCCCCATCCCTAACCCTTCCCCGCAAGGGGGAGGGGAACAGAGCGCGCGACTTAGCCGATAGTCGCCGTACCCATTGCCGGTCCAGCGACCAGCGTCATCAGCCAGCCGAAGAACGCCGGCAGCAGATAGTTCTGCATGCCGGTGATCACCAGCAGCACCAGGAACGGGGTGAGGTCCAGCCCGCCCAGCGGCGGCACGATGCGCCGCAGCGGCCGCATGATCGGCGTCACGATCCGGTCCAGCATGTCGACGATGGCGCGCGCGGTGCGGTTGCGCATGTTCAACACTTCGAAGAACACCAGCCAGCCGGCGATCACCCAGGCGATGATCACGATCACCACCGCCGAGAGCAGCGCGTTGACGATGAAGTAGGCGAACTGGATCAGCGCGACCATGGGCCAGACGGCTCCCGCAAGGGTGGCCTAGCTACCCCGCGTCGCACCGCCGCGGCAAGGCGCGCCCGAGCGTGGCTTGGCGCCGGACCGTCGCCTTGACACCGCCAGGGCCCCGCCCTTATGTGCCGCGCCCTTCGCTTAAGGCGAAGTGGGGCCGTAGCTCAGTTGGTAGAGCGCCTCGTTCGCAATGAGGAGGTCAGCGGTTCGATTCCGCTCGGCTCCACCAGGGAGCGCGCCCCCCTGTCTTCCCGCAGGTCCTACGTCGCCGGTAATCGCCCCCCGGCGCCGGCGCGGGCACATCGGTCTGGTCATCTCGACGGAGGAGAGAGCCATGACGGACGTGGTCGAACGCGCGAGGCCCTGGTCGGTGGAGGGGTTCAGGGGGTTCTGGGCCAATCCCAGCCTTGCGTTGGTGGCCAGAGCGCGGGACTCCATGACCGGCGACATTGTCGGCCACTGGCCGCGGCCGATCGGGCTGGCGCGGGGTGCGGCCGACTACATGGCTGTGCTGGAGGCGGTGGTGCGCGCCGGGCCGGATCTGTCGCTGAGCGTGCCTGAGTATGTCGAAGCCGGCGACCTGCGCTTCCTGCGCTGGATCGGCACGGCGAGCGTGGAGGGCCGTCGGGTGAGCTTCGACGGGCTCGACCGCATGCGCATCGCGCCGGACGGCCGAGTGCTGGAGAACTACGTCTTCTGCGACCACCCGTTCTTCGACGCGGTGGCGGCAGCGCTCGCCCGGGCGGCCTGACTTGGCGGGCGCGGCGGCGGCGACGGAATGGCGGCGCTCGGCCGTTATCTGAGCCATGCCGCACCGCGCCGTCGCCACGCTCCTTGCCTTCGCCCTGACCCTCGCCGCCGCGCCCGCGCTCGCCGGCACTCAGACCACGGTCAGCTTCCAGGGGCGCGACGTGATCGTCTACGCGCCGGACCGCCTGGCGCCGCCCGAAGCGCGGGCGCTGGTACTGGTGCTGCACGGGGGGCTGGGCAGCGCCGCGCACATCGTCGGCGGCGAG
The DNA here is from genome assembly GCA_036502045.1 of Caulobacteraceae bacterium. Taxonomy (GTDB): domain Bacteria; phylum Pseudomonadota; class Alphaproteobacteria; order Caulobacterales; family Caulobacteraceae; genus Acaudatibacter. Next base: position 26,691 of record DASXZG010000024.1, on the reverse strand, counting down.
GCCGAGACCGCGCTCAACCTGAACCAGCTGGCCGACCAGGACGGCTTCGTCGTCGCGTACCTGAACGGCACGGCGGTGACGCGGATGATGGGCGATCAGTTCAAAGGCTGGAACGCCGGCGGCGGCTGTTGCGGCGTGCCGGCGCAGACCGAAGTGGACGACGTCGCCTACGTGAAGGCGGCCGCCGCGTCGCTTGCGGCCAAGTACGCCGTCGCGCCGTCCCGCGTGTTCGGCATCGGCCACTCCAACGGCGCGATGATGATCCAGCGCGAGGTCTGCGAAGCCGGCGTGTTCGCCGCCATCGTGCCGATCTCCGGGCCGCTGACCATCGACGGAACCAGCTGCCCGGCGGCGGCCGGCCGGCGCGTCCTGGCGATCCACGGCGCCATCGACGCCAACGTGCCCATGGCCGGCGGGCGCGGGAAGGGCCTCTCCGACACCGCCTACAAGTCCGAGGCGCGCTCGGAAGCGACCATGACCGCCGCCGGCGCCAGCTACACGCTCGACGTCGTGCCGGGCGCCGACCACTTCCTGCAGAACATCGACGCCGCGCTGCAGAAGACCGAGGGCGTCAGCGTGCAGCAGAAGGCGGCGGCGTTCTTCGGGCTGACGCCGCTCGGGAACTGACGCCGCCCGTCAAACCTTCACCATGGTTGTGCATCAAGGCGCGCTGAGCGAAGTGATGCCGCGCGGGCGCCGCGTCTCTGGCCAAGGAAATTCTATGCACAAGTTGGCGACGATCCTGGTGACGATCTCAGCGTTGTCCGGGTCGGTGGCGAACGCTGGCGCACCGACCGTGCTTGGCGCCTGGCACTATCTGGGCGGGCGAACGATCGTGACCATAGCGCCTTGTCCGGGCTCGCCCAGCCAGCTGTGCGGCGCGCTGACGGCCCTGGCCAAACCGCTGGACGCGAACGGCCACGCGGTGGTCGACTCCAAGAACCCCAACCCCGCGCTGCGCAACCGCCCCATTCTCGGTCTGAACCTGCTCAGCGGCTTCACGCCTGCCGGCGGCGGGGTGTGGGCCGGCAAAATTTACGATCCGGGGTCGGGCAACACCTTCGACAGCAAGTTCAACCTGGCCGCCAACGCCGACCTGACGGTCAAGGGGTGCATCGGCATCCTCTGCGTGACGCAGGACTGGACCAGGACGCTGACCAAGCCCTGACAGGCAGACGCCTCCGCCGACGGCGGAGGACTCAAAACGGGGCCGGCCTGGGAAGGGCCGGCCCCGCCTGAACGACGCAAGCAGCTTGGGGCTAGCGGTCGTTGCTGGCCAGCGCCGTGGCGGGGCGGCGCGCCGCGGCGTAGGCTTGTTGCTGGGCCGGGGTGAGCTGAGCGACCGCTTCGTCGCGGATCGCCTGCTTGCAGGTGGCCATCTCGTCGAGGGCGGCGGGGCCGTAGCGGCCGGCGCAGAATTGCTGAGCCGCGGCGTCGAGGCGCTGGTCGAAGGAGCGCGCCTGGTCGGGGCTGTTGAGGGCGCCGACCGGCACCTTGAGACCGTCGGCCTGAGCGGCCGCCCCGATCGAGGCGATGGCGGCGGCGATAGCGAAAATGCGGATGTTCATGATGTCACTCTCCCGTGAAGCGTTGTCGCTTGCGTCCACGGCGAGTTTCTAGATGAATACTTGCTGACGACCGAGTTAAATCGAGGTCATGAACTATTGGAGACTTTCTTACATCCTCGTAAGCTTGCTTAACTTCAGTTCATTAATCTATAGCAATCCGCGAATATTAAGCGCGCGTAACGGGGCCCGTTAGGCCGCCACGCTCATCGTTCCCATTGGCTCACTGACAGCAGGTTGCCATCCGGGTCCTTGAACCAGGCCACGCCGGTTCCGGGTTCCGGGGTCCAGACGCCGAGTTCGTCCTGGTCCATGCCCTCGAACCGCTCGATGCAGCGTCATCGTGCGCAGGCCGTGGGCCGGGGCGGCGATGAAGGCGAAGTAGTCGGCGTAGCCGGCGCGGGTGCGGGGCTGGGCGGTGTTGTCGGCGCAGAGCACGGCGCCTGGGCGCAGGTGCGGAAAGATCAGCTCGAGCGCGGGCAGCGCCATTGGCGTCCAGATGTCGAACAGCGCGAAGTCGATCGGGCCCGACAGATCCCGCAGCGTCTCGCGAAGGTCGCCCTCGCGCAGATCGATGAACGCAGCGAGGCCAGCTTCGGCGAAGTTGGCGCGGGCGGCTTTGGCTTTGGCCGGCTCGTGTTCGGCGCCGATGACCACGCCGCCGCCATTGTCCCGCACAGCAGCGGCCAGGTAGAGCGTCGAGACCCCGAACGACGTGCCCAGTTCGACCATCCGGCGCGCGCCGATGGCGCGGCAGAGGCCGTAGCAGAACTCGGCCTTGTCCACTTCGAGGGCCACAAGCTTGTCGGCGAAGTGGGCGTGGTCTTCAGCGTCCATAACGGAGAAGTCGGTGCGGCCGGCCGCCGCGCGGCTCTGGAAGTAGGCCGGCGTCGCCGACTCCTGCGCCTTGCTCTGCGCCTGCAGCCGCGCAATCAGCGCCTCCAGCTTCGGATCGACCAGCATGGTGAGGATCCTGTTCGGGCCGGTCGCTAGCGCCGGCGCGGGCGGCGGATCAATCAGCGCGGCGCAGCTTGGCGCGTGCGCGACAGAAGTTGGCGCGATATCGCGCTGGCGTCGTGCGCCCGGCCGCGCGAAGCTGCGCCAGCGCAATCGAAGGAGCCGGCGCATGGCCGCGAAGTTCCGTCACTTTGCCCTCAACGCCGACGACGTGCCGCGAGCCAAAGCCTTCTACGAGACGGTGTTCGGCTGGAAGCTCGAGCCTTGGGGGCCGCCCGAATATTACCAGGCCCTCAATGTCTGCGACGGCGCGATCATCGCGCTGCAACACCGGCGCGAGCTGAAACCCGGCGTGCGCATGGCCGGGTTCGAGGGCAGCATGGCCATCGACGACCTCGCCGCCACGATTGCGGCGCTGGAGCGCGCCGGGGGCAAAGCGGTCAGCAGGCCGCTCTACATCGAAGGCGTGGGCCGGCTGATCTATTTCGAAGACACCGAAGGCAACCTCGTAAGCGCGATGCAGTACGATGCCGGTGAACGAGCGCGCATCGAGGGCCTGGGCAAGACGCCGTGAGCTACGGCGACGGCTACCTGATCCGTTCGGCGGCCTCCACCTACCCAGACGGCCTGCGTCTCGACCGCCACGACCACCCCTGGGGCCAGTTGGCGTTCTGCAACACTGGGGTGATGCGCGTGACCAGCGACGCCACGGCGTGGCTGGCGCCGCCGACGCGGGCGATCTGGCTGCCCGCGGGCGTGCCGCACGAGATCGTCATGCGAGGCGAGGTGGCGACCCGGTTTCTCTACATCTGTCCGGAGCTGGCCGAGCCGCTGCCCACCCTGCCGGAGGTGATCGAGGTGGCGCCGCTGCTGCGCGAGCTGATCCTGCACATCCTGAAGCTGCGCATGCTGCACCCGGACAAGCCCGAGCAGGACCGGCTGGCGCGGCTGCTGATCGATCTGCTGACCCAGGCGCGGCGGCTGGACCTCGCCCTGCCGCTGCCGCGCGACCGGCGGGCGCTGGCGCTGGCCGAGCAGCTGCAGGAGACGCCAGGGACGGACGCGACCTTAAGCGATCTGGCCCGCCGCGCCGGCGCGTCCTTGCGCACCCTGCAGCGGCTGTTTCCGGCGGAGACGGGGCTGACGCTGGAAGCCTGGCGGCAGAAGGCGCGGCTGATCTGGTCGATCACCCGGCTGGCGGCGGGCGTCAGCGTGTCGGTCACCGCCCTTGATGCCGGTTACGAAAGTCCCAGCGCCTTCATCGCCGCCTTCCGGCGCCAGTTCGGGGTGACGCCCGGCCGCTACGTCGCCGCCTGACGGGAAAGGTCACGGGCCTTGGCCAGGCGCCGGGCGCCTTCGTCCAGCGTCGCGGCGCGCTTGGGGAAGCAGAGCCGGATCAGGTTGGTCACCGGCGCCTCGGCGTAGAAGGCCGAGATCGGGATGGCGGCGACGCCAGCCTCTTTCACCGCGCGCAGGCAGAAGTCCATGTCGCCCTCGGCGATCCCGGAGGCCGTCAGATCGACATTGAGGAAGTAGGTGCCGGCGCTTGGCAGCACGGCGAAGCCCTCGCGGCGCAGCGCCTCGGAGAGCCGGTCGCGAGACGCCTGGAGCTCGCCCGGCATGGCGGCGAACCAGGTCTCGCTGTTCTCCAGGCCCCAGGCCACCGCCGCCTGCAGGTTAGGCGGGGTGGTGAAGGTGAGGAACTGGTGGGCCTTGGCGATCACGCTGGTGAGCGGCGGCGCAGCGCAGATGAAGCCCACCTTCCAGCCGGTGAGGGCGAACATCTTGCCGGCCGAGCCGATCTTCACACAGCGTTCGCGCATGCCCGGCTCGGCGATGAGCGGCGCATGCCGGCGGCCGTCGAACACCACGTGCTCCCAGACCTCGTCGCAGATCGCGACCGCGTCGTGGCGGACGCAGAACTCGGCCAGCAGCGCCAGATCCGCCGCCGGCGCCACCGTGGCCGAGGGGTTCAGCGGGTTGTTGAGCACCACCAGGCGGGTCTTGTCGGTGAACGCCGCTTCCAGCGCCGCGCGGGTGAGGCGGAAGTCCGGCGGCGCCAGGCGCACCAGCTTCGCCACGCCGCCGGCGCGGCGGACCATCGGCAGGTAGCTGTCGTAGAGCGGCTGGAACAGCACCACCTCGTCGCCCGGCGAGATCAGCGACAGGAAGCAGGCGGCCAGCGCCTCGGTGGCCCCGGAGGTGACCGTGATCTCGCTCTTCCAGTCGAAGTCGAGGCCTTGATGGCGGGCGTAGTGGCGCGCCACCGCCTGGCGCAGGTCCGGCAGGCCCGGCATCGGCGGATACTGGTTGTAGCCATCCACCGACTCCTGGGCGGCGCGGCGGCGGATCGCCTCCGGCCCCGGCTCGTCGGGAAAGCCCTGTCCGAGGTTGATGGCGCCCAAGTCCTGGGCAAGGGTCGACATCACCGTGAAGATCGTGGTGGGCAGCGCCGCATAGATGGGGTTGGCCATGGCAGGCTATGCCTTACATGGAGCCCATGGAGATCGTCGACTTCCATCCGGCCCTGGCGCCCGCCTTCCGCTCGCTGAACGAGGCCTGGATCACCCGCTACTTCGCGCTTGAGCCGAAGGACGCCGAGGTGCTGGACGACCCGCAGGGCAAGATCATCGACGGCGGCGGCCACGTGTTCTTCCTGGTGGTGGAAGAGACGCCGGTGGGCTGCTGCGCGCTGCTGGCGATGCCGGACGGCGGCTTCGAGGTGGCCAAGATGGCGGTGGTCGAGGGCCACAAGGGCAAGGGCTTCGGCCGGGCGCTGATGGAAGCTTGCGTGGCGCGGGCGCAGGCGCTGGGCGCGCGCCGGCTTTACCTGGAAACCAACAGCTCGCTCGCGCCGGCGCTCAGCCTCTACCGCTCCGTCGGCTTCCGCGACGTCCCACCCCGCCCCACCGACTATGCCCGCGCCGACGTGTTCATGGAACTGCGGCTTTAGGGGGTAAAGTACGCGCCTTCTCCCCCTGCGGGAGAAGGTGTCGCGAAGCGACGGATGAGGGGTCAAGCCGGCGGCGGTGACTTGCCTGCTGGGCGCCTGCCCCAAACCTCTGATCGACCCCTCATCCGACCCCTTCGGGGCCACCTTCTCCCGCAAGGGGAGAAGGAAGCGAAGTAGGAAAGCTCAATGGGTGGCGTGTGTCGGCGCCGCCATTTCCACCGTAAATCGCCGATATAAACGGGGGCCGAATTGTGGCGCCGGGCGCACCGGCCGAAGGGCGGCGCTTAGGTTTTCTGTACGATGTCAAAGACCAATTACCTAAAGTAATGTCCGCGCGCGAAACTACAAGAGGGACACCGGAACCGCTCTCCCCCGCGAAAGCGGGGGCCCAGGCTTTTTCTGCAAAGCTCAGCGCCCTCCGATAAAACGCCTGGATCCCCGCTTTCGCGGGGAAGAGCGGAATGGGGGCGTTACGGCTTGGCGGTCGCCGGCAGGTAGCCACGTTCGCGGTAGTAGCGGGCGGCGCCGGGGTGCAGGGGCACGCCGAAGGCCTGGGTGACGGTGTGGACGTTGTAGGAGAGGCTGATGTGGCTCCACTGGAAGAGCTGCTGCTGCTCGTCCAGGGCCTTGGCGACGGCGTAGGCGAAGGCGTCCGGGACGTCGTCGCGGGTGTAGACCGCGTGGCCGGTGCGGCCGACGGTGGGGATGGTCTGGTGGATGCCGCGCAGCAGGCCATCGGGGATGGTCGCGCGCTGCATGTCCTGGTCGGCGACCAGCTTGGTCAGCAGCGGCTCCGGCAGGCGCAGGTAGTCGAGATCGAAGCGCTGGCTGAGTTCGTACCAGATGTTGAACTCCGGGGCGTTGCCCAGCGAGCCGCCGAAGATCACCACGTCGAAGGCGCCGCGGTTGGCCGGGTCGGTCCCGCTCTTGATCCAGCCGCCCTTGGCCTCGATGTCGGCCTTCTTGATCCCGTACCAGTCGAGCACCGCGTTGGCCGTGCTTTCGTCGACGAGAATGCGGGTCGGCTGCGTGCGGTCCTTGATCTGCGCCAGGTCGGTGACGCCCGCGCCATGGCGGCTGGCGACGATCAGCCAGTTGGGGGCCTGGATGGTGGCGATGAGGCGCAGATTATTGCGCGGCCCCTCGCCGGCATATTGGTGCGTGCCGGAATAAGCCCACCAGAGGTTCTGCACGCTGGTGGCGCCGAAGTCGGCGGGCGCGTCGGGCGGCGGCGGGATGTCGCTGTCGATGATGATGCCGGGCAGAAGGCCGGTCTTCCACGGCGGCGGCTTCTTGGCGCCGGCGACGATGCGCGGGCCGTCGGAGCGGGCGCAGTGGTAGCAGAGCTGCACGTCCCAGCCGTAGGGGGCCATCGCCTGCTTCACCACCAGCCCGACCGCGCCCCAGGGGCAGACTTTGCAAGCGCCGGCGAACACCGGGCGCATCGCGGCGATGCCGAACAAGCCGGTGGGGGCCGGGTCGATGGGCGGCGTACCCACCACCGCACCGTTGAAGTCGCAGCCCGCCGGCGCGCAGAGGCTGGCGAGGGGCGGCGCTGACGCGGGTGGCGCGTCGGCGAGCGTCGGCACGGCAATGCCGAGGGCGAAGAGCAGCGTGACGAGCAGGGCGCGCAAACGCATCCGACAGCCTCCCGGCGCTTCTGACGAGCGCCTGAGCGGGAGCCTAGCAGGCGATGGCTAGCCGAGCACCTGGGCGCGGTAGCTGTTGAGCAGCGCCACCAGCTTGTCGGAGGACATCGTCCAGTTGGTCGGCAGCGAGCCGTCGACGCCCAGAAATGCGGCGGTGAGACCGCGCGGGGTGTCGGCGAGCGGATCGCGGGGCTTGTCGTAGCCGATCATGCGGCCGCCGCGCGGCAGCCGGTAGAGGCGGAAGCGCTCGGCCTGGGTCCAGGGGATACGGCGCGGGGTGCGGATCATTCCGCCCGCCAGCACCAGGCCCTCCGCGTCGAGGCTGAGCGTCGTCGGGCGCAGCAGCAACACCACGGCGGCGGCGGCGCAGGCGCTGAAGAACAGCGTCGCCAGCCAGCCCTGCCACCGCTCGATGCCTCTGTCCGGATGGGCGATCATCGCCGTGCCGCCGGCCACGAAGAGCAGGCAAAACACCAGCATCAAGGCCGACCGTCGCCGGCTGCTGCGGATGGTCAGCGGCTGCGGCGCCGACATCCCCGCGTCAGGCCTCTTCGCGCATCCGCTTCTTGCGGAAGCTGGGGTTGAGGACGCGCTTGCGCAGGCGGATGGCCTTGGGCGTCACTTCCACCAGCTCGTCGTCGCCGATGTAGGCGATGGCCTGTTCCAGGGTCGGGCGGCGCGGGGGGGTGAGGCGGATGGCCTCGTCCTTGCCGGCCGAGCGGATGTTGGTGAGCTGCTTGGCCTTCATCGGATTGACGTCGAGGTCGTCCGGCTTGGCGTTCTCGCCGATGATCATGCCCTGGTAAGTCTTCTCGCCAGCGCCGACGAACATCACGCCGCGATCTTCCAGGTTCCACAGCGCGAAGGCGCTCATGTCGCCGTCGGAGTTGGAGACCAGCACGCCGTTGCGGCGGCCCTCGATGGCGCCCTTGTAAGGCTCGTAGCGGGCGAACAGGCGGTTGAGCACGCCGGAGCCGCGGGTGTCGGTGAGGAACTCGCCCTGGTAGCCGATGAGGGCGCGGGACGGGGCCAGGAAGGTGAGCCGGGTCTTGCCGGCGCCGGAGGGGGTCATGTCGGTGAGCTCGGCCTTGCGGGCGGAGAGCTTCTCGATGACCACGCCGGTGTAGTCGTCGTCGACGTCGATCACGACTTCCTCGATCGGCTCCAGGCGCGCGCCAGTTTCCGGATCGGCCTGGTAGACCACCCGCGGGCGGCTGATGGACACTTCGAAGCCTTCGCGGCGAAGGGTCTCGATCAGCACCCCCAGCTGCAGTTCGCCGCGGCCGGCCACTTCCAGCGCATCCTTGTCTTCGGTCTCGGCGACCTTGATGGCCACGTTGGCCTCGGCTTCGCGCAGAAGCCGGGCGCGGATCACCCGGCTCTGCACCTTGTCGCCGTCACGGCCCGCCAGCGGGCTGTCGTTGATGGAGACGGTGATGGCGATGGTGGGCGGGTCGATCGGCTGGGCCGGCAGAGCGTCGGCGACTTCGACCGCGCAGAGGGTGTCGGCCACAGTGGCCTTGGAGAGCCCGGAGACAGCGACGATGTCGCCAGCCAGAGCGTCGTCCACGCCGGTTCGCTTCAGGCCGCGGAAGGCCAGCAGCTTGGTGACGCGACCGCGCTCGATCTCCTTGCCGTCGCGCGACAGGGCTTTGATCGCCATGCCGGCGACCAGCTTGCCGGACTCGACCCGGCCGGTGAGCAGGCGGCCGAGGAAGGGATCGGCCTCGATCAGCACGGCCAGCAGGCGGGCGGGTTCCGGGGCGCGGGCTTCCTGCGCCGGCGGCGGGGTGTGAGCGACGATGACGTCGAACAGCGGGCCCAGGTTGTCGCTGGGCTTGGCCATGTCGAGGGTGGCCCAGCCCTGCTTGCCGCTGGCGTAGATGTGCGGGAAGTCGAGCTGCTCGTCGCTGGCGCCCAGCGCCGCGAACAGGTCGAAGGCCTCGTCCAGCACCCGGTCGGGCTCGGCGTTGGGCCGGTCGACCTTGTTCAGCACCACGATGGGGCGCAGGCCGAGCTTCAGCGCCTTGCCGAGCACGAACTTGGTCTGCGGCATCACCCCTTCTTCGGCGTCGACCAGCAGCAGGCAGCCGTCGACCATACCGAGGATGCGCTCCACCTCGCCGCCGAAGTCGGCGTGGCCAGGGGTGTCGATGATGTTGATGCGGGTCTCGCCCGCCTCGCCGTGCCAGAGCACCGAGGTGCACTTGGCCAGGATGGTGATGCCGCGCTCGCGCTCCTGGTCGTTGGAGTCCATGGCGCGCTCGGCGTGCGCCTCGTTGGCGCGGAACGCCCCCGACTGCGCGAGCAGCTGGTCCACGAGCGTGGTCTTGCCGTGGTCGACGTGGGCGATGATGGCGATATTGCGAAGAGACATGCGGGGCGCCCTTTACCGGAGAAGCCGCCGCGCCGCCATGCGCGCGATCAAAGGGCCGCATGTTGCACGGCCAAGCTGGGACAAGTTCATGATTCTTATTGCGTACCGGAGCTTCTAAAACGCGTCGCTGTTGCGATGCAGCATTGCGCTTGCGGCATTTTCTATCGGATTAACAAGCTGAAACCTTTGAAAAACCCGGGGGTGCGACGTTTTTTTCGCTCGTGCGGCGCACTTTCCGCTTGATCCATTGTGCGCCGCACCCTAGATTGCCGGTTGTGAGGCGTCGCTGACGCCTCTGCCCTTCCTGGGCGTTTCCTCCCTAATGAACTGCCGCGCCTTCGGGCGCGGCTTTTTTTTGGCCTGGGATCTGGCGGGCGAAGATCGTGGCGGCGGCGCGACCCCAAGAGTCCTTCTCCCCCTGCGGGAGAAGGTGTCGGCGAAGCCGACGGATGAGGGGTCGGTGGCTCTTGGAGCTTAGCCTCCAGCAAGCAAATTCTGGCGTCAGCGCGACCCCTCATCCGGCCCTTCGGGCCACCTTCTCCCGCACGCAGGGGGAGAAGGAAGCTCGCTTCAGCTACAGCCCCGACCAGTCAGCCGCCGCCAGCGCCGCGAACAGGCGCGTCAGGTCGGCGCGGAGGCGGGCGTAGCCCTCGGTCAGCGCCAGGTGCTGCTCGTCGAAATAGAGAGCGCGGCTGATCTCGATCTGCAGCGCATGCACGCCGCGGCCCGGGCGGCCGTAGTACTCGGTGGTGTAGCCGCCGGCGTAAGGGGCGTTGCGGCAGACGCGGTAGCCCATGGCGAGCAGCTGCTGCTCGGCCAGGCGGGTGACGTCGGCGCTGCAGGCGGCGCCGAAGCGGTCGCCCAGCACCATGTCGGCCGGCTCGCCGGCGCGGCCTCGGGCGGCGGCGGCCGGCATCGAGTGCCAATCGATCAGAATGGCGCGCCCGGCCCGGGCCTTGGTCTCGGCGATCAGCGCCGTCAGCGCCGCGTGGTAGGGCTGGTGCACGCCTTTCACCCGGCCTTCGGCTTCGGCGAAGGTGAGCTTGCGGGCATAGATCTCGTGACCTTCGCTGACGATGCGGGCGATGGCGCCCAGGCCGGCGGCGACGCGGGCGGTGCGGGCCCTGGCGAAGGCCGGCAGCTCATCCTCGAACATCGCCGGGTCCAGCTCCCAGGGCTCGCGGTTCACGTCCAGGAAGGCCCTGGCGTATTGCGCGGCGATGACCGCGTGGCCATGATCGGGCGCGGCCCCGATCAGCTCGTCGACATGAGCGTCCTCGGAGCGGCGGATCGACTGCCGGTCAAGCTGCGAGGCTTCCATCATGGCGGCGGGGTAGATGCGGCCCGAGTGTGGGGAGGCGCAGATCACCGGCGTCGCGGCGACGCCGGGCGACGCCCGGGTCAGCAGAAAAGGCGCCTCCTCGCTGACAGTGAGGCGCGCTGGCGCCGCGGCGTCGTCCATGCGGCAGTATTTGCGGGCGCCGCGCCAGCGGTCAAACGGTTCATCGCCAATTTACGGCTCGCCGTTTAGGTTGACAGTTCCTAGCCACGTCGCGCCCGGAACCGATGCCCAAGATCCTGCTCGCCGAAGACGACGACTCGCTGCGCGGCTTTCTGGCCCGGGCGCTGGAACGCGCCGGCTATGACGTGACCGCCTGCGCCGACGGCGACGAAGCGGCCGCGGCGCTGGGCGAGCCCTGGGACCTGTTGCTGACCGACATCGTCATGCCGGGTATGGATGGCATCGAGGTGGCGCGGCTGGCCGCGGCGCGGCAGCCTGGCCTGCGGATCATGTTCATCACCGGCTTCGCCGCGGTGGCGCTCTCCGCCGGCGACCGCGCGCCGGCCGGCGCCAAGGTTCTCTCCAAGCCCATCCACCTGCGCGAGATTGTCGCCGAGGTGGAACGGATGATGGCCGCCGCATAAGTCGGGCCAGAGTCCCGCTAACTGGCTTGACTATACTGACATTTCTGGACTGTGGCGCCGGCGCCGCGCTGCGCTGCAATCGCCAACCGTTGGTTACATTTCCGGCGTGATGTGGCCTGCGACGACTTGTCACGTCGTTCCCTTGCCGCCAACCAAGCGGGCCTGAGCCCGGACCCCTCCCCAACGAGAGCCGGGCGACAGCCTCAAGGGAGTTCAGAACCGTGAAATCAATCCTATTGGGCGGCGGCTCCGCCTTGGCCGTCGTCGTGAGCCTTTGCGCGCCTCAAGCCTGGGCCGCCACCGCCGGCGCGGCCGCCACCGATGCTTCTGGTGGCGGCGTGGTGGGCGAACTGGTGGTGGTCGCCGAAAAGCGCGAAGCCAACATCGAGACGGTGCCGGTGTCGGTGTCGGCGTTCACCGGCAAGCAGCGCGACATCATCGGCATCAAGACGGTTCAGGACCTGAGCGACTTCACGCCGGGGCTTTCGTACTACGCCATCGCCGACCGGGCCTACATCCGCGGCATCGGCCGCAACACCACCAACCTCGCCACCGAGTCCGGCGTCGCCACCTACTACAACGGCATCTATTACGGCGCGAACGCCACCATCGCGCTCAGCCACGACAGCCTGTTCACCGGCCAGGTGGAAGTGGACCGCGGGCCGCAGAACACCTTGCACGGCTCCAACTCGGACGGCGGCACCATCAACTACACCTCGGTGCGGCCGCCGAACGAGTTCACGGTGGAGGGCCGGGTCGGCGGCGGCAACTACGGCTACGTCTGGGGCGAGGGCGCCATGGGCGGCCCGATCAACGACCACCTGCGCTTCCGCATCGGCGGCAACTATTCCACGCAAGGCGGCGGCTACTTCAACAATCTGGACGGCCCCCGGGAAGGCGGCAGCCTGCCGCAAGGCAACAGCGGCCAGAGCGAGTATCTGGAAGCCCAGGTCGACTGGAACATCGGTCACCTCGACGGCTGGACCATGGTCTCGTCCGGCGACTACCTGACCAACTTCCACACCGTGGCGGCGGTGGGCGCGATCCCCGAGTACGAGTTCCCCTCCGCCTCGCTGGGACCAAGCACCTTCTTCGGGCTGTGCGGCCTCGACGGCAACACCGGCACGGGCTGCCTGGCGCCCTACTTCAACGTCTCCGGCGGCTTCCAGACCCAGACCGTGGTCCCCGGCAGCGGGCGCGGCGGTCCGGTGCTGGCCAACGCCTTCCCGGGCAACAATCCGGCCGACCCGCACCAGTTCATCGAGACCTCGAACCAATCCAACGACCAAACCTCAGACGTGGCGGTGGCGACGACGCTGACCTACCACTTCCCCAGCATCGACGTGGAGTACCTCGGCGGCTGGCAGGCGTTCGACTACAACCTGTTCTTCGGGCCCGGCTACGACAGCGGCCTGACCTCCTACCAGATCCAGGGGGCGGCCAACGCCGTCGCGGCGGCGCCTGGCTGCGCCGGCGTGTTCGGGCTGACCGGCGCGGCGCTGGCGGGCTGCGAAGTGGGCGCGCAAGCGCCGCTGACCATCGATCCGGCGGGCGCCGGCACCTCGTTCGACGAGCACGAGAGCTACTTCAGCCACGAGCTGGACTTCTCGTCGACGACGAAGGGGCCGCTGCAGTGGATCGGCGGCGTTTACTGGTACCACGAGAGCTTCGACCAGCCGGTGGGCCTGGGCTGCAACCCCAACCAGACGCAGCTGATCAACCCGCTGGGCGCGCCGCAGAACCCGGGCGGCTGCTACGTCGATCTCGACGGCAACCTCAGCTACGACTCCGTCGCCGGCTTCGGTCAGGGCGACTGGAAGATCACCCCGCAGTGGAAGCTGGAAGTCGGGCTGCGCTACACCGCCGACCACAAGTACGGCTACGAGCAGACCCGGTTCTTCTCGTTCGACGACCCCAGCGTGCTGGGTGGCGCGCTTACCGCACCGACCCTTGGCGCCCTGACCCCGGCGATCGACATCACCTCCGGCGCCTTGGCCGGGGTGATCGGGCGGACGTTCCCGGGCGCCGGGATGCCGACGCTGAACGCCGCCACCGGCTACTGGCAGCGTTCGCTGAACGGGACCTGGGGGGCGCTGACCGGCAACGCCGACCTCGACTGGACCCCCACCGAGGACACCCTGGCCTATCTGAAGTACAGCCGCGGCTACAAGACCGGCGGGTTCAACGCCGGCGGCCTGGCGGTCAATCCGGAGACGGCGCCCGAGTTCGTCAACGCCTACGAGATCGGCGTGAAGCAGACAGTGTCGCGCACCGTGCAGGTCAACGCCTCGGCCTTCTACTACAACTACCAGAACGACCAGCAGCCGTTCACGCTGTCGGACGGCGCCACCAACACCCTGCAGATCGTCAACATCCCCGACGTGCGCACCTACGGCGTCGAGCTGGAGGGCTACTGGAAGCCCATCGATCCGCTGCTGCTGTCGCTGTCGTACAGCTACCTGAACTCGAAGGTGAGCAACACCGGGGGCGCTTGCGTGGAGGACACCCAGGACCCGCTGGCGCAGCTGCCCGGCGCCAACACCACCGGCTGCACGCAGTTCTTCACCGCCACCGTCCACCCGCAGACGGTGCTGGGACAGACACTGCCGGAGGCGCCGCCGAACAAGGTCGCGGTCAACGGGCAGTACACGCTGCGCTTCGACCCGGGGAACCTGACCTTGTCGGCCACCTACGTGTGGAAGGACGGCACCTACGGCTCGATCTTCAACCGCGCCGGCTCGCTGGCCCCGGCCTATTCCCAGGTCAACCTGCGCGCCACCTGGGCCGACGCCAAGAACCGCTACAACCTGATCTTCTACGTCGACAACGTGACCAACGCGGCGGGCTTCGACAACGTCACCTATACCAACCTGGCGCCGGGGGCCGGCTACCCGCTCAGCATCATCGGCGCGACCGGTCTGATCGCGCCGCTGACGTTCGGCGGCGAGCTGCAGTTCCGCTTCCACTAAGCGGCGGAAAACACGGCGGAAACAGAGGAAGGCCGGGCGCTCGCCCGGCCTTTTTCAATTCGCCTCAGGCGGGCGCCTGTGTCCTGGCGACATCTGTTCAATGCATTTGTGTCGCACGCGCAATGAAACGGTTGTCAACCTTGACCACGGGCCGCTAACGTAAGGCCAAGGACCTGGCCATAGCGACAGAACGAGTCAGGCCGAGGAAACCCAGAGGGAGGGCAAAGCCCGTGTCAAAATCTATGTTCTTGAGCGGCGGCTCCGCGCTAGCCGTCGCCGTAAGCTTGTTCGCACCACAAGCCTTCGCCGCGACCGCCACAGCCGGAGCCGGTTCGACCGCGCTCGGCAGCGGCGTGGTCGGCGAACTCGTCGTCGTCGCCGAAAAGCGCGAAGAGAACGTCGAGACCGTTCCGGTGGCCGTCACCGCCTTCTCCGCGAAGACGCGGGCCCTGGAAGGCATCAAGTCCATGCAGGACTTCTCGGACATGGCGCCGGGCCTGGCGTACAACAGCGTCGCCAACCGCCCCTATATCCGCGGCATCGGCCGCAACACCGACAACCTGGCCACCGCGTCGGCCGTCGCCATCTACTACAATGGCATCTACGACGGCGCGAACGGCAACTCGATCCTGCAAAAGGACGACCTGTTCATCGACACGGTCGAAATCGACCGTGGCCCGCAGAACCTGCTGCACGGCGCCAACTCCGACGGCGGCACGATCAACTACATCTCCAAGAAGCCGACTCACGAGTTCTACGCCGAGGGCCGCCTTGGCGGCGGCAGCTACGGCAAGTGGGACGGCGAAGCGGTGGTGTCGGGTCCGATCTCCGACAATGTGCGGTTCCGCCTGGGCGGCAACTACACCGACGAGTCGGGTGGCTACTTCACCAACCTCGACCAGCCGGGGTCACCGCAAGGCGGCGACATCGCTCAGGGCAACAGCGGCAGCAGCTACTATCTGGAAGCCCAGTTGGACGCCAACTTCGACCACCTCGACCTCTGGGGCATGGTGTCGACGGGCGACTACAGCACCAACTACCACACCACCTCGACGTTCGGTAACATCCCGCTCAACTACCTCACCAACGGCGGCTTCACGCCGAGCAACTTCTACGGCCTGTGCGGGGTTCCGGGCGTCGCCACGGCGAACGCCGGCAACGCAGCGATGTGCTCGACCGGGCCCGCTGTCGTCGGGGTCAATGCCGATCCGGTGTTGGCGTCGAGCTTCCCGGGCAACGACCCGACCAACCTCAACCCGCGCCAGTTCATCCAGGAAACGACGTCGACCAACCACGAGCAGGACGACGTCGCTCTGGCCGGCACCGCCACCTACCACTTCCCGAGCTTCGACTTGGAGTACCTGGGCGGCTACCAGAGCTTCCACTACGTCCTCAACTTCACCAACGGCGCCGACTCCGGCCTGAATTCCTACCAGCTGGCCGGCACCCCCGCTGACGTCGCCTGCCCCGGTCTCAGCGGCGCGGCGCTCGTCGCGTGCAACGGCACCAACGCCGCCATCGAGGCGCCGCTGTCGATCAACGCTTCGCCGTCGACGACATGGTTCCTCGAGCTGGACAAGTTCTTCAGCCACGAACTCAACATCTCGTCGACCGCGCCGGGGCCGTTCCAGTGGATGGCCGGGCTTTACTGGTACAACGAGAACTACGCGCAGCCGGTGGCGGCGGGCGTGCAGCCCAACCAGACCCAGCTAGCGAATCCGTTCAGCCTCTGCGTCAACGAGGTCAATCCGGGCACCTCCGCTCCGACCTGCACGTCCGGCTTCGGCGCGACGAACATGGTCCAGGGCGGCTTTGGCAACACGTCGCCCGCGGTGTCCAACTCGGACACCTTCCTCCAGTACAACTCGTATGCCGTGTTCGGCAGCTTCGATTACAAGTTCAACGACCAGTGGAAGTTCGAGGGCGGCGTCCGCTACACCGACGACCAGAAGCAAGGTTCGCAAATCTGGCGGTTCGTCGAGCTTGAGCCGACGATTTGCGGCGTAACTCGGACCGCTTCTGGCGCGCTAAGTTGCCCAGCCGACCCGCTTACGGGCCAGTTTTACGTGAAGGGCGGCTCGACGGCGACGGCGACCGACGTCACCGAAGCGCTTATGCTCGGGACCGGCCTCCCTGGCGAAACCGCCTATCCCGGCGCGGGCATCGCCACTTACAACGCCGCGACCGGCTTCTGGCAACGCCCGCTCAGCCTGAGCAACAGCGCGTTCACCGGCGAAGCTGGCATCGACTGGACGCCCGACGACTCGACCCTGGCCTACGCCAAGTACAGCCGCGGTTATAAGTCGGGCGGCTTCACCACCTTCACCCTGGCGGCGAACCCGGAAACCAAGCCGGAATTCGTCGATGCGGTGGAAATCGGCGCCAAGAAGACCTTCGGGCGGACCTTCACGGCCAACGTCGCGGCCTTCTACTACAACTACGCCAACGACCAGATTCCGCTGACGGTGCAGAACAGCGCCGGCCTGCTTTCCGGTCAGTTGTTCAACCTGGCTACCGTGCACACCTACGGGGTTGAGCTGGAAGGCATCTGGCGGCCGATCGATCCGCTGATCATCAGCGCCCAGTACTCGTACCTGCAAGCCCGCGTGGCCAGCGCCGGCAGCTGCATCGAGGACACGACCGACCCCTTCGCTCTGGTGCCTGGCGCCAACGCGACTGCGGCGTGCAACGGCGTCAACTTCCAGAAAGCCGGTGTCGTCCAGACGCAGGACCTGACCGGTGAGTCGCTGCCTCAGGCGACGCCGAACAAGTTCTCGATCAATGGCCTGTACACACTCACCTTCGACCCCGGGAAGCTGACGCTCTCCGGCACGGTGATCTGGAAGGACAAGACTTACGGCAGCTTGTTCAACCGTCCGTACGCGCAGGCGCCGGCCTACAGCCAAGTGAACCTGCGGGCGACCTTCACCGACACCAAGGACCGCTACAGCGTGATCCTGTACGGCAACAACGTGTTCAACACGCTGGGCTCGGACGGCACCACCGGTTCGGCGCTGCTCAGCGAATCGACGGCAGCCGCCGAAGGGTTCTCGCCGACGAACTTCATCGTCGAGAACGAGAGCCTGACGGCGCCGACCACCTACGGCATCGAAGTGCAGGTGCGCTGGCGCTAAGCCGACGCTTCGACTTGCGGCGCCCGGCGGGTAACATCGCCGGATGCCGCCAAGCCCTTCACGCCCGCCGCGGCCCGCAAAGGACCCGGCGGGCGTTTTGCGTCTGCTGAACGACGCGGCCGCGCACGCTCAGAGCGGGCGCGTCGAGGCGGCCATCGCGGCCTACCGCAAGGCCGAGCGCGCCGACCCGGCCGACTTCCGCGCCCCCTACTCGATCGCCGTGCTGGAGCTGGGCCAGGGCCGGCCCGACCGGGCCGCGGAACGCCTGCGCCGCGTGGTGCGCCTTGAGCCGGCGCTGTTCCCCGCCTGGCATAACCTGGGCGCCGCCAGCCAGAACCTCGAAGCCTGGGGCGAGGCGGCCGGCGCCTACGAGCAGGCGCTAGCGCTGCGCCCCGAAGCGACCGAGACGCGCCGCAACCTGGCTTTGGTGCTGGCCATCCTCGGGCGCACCGACGACGCCATCGCGCACCATCGCACGCTGGCCGCCGCGTCAGCGACGCGCGCCTGGGCGCTGACCCGCATCGCGCTGCTGCGGCCCGCCGCTATCGACGACGCCGACCTGGCGGAGCTGCGCCGGGCCACGGACGCGGCCGCCGACCTGGAAACGCGCATCGGCGCCAGCTTCGCGCTGGGCGAAGTGCTGGAGCAGCGGGGCGAGACGGAAGCCGCCTTCGCCGCCTTCGCCGCCGGCAATGCGCTCAAGCACGCGGCGCTGGACGCTGACCCCGCGACCCGCCCCGCCGATGTCCTGCTGGCCCATCAGGCCGCGGTCCGCGCGGTGATCGAGCACGCCACGCCACAGCGCCTGGCCGCACTGGCGGGCGGCGGCGTCGCGACGGCGCGGCCGATCTTCGTCGTCGGCATGCCCCGCTCCGGCTCGACCCTCGTCGAGCAGATTCTGGCGGCGCACCCGGCCGTGCAGTCGCTTGGCGAGACCGGCGCGCTGCCGCGCCTGATGGAAGCCGGCGGGCTGGGCGAGCGGCCGCGCGAGGTGCGGCGGCAAGCCGAGACCTACCTCGAAGCGATGCGCGCGCGCGGCTGGTCCGGCGGGCGGCCGTTCGTCGACAAGACGCTGGAGAACTACCTGCACGTCGGCGCCATCGCGGCGATGTTCCCGAGCGCGGTGATCCTGCACGCGGTGCGGGACCGGATGGACACGTGCCTCTCGTGCTGGCGCCAGCTGTTCTCCAGCGGCGCCGAGACGCTCTACGATCTCGGCGAGATCGGCGCCGAGTACGTCGGCTATCGTCAGGTGATGGACCACTGGCGCGCGGTGCTGCCCGGCCGGGTGATCGACGTGGACCACGAGGCGCTGGTCGCCAACCCCGAGGCCCGCATCCGCTGGCTGGTCACCGAGGCCTGCGGGCTCGACTGGAACGACGCGACCTTACGCTTCTACGAGGCCCAGGCGCCGGTGCGCACCGCCAGCGCCGCCCAGGTGCGCCAGCCGATCTTCACCACCTCGCTGCAGCGCTGGCGCCGCTACGAAGCTCACCTCGGCCCGCTGATCGCGGCGCTGCGGCCCTACGCGCCAGAGGTCTGAGGCGCCCTTTCCCGCGCGCCTTGCCCGCGCCGGCCGCCCAAGCTATTAGCGCCGTTCCCCTGGCCGGACGCGTAGCTCAGCGGGAGAGCACCTCGTTGACATCGAGGGGGTCACAGGTTCGATCCCTGTCGCGTCCACCATCCTGCTTCGCCCTACGGGCTTCGCAGGACTTGTCCTGCGGGGCCCATCGGCGAAGTAGGATGCCCTTCGAAGCTTTAGCGAAGAAGGGCTGGCGCACGTGCACTACGTGTATCTGTTGGAGAGCATCAGCTTCCCCGGCAAACGCTACATCGGCGTGACGACCGATCTGAGGAAGCGCTTGGCCGAGCACAATGCGGGCAAGTCGCCACACACGTCGAAGTATACGCCGTGGCGCTTGGTGACCTACATCGCATTCTCCAACGCCGGCCAAGCGCACGAATTCGAGCGATACCTGAAGTCAGGCTCCGGCCACGCCTTCGCTCACCGGCGCCTCTGGTAGCGCACCTTAGGACATCGCCTACCTCCCCCGCGAAGCGGGGCGAGGGGGACCATCCGCCGAAGAGCGGATGGTGGAGGGGGCAAGCCGGGAGCGCTGACGTGACGTTGTAGGACAGCGGCGCGGATCGCGGCGGATGGGTTGTGGGGGCGGCTTGCCCCCTCCACCATCGGCTCTTCGCTGCGCTCGGCCGACGGTCCCCCTCACCCCGCTTTCGCGGGGGAGGTAGGACGGTCGCCACGCTACGCTGGGGGAGGTAGCTACGCCGACAGCGCTTGCGGCCCCTTCAGCGCCTCGAGCCGCGCGCGGAGCGCTTCCACGGGCTCGGGCTTGGCGAAGAGGTAGCCTTGCATGGCGTGGACGCCGGCGACCTTGAGGAACTTGCGCTGCTTCTCGGTTTCGACGCCCTCGGCGACCACCTTCATGCCCAGCGAGCGGCCGATCGAGACCACCGCGTGCACCAGGGTGGCGGACTGGATGTCCTCGGCGCAGCCGGTGACGAAAGCGCGGTCGATCTTCAGCTTGTCGAAGGGGAAGAGCCGCAGGTGGCTCAGCGACGAGTAGCCGACGCCGAAGTCGTCGAGCGCGATCTTCAGGCCGAGTTCGTGCAGGCGCGCCATGTTGCGGCGGACCTCGTCCTCCTCGGCCAGCACCGCGGTCTCGGTGACCTCGATCTCAAGGCGCTTGGGGTCAAAGCCGCCGCGGGCGATCAGCACGGCCAGCTCGTCGACGAAGGCCGGATCCGCAAACTCCACCGCCGAGGCGTTGAAGCTGATGGTGAAGTCGCCGAGGTCTTTGGTTTCCTGCATGGCCTTGGCCAGCACCCAGCGGGTCACCTTGCCGATCATGCCGTAGCGCTCGGCGATGGGGATGAAGAAGGCGGGGCTGACGAAGCCGCGGGTCGGGTGAGTCCAGCGCACCAAGGTCTCGATGCCGGTGATGGCCTCGCCGGCGCAGTCGTACTGGGCCTGGTAGACCAGGGTCAGCTCATTGTTGGCGATGGCCGCGTCGAGGTCGGCCAGCAGCGCTTCCTCGTCGGGCGCGGCGCTGTCGCCCATGGGGGCGGGGCGCAGCTCGGGCGGGTAGCCGTCGAGCACGTCGAGGGTGGCGAGCAGCTGGCGGTGCAGGATCTGCGCCTGGTCGACGTTGACCACGGCCAGCTCCCGGGCCTGGGTCTCCAGCCGGCCGGCGCTCTCGGCCACCACGCGGGCGCCGATGTTGAGGCTCATCGACTTCAGCGCGTGCGCGGCTCGGGCGGCGGCCTCGCAGTCGCGGTTGTTGCAGGCGTCGATGAGCTGCTTGACCGCGTCCGGCGCGTTGTCGCGGTAGAGCTTGCGCACCCGGGCGACGAAATCGCCCTTGCCGGCCGCGGCGAGCCGGGCCAGCTCGCCGGTGACCTGCGGGTCGAGGAGACCGGCGGCGGCCGGCGCCAGCGTGGCGGTCGCGGGGCGCGGCGGGACGGCGGCGGCCGGCGCGGGCGGGGCGACGCTGGCCGCGCTCGGGGTCATGAAACGGCCAAGGGTGTCGGCCAGAGCGGCCAGGGTGAACGGCTTGGGCAGCATGGCGTCCATGTCCACCTCGCGCCAGCGCTCGGCGGCGCGGCCGACCACGTGAGCGGTGAGCGCCACGATGGGGGTGCGGGCGCGGCCTTCTAGGCCTTCGCGGCGGCGGATCTCGGCCGCCGCTTCGAAGCCGTCCAGCTCCGGCATGTCGCCGTCCATCAGCACCAGGTCGAAGCCTTGAGCGAAGACGGCGTCGACGGCGGCACGGCCGTCGTCGACCAGGGTGGCGACCACGCCCAGCTGCGAGAGCGCCTCCATGGCGACTTCGCGGTTGACCGCGCTGTCGTCGGCGACCAGCACACGGCGACCCGCGAAGCTGGGCAAGGTGGCGCTGGGTGGGCGGGTTTCCGACGCCAGGGCCTCGCCCAGCGGGGCGCCGGCGGCCAGCTGCGCCAAAGCGGCGGCGAGGTCGCGCCGGCGCAGCGGCTTGACCAGCACCAAGTCGACCGCGCCGGCCTGCAGCAGCGCCTGCGGCTCGGACTCGCCATACTCGGCCAGGCAGACCACCGGCGAGCGGGGACGCGGCGCGCCGGCCATCGTCGCCGCCTCGCCGATCACCAGGTCGGGCTCTTCGACGTCCGCCCCGGCCGGCGCGATCACCATGCCAGCCGACTTCAGATAGCGCTGCGCGGCGGCGCGGGTGGCGGGGCCCTCCACCAGCAGGCGCACGCTGTCGCCATCCAGGCGTGGCCAGCTGGGCGGGCCCGCCAGCGCCTTCACCGGCAGATCGAGGAAGAAGACAGAGCCCTTGCCGACCTCGCTGTCAGCGGCGAGGCGCCCGCCCATGGCTTCGGCCAGGCGCTTGCAGATGGCAAGGCCGAGGCCGGTGCCGCCGAAGCGCCGCGTGGTCGACTGGTCGGCCTGGCTGAAGGCCTCGAACAGCGACGGGATCTTGTCCTTGGGGATGCCGATGCCGGTGTCGCGCACGGCGATCCGCAGCATCCCAGGCGCGCCGCCGGCCACCGGGCCGATCTGCACCATCACCGCGCCGGTCTCGGTGAACTTGATCGCATTGTTGACCAGATTGCCGATCAGCTGGCGCAGGCGCGTCGGGTCGGCCTCGATCAGCGCCGGGGTGGCCGGATCGATGTAGGCCGCCAGGTCCAGCCCCTTGGCGCGCGCCCGCTCCCAGAAGAGCGCCAACACGTCCTCGGCGACTTCGGCCGGGTCGGTGGGCGCGGCTTCCAGCTCCAGCTTGCCGGCCTCGATCTTCGAGAAGTCGAGGATGTCGTTGATGATGGCGATGAGGCTGGCGCCCGACTTGGCGATCACCTCGGCGAATCTGCGCTGCTTGGCGGGCAGATCGCCCGCCGCCAGCATCTCGGCCATCACCATGACCCCGTTCATCGGGGTGCGGATTTCGTGGCTCATGGTGGCCAGGAAGTCGCTCTTGGCGGCGTTGGCGGACTCGGCGGCGTCGCGGGCCTCAGCGAGGTCGCGGGTGCGCTCGGCGACCGTCTGCTCAAGGCCCGCCATGTGCTCGGCGATGGCGGCGTCGCGGGCGCGGATCTCGGCCATCATGTCGTTGAAGCCGCTGACCAGATCGCCGACCTCGTCGTCGGCGGCGACATCGGCCGGCTTGCCGTAGTCCTGCGTCTCGCGCACCGCGCGCATGGCGGCAGTGAGCGCCACCACGGGGCCGGCGATGCGCCGCTGCAGCCGCGCCGCCACGAAAAGGCCCATCAGCGCCGCCACCAGGCCAGCGCCAAGGCTCAGCAGCAGCGAGCCCACCAGCCGCGCCAGGCCGTCCTGCAGCTTGCCCAGCAGCACCACCTCGCCGGCTGGCTTGCGAGCGACGTAAACCGGCGCGCGCACTTCGGCCGTGCCGGAGCGGATGACGCTGAGCAGCGAGGCGCCGCCGCCCGCCTGGGCGCTGACGTCGCTGGAAAGGCGCACGCCAGCGCCGGTCTCGGCCAGAAGTGAGCCATCGGCGCGCTCGATGCGGCCATAGGTGACGTCCGGCATCACCGCGATGGCGCGCAGGGCCGCATAGGCGCGCTGGCGGTCATTCGCCTGCACGGCCTCCTCGCTCATCGAGGCGGTGACCTTGGCGATGTCGGAGAGCCGGTCGACAGCGGCGCGGGTCTCGCGATCGCCGTCGCGCCAGGCCAGCACGCCGGTGACCAGCGCCACCGCCACGCCCACCGACGCCAGCACCAGCAGCGTCAGCTTCCCCCGGATCGAGCGGCGCCGGGGAGGCCTCGTTTGCCCAACGTCAGACAAGTGGAACCGCACCCCCGGCAACTGGAACCTAGGGGTTACCCGGGATTAATGACTCCTCGTTTAATGCGGGGGGGTAGTCGCCAGCGGATTTGTCTCGGAAATGGCGGTCGATCCGCACAGCGCCAGCCCGTTCTTCTACGTTCTGCAGGACAGCGTCCGCATTCTCTTCGTGGACGACGACCCGATCCTGCGCGAGTTCGCGGTGGTTAACCTTGCCAGCGAGCAAGCGAGCGTCGAGACGGCGCCGGACGGGCACGCGGCGCTGGCCGCCATCGAGGCCCAGACGCCCGACATCGTGCTGCTCGACCTGGAGATGCCCAGCCTCGACGGTTTTGGCGTTCTGGAAGCGCTGCGCGGCGATCCGCGCTGGCGTGATCTGCCGGTGATCGTGGTGACCGGGCGCGAGGACGTCGAAGCGGTGGACCGGGCGTTCGCGGCCGGCGCCACCTCGTTCGTGGTCAAGCCGCTGAACTGGCGCCTGCTCAGCCACCAGGTGCGCTACGTGCACCGCACCGCGCTGAACGAGCGGCGGCTGGCGGAAGGGCAGGAAGCGGCAAGCGCCGCCTTGCTGAAGCTCGCCGGCGAAGGCGTGCAGTTCATCGGCCGGGCGCTCGGCCAGTTCCCGGCGCTGCGTGCGGACGCCGTGGCCTTCGCCAAGGCGGCCGACGACGCGCTGGACCCACCGGATGCCGCGCGCGCTGCTTGACGCCTGCCGGCGGCTGGTCCGCGACATCCGCGGCGGCACAGCGGTGATCTTCGCGGTGGCCGCGCCGGCGCTGGGGCTGCTGGCTTGCGGCGCGATCGACCTGGCCAACGTCAACAGCGACCGCTCGGCGATGCAGGACGCGGCCGACGCCACCGCACTGGCGATGGCCAAGCAACTGGGCGTCGCCACCGCCGCCGGCATCACCGCCCGGGCGCAGACCTATGCGGCCTCGCAGCTCGGCCCCATCGCCAGCAACGACGCGGTCAACGTCAGCACCGCCTTCGGCGCCAACAACGCCAGCGTCACCGTCACCATCAACGGCAGCCGCGCCTCGTTCTTCGGCAACCTGCTGCCGCCCGGCGGCTGGACCATGCACGCCCAGGCCACCGCCTCGACGCTCGGCCAGCTGCCGCTCTGCGTGCTCTCGTCGGGCACGACGGGGGCCGGCGATGTGACGCTGCAGCAGACCTCGGTGCTGACCGCCGCCAACTGCCTGGTGCAGTCCAACGGCAACATCGCCGTCGACCCGGCGAGCTCGCTGACCGCGGGGCTGGCGCAGGCCAGCGGCACGGCCAGCGGCCCGATCAACCCCACCGCTCAGACCGGCGCGCCGACCATCTCCGACCCCTTCGCCTCGGTGACGTTCACCCCGCCGCTGCTGGGCCTCTGCAACCTGCTGGACCTCGTCTACGACGTGGGGGCCAACGTGCTCACGCCCGGCACCCACTGCGGCAACCTGACGGTGCGGTCGGGCGCCAGCGTCGTCCTGCTCCCCGGCGTCTACTATTTCGAGAAGGGGGCGCTGACCATGCAGGACAACTCCACCCTGACCGGGACCAACGTGGTGCTGATCTTCAACGACGACGCCTCGTTCGCCTTCAAGGATTCCTCGCAGATCAGCCTGACCGGCATGCAGAGCGGCCAGTACGCGGGCTTCGTCATCGCCACCACGCGCACCAACACCAACACCTTCGTCATCTCGTCGACCAACGCCCGCAAGCTCGAGGGCGCGATCTACGTGCCCGACGCGACGTTGCAGATCACCGGGACCGGCAACACGGTGGCCGACCAGTCGGCCTGGACCGTGGTGGTGGCCAAGGCGGTGCAGATGACCGGCAGCCCCAACCTGGTGGTCAACGCCAACTATTCCTCTTCCAGCGTGCCCGTGCCGGCGGGCGTGGGCTCGAACTATGTGTCGAGCGGCGCGGTGCAGCTGACCAAGTAGGGCGCCCGGTAAACATGGGTTGCGCTCCCTTCTCCCCTTGCGGGAGAAGGTGGCCCGCGCAGCGGGTCGGATGAGGGGTCGCGCCAACGGAGGAGAGCTTGCTTGCCGGGAGCTAGCCGGAGGCAGCTTTCGACCCCTCATCCGTCAGCTTCGCTGACACCTTCTCCCGCAGGGGGAGAAGGGACGCAGAAGCTGGAGACGTTTGGTGGCAAGTCCCGACATCCTGGTCCTCAACCCCATGCCGGTGGTGGCGGCCGCGGCCGACAGCGGCCTGGCGCTGCATCGGTTCTGGGAGGATCGGGAGGGGGTGCTGGGGGCGCATGGCGCGCGCATTCGGGGCGTCGCCAGCAGCATCGGGATCGATGCGGCGTTGATGGACCGGCTGCCGAAGCTGGAGATCATCGCCAATTTCGGCGTGGGCTATGACCGGGTCGAGGTGGCCGCCGCCGCCGCTCGGGGCATCGTGGTCACCAACACGCCGGACGTGCTGACCGAAGAGGTCGCCGACATTGCGATGGGGCTTCTGATCTGCACCTTGCGCGAATTCGTCAAGGCCGACCGTTATCTGCGCTCGGGGCTGTGGACCACGCAGAATTTTCCGCTCAGCGTCGGCTCCCTGCGCGACCGCAAGGTCGGCATGGTTGGCATGGGCCGGATCGGTCAGGCGATCGCCCGCCGGCTCGATGCTTCAAAAGTTCCCGTGGTCTATCACACCCGAAAGCCCGCGAGCGGTGTGTCGCACCAGCATTATCCCGACCTGATCGAAATGGCGAAGGCCGTGGATACCTTGATTGTGATCGTGCCCGGCGGCGCCAGCACGACCAAGATGATCAACGCCGAGGTGATGAAGGCGCTGGGGCCGCGCGGCGTCATCATCAACGTGGCGCGCGGCACCGTGGTGGACGAGCAGGCGCTGATCGCAGCGCTGAAGTCGGGAACCATCCTGGCCGCCGGCCTCGACGTATTCGAGAAGGAGCCGAACGTGCCGGACGAATTGAAGAGCATGCAGAACGTCGTGCTGCTGCCACATATTGGCTCGGCTTCGGTGGTAACGCGTAACGCGATGGACCAGCTCGTCGTCGACAATCTCAAAGCCTGGTTCGCCGGCAAGCCGCCGCTGACGCCGGTGGCGGAAACCCCGGCCAAGCCGCGCTGATGCACGCTCGCGCGACCATCGCGGTTGCCGCGGCTCTGGTGTCGCTGGCCTGCGGGTTAGTGGCCCGGGCGCAGGATACCTCGACCCTGAAAAAAGACATGATCGGCCAGTGGGAGCTCTCGACCACCGAGCGCAGCAAGACCTGCGTCGTTACGTTGAAGGCCGATAGCGGCCCGCAAGGTCTCAAGCTCGAACTGGAGCCCGGCTGCGCCAAGGCATTGCCGTTCACCGCCGACATCACCGCCTGGAGCATCAAGGGGCTGGGCGA
>DASXZG010000023.1:0-139469 GCA_036502045.1 Caulobacteraceae bacterium | reverse complement strand
AATCCGGCCGCTGCACGGGATGGCCGATTTCCAATGAGACTCTGACGCCGGACCGGCTTCGGGGCGCCCCTGCCGGCCACGTGGCGCGGATATTTGCTCTCGATTCAAAAAATTAGAGCGCCGCTCATGCGAAAACCAGTTCCCACTTTTCGCGCGGCGCTCTAACCCTTGAACCCGTCCTTGGCCGCCCGCACGGCGGCGAAGGCCTCGTAGTCGGGCGCGCCGGCCTTGCCGACGCGGGCGGCGAGCAGCGGCGCGCGCAGGAAGGGGTTGGTGGCCTTCTCGAGACCGATGGTGGTGGGCACGGTGGGCTCGCCGCGCTCGCGGGCGGCGAACACATCGGCGGCGCGCGCCTTGAGCGCCGGTCCGTCGTCGACCGAGAGCGCGAACCTGGCGTTGGAAGCGGTGTACTCGTGGGCGCAGTAGACGCGGGTCTCGTCGGGCAGCGCGGCGAGGCGCGAGAGCGAGGCCCACATCTGGTCCGGCTGGCCCTCGAACATCCGCCCGCAACCCAGGGCGAACAGGGTGTCGCCGACAAAGGCAATCCGGTCGGCGTCATCGAAATAGGCGATGTGGCCGAGGGTATGGCCGCCGGTCTCGATTACCGCGAACCGGGTTTCGCCCAGCATCACTTCGTCGCCACCGGCCACGGTGCGGTCGAGGGGCGCGATGCGGGTGACTTCGGCGGGGCCGACGATGGTGCAGCCCGTGGCCGCCTTGATCGCGGCGTTCCCGCCGGCGTGGTCGGCGTGCCAGTGGGTGTTGAAGATGAAGTCGAGGCCCCAGCCGGCGGCCTTCAGCGCCGCCAGCACCGGCGCGACCTCCGGCGTGTCGACACAGGCGGTCTTGCCGCTCGCCTCATCACGAATGATGAAGCCGTAGTTGTCCGAGAGGCACGGAAACTGGCGCACGGTGAGGGTCATGGGGTTCTCCCTGGATGCGAACGCTTACATTGAAGGGCCACCGCTAGGGAGCCCCGATGCGCCGCGACGTGCTCGACCTGCGCGAATTCTACGCCGGCGCGCTGGGCGGCGCGGCCCGCGAGATGGTGTCGCGCAAGGTGGCCGAGGCCTGGGGCAGCCTGAGCGGGCTCGACGTGCTGGGCTTCGGCTATGCGACGCCGTTCCTGGCGAAGGTTCGGGGCGACGCCCGCCGCGTGATCGCCGCGATGCCGGCGCAGCAGGGGGTGGAGGCCTGGCCGATCGGCGCGGCCAACGACGCGGTGCTGGTGGACGAGGCCGCGCTGCCCTTCCCCGCCGGCCTGTTCGACCGGATCCTGGCGGTGCATGCGCTGGAGGAAGCCGACAGCCCGCTGGCGGTGTTGCACGAGCTCGGCCGCTCGCTGGCGCCGCAGGGCCGGATGATCCTGGTGGTCGCGGCGCGGCACGGCTTCTGGTCGGACGCGGAGTCGAGCCCTTTCGGCCATGGCCGCCCGTTCTCGCGCCGGCAGCTGGAACAGCTGGTGCGCGAGGCCGAGCTGGAGCCCGCCGGCTGGACCCGCGCCCTCTACGCCCCGCCGGTGGCGTGGGCGGCGCGCTGGGCCGAGACTTTCGAGCAGGCCGGCGCCGTGCTGTGGCCGCCGTTGGCGGGCCTGGTGCTGCTGGAAGCGCAGAAGCGCACCCACGCCGTCTCGCCGGCCGCGCCGGCCCGGGCCGGCGCCCGGGTGTTCGCCCCCGGCGCCTTGCGCCCGGCTTAGCGGCGCAACCACCCGCCTCGGGCGGGACTTGGGCGACCGCACGAATACGCCTACATCATTCTGGGAGAGCGCCGCCGTGGCGCCGTCAGGACTGCCGCCGATGAAGATGATCGTCGCCGTGATCAAGCCCAGCCGCCTCGATGCGGTGCTGGAAGCCGTGACCGAGGCCGGCGCCTCCGGCCTCACCGTCACCGAGGTCCGCGGCTACGGCCGCCAGAAAGGCAAGACCGAGATCTACCGGGGCGCCGAGTACGAAGTGAAGCTTCTGCCGAAGGTGAAGCTGGAGATCGCGGTCTCCGCCGACATGGCCGACCGGGTGGTCGAGGCCGTGGGCCGGGCCGCTAACACCGGCAAGATCGGCGACGGCAAGATCTTCATCATGGACCTGGAAGCCGCCATCCGCATCCGCACCGGCGAACGCGACGCCGCCGCGATCTCAGGCTAGGGCGACTTGGCCGCCGCCTGAAACGCCGGGTCCGACAGCAGCGCCTGCACGAGCTTCGCGAACAAACCCTGGTAGTGGTTGAACGCGTCGGGGATGGCTACGTCGCCTAAGTAATTGGAATCCCAGGCATCGCTGACGCTGAGCGTGGCGTCGTAGACGACTTTGCCGGCGCGGCTGAGTGTGAAACGGGCCGCCAGTCGACCTTCCGATGTCGCCTGCTGAGTGACGAGGTGGGTGTCGGTGATGACGCCGCTGACCACCAGCATCGACGCCGGATCGAGCTTCCCCGCCGACTTCAGCTGCGCGCCAAGGCTGTCGCCCAGGTACCGGGCGAACGACCCTTCGGGCGCGGCCTCCGTCATGGCGCGCGCCATCACCACCTGGTCCATATCGGCAGGCCGCCCCGGCGCCGGCGTGAACGCACCGACAGACATCGGCGGCAGGGCGGCGGCGCGGATGGTCTGGATGCTGTCCAGGCTGGGGGCCGGGGCGGTGAGCGGCGCCATCGCGCACGCCGCCACGGAGCAGCAGGCCAGCGCCGCGACCGCGGCGACGAGCGGCTTCACGACTGCGCTGGCGCGGCGTTCGGCGGCGGTGTTGCGGGATCGACGGCGGGCGTCGGCGGTGTCGCTGGTGACGCGGCGGCAGGCGCATCGGCGCTGGCGAAGCCGGGATCCTTGGCCAGGTCGTTGAGCGGGGTGGCGATCACCTGTCGCACCATGGTGTTCACCGCGTCCGTGGCGTTCGCCATCTTGACCAGCCCGGTCGGCGGCGTCTTGCTCAGGCCCATCTGGAACGTCAGGTCATGGTGGGAGGTGCGCGTCAGCTTGGGCGCGGCGGGGCCAGCCACGAAATCGATGACGCAGTTGTAGTGATCGACCGCCGTCGACGCGGCCATGCCGAAGGTCAGGCCGGTCATGAAGCCCTGCCGCTCGGCGCTCTTCATGTCGTCGGCGTTGACCGCGTCGTCGATGGTGATGCTGAGGATGGCGCCGTCCGCCTGCGGCTGGTCGCTGACGTCGCTGAAGAGGCCGCTGGCCTTCACGGTCTCGACCACCTTGTCCTTCACCGCCTTGGTGGCGCGGGCGTTCGGCGCCCCTTTTGTTTCGAACTGGAACAGCAGTTGCACCGGCTGCGGGTGGGCGATGACAACGCGATCCTCCGGCTTCAGGTCCCCGAGGTCGGGATCGAGGTAGAAGTCAGCCGCGGCGGCGGCGCCGGCGACCGCGGCGACACACAAGGCCAGCGCCATGGTCAACCCGCTTCGACGCACGAAGCCGCGACGCCCAATCGCTGAGCGCGTCTTATAAGTCATTGTTATCTCCCCCCTATTGCCCGAAGGCGGGGCGAGTATGTGGCGGGTTTGAAACAAGCGCAACCGTTCAGGCGCGATCAGCCGGCGGACGAAACAACGCCTTCAGCGACCAGCGTGGCCTGGACTTTGTCGAGCCCTCTGGCAAGCGCGCCGAACATCTCGTCGATCTGCGCGGTCGTGATGATCAGCGGGGGGCAGAGGCAGATGGCGCCGGCGATGACGCGCAGGATCACGCCTTGCTCCAGCACCGCTGTGTGCACCTGGCCGGCGACGCCCAGCGAGGCTTCGAACGGCGTGCGCGTGGCCTTGTCCCTGGCGAACTCCACCGCGCCCATCAGGCCGATGCCGCGCGTCTCGCCCACCATCGGGTGCTGGCTCAGCGCCTTCAGCCGCGCCTGGAAGCGCGGGGCGACCGACCGCACGTGGCCGACAATGTCGCGCTCGGCGTAGATCTTCAGCGTCTCCAGCGCCACCGCGGCGCTGACCGGATGCCCGCCGTACGTGAAGCCGTGGCCGAAGACGCCCAGCTTGCGGCTCTCGGCCTGCATCGCCTCGAACACCCGCTCGCTGACCAGCGTGGCCGAGATCGGCAGGAACGACGCCGAGAGCGCCTTGGCGCAGTTCAGGATGTCCGGACGGATGCCGTAGGTCTCGCAGCCGAACATGTTCCCGGTGCGGCCGAACCCGGTGATCACTTCGTCGGCGACCAAGAGGATGTCGTGGCGGGCCAGCAGCGCCTGCACGGCCGCGAAGTAGCCTTTCGGCGGTACGATGACGCCGCCGGCGCCCATCACCGGCTCGGCGAAGAAGGCGGCGATGGTCTCGGGGCCTTCGCGCTCGATCAGCGCCGCAAGGTTGCCGACGATCCGCTCGCAGAAGGCCGCTTCGCTCTCGCCGGCTTGCGCCTCGTGGTACCAGCTGGGGCAATCGGTGTGCAGAAACCGGTCCAGCGGCAAGTCGAAGTCGTTGTGGTTGGCCGGCAGGCCGGTGAGGCTGGCCGAGGCGATGGTGACGCCGTGGTAGCCGCGCTGGCGGCCGATGATCTTCTTCTTCTCCGGCTTGCCGATGGCGTTGTGGTAGTACCAGACCAGCTTGATCGCCTGATCGTTGGCCTCCGAGCCGGAGTTGGCGAACAGCACTTTCGAGAGGCCCTTGGGCGCGATCGCCAGCAGCGCTTCGGCCAGGTCGATGGCCGGCTCGTGGGAGCGGGCGCCGAACAGCTGCGAATAGGGCAGCGTCTGCATCTGCTTGGTGGCCGCCGCCACCAGCCGCGGCTCCGAGAAGCCGAGCGAGGCGCTCCAGAGACCTGACATGCCTTCGAGGTAGCGCTTGCCGGCGTCGTCCCAGACGTAAACGCCTTCGCCGCGGGTGATCACGAACGGCCCGGTCTCCGGGTGGCGATCGAGGTTGGCGTAGGGGTGCGCGAGGCTGGCGATGTCGCGCGCGGCGACCGAGTTGGGCAGCGCCTCTGAACTGTCAGGCAAAGAGGTCCTCCTTCGCACTTGGCGCAGCGGCCTTGGGCGCGGCGGCGCCCGTCGACGGGGCGCGGCCGAGCAGGAAGATGGCGCTCTCGGCCCGCCAGTTCTCCAGCGGATGGCGCGGATCGATGGAGCGGGCCGGCTTGCCGTTGGCCAGCGCCGCGCAGGCGTCGATGCGCACGTCCAGCGCATCGCAGAGCTCGGTGAAGTCGCGCACGGTGCAAAGGTGGATGTTGGGCGTGCCCCACCAGGGCGTCGGCAGTGCGCGGGTCAGCGGCATCCGCCCGCCGCTCATCAGGTCGAGGCGCACCCGCCAGTGGCCGAAGTTCGGCAGCGAGACGATGGCGCGCTCAGCGATTCGCAGCAGCTCGGAGAGAACGTGGCGCGGCTGGCGCACCTGCGGCAGCGTCTGCGACAGCACCGCGTAGTCGAAGGCGTGCGCCGGGAAATAGTCGAGGTCGTCGTCGGCGTCGCCCTGCACCACGGCCAGGCCCCGCGCCAGGCAGGCGGCGACGCCCTCCTGGCTGATCTCCAGCCCGCGGCCTTCGACGCCCTTCTCCTGCGCCAGCAGATCCAGCAGTTCCCCCTCGCCACAGCCGACGTCGAGCACCCGGGAGCCCGGCCGCACCAGCCGCAGGATCTCGCGGAAGTCCTCGCGCGCCGTCATCGGCGGGCCTGGTCGGCTGAGGTCAGGAAGCCGCTGAGCGCGGCGTGGAACACCG
Source organism: Caulobacteraceae bacterium (assembly GCA_036502045.1). Lineage (GTDB taxonomy): Bacteria > Pseudomonadota > Alphaproteobacteria > Caulobacterales > Caulobacteraceae > Acaudatibacter. Next base: position 133,813 of record DASXZG010000023.1, on the reverse strand, counting down.
GCTCGTCGAGGAAAAAGGCGTCGTGGCCCTTGTCGCTCTCGATCTCGACGAAGCTGGCCCGGGCGCCGGCGGCGTTCAGCGCCCGCACGATGTGCCGGCTCTCCAGCGTCGGATAGAGCCAGTCGGAGGAGAACGAGAACACGCAGAAGCGCACGTCGCGGGCCCGTCGGAACGCTTGCGCCAGGCTGCCGTCGTGGCTCGCCGCCAGGTCGAAATAGTCGAGCGCCCGGGTGATATAGAGATAAGCGTTGGCGTCGAAGCGGTCGACGAACGCCGCGCCTTGGTGACGCAGGTAGCTCTCCACCTGGAAGTCGGCGTCGAAGCCCCACGACAGACCGTCGCGCTGCAGTTCGCGGCCGAACTTGCGCTGCAAGGCCGGCTCGGAAAGGTAGGTGATGTGCGCGGCCATCCGCGCCACCGCCAGCCCTTTCTCCGGCCGCACGCCCTGGCGGGCGTAGTCGCCGCCGCGCCAGTCGGGGTCGGCCATGATCGCCTGCCGGCCGACCTCGTTGAAGGCGATGTTCTGGGCCGAGTGGCGCGCCGCCGCGGCGATGCACACCACCGAATGCAGCCGCTCCGGATAATCGGCCGCCAGCTGCAGCGCCTGCATGCCGCCCATGGAGCCGCCAACCACCGCCAGCAGCTTGTCGATGCCCAGCTGGTCCAGCAGCATCGCCTGCGCCCGCACCATGTCGGCCAGCGTGACCACCGGGAAGGTGAGGCCGTAAGGCTGGCCGGTAGCCGGGTCGATGGACGACGGGCCGGTGGAGCCCTGGCAGCCGCCGATGACGTTGGTGCAGATGACGTAGTAGCGGTTGGTGTCCAGCGGCCGTCCTGGCCCCACCACCTGCGTCCACCAGCCGGGCTTGCCGCTGACCGGGTGGCGCGAGGCGGCGTGCTGGTCGCCCGAGAGCGCGTGGCAGACCAGGATGGCGTTGGACTTGTCGGCGTTGAGGCGCCCGTAGGTGTTGTAGGCGACCTCAAGGCTGGCGATGGTGGCGCCGGAATCCAGACGCAGCGGGCGCTGCGGCCCAAAGCGGGCCACGTCGCTCGTCGTGGCGATGATGTCGCCCGCGGTTTCGCCGTCGCTCATTTCGCGCTTGGACCGCCAAAGCAGCCGGACTGTCAACGGCCTTGGCGAGCCGCTAAGAGGGCGGCATGCGGCGACTCATCCTCTTGCGGCATGCCAAAGCCGAGCCGCGCGGGCCCGGCGAGGACGACTTCGACCGTCCCCTGGCCGAGCGCGGCCGGGAGGACGCGGCCATCGTCGGCCGGGCGCTGGCCGAGCAGGGTCTGGCGCCTGATTTCGCCCTGATCTCGCCGGCCCGACGCACCGCCGAGACCTGGATCTGCGCCCGCGACGGTTTCCCCCGCATCCGCGCCGAGCTGCACCGCGACCTCTACAACGCCAGCTCGGACGATATCCGTGGCCTTATCGAGGAGGTGACCGACCGCTGCGACACGCTGATCGTCATCGGCCACAACCCCGGCATCCACGAGCTGGCGGTGGAGCTGCTGCTGGACGCCGGCGCCGCCAACGCCGAGGTGGAGCGGGTGGCCGCGCGGTTTCCGACCTCCACCGCCGCCGTCTACGAGATCGACCCGGTGGGCCGCGCGCATCTCGACACCCTGTTCCTGGCCAAGGACCTCGGCGGCGAAGGCGACGGCTGACGCGTGCCCAGCATCTACAAGATCCTGCCCCGCGAGGACTGGGACGCCGCTCAGGCGGCCGGCGCCTTCGCCGGCGCCGGCGTCGACCTGACCGACGGTTTCATCCACTTCTCGACGGCCGAGACGGCGCAGGACACCGCGCGCCTGCACTTCCCCGGCCGCGCCAACCTGGTGCTGCTGCGCATCGACAGCGAGGCGCTGGGGGCCGCGCTGAAATGGGAGCCGTCGCGGGGCGGCACGCTGTTCCCGCACCTCTACGGGCAGCTGGATTGCAAGCTGGTGCTTGACGCGAGAGCGCTGGCGCTGGGCGACGACGGGGTCCCAGCGCTGGGAGCGCTGGCGCCGTGACCTTTCACGACCTGGCGGCCCACGCCCTGCAGGTGCTGCCGGCGGAAGACGCGCACCGCACGACCATCGCCGCGCTCAGAGCCGGCCTGGGGCCACGCGCCGACGCTGGCGGCGCGCCGTCGCTGGTGGTCGATCTGGCGGGTCTGCAGCTGCCCAACCCGGTGGGGCTCGCGCCCGGCTTCGACAAGAACGCCGAGGTTGCGGCGGCGATGCTGGCGGCCGGCTTCGGCTTTGTCGAGTGCGGCACCGTCACGCCGCTGCCGCAGGCCGGCAATCCGCGCCCTCGCCTGTTCCGCCTGACCGAGGACGGCGCGGTGATCAACCGCATGGGCTTCAACAACGTCGGGATTCAGGCCTTCGCCGACAATCTGGCGCGCCGGCCGCGCGGCGTCGTCGGCGCCAACATCGGGGCCAACAAGGACTCCGCCGACCGCATCGGCGACTACGTCACCGGCCTTACCCGGCTCTGGGGCCTGGCCGACTACTTCACCGTCAACGTCTCCTCGCCGAACACACCGGGCCTCAGGGCGCTCCAAAGCGGCGCGGCGCTGAGCGAGCTGCTGGAGCGCGTCGCCGCCGCCCGCCGGGGCCTTTCCGGCCATGCGCCGGTGTTCCTCAAGGTCGCGCCAGACCTGGAGGACGCCGAGGTCGACACCATCAGCGACGCGGTGGCCGGCGCCAGCTTCGACGGGGTGATCGTCGGCAACACCACGCTCTCGCGCCCGCCGCTGGCCTCAGCCCACCGGGACCAGGCCGGCGGACTCTCCGGCAAGCCATTGCTGGCGCTCTCGACGCGCGTCCTGGCAGCCTTCCACGCCGCGGCGCGCGGCCGGTTTGTGCTGATCGGGGTCGGCGGCATCGCCTCCGGGGCCGACGCCTACGCCAAGATCCGCGCTGGCGCCGCCGCCGTGCAGCTCTATTCGGCGCTGGTGTTCCAAGGGCCGAGCCTGGTCACCCGCATCCGCCGCGACCTCGCGGCGCAGCTGGCGGCCGACGGTTTCGCCAGCGTCGCCGACGCCGTGGGGGCCCGATGACCGACGCACCGCCACAGGCGCCGCGCCGGCGCCTCGTCCGCTACCTGCCGCTGGTGGCGATCGGGGCGCTGTTCGTGGCGCTGATCGCCTCCGGCGCGCTCAGGCGGCTGTCGCCAGGGGCGATCGCCGCGCACCATGCGGCGCTGACCGACTTCGTGGTCCGCCACCCCATCCTTAGCTTGGCCAGCTTCGTCCTGGCCGACACGCTGCTGGTGGTGTCGTGTTCGCCGGGACCGGCGGCGATGAGCGTCGCCGGGGGCTTCCTGTTCGGGCCATTCGTCGGCGCCGCCGCGGCGATGGCGGCGTGCACCATCGGCTGCACCATCGTGTTTTTCGCCTGCCGCACCGCCTTCGGCGACTGGGCGGCGAAGCGCGCCGGCCCAACGGTGGCGCGCATCGAAGCCGGCTTCTCCCGCGACGCTTTCGCTTACCTGCTGGCGCTGCGGCTGATGCCGGTGGCGCCCATGGCGCTGGTCACCATCGCCGCGGGGCTGGCCAGAGTGCGGCTTCGGGACTTCGTGCTCGCCACCGTGATCGGCACCATACCGGGCGTGGCCGTGTTCGCTGGCCTGGGCGCGGGGCTGGACGGGCTGATCCGGCGGCACGCTCGGATGGACGCCAGCCTGTTCGAGCGTCCGGACATCGTGCTGCCGCTGGCGGGTCTCGCCGTGCTGGCGCTGGCGCCGCCGCTGTGGCGGATGTGGCGCGCCCGCCGCGCCGCTTGAGCCGCGGGGCCGCCGCTGCGTTTGCCGCCGCACCGCGCGTCAGTGTAACGGAGGGGCATGGCGGACGACGCGCCTCTGCCTGACGCTCCCGCTCAACCAGCCGGCCGCCGCGCCTTCTGGCCGGGCGGACTCTCGGCCCGTCTGCTGCTGGCCACGGCGCTGGTGGTGGTGCTGGCCAACCTGCTGATCCTGCCGGCGCTGCTGGCCCTGCGCGAGCAGGAATGGCTGAGCGATCGCGTGGTCGCCGGCGAGCTGATTTCGCTCGGCGTCGAGGGCGTGCCGGGCGGCAAGGTGCAGCAACGCCTCACCGACAAGATCCTGCAGGCCGCCGGGGTGGTCTCGGTGGCGATCCAGGCCGATGGCGTGCGCCGGCTGGTGATCGCCGCGCCGCGGCTGCCGCGCACGCCCTACCTGATCGACCTGCGCAGCCAGGACCCCTGGAGCGCGGTTTCGGCGCCGTTCGAGACCATCTTCGGCGGCGGCGGGCGAATGGTGCGGGTGATCGACCGGCCGCGCTACGCTGACGGCGGCGAGTTTGTTGAGATCGTGGTCCCGGATGGGCCGCTGCGCCAGATCCTGCTGGCCGACCTCGGCGAACTCAGCATCGGCGCGCTCTTCACCTCGGCCATGGCCGGAGCGCTGGTCTACCTGTTCCTCAACCTCTTCCTGGTGCGCCCGATGCAGCGGATCACCCGGGCGATGGAACGCTTCCGCGCCGACCCGGACGACCCCGCCGCGCGCCTGGCCAAATCCGGCCGCCACGACGAGATCGGCCGCGCCGAGGGCGAGCTGGACCGCATGCAGACCGATCTGCTGGCCGCCCTCGCCTCCAACGCCCGGCTGGCGGCGCTCGGCGAGGCGGTGGCCAAGATCAACCACGAAATGCGCAACATGCTGACCAGCGCGCAGATGGCGTCCGAGCGCCTGGCCGCCTCCGGCGATCCGATGGTGACGCGCACGCTGCCGCCGCTGGAGCGGGCGCTGGACCGCGCCATTCGGCTGGCCACCAACGTGCTCACCTTCGGCCGCAGCGAAGAGCCGGCGCCGGAGCCGAAGGCCGTGCCGCTGAGGGCCGCGCTGGAAGCGGCGGCGGACGACGCTCAGCTGGGCGAGGGCCGCGTGCGCCTCGCCACCGCCGACATCGAGCCGCGCGAGCAGGTGCTGGCCGACCCCGACCATCTGCACCGCATCCTGGTCAACCTGATGCGCAACGCCCGCGAGGCCATCGACGGCGACAAGGGGCGCGCCGGGGTCGGCGTCATCGCCTGCTCGCTGGCGGTCGAGGACGGCGTCAGCGTGGTGCGGCTTTCCGACAACGGGCCCGGCCTGCCGGAGCGGGCGCAGACCAACCTCTTCCAGCCGTTCGCCGGGTCGGCCCGCCGCGGCGGCGCCGGCCTTGGGCTGACCATCTCCCGCGAGCTGGCCCAAGCCCACGGCGGCGATCTGACGCTGGCGGAGACGGGGCCCGACGGCACTGTGTTCGAGTTGCGCTTGCCGGGCGCCCCGGACCTCGCGCCGGCCGACGCGACCGAGTCGGCGACGAGCGCCGCCTAGCCGCGGTCGATCAGCAGCGTGTCCGCCTGGGGCAGCTGGCCGCCGTTCTCGCGGATCAGACGTGTCAGGTCGCGGTCGATGGTGGCGCGCTGGGGCGGCTGGAACAGCGGATAGCGGATGCCGTTGAGGTGGTGGGCCGATCCCATGCCGGCGGCGTCGACGAAGATGAAGTAACCTTGGTAGGCGCCGTCGGTGTCGCCCTGGCCCTGCAAGCGCAGGCCCTCGAGCAGCACCGCGCAGGTCTCCAGGCTGTGCACGCCGGCGGCGACGCGGGTGAAGCTCGGCCGGGCGCCCGCCGCATCGTGCAGCCGCCAGCAGACGCCGTCCGCCACCGGCGCTTCGGCTCGCGAGCAGCCGATCGTCAGGCAAGCCAGGGCAAGGATGGGCCAGCGCGGCATGACGCCAGCCTAGTCAGCGATGCGTCAGGCCGCCAGACCGGCCGCCTGGATCATCTCGCGCACCTGCAGCAGTTGCTCGGGCGCGGCGGCCAGCTCGGCCCGGGCCGTGTCGCTGCGGAGCAGCTTGAAAGCGGCGCCGCGAGCGCGGTCCGCCGCCGGACCCAGCGGCGCGGCTTCGCCCACCGCCAGCTTCAGCAGCAGGCTGAGGCGATGGAACACCGGCGCCTGCGCCTGCAGCAGCGCCACGGTCAGCTTGGCGTCGGCCTCGACCATGCCGCCGATGTCGCCGACCTTCTGCTGGATCGGGCGCAGGTCCGCTTCATCGAGGCCCACGCGGCCAGCGGCGCGCTGCAGCTGCGCCATCAGCGCCAGGCGCTGCGCCGCCGTGTCCGGCCCGCCGCGCATCTCTTTCTCGAAGCGCAGCGAGCCGACGTGGGCGACGAGATAGCGGGCGGCCTGGCGCTTGTTGGCGGGGCCGATGACGTTCTCGCACAGGCGGATCAGCAGCTCGGCTTCCTCGCGGGCGGGATTTTCGCGGCCGAGCAGCGATTCGACGAAGTCGGCGGTCACCAGCATGCGGGAGCGGGCGTTGAAGGCTTCCTGCACGTTGTCCAGCGGCAGCAACTGGCCGGAAGCGGCGGTCAGCGCCATGCCCAGCCCGCGCAGCAGTTCGATCTCGTCGCGGGCGCTGGTGGGACGCAAACGCCGTGGACCCAGCAGCTCGCGCAGAACGCGGCGGCCGACGGCGCCGCGAGTGTCGGCGAACGGCGGCTTGGCCAGCCAGCCGGCGAGGCGCGCTGCGGCGCCCTCCAGCGGCGGCAGACTCTTGGCCACGCCGGGCTCGTGAGCGACCAGGCTGGTCACCGCATCGCGAGCGGCAAGCCAGGTCATCGCCGCCAGCTGGCCGCCAAGGTCGGGCGTGCCGCCCAGCAGCTCGGCGAAGCCGGCGCGCGACTCCAGGATTTCGGACAGTGGCTGTTCCAGCACCTGGAAGGCGATCTGCCGGGCGAGGCCTTCCTCCGGCGCGGCGTCGGCGAGGTCGAGCAACAGCGACACCTTGCCGGACCAGGTCTGGGCGGGGGCGAGGTGCCCAGCGATGGCGCCGCCCAGCAGGTAGGCGGCTTCCGGGTCGCCAGCGACGCGCGCGGCGGCTTCGGCGAAACTCTCGGTGGCCAGATTGGGGAAGCGGCCTTTGCGGCCGTCGGTCAGCACCCGGCCGATGGCGCGTTCGATCAGCTTTTGGAACGAGCGGATCAGCTCGTGGACGCTGATGCCGCGCGACTGGGCCTCCGGCACCGCGATCTTCTGCACCGCGTGCTGCAGCTCGTTGCCCGCGGCGTCGAGGATTTCGACCAGGTCGGGGCGGTGCAGCAGCTCGAACGGCGTGGCGCGGTTGCGCGTCAGCCAGCCTTCCAGCAGCCGGCCGATGCGGTCGCGGGCGTGCAGGCTGTAGAGGTCCTGCGGCGAGACGCACAGCGGCTCGTGGTCCTCGACCACCTTCTTTTTCTTGCCGGCGTCGACCTTGCCTTTCGACAGGATGGCGACGCTCATGAACTCTCGCGTATCGGGGTCCAACGTCTCCTTGGTGACGCGCACGGCGGCCACTTTGCCCTCGGTCATCAGGGCTTCGGCGGACTCAACCACCTGGGCGCGGGACTCGCCGGCCATCTCCAGCTTCCACGGCGCCCCTGGCGTCTGTCGTACAAAGAGTTCGTAGTGGACCTGCGATTGATCCATTCCGTCGGCTCCTCACCCCTAAGTCGCGGCGGACTCAGGGTGATCGATTAGGCTTAAAGCCGTCTTGCTTTTCTGACCGCCTCGCCCAATTGAGGCCACGGAACGCGGCGATGCGCGTTGCACTGTCGCGGCGCCGGCGCGGACCGCCAGTAAAACGGGGGCTGGCGGCCCGCAAATCAAAGACCAGCAAGGACATCCGAAAGAGCCGATGGCGAAGATCACCCTGGTGGACGACGACGAGAACATCGTCGCGTCCGTATCTCTGGCCCTCGAAAGTCATGGCCACACCGTCAAGGCTTACTACGACGGCGCGTCGGGCCTCGCGGCGCTGGAAAGCGAGCCGCCGGACCTGGCGATCCTCGACGTCAAAATGCCGCGCATGGATGGCATGGAAGTGCTGCGACGCCTGCGCCAGACCTCCGAGGCGCCCGTAATCATCCTCACCTCCAAGGACGAGGAGATCGACGAGATCCTCGGCTTCAACCTCGGCGCCGACGACTACATCCACAAGCCCTTCAGCCAGCGCCTGCTGCTCGAGCGGGTGAAAGCGGTGCTGCGGCGGGCGCGCAGCGACGAAGAGCCGGAGGAAGGTGGCGGCGCGCCGGGGGCCGCGGCTGGCGCCGGCAAGGCGATCAAGCGCGGCCGGCTGACGCTTGACTCAGCGCGGCACGACTGCCTCTGGGACGGCAAGCCGGTGCGCCTGACGGTGACCGAGTTCCTGCTGCTGCAATCGCTGGCCCAGCGCCCAGGTTTCGTGAAGAGCCGCGACAACCTGATGGACGCCGCCTACGACGATCAGGTCTACGTGGACGACCGCACCATCGACAGCCACATCAAGCGCATGCGCAAGAAGTTCCGCCAGGTCGACGACGACTTCGACGCCATCGAAACCCTGTATGGCGTTGGCTACCGCTACCGCGAAACCTGAGCGCAGACGCCATCCGCTGGCGCTGGCGGCGCCGTCGCGGATCGGCCGCCTGATCGTCATCCTCAACCTGATGGGCCTGGCGGTGCTCGTCGGCGGGGCGCTGCTGCTCAACGAACTGCGCCAGGGGCTGGTCGACGCCCGTCTGGATTCCCTGCGCGACGAAGGCCAGCTGATCGCCAACGTCATCGACAAGGTGGCCACCGAAGGCGATCCGGAGCCGCAGCTGGAAGCCGACGCGGCCAGCGACGTGCTGCAATCGCTGCCGGTGCCGCGCTCGGAGCGGGTGCGCCTCTTCGACGCCGAGGGCAACCTGATCGCCGACTCCTACGTGGCCTCTGACCGGGTGGAGGCGACGCCGCTGCCGCCGGCGCTGAAGCCGGGGGACAAGCCGTTCACGCTGCCGGGCTTCGGCCAGCCGCCGAAGAGCGCCGCCGCCGCCGCCGCGGCGTTGGCCCACGAGGTCAGTCGCGCGCTGGAGGGCGACAGCGTTTCCGGCATGCGCCAGGCCGAGGGCGGCCGGGTGGTGTCGGTTTCGATCCCCATCGAGCACGTTCGAGCCGTGGTTGGCGTGCTGACCATCGAGGCCGGCGACGTCGACCGCATCATCGCCGCCGAGCGGATGGCGCTGCTGCCCTTCATCGTCATCGCCGTGGCGGTGAACCTGATCTCCTCGTTCGCGCTCAGCCAGCTGATCGCGCAGCCCGTGCGGCGCCTGGCCAACGCGGCGGACAGCGTGCGGCTGTCGCGAGCCCGCGCCATCGCCCTGCCCGACATCGCCGAGCGCAAGGACGAGCTGGGCGAGCTGGCGATCTCGCTGGAGGACATGACCCACACCCTGTCGGACCGCATGGAGGCGATCGAGCGCTTCGCCGCCGACGTCGCGCACGAGATCCGCAACCCGCTCACCTCGATCCGCTCGGCGGTGGAGACGCTGGAGCTGGTCAGCGACCCGACGGCGCGCGAGCGCCTGCTGCGCATCCTCAAGCAGGACGTCAGCCGGCTGGACCGGCTGATCACCGACATCTCCAACGCCTCGCGGCTCGATGCCGAACTGGCGCGCGACTCGCCCCGGCCGATGCCGCTGGGACGCGTGCTGCACGACATCGTCGGCCTCTACGGCGAGACCCGGCGGGAGGGCGAGCCCAGCGTGCGGCTGATCGGCGACGACGTAGCTGCCACGGTGGCGGCCCGAGAGGCCCCGCTCGGCCAGGTGTTCCGCAACCTCATCGACAACGCGCGCTCGTTCTCGCCGCCCGGCGGCGAAGTGCGGGTGACCCTGGCGCGAGACCGTGGCCAGGCCAGCGTCACCGTCGACGACGACGGCCCCGGCATGCCGCCGGACAATCTGGAGACCGTGTTCGAGCGCTTCTACACCTCGCGGCCGCCTGGCGCGGCGTTCGGCGGCAATTCCGGGCTCGGGCTCTCCATCGCCCGTCAGATCGTCGAGGCGCACGGCGGGACCATCCGGGCCGAGAACCGCGCCGACGACACCGGCAAGGTGGTCGGCGCCCGCTTCATCGTCACCCTGCCCGCCACCGGAGCGGCGGCGTGATCCGCCATGCCGGCCTCATCGCGCTCAGGATCCGCGGCCAGTGGTGCGGCGCGCTGATCGAAGGACCGTCCGGGGTCGGCAAGAGTGACCTGGCGCTGCGAGCGGTGCGCGACGGTATCCGGCTGGTGGCGGACGACCGCACGCTGGTCTGGGCCTCGGGCGGTCAGCTGTACGGCCGGGCCCCGGATCCGCTGGCTGGCCTGATCGAGGCGCGGGGCCAGGGAATCGTTCAGGAATCAACGCTTAGCCTCGCCCGCGTCGTGCTGGTCGCGACCTGTGTCGCCGACGACAGCCAGATCGAACGCATGCCGGAACCGAGCGCGGAGATGATCGCGGAGATTGCCGTTCCGACGATGTCGCTCAACCCTCGCGAGCCTTCGGCGCCTGCGAAGCTTCGCCGCGCCCTGGAGCATCTTGGAGCGGCCGAACAACAGGCGTATCTAGCCACTCCTCGCGGCGGCCAGGGCCGCGCAGGGACCGGGGATTCCGCTTGAGGCCGCGTCTATGATCGGGCTCGTGATCGTCACTCACGGCCGCCTGGCGGAGGAGTTCGTCCATGCGATGGAGCATGTGGTGGGCCCTCAGGCGGCGGTCACGGCGATCTGTATCGGACCCGACGACGACATGGAGCGGCGCCGTCGCGACATCCTGGCGGCCTGCCAGCGGGTCAACGACGGCGGCGGCGTCATCCTGCTCACCGACATGTTCGGCGGCACGCCCTCCAACCTCGCCATCTCCGTGATGGAGCAGACCAAGGCCGAGGTGATTGCCGGCCTCAACCTGCCGATGCTGATCAAGCTGGCCAGCGTGAGGATGCGCGAAGACCTGCCGACCTGTGTCCACGCGGCGCAGGAAGCCGGCCGCAAGTACATCTCGGTCGCGTCCTACGTGCTCACCGGCGAGAAGTAACCATCCCCATGCCCGCCGAGCGCGCGGTCGAAATCACCAACGAGCGCGGCCTGCACGCCCGGGCCTCGGCCAAGTTCGTCAAGCTGGCCGCCACGTTCGACGCCGAAGTGACCGTCTCCAAGGACGGCGCGACTGTCGACGCCCGCTCGATCATGGGGCTGATGATGCTGGCCGCCGGCCCCGGCAGCCACATCAGCATCCAGGCCGAGGGGCCGGAGGCGCAAGCCGCCGCCGACGCGCTGGCCGAGCTGGTGCAGAACCGCTTCGAGGAAGACCGCTAGGCCCATGAGCCAGGCGCCGCTGACTGATCGGCTGCGGGCGAAGATCGCCAGGTTGTTCAGCGAGGATGACCGCGCCGCGGCCGAGCAGTGGCTGCTCACCGAGTGCGACGACGAGCACATTCACCTCGGCAAGATGGGGCTCGACGGACTCGAACGAATCCGCGCCGCCGTGCTGAAGCTAAGCAACGGCTCGATGGACATTCTGATGCGCGACACGCGGATAGCGCAGCGCGACTGGCGCGACGCGCTGGTCTTCGCGGGTTTCGGCAACGATCTGCAGGCCCATGTGCGCTGGATGGAGAGCTGACGGGCGGTTCAGCCCCCGGCGAGGTCGGACGGCAAGGCGTTGGGATCGAACACGCCCGGCGGGTTGCCGCGCCACATCTGCCACGACATGCGCATCGCCAGCAGCACCACGATGGTCGGCAGCCCGACCCAGAACACGCTCTTGCCCTCCATCAGAGAGCCCATGGCGCCCAGCCCCAGCAGCACCGACATCAGACCCAGCAGGATCAGCGAGCCCATGTAGAACGGCCGCTGCCAGCCACCGCCGCGGACGAAGGTGACCGGCTGGGCGTGCGGCTGAGCGGCGATGGCCCGGGTCAGCGCCTGCAGGAACGGGCCGAACGCCGCGCGTTGGTCGCTGGCCCGGCCGAACCCGGTGTAGCTCGCCGACGAGACTGACAGGCTGCCGTGCGCCCCCTGCACCCAGCACAGCCACATCGGGACCACGCCGACGGCCTGGTAGGTGATCCGCACCCGCCGCACGTCGGCCAGATTGACCCGCTGTCGCTCGACCCCGCCCAGACTGCGCGTCAGCGCATCGCCCGTCACCTCGAACACCGACGCGCTCTCCAGCAGATTGCGCCGCGCCTCATAAGTCGCCATTCGATCGCCCCCCGGCTATCCCTCCCTTCTGGGGAGGGAGTCCGAGCATAGCGAGGACGGGTGGGGATGTCCGCAGCCTCAACGAACGCCGGTCAGTGAGCGGCTTCTGACTCACCCGCCCGGACGGCTGCGCCGTCGTCCCGCGCCATGCCGTCGTCCCGCTCCATGAAGGGGCGGGAGGCGGCCCTCAGCCCCAGCTCGGCCAGCAGTTGCTCATCGTGGCTGCGTTCGGGATTGGCGGTGGTGAGCAGGCGCGCGCCGACGAAGATCGAGTTGGCGCCGGCCAGGAAGCACAGCGCCTGCAATTCCTTCGACATGTGCTCGCGGCCGGCGGCGATGCGGACCACGGCTTTCGGGCAAACGAGGCGCGCCACGGCGATCATGCGCACGAACTCCAGCCCATCGACCTTGGGCGAGCCGCCCAGCGGCGTGCCGGCGATCGGCATCAGGTCGTTGATCGGCAGGCTCTCGGGGTGTGCCGGCAGCGTCGCCAGCTGGTGAAGCAAAGCCGCGCGGTCGCGGCGGGTCTCGCCCATGCCGACAATGCCGCCGCAGCACACCGCCATGCCGGCGTCCCGCACCGCCGACAGCGTGTCCAGCCGCTCCTGGTAGGTGCGGGTCGTGACCACCTGGTCGTAGTAGTCTGGGCCGGTGTCGAGGTTGTGGTTGTAGAAATCGAGGCCGGCGTCCTTCAGGGCCCGCGCCTGGTCGGCGCTCAGCATCCCCAGCGTGGCGCAGGTCTCCAGCCCCAGCGCCTTCACCCCGGCGATCATCGCGGCCACCTTCGGGGTGTCGCGGTCCTTCAGGTCGCGCCAGGCGGCCCCCATGCAGAAGCGCTGCGCGCCGCCGGCCTTGGCCCTGGCCGCTTCGGCGACCACCGCCTCGACGTCCATCAGCTTGCTCGCGGCGACGCCGGTCTGGAAGTGCTGCGACTGAGCGCAGTAGCCGCAGTTCTCCGGGCAGCCGCCGGTCTTGATCGAGAGCAGCTGCGAGAGCTGCACCTCGTCCGGGTCGAACCAGCGCCGGTGGGTGGCGGCGGCCTGGAACACCAGTTCGCCGAACGGCAGTTCGAACAGCGCCTCCACCTCGTCCAGGGTCCAATCGTGGCGCGGCGTGGCGAACTCGATCATGCGGGGGTACTCCAGGATGGGGCCGGCCCGCTTAGCCCAGCGAACGCCCGCGCCGCAATCACGCCGCCTGTGCGGCTGGCGTTCGCCCGATCAGCTTGCCGTGATAGGAAGCCGCACCTTTGCCCGGAGCGTTTTCCCAGCGCATGGCCGCCGCACCGCAAGAGATCGAGCTGAAGTTCGCCCTGCCGGCCGAGCGGCTGGGCGAGGTCGCCGCGGCGATCCCCGAACTCGCCGCCGCCGCGCCTCGGGCCCTGGTCTCGACCTACTACGACACCGCCAAAGGTGCGCTGCGCCGCGCCGGCTTCGCGCTGCGAGTCCGGCGTCACGGCAAGACGTTCGTGCAGACGCTGAAGGACGACGGCGACGGCGCTTTCACTCGCGGCGAGTGGGAGCAGGCCCTGACGGGGCCGACACCTGATCTGAAAGCCGTGCGCGCCACGCCAGCCGGCAAAGCGCTGCCGAAGCGAGCGCGGCTACGGCCCCGCTTCGTGGTCGAGGTGACGCGCCGCTCGGCGGACATCGAAGAAGGCGACAGCCGCATCGAGCTTAGCCTCGACGAGGGCCTGGCCAAGAGCGGCGGCCGCGAGGCGCATTTCGCCGAGCTGGAGCTGGAGCTGAAGTCCGGGCCGCAGTGGGGCCTGTTCACGCTGGCCCGGCGGCTGGCCGGCCAGGCCGACGTCACCTTGTCGTTCGTCACCAAGGCCGAGCGCGGCGACTGGCTGGCGCGGCCGCCCCGCTCGTTCGCGCAGAAGTTCGTCACTCCGGCGCTGAGCCGCGATCTCGACTGCCGCGCGGCGTTCCGCATCGTGGCGCTGGCCTGCCTGCGCCAGGTGGCCGCCAACGCCGAACGGCTGCGACATCGTGCGAGCCCTGAAGTGATCCACCAGATGCGGGTGGGCCTGCGGCGTCTCCGCAGCCTGCTCACCACGTTCCGGAAAGTCGTCGCCGACGCCCGGCTGCCGGCGATCAAGGCCGAACTGAAGTGGCTGACCGGCGAGCTGGACGCGGCGCGCAATCTGGATGTGCTGCTGCAGGGCGACTACCGCGCCGCGGTGGCGCAGAAGGACGACGCCAGCGGGCTGAAGGGCCTGGGCGCCCGGCTCCGCGGCTCGCGCCGACTGGCTTACGCCCGGGCCGCCAGCGCCGCCGAGAGCGACCGCTTCCGCCGGCTGATGGTCGATCTGCTGGTCTGGATCGAGGCCGGTCCCTGGACCCTGGCCGAGAGCGCCGCCAAGTCCCGCCACCAGCCGGTGGAGGCGCTGGCGGTCAAGGAACTGGACCGGCGCCGCCGCAAGATCCTCCGTCGGGGCCACGACCTCGCCGCCCTCGACCCCGAGCACCGACACAAGTTGCGCATCGAGGCCAAGAAGCTGCGCTATTCGGCCGACGTCTTCGTCGGCCTGTTCGACCGCCCGAAGCGGGCCACGGCCTTCCTCGCGGCGCTGAAAGAGGTGCAGGACGCGCTGGGCGCGCTCAACGACATCGTGGTCGGCGAGAAACTGGCGCACGAAGCGGCCGCCAGCGCCGGCCTCGCCGACGCCGAAACCGCCTTCGTCGCCGGCCGCATCAGCGGAACCCAGAAAGCGAGGGTCGAGCCGCTGCTGGAAGCGGCCGAGACGGCCCTGGCGGAGCTAGGGGACGTGAAGCCATTCTGGCGGTAGCGGCTAGCGAAGACGCGCTCCAGAAGACTTGCCACGGAAAACACGGAAAGCACGGACGCCAAGCGCATGCCCAAAGGCCGGCGCAGCCGGCGAAAGCCGGTCGTTCGCCTGCGGCGTAGCGTTGGCGGCGTGCTCCGAGTTCGTGCTTTCCGTGTTTTCCGTGGATGTCTCTTTTGCGAAGTTGCGGTGCGACGAGACTGGCCTCCGTGCCTTCTCCGCCTCCTTGGTGAAAACAGCGCTGGCGCTAGGGATATAACGCTTTCTTTATGTCCCCATTGCCCCAGCTGCCTCGCCCCGCTATAGAGCCGGCGCGCAGCAAGGAGCCGCATGTGGCCGACTACATCATCAAGGACGCTTCCCTCGCCGATTGGGGCCGCAAGGAAATCGAGATCGCCGAGACCGAGATGCCCGGCCTGATGGCGGTGCGCGCCGAGTTCGCCAAGGACCAGCCGCTGAAGGGCGCGCGGATCGCCGGCTCGCTGCACATGACCATCCAGACCGCGGTGCTGATCGAGACCCTGCAGGCGCTGGGCGCCGACGTGCGCTGGGCCTCGTGCAACATCTTCTCGACCCAGGACCATGCCGCCGCGGCCATCGCGGTGACGGGCACGCCGGTGTTCGCGGTGAAGGGCGAGACGCTGCCGGAGTACTGGGACTACGCTCACAAGATCTTCGAGTGGAGCGACGGCGGCTATCCGAACCTGATCCTCGACGACGGCGGCGACGCCACCCTGCTCTGCGTGCTGGGCCCGAAGGCCGAGAAGGATCCGTCGATCCTCAACAATCCGCAGAACGAAGAAGAAGAAGCGCTCTACGCGACGATGAAGCGCTATCTGAAGGAAAAGCCCGGCTTCTATTCGGCCATCCGCGCCTCGATCAAAGGCGTCTCGGAAGAGACCACCACGGGCGTGCACCGGCTCTACCAGATGGCCGAGCGCGGCGAGCTGCCGTTCGCGGCGATCAACGTCAACGACAGCGTCACCAAGTCGAAGTTCGACAACCTCTACGGCTGCCGCGAGAGCCTGGTGGACGCCATCCGCCGCGGCACCGACGTGATGCTGGCCGGCAAGGTGGCGGTGGTCTGTGGCTACGGTGACGTGGGCAAGGGCTCGGCGGCGTCGCTGCGCCAAGGCGGCGCCCGGGTGATCGTCACCGAGATCGACCCGATCTGCGCTCTGCAGGCGGCGATGGAAGGCTACGAGGTGCAGACGCTGGACGACGTGGCCGGTTCCGCCGACATCTTCGTCACCGCCACCGGCAACAAGGACGTCATCCGGCTGGAGCACATGCGGGAGATGCGCAACAACGCCATCGTCTGCAACATCGGCCACTTCGATTCTGAGATTCAGGTCTCGGCGCTGCGCAACTATCGCTGGGACGAGATCAAGCCGCAGGTCCACCACGTGGAGTTTCCGGACGGCAAGAAGATCATCGTGCTGTCGGAAGGCCGGCTGGTGAACCTCGGCAACGCCACGGGCCACCCGAGCTTCGTGATGAGCGCGAGCTTCACCAACCAGACGCTGGCCCAGATCGAGCTGTGGACCAACGGCAAGTCTTACGACACCAAGGTCTACACCCTGCCCAAACACCTCGATGAGAAGGTGGCGATGCTGCACCTGGCCAAGCTGGGCGCGAAGCTGACCACCCTCTCCAAGGACCAGGCCGACTACATCGGCGTCCCGGCCGCTGGCCCGTTCAAACCGGATCACTACCGGTACTAGGCCCATGGCCGACGCGCCGACCTTCCACGAGCACCTTGTGGACGGGATCGAGCGCATCGACTGCACGCCGGCGAGGCGCACTCACGCCACGCCGATCCTGTTCCTGCACGGCATGTGGCACGGCGCGTGGTGCTGGCGAGACTGGCAAGCGCTGTTCGCCGCCAGAGGCTGGACCAGCCGCGCCATCAGCTTGCCCGGGCATGGCGGGTCGGCGAAGCGCAAGTCCATTCGCTTCTCGACCATGCAGGACTACCTGGCTGTTGTCCGCGCCGAGATCGCGGCGTTCGAAACGCCGCCGATCGTCGTCGGCCACAGCATGGGTGGCGCGCTGACGCAGTGGTACCTGGCCCGGGTCGCCGACGACCTGCCGGCTGCTGTCATGCTGGCTTCCTGGACCGCGCACTCGACCTTTGCCGACGGCACGGCGCTGCATCTAAAGCGCGATCCGCTCGGCTTCCTGGCCATGGGCCTTACCTGGTCGGCCCAGCCGCTGGTGCGCAACCCCAGGCGGGCCGCCTCGATGCTGATCACCGAGGGCGCGACCTTGTCTCCGCAAGCACTTCACGCCAGGCTCTGCGAGGAGAGCTACCTCGTGCTCAGCCAGCACAACCCGCCGCTCTGGCGTCCGAGGCAGGGGGTAAAGACCCCGATGCTCTGGGTCGCCGCCGAGCGGGATGCCGTGATCACCCTGAAGGGCGCCGGGGCGTCCGCCCGGTTCTATGCCGCGGAGTTCCTCACCGCGCCGGGCGGCCACAACCTGATGATGGAAACTGGGAACGTGGCGACAGCTGAGCGGATCCAGGCATGGTTGGCGGCGACGGGACTGTAGCGAGACTTTCGCCTTCCTGACTAGATCACTGTCAGTACCGCCCCGCAAAGGGCCTCAGGTGGGCCGTGGCGGCCATCCTCACCCCCTTGCGCTAGGGTACTACCGGTAACCATTCCGCGGCCATCAGCGAGGCTCCCAGGGGCCGTAGCGTCGATGCGCCCTTTTCGGGCGGGTCGTTCACTCCCCCTTCCCCTCGAACTCAGGCTCTCAATCTCCCTTCCCCTCAATGGGGAAGGGCCGGGGATGGGGTGGAAGCGCCGGCTGTGCGGGATCGGCTCAACAGGCGACGGCGCCCCACCGCGCCCTTCGCTACAGCTTCGCGGCCCCACCCCCACCCCTGCCCCGCCCCCATCGAGGGGGCGGGAGTGCGAGCCTTGAAGCAGCGCGCCCCTTGAAGCCGCCTGTCCTCTCCAAGCAGCGCCCCTTTGAAGCAGAGCGCCCTAGAACCCCACCGCGACGCCTTCGCGGCGATCGTCGGCGCCGCCTTCGTAGCCGCCGGGGACTTTCATGATGCCGTGCAGGCCCGAGCCTTCGGCGCCGCCGCCGGAGCGTAGGGTGACGCCCTTGGCGGCGAGGCCGCTGATCACGCCGGGCGGGAAGCGGTCGGTCTCGCCGGCGAACACCGGGCCCCGGGCGACGAGGTTGGGCAGGTCGAGCGCCTGCTGCATCGGCAGCTTCCAGTCGATGAAGCCGACGATGGCCTTCAGCACGTAGGACGGGATGGCGTTGCCGCCGGGCGAGCCAACCGCGGCAACGAAATTGCCGTCGTGGTCCAGCATGATGTTGGGCGCCATCGACGAGCGCGGCCGCTTGCCGGGGCCGACGGCGTTGGCGGCGGGCGTCCCGTCCGGGTCCTTCGGCGCGAAGGAGAAATCGGTCAGCTGGTTGTTGAGGAAGAAGCCGTCGACCCAGCGGCCGTCGCCGAAGATGCTTTCCACCGTGGTGGTCATGGAGACCACGTCGCCGGCGGCGTCGACAATGACGAAGTGCGAAGTGCCGCCGGGCTCGAGGGTGCGGTCGGGGCCGTAGGCCAGCGCGGCGCCGGCGGGGTGGCCGGGCTGCGGCGCCGGGCCGGCCGTGTCGCCGATCAGCTTGGCGCGATCAGTGAGGTAGGCCGGGTCGAGCAAACCCATCGGGTAGGGCACGAACGCGGGATCGCCCTCGTACTTGTCGCGGTCGGCGTACATCAGCCGCTCGGCCTCGCCGATCTCCAGCCAACCCTGAGGGTCGTCCTGATTGCGAGAGGCGATGTCGGTGTGTTCGATCAGGCCGAGCTCTTCGAGCAGCGCCGGGCCGCCGGAGGGGGCCTGGCCGGTGCAGACCAGGTAGACCCGGTAGGGGCGGCAGAGCGCTTCGGACTCGTGCGGCTTGTAGGCGGCGAGATCGGCCAGCGTCATCGTGCCGGGCAGCAGGCCTTCGTGCAGCTTGTCGACGATGTCCTGAGCGATCTTGCCGGTGAGCAGCGCCTTGGGGCCCTCGGCCGCCAGCAGTTGCAGGGTCGCCGCGTAGGCCGGGTTCTTCAGCACGTCGCCGGCCTTGTATTCGGTCCCGTCCGGCTTGGTGAAATAGCGCACTGCGTCCGGCGCGCTGGGCTGCGGCGCGAACTTCAGGTGGATCATCATGTCGAGGCGCGGGCTGACGGTGAAGCCGTCGCTGGCCAGCTGCTCGGCGCGGCCGAAGAGGCTCTTCCAGGGCAGCTTTCCGTGCTCGCCGTGGGCCAGGTAGAGCATGGCGATGGCGCCAGGCACGCCGGCCGAGCGTCCTGAGAGTATCGCCTGACCGAAGGGCAGCGGCTGGCCGTCGGCGCCCAGGAACATCTGCGGCGTGGCGGCCATCGGCGCCACCTCGCGGCCGTCGTAAGCGGTGACCTTCTTCGTCGCCGCGTCGTAGTAGACCATGAAGGCGCCGCCCCCGAGGCCGCTGGACTGCGGCTCGACCAGGCCCAGCACCGACTGCACCGCCACCGCCGCGTCCAGCGCCGAACCGCCCTGGCGCAGCACCGCCAGCCCCGCGTCGGCGGCCAGCGGATTGGCCGCGGAGACCATCGCGTGCGGCTCGATCACCGGCACCGAGGCCTGGCGCGATGAGTCAGCGGCTGGCGGCGGCGCGGCTGGCGGCGGCGTCTGAGCGAACGACGAACCCGCAACGGCGGCGAACGCGAAAAGGGCGGCGAGAGTCCGCGTCATGAACTGGGTCCTGGGTCGAACGAGCGGGCGCACCATAGCGGCCCGCGCCCGGCGAACAACAAAGCTGGCGACAGCATTTCTGCGGACGAAAGCGGTTCCCCTAACAGCGTTCGGGCTCTAGCTATCCGGCATGCCCGACGACGCCCCGCTGAACCTCATCACCGACGTCGCTGGCCTGAAGGTGGGCCAGGCGCAGGATGAGCGTATTCGCTCTGGCGTCACCGTCATCCTGCCAGACGAGCGGGCGGTCTGTGCTTGCGATGTCCGAGGCGGCGCCCCCGGCACTCGGGAGACCGACGCCCTGGCGCCGGAGAACCTGGTCGACGCCGTTGACGCCGTGGTGCTGTCGGGCGGCTCGGTCTACGGCCTGGCGGCGGCCGATGGGGTGACAGCCTGGTTGGGCGCCCAAGGCCTGGGCTTTCGGCTGGCCCGCGTCGACGGCATTCCCGCATCGCCGGTGATCCCCGCGGCCATCCTCTACGACCTCGCCAACGGCGGCGCGAAGGACTGGGGCGAGAGCCCGCCCTATCGCGAACTGGGCCTGCAAGCCGTGCGGTCCGCGGGCCGCAGCTTCGCTCTAGGCACCGCCGGCGCGGGCCACGGCGCCATGTCCGGCCGTATCAAAGGCGGGCTCGGCTCGACCTCGGCGCGCGACGAGCCCGGCGGCTTCACGGTGGGCGCCATCGTGGCGGTGAACAGCGGCGGCTCGCCAGTGGCGCCAGGCGGACGCACCTTCTGGGCGGCGCCGTTCGAAGTGGGCGACGAGTTCGGCGGCCTGGGGCCGGCCGGTCTGCGCGCCGCGCCAGGCGAAATGGGGCCGGCCAAAGGACCCGCAAGCGGCCGCGTCAACACCACCATCGCCTGCGTCGCCACCGACGCCGTGCTGACCCCGGCGGAGGCCAAGCGCGTCGCCATCATGGCCCAGGACGGCCTCGCCCGCTCGCTGCGTCCGGCCCACTCCCCCTTCGACGGCGACGTGGTGTTCGCCCTGGCGACCGGCCGGCGGCCTCTGGGCGAGCGGCGCATGGCCGACGTCTCGCGGCTTGGCGCGCTGGCGGCGGACTGCCTCGCCAGGGCCGTGGCCCGCGGCGTCTACGAAGCCACCGCCTGGGCCGGCGCCGACATCACCTGCTGGCGGGATTTGTAGCGCTGGCCGGCTACTGGCTGCCCGAGGGGCTTGGCATGGAGCCTTCGGCGCGGCGGGCGTCGCTCTGCTCAGACTTCAGGTAGTCCTTGCGCGGACCCTCTGGCGGCGGCGGGGCCGGCGCGATGCGACCGGGCGCCGAAGCTTGACCCTGCGTGCTGGTCTGCTGCCCGCAGGCCCCCAGCGATGCGCTCGCCGCGCAAACCACCGCCGCCGCCAGGATTGGGAACTTGTGAAATTGCATGTGCGCCTCCCGCCTTAAGACGAAGGCTGCCACCGCGCTGACGGCGCGTCAAAGGCTGGCTCTCGGTCTGCCGGCGCGGTCTACTTCGCCCCTGCCGCTTTCTCGATGCGGCGTGACGAGGGGCGGCCGGAGAGGCCCTCGGTGGGGGCGATGATCACCGTCAGGATGCCCTTTTGCAAGGCGGCGTCGGGCTTGGCGCCCTGAGCGATGATCACGTCGACGATGCGGCCGATCAGCGCCTTGTTGGCGGGGCGAGAGGCCATGTCGACCAGCGCCTGGCAGGCGATGGTGGCGGCGTCGGCCAAGAGCGAGGCGGTGGCCGGCTCGGCGTCCTCGCGGGTCTCGAAGCCGACCTGGTGCTGGGCGGCGCGGCTGGCGCGGACGCTGGCCTGGTAGAAGCGGTTGAACAGCGCCGCCGGGCTGAGCGCGGCGATGCGCAGCGGGCCGGAGGCGCCATCAAGCGCCGCGGCCGAGCCATCCGGACGATCCGGCGTGAAAATCGTCATGCCGCCGAGCTTGGTCGCCTTCAGCATCGGCTCGCCCAGGTCGTTGCGATAGATGATGTCGCCGCGCGGGCCGGGCGCCGGCTGCAGCACCCAGATCTCGGGATCGTTCTCGAACTTCAGCAGCGGTTTGGGGGTCGAGCGGTCGAATACGAACTCGCCGCCGGCGTCGGTTTCGTAGCGGCCGATCACCGGCGGATCGGGATGGTCGCCCATCCGCTCGCCCATCAGGGCTTCGCGCAGCGACAACGGCGCCGCCAGAACGCAAGGCGCACTCGCCACCGCGAAAAGGCCGATGGCGAACGTCAATACCACACGGAATGCCGTCAATGGCGCCGCCATTCCCAGCTGGATGCCCCGCGACTAGGGCGCTTTTTGGACGTCTCAACTACCCTGCAATGTATTGACCGCCGTTTACGGTGAGAGTCGAGCCCGTAATATAGCCCGCCTCTTCCGCCGCCAGGAACGCCACGCAGCGGGCGATTTCATCGGCCATCCCAAGCCGACCGACGGGAATACCCGCGATGATTTGCTCCAGCACGTTCTGTGGCACTGAGGCCACCATCTCAGTGTCGATGTAGCCTGGCGCGATGGCGTTCACCGTGATGCCCTTCTTGGCATTCTCCTGGGCCAGCGCCTTGGTGAACCCGATCATGCCGGCTTTGGCCGCCGAGTAGTTGGACTGGCCGATCTGGCCCTTCTGGCCGTTGATCGAGGAGATGTTGATGATGCGGCCGAAGTTGCGGTCGCGCATGCCCTCGATGACGTTGCGGGTCATGTTGAAGATCGAGGCAAGGTTGACGCGGATCACCTCGCTCCACTGCTCCTCGCTCATGCGGTGCAGCACCGCGTCGCGGGTGATGCCGGCGTTGTTGATCAACGTATCGATGGGGCCCAGCTCGGCCTCGACCCGCTTCACCGCGTCGCCGCAGTCGGCGAAAGACGACACGTTGCCCTTCACCGGCATCACGCCCAGCTCGTCGGCGCAGCCCTGGGCCGCCACCTCGTTGGCCGCGTAGCCGGCCGCGACCTTGTAGCCGGCGGCGCGCAGCCGGGCGCTGATCGCCTTGCCAATGCCGCGGGTCCCGCCCGTAACGAAAGCCACCCTGGTCATTTCTCTCTCCCTTCGGCGCGGCCCCTCACCTCACCTCTCCCCGCTTTGCGGGGCGAGGGCTACGGAACGAGCGCGGCCGTCACCAACAATAAACAGCGGCTATCGAAGCCGCGCCTGACCTCTCAGTAGCCCTCTCCCCGACCGCAGGTTGGGGAGAGGTGAGGTGAGGGGCCTTCACAACGCCTCGACCGCCAGGGCCACGCCCATGCCGCCGCCGACGCAGAGGGTGGCGAGGCCCTTCTTGCCGCCGGAGCGCTGCAGCTCGTGCAGCAGGGTGGTGAGGATGCGGGCGCCGGAGGCGCCGATCGGGTGGCCGATGGCGATGGCCCCGCCGTTGACGTTGACCTTGCTCTCGTCGAACCCGAGGTCGCGCACCACGCTGATCGACTGGGCGGCGAAGGCCTCGTTGCTTTCGATGCGGTCGAGGTCGGCCACCTTCCAGCCGGCCTTCTCCAGCGCCTTGCGGCTGGCGGGGATCGGGCCGGTGCCCATGATCTCCGGCGGCACGCCGGCCTGGGCCCAGGAGGCGATGCGGGCGATGGGCGTCAGGCCCCGGCGCTCGGCTTCCTTGGCGGTCATCAGCACCAGCGCCGCGGCGCCGTCGTTGAGGCCGGAGGCGTTGGCGGCGGTGACGGACCCGTCCTTGGTGAAGGCGGGCCGCAGGCCGGAGATGCTCTCCAGCGTCACCCCGTGGCGGATGAACTCGTCGTCGGCGACGACGGTGTCGCCCTTGCGGCCCTTGATGGTCACCGGAACGATCTCGTCCTTGAAGCGGCCGCCCTTCTGCGCCGCCTCGGCCTTGTTCTGGCTGGCGACGGCGAAGCGGTCCTGGTCTTCGCGGGTGATCTGCCAGCGAGCGGCGATGTTCTCGGCGGTCTGGCCCATGTGGTAGCCGTGGAAGGCGTCCCAGAGCCCGTCCTTGATCATGGTGTCGACGAAGGCGAGGTCGCCCATCTTCTGGCCGTTGCGCAGGTTCTGTGCGTGCGGCGACTGGCTCATGCTCTCCTGGCCGCCGGCGATGACGATGTCGGCGTCGCCGCCGACGATCTGCTGCGCCGCCAGAGCGACGGCGCGCAGGCCGGAGCCGCACAGCTGGTTGACGCTCCAGGCCGGGCTTTCCACCGGGACGCCGGCGTTGACCGCGGCCTGCCGGGCCGGCCCTTGCCCGGCCCCGGCCTGCAGCACCTGGCCCATGATCACTTCGTCGATGTCGGCCAGCGGTACGCCGGCGCTCTCGGCGGCGGCGACGATGGCGATGCGACCGAGCTCGTGCGCTGGCAGCGTCGAGAGCGCGCCGTTGAACGAGCCCACCGGCGTGCGCTGGGCGGAGACGATGACGATATCGGAGAGGTCGGGCATGGCTGGGCGTCCATCGGGGCTTGGCGCGCCGGGAAGAAACCGCGCGCCGTGCGTTTCCATTGGCCCGACCATATGCAGGATCGAGCGCCGCGCGCCACCCTTCGCCGGGCCCGCGCCGCATGATTTGACACGTCCGTCATGCTGCGTTTGCATGCGCGGCGCCGCAGTGCGAAAAACGCGACGCTTCGCCGGGTGCAAAGGGACGAAATGACCGATCAGGGGCAGACGCGGAAAGCCGCCGCCGACAAGGTGGTGATCCAGAAGTACGCGAACCGCCGGCTCTACAACAAGGCGACCAGCACCTACATCACCCTCGACGACCTGGCCGGCATGGTGCGCGAAGGCGTCGATTTCATCGTCTACGACGCCAAGACCGGCGAAGACATCACCCGCAAGGTGCTGACCCAGATCATCTTCGAGGAAGAGAGCCGCGGGCAGAACCTGCTGCCGATCCAGTTCCTGCGCCAGCTGATCCGCTTCTACGGCGACCAGATGCAGGCCTTCCTGCCGAGCTATCTGGAGCTGTCGCTGGACGGCTTCATCCGCCAGCAGGAGCGGCTCAGGAGCCAGCTCACCTCGCTGAACCCGGTCGGCGGCATCGGCGCCTACGAAGACCAGATCCGCCAGAACCTGCAGCTGTTCGACCGGGCGATGAAGATGTTCTCGCCGTTCCAGTTCCCCGCCGGCCAGGCCGAGGGCGACGCAGGCGCGCCGCAGGCCGCCGCCGCCCCGCAGCCATCCGCTCAGCCCGAGGCCGGCAAGGACGACCTCACCGAGCTGAAAAAGCAGATGGCCGCCATGCAGGCCCAGCTGGAAGCGCTGGCGAAGAAGTAACCTCGACGACCTGGGGTGACGAAAATCGCGGATGCATTGAACCTTCGCGTAGCTTCACCGTTCCTGCCGTTGGGAGGTGTCTGCGATGTCCGAAGCGTTGCGCTTTGAAGCGATCGCGCGTCCGGTGCTGGAAGCCTGGCTCGACCTCGACCAGGTGGTGCTCGACGCCATTCCAGTCGGCATTTACGTTTGCGATGCCGAGGGCCGCATCGTGCGGGTCAACCGCCAGGCCATCGAGCTTTGGGGACGTACGGTGCGCCCGCTCGATCCGGCGCAGCGGTTCTGCGGCTCGTTCCGGGTCGAGAGCCTGGACGGCCAGCTGATCCCGCCCGAGCAGACGCCGATGTCGCGCGCCGTGTTGCTGGGCGAGCGGTTCGAGAACGCCGTGGCCAGGGTGCAGAACCCGGACGGCAAGCGCTGGATCGCCGAGGTCAACGTCGAGCCGCTGACGGACGACAGCGGCGCCCTGGTCGGCGCCATCAACTGCTTTCGCGACATCACCACCGAACACGAGCTGCGCGCCGCGGTCGCCCGACAGCAGCACACCTTCGACCTGGCCATGATCGCCGCGGACATGGGCACCTGGCGCTACACCATCGCCGACAACATCTGCCTCTACGACGACAACGCGCAGCGGCTCTACGGCCTCACCGAGGGGCCGTTCCTGCACGACGAAGCTGGCGTGGCCGCAAAGTTCCACCCCGACGACATGGAGCGGATGTGGGCCAACGTGGCCAAGGCGCTCGATCCGGCCGGGGACGGCCGCTACGAGGTCGAGTACCGGGTGAAGCAGCTGGACGGCGGCTGGCGCTGGCTGAGCGCCTGGGGCCTGGTCGAGTTCGAGGGCGAGGGCCCTGACCGCAAGCCTGTCGCCATCGCCGGCGCCAGCCGCGACCTCACCGAGCGCAAGCGCGCCGAGGAGACGCAGCGTCTGCTGGCCAACGAGCTAAACCACCGGGTGAAGAACACCCTGGCCACGGTGCAGTCGATCAGCAGCCAGACCCTGCGCGCCGCCACCGATCTCGACCATGCCCGCGAGGCTCTGGAGGAACGCATCGTCTCCCTGGCCCGGGCCCACGACCTGCTGACCGATCGCAGCTGGTCCGGCGCCGACCTGTGCGAGGTGGCGCCGCGGGCGCTGCAGCCGTTCCCGGCCGGCCAGCTGGACCTGGCCGGGCCATCGCTGGACGTCTCGCCGCAGCACGCGCTGGCCTTGTCGCTGGCGCTGCACGAGCTGGCGACCAACGCCGCCAAGTACGGGGCCCTCTCGGCGCCCGATGGGCGTGTGGAAGTACGCTGGAGCGGCGACGATGGCGCGGTGCGGCTGACCTGGCAGGAGCGCGGCGGCCCGGCCGTCAGCCCGCCCACCCGGCGCGGCTTCGGCAGCCGCCTGCTCGAAGCCTGCCTGCGCGACATCGGCGGCCACAGCCAGCTGCTGTTCGAACCACAGGGTGTCCGCGCCGCCTTCGAAGCGCCGCTCTAGCAGCCACCGCCCGCTGCTGGTCGTTCCGCACACCCCCAAACGTGGGTGAAGCCGGACTCACGCACCGTGCTTGGATTGGTGCGATGCGGCGGCCCCCTCGCCGCTGTCACCAGACGGATCGGACCGCCATGTCACGCCTGCGCCTCATCCTCAGCGTCGCCTACTGGCTCATCGCCGGCGGACTGCTCTGGCTCGGTTACCAGGGGGACGTCGACATCGACCGCGCCTCGACGACGCCGGTCACGCACTCCGCGGCGTTCGACGCGGCGGCGGGGCTGGGACTGGCGCTGGTCGTCTACCTCGCCGCGGCCGCGATCTGGTGGATGGTCGCTCGGGTCGGCCGCCGTGCGCCGGTGAGCTGAGGAAACGGCGCCAGCTAAGCCGCCTTCACCTTCAGCCGCGCGCCGCCCAGGATGGCGGTCACCTCGACCTTGGCTTTCGCGGCCAGGTCGCCGCCGCCGTCGAGTTCGGCGGACCATTCCTTGCCATCGACGAAGACGCGGCCGAGGCCGGCGGTGAAGGGCGTCGCCGCCTCGCCGACGTGGCCGACCACCCGGTGGGCGGGATCATTGATGTCGGTCTCGCCCTTCGGGGCGCCGCGCAGGTAGCGCCGGCCGACGTAGGTGGCGACGACCGCCACCACCACGAAAGCCAGGATCTGCTCGGGCCAGCCGATGAAGTGGCTGGCCACGGCGGCCACCGCGGCCGCGCCGGCCGGCCAGAGCAGCCAGCCCGAGCCGCTCATCAGCTCGCCGACCAGCAGCGCGCCGCCAAGCGCGATCCACACCCAGAACGGGTTGGCGAAGAACAGGACTTCGGCGCTGCTCATGGCGTCAGCTCCCCGCCGGCACGCTGGGCGCCGGCTGGCGCGGCGGCTGCGGCGGCCGGGGCGGCGGCTGGTTCGGCCCGCCCTGCGCGGCCCGCACCAGCTCCAGCACCCCGGCGATGGAGCCGGAGATGCCGGCGAAGTCGGCCGGCACGATCACCGTGCGCTGCTGGCTTGAGTCAGCCAGCTTGCCGAACGCCTCGACGTATTTCTGCGCCACGAAGTAGTTCAGCGCGCTGACCGAGCCGGTCTCGATGGCGTCGGACACCACCTTGGTGGCCTGGGCCTCGGCGCCGGCCAGCCGCTCGCGGGCCTCGGCGTCGCGGAACGCGGCTTCCTTGCGGCCCTCGGCCTGCAGGATCGCCGACTGCTTGGAGCCCTCGGCGCGGGTGATGGCGGCCTGCTTCTCGCCCTCGGCCTCGGTGATCACCGCGCGCCGCTCGCGCTCGGCCTTCATCTGCCGGGTCATGGCGTTGGTGATGTCCGGCGGCGGCTGCAGGTCCTTGATCTCGATGCGGGCCACTTTCACGCCCCAGGGGCTGGTGGCCTCGTCGATCACCGCCAGCAGGCGGGTGTTGATGTGCTCGCGGTTGGACAGCACCTCGTCCAGCTCCATCGAGCCCACCACGGTGCGCAGATTGGTCATGGTCAGCTGGGTGATGGCGCCGGAGAGGTTGGCCACGCGGTAGGCGGCGGCGGCGGCGTCCATGACCTGGATGAACACGATGGCGTCGACCTGGACGCCAACGTTGTCCTTGGTGATCACTTCCTGCTGCGGCACCGGCAGCACCTGCTCCATCATGCTGATCTTGCGGCCGATGGACTCGACGAACGGCTGCAGGATGGCGATGCCGGGCGAAAGGGTGCGGGTGTAGCGGCCGAACCGCTGCACCGTGTACTCGAAGCCCTGCGGCACGGTCTTGACCGACGAAAAGGCGATCACGAACGCGATGACCAGCAGCACGATAACGATGACTTCAACGGCCATGGCGCCCCTCCCAAGGACAGCTTTGCCGGGAGCTTAGCCGATCGCTCGTCCCCCGGCCACGGCCGCGGCCCGCACGGCATGGTGAAGCGCCGGTAAGCTTGCCGGAAAGATTACCAAGTTCTTTAGACCGGGCTTTACGACCCCTCTGCGATTGTCTCGCCGAACAGGCCGGGGGCGGCCAGGAGGCGGGCTTATGCGACATCAACTGGCGGCAGGACTGGTCCTTGCGATGGCAGCGGCGAGCGGGGCCCGCGCGGACAGCTTCGATGCGCGGCGGGCGGACGACGTGGCGAGCGTGGTCACCGGCCACGGCGCCACCGGCCAGCTGGCGGCGCGGGAAGACGGCAAGACCTTCTTCGAAGGCCAGGCCGGCGACGTCGGTTTCGCGGTCTATTTCCAGGACTGCGACGAGGCGCAGCTGTGCAAGAGCCTGCTCTTCACCAACGCCTGGGACGACGCCAAGCTGACGCCCGAACTGGTCAACCAGTGGAACGCCTGGACCACCTGGTGCCCGGCCTATCTCGACAAGGGCGGCGCGCCGAACCTGTGGCTCTCCGCGCCGGTCTCGGCCAGGACCGACGCCAGCGACCTCGGCGACCAGGTGGGCGTGTGGACCGCGTGCCTGAAGGACTTCAGCGCCTTCGTCGCCGCGCCATCGAAGTTCCTGGCCGACAAGCAAGACGCCGACCCGACGCTGGCCGGGGCCGCGCCAGCTCAGCCCGCCGCGGCGCCAGCGCCAGCCGCGCCGACACCCGCCGCACCACGCGTGATCGCCGACCCGGCGCCGCAGACCGTCGCCGCAGCCGCGCCGGCTCAGGTCATCGCCACGGCGGCGCCGTCCGACGACCCACCACAAGCCACCCCGGCGCCGGCCGCACCCGTCGAGGCGGCGGCTCTGGCGGCCATGCCGAAGAAGCCGGCGGCTCAACAGGTCGCGCAGGCCGCTCAGCCTACGCCCGCCGCGACCGTGCAAGCCGCAGCCGCGAGATCGCCCGCTGCGCCAGAGCCAAAGCTGACCCCGCCGCCGGTTCCTTCCGTGCTGCCGGCGCCGCCGATCGAGCTGCCGTCCGAGAAGGTGTCGCCCGCGCCGACCACGGTTGCAGCGGCCGCGCCGGCTCCGACTGCGCCGGCGATGCCCGCGCCGACAACGGTTGCAGCGGCGGCGTCCGCGCCAGCTGAATCCGCGCCAACGACCGTCGCAGTCGCAGTCGCCGGCCCGAAGCCGACGTACTGAGGCTCTAGGCGGTCGCTGGCGCCGGCGCCTTCAGTCGGTCCAGCCGCGCGATCGCGGTCTCGGCCTCAGCCACCAGCCGGCGGACGATGTCGCCGGCGGTGGGGGTGTCGTGGATGCCGCCAGCGGACTGGCCCATGGCGAAGCAGGAGCGCTCGGGGTCGAGCCCTTCCATCTGGCCGCCGATGCCGCCCATGACGCCGGAGCGCGACGACAGGCCGGCCTGTTGCGGAAAGGGCTGGATGTCTTGCGGGCGGCTCTCCCAGTCGTCGGTCCACGTATTCTTCTTCACCCGCATCGGCTTGCCGGAGTAGCTGCGGGTGCGCACCGTCGACTCGTCGGTCGCCTCCAGGATGGTCTCGCGATAGAGGCCGGCCGAATGCGCCTCGGCCGAGGCGATGAAGCGGGTGCCCATCCAGACGCCCACGGCGCCCAGCGCCAGACACGCCGCCAGCCCCCGTCCGTCGTAGAGCCCGCCGGCGCCCACCACCGGGATCTTCACCGCTTCCACCGTCTGCGCCACCAGCGGCATAGTGCCCACGAGCCCGGTGTGGCCGCCGCCCTCGCCGCCCTGGCAGATCACCGCGTCGCAGCCGGCCTGTTCAGCTTTCACCGCGTGCTTCACCGCTCCACAGACCACCATCACCTTGACGCCGCCCTGCTTCAGCTTCTCCAGGATCGGCATCGGCACGCCCAAGCCCGCGACGAAGCTCGACGCGCCTTCCTCTATGATGATGTCCACCGAGGCGGTGAGGCTCTCGGGCGTGGCGGCCAGGAGATCGACGCCGAACGGCTTGTCGGTGAGCTTTTTCACCTGCCGCATCTGCTCGCGGATGAAGTCCGGCCCCCGCCCCGCCATGCCCAGCACGCCGT
Organism: Caulobacteraceae bacterium; assembly: GCA_036502045.1. Taxonomy (GTDB): domain Bacteria; phylum Pseudomonadota; class Alphaproteobacteria; order Caulobacterales; family Caulobacteraceae; genus Acaudatibacter. The sequence goes on along the minus strand of DASXZG010000023.1, from coordinate 103,662 downwards.
AGCCGCCGGCGTTGCTGACCGCCGCCGCCAGCTCGGCGTAAGAGACCCCGCCCATGCCAGCCAGCATCACCGGATGGGTGATCCCCAAGAGGTCGCAGAGAGGTGTGTGCAGGGTCATGAGCGCCGCTCCCGTGGTGTTTGGCGCAGCATGGGCGGCGGTCGCCGGCCCGCGCAAGCGTCACCCGGCGTCAGGGGCGGTTCAAGGGGATCAGCAGGGTGACGCCGCGAGACACCGCCGCAGATGCGAGGTCTCGATCGAACGTCGCGAGCGGCGTCTGGCTCCGCAGGCATAGTTCGAGATAGGAGGCATCGTAGACGGTCAGCGTGTGAAGAATGGATAGTTCGAGAGTCGCGCCGAAAGCCGTGTCTGGACTCTCGTCGTCGAACACGACCCCCCAGGACTTCGCCTCGATCACCAGGATCAGGGCACGCTCGGGCGTCAGGCGGCCGCGTCGCACATCGCGGGCCAAGGCGTTGGCGACCTCGAGCGGCCAGATTGCAGGAGCGATCGCGGTGCCTCCGGGCGACCTGGCGATGACCGCTCTTGCTGTCGCCGCTTCAGCCTCGCCGAGCAGAATCGCCAGCGCGACCGACGCGTCGACGACGAACATACCTAGTAGCGATGCCCCTCGTGCCGAGCTTCGAGGATGTCGTCGATGCTGAGGCGATGTTCCATCTCTTCTCGCATTCGCCGGATGCGTTCCAGCGACTCCTCGATCCGCTTGCGCCGGACCTCCGCCTCGTCAGGCTGGGCATAGGGCACAAGGCGCGCCGCCGGCCTGCCGTGCTTGGTGATCACGATCTCTTCGCCGGCGTCGGCCCGGGCGACGAGCTCGGACAATCGGTTCTTGGCGTCAAAGAGGCCGAAGGCGCTCATGCTGAACTCCTGGCGTTAGCGTGTGGCCCATTCTCTCAGAACCTGACGGCTACAGCTAGATGTTTCATCTAGATAGCTTAGAAGATGGAGTAGCCGCCGTCGATCACGAAGCTATCGCCGGTGTGGTAGCGGGAGGCGTCGGAGGCCAGGTAGACGGCGACGCCGCCGAAGTCGGCGGGCTCGCCCCAGCGGCGGATCGGCACGCGGGGAATGACCCGCTCAGCGAAGGCGGGGGAGGCCTGGGCGCCGGCGGTCATGTCGGTGGCGATCCAGCCGGGCAGGATGGCGTTGGCGCGGACGCCCCAGCGGGCGTGCTCCACGGCGATGGCCTTCATCATCGAGATCACCCCGCCCTTGGTGGCGGCGTAGGCCTCGTTGCGCGCCGCGCCCTCGATGGCGGCCAGCGAGGCGACCACGGCGATGGAGCCGCCGAGGTCGCCGGTCTTGGCGCGCTCGACCATGTGCTTGCAGGCCTCGCGGCAGGTGAAGAAGACGCCGTCGAGGTTCACTGACAGCACCCGGCGCCAGACATCGTGGCTCATCTCGGCGAACGAGGGCGCGCCGCCGCCGATCCCGGCGTTGGCGATGACGGTGTCGACGCGGCCCATGGCGGCGACCGCCTCGGCCATGGCGTCCACCACAGCGCCCTCATCGGCGACGTTGACCTGCTGCGCCAGCACCCGCACGCCGTACTGGGTGAGCTTGCCCTCGGCGGCGAGATTGTGGCCGGCGTTGGAGCCCCAGACGACGATGTCGGCGCCGGCTTCGGCCAACGCCTCGGCCATGCCCAGCCCAATGCCGCGGTTGCCGCCAGTGACCAGCGCCACCTTCCCCTTCAGATCGAACGGCGCATAGCCCATGGCGGTGTCTCCCTTGCCTGGGACCAGCAAGAGCGGCGTTCCGCGAGGGTGGTCAAGCGGCGGCGCTGGCCCCTCACCTCACCTCTCCCCGCTCCCCAGCAGCACCCCGCCCCCTCGATGGGGGCGGGGCAGGGTGTAGCCGCGTTGCTGAGGCGGAGAGCGCAAATGGCGTCGACGCCTGTCGAGCCCGCCCCTCGCCGCCGGCGCTTCCACCCCATCCCCTGCCCCTTCCCCATTGAGGGGAAGGGGTGAGGTGAGGGCTGGCCGATCTAGTGCCGGAACACCCGAACGCCGGTGAAGGCCATGGTGACGCCAGCCTCGTCGGCGGCAGCGATCACCTCGTCGTCGCGGATTGAGCCGCCGGGCTGGATGACGGCGGTGGCGCCGGCCTCGACCGCCTGGATCAGGCCGTCGGCGAAGGGGAAAAAGGCGTCGGACGCGCAGGCCGAGTTCTTGGCCAGCGACACCGGCAAGCCGGCCGCTTCCGCCGCCTCGGCGGCGCGCAAGGCGGCGATGCGCACCGAGTCCCGCCGGTTCACCTGGCCCGAGCCGATGCCGGCGGTCTGGCCGTCCTTGGCGAAGACAATGGCGTTGGACTTCACGTGCTTGGCGATGGTGAAGGCGAACAGCATGTCGCGCACTTCGGTGGGCGTCGGCTGGCGCTGGGTGACGATCTTCAGGTCCGATGCCTTCAGCCGCGAGTTGTCGCGGGCCTGGATCAGGAAGCCACCGGCGACGGAGCGGAACACCTCGCCGGGGGCCAGCGGGTCGGGTAAGGCGCCGGCGACCAGCAAGCGCAGGTTGCGGCGGCGGGCGAAGAGCTTGATGGCGTCGTCATCGGCCTCCGGGACCACGACCACGTCGGTGACGATCTTGACGATCTCGGCGGCGGCGGCGGCGTCCAGGCGCCGGTTCACCGCCACGATGCCACCGAAGGCCGACACCGGATCGCACTGCAGCGCGCGCTCGTAAGCGGTCTTCAGGTCCGGTCCGATGGCGACGCCGCAGGGGTTGGCGTGCTTGATGATGGCGACGGCGGCGGTCTGGCGGGGATCGAACTCGGCCGCCAGCTCGAAGGCCGCGTCGGTGTCGTTGATGTTGTTGTAGCCGAGCTCACGGCCTTGCAGCTGTTTCAGCGTGGCGACGCCGGGACGCGGGTTCGGATAGGCATAGAAGGCCGCCGGCTGGTGCGGGTTCTCGCCGTAGAGCATCGACTGGCGCAGCTCGCCGGAGATGCTCTTGCGCTGAGGCCATGCCTCGCCGTTCTGGCTGGCGAACCAGCTGGAGATGGCCGCGTCGTAGGCGGCGGTGCGGGCATAGGCGCGGGCGGCGAGCTTGCGGCGCAGGTCGAGGCTGGTGCCGCCGGCTTTCACCGCCTCGACCACTTCGGCCATATCCGCCGGATCGGTGACGACGGCGACGTAGCCGTGGTTCTTGGCCGCCGAGCGGATCATCGCCGGGCCGCCGATGTCGATGTTCTCGACGCAGTCGGCGAAGCCGGCGCCGCCGGCCACCGTGGCCTCGAACGGGTAGAGGTTCACGTAGAGCAGATCGATGCCGCCGATGCCGTGGTCGCTCATGGCCTTGGCATGCTCCGGCGCGTCGCGCACGCCGAGCAGGCCGCCGTGCACCACCGGGTGCAGCGTCTTCACCCGGCCGTCCATCATCTCCGGGAAGCCGGTGAGCTCGGAAATGTCTTTCACCGGGATGCCGGCGGCGGCGATGGCCGCGCGGGTGCCGCCAGTGGACACCAGCTCGACGCCGGCGTCGGCCAGGGCTTTGGCGGCCTCCACGAGGCCGGTTTTGTCATAGACCGAGAGCAGCGCGCGGCGGACTGGGACGAGGTCGGGCGGCGCGGGAAAACTGGACGCAGGCACGGCGTTCTCCAAAGTGAGAGGGCGCCCAGGCGTGCGGCTTCAGCTAGGCCCGCGCTCCCCGGTGGTAATCCACCTTTCGCCAGTCACGCGGACGAGTCGGATTTTAGGCGGATGGGGGCGCGAAGGCGAGTCCGACGGGCGCTCAGCGCGCGTCGCGCTCCAGTTTCCAGCGGACTGTGGCGCCGTGGCTGATGTGGGCGATGCCGGCGAGGACCAGCACCTGGCTGGCGCGGGGCTGGCCGTCCTCGATGGCGGTCCAGGCTTCCAGGCGGATGGCGGCGGCGTCGGTGCGCAGGCGCCAGCCGGCCCCGCCGGCGGCCCGCAGCAGCGCGCTGTGGCCGTCGGCCGCCACCTGCGCGGCGACGCCGGGCGCCAGGTGGAAGCGGATTTCCAGGCTGCGGCGCTCCTCCTCCGCCTCCCGGGCGATTGGCGCCACCATCTCCTCGCCGCGCAGCTCGCCGGCCCCGTCGAGGTAGAAGCGGCGGGTGCAGGCGAGGCCGAAGGCGAAGCGCCAGCCGTCGTGGCCGGCCTCCAGCCATACCGCGTCGCCCGTCTCCTGGCGCTCGGCCTTGGTGTCGGAGATTTCCGGCCAGAAGTCGGCGAAGCCGAGGCACGAGCCGCCAGACGGGCCGCGCACCGCGACGTCCATGTCGGCGCCCGCGGCCCATACCGAGGCGGTGACCAGACGGCGGCCGTCGCAGACCAGCGAGAACGCGCCCGGCTGCAGGCAGGCGTCGGCGGCCCAGGGCGCCGCCGGCGGCGGACCACTGTCGACGATCGCTTGCAGGCCAGCTGCTTCCAGCCGGTGATAGCCGCCGTAGGGCGCGAACTTCGGCGGCGCGGCGTCTGACGGGACGAGGGCCTGGGCGGCGGCGACGTAGGCGGGCTGCAGCGCGCCGCCGCCGTGAAAGGCCGCCAGCCGACCGTCGGCGTGGGTGAAGAAGCGCACGGCGCCCGCCAGCCGGTCGATGGCGCGGCCCATCTCCGCCGGCGTTGGCGCGCCGCGCTGCGACAGCGCATCGTCGAGCGCCACCAGGTCGAACAGCAGCTCCAGGCCCCGCTCGGGCGAGCGGCTGGCGTGAACGCCATCGCGCAGCACCGCCTTGGGCAGCGATGCTTCCAGCCGCGCCAGCGCCTTGTTCAGCAGCGCCTCGCCCGCCTTGCCGGCCAGCGACGCGCCGGCCAGCGCCGCCGCCGTCGCCTGCTCGGCATCGCGGCCCGGCCCGTCAGGATCGCCCAGCAGGTGCCGCGCTTGCCGCGCCAGGTCGGCGAGGTAAGCCGCGCCCTCGGCCTCCGAGGCCAGCGGGATCAGCGCCGGCGAGGCGCAGGCGAGGTGGAACACCCGCCGCTCCAAGGCGCGCCCCGACCAGGCGAAGGCGTTGAAGCGGCCGAAGAGGCGCCGCCATTCGAGCCACAGGCGCAGCAGCTCGGGCGCGCCGCCTTCGACGGCCAGCAGGTCCGGCGCCCAATCGAAGCCATGCAGCGCGGCGGCGAAGCGGCGGCTGGGCGTCGGCCGGCGCCAGGGATCGCCCTCGCGGCCGACCTCCATGCGCTCACCGGCGAAACGAAAATCGCCGGCCAGCAGCCGCTCGCCCGCCGCTGCGTCGACCGGCCGGGGATCGCGGGGCCGCACCGCCAGGCCTTGCGGCGCGGCGCCGGCGATCGTCATCCGATGCAGCGGCCCGGCGCGCCATTCGCGCCGCGCCTGGCGCCACAGCGCGTCCAGCGGCGATGCTTGCAGCGGCCGCGCCACCGCGCCGTCAGGCCTCGCGCAGGGCGCGGATGTTGTCGGCGTAGGCGCCGCCTTTGAACACCGCGGTCCCGGCCACCAGCGCATCGGCGCCGGCCGCGAGGCAGAGCTTCGCGGTCTCCGGCGTCACGCCGCCGTCCACCTCGATCAGCACGTCGCGCCCCGAGGCCTGGATCATGGCTTTCAGCTTGCGGATCTTGCCGAGCTGCGAGGGCATGAACGTCTGCCCGCCGAAGCCGGGGTTCACCGACATGATCAGCACCAAGTCGATATCGCCCAGCACCCACTCGATGGATTCCAGCGGCGTCGCCGGATTGAGTGCGACGCCTGGCCTGGCGCCCAGTTCGCGGATGCGCTTGAGGCTGCGGTCGAGGTGCGGGCCGGCTTCCGGATGGATGAGCATGTGGTCGGCGCCCGCCGCGCGGAACGCTTCCAGGAAAGGATCGACCGGTTCGATCATCAGGTGCACGTCGATGGGGATGCTGACGTGCGGGCGGATCGCCTTGACCACGTCTGGGCCAATGGTCATCGCCGGGACGAAGTGGCCGTCCATGACATCGACGTGCAGCCAGTCGGCGCCGGCGGATTGCACAGCCCTCGCTTCCTCGCCGAGCCGCGAGAAGTCCGCCGCCAGGATCGAGGGCGAGATGATCGGCATCGCCCGGACTTAGGCGCGCCAGAGAGTCGCGGCAAGACGATGGCGGCTTATGGCCCCGTGCGGTCGAAGCGGGCGAGGAAGAAGCCGTCCTGGCCGCCGGGGATCTGGTGCGGCAGCAGGCGCAGCCAGGCTTCCGGAGTCAGCGCGGCGGCCGGGGCGCCGACGGCGGCGGGATCGACGGGCGCGGTGGCGAAGTCCGGCTGGCGTCGCAGGAAGGCCTTGGCCTGCGACTCGCCCTCCTCGGTTTCGAGCGAGCAGACGCAGTAGACCAGCCGTCCGCCCGGCTTCACGCGGCCAGCGGCGGCGTCCAGCAACTGGGCCTGGACCTCGGCCAGCTTGGCGATGTCGCCGGGGCGCAGGGTCCAGAGCACGTCGGGATTGCGCCGGAAAGTGCCGCTGGCGGTGCAGGGCGCGTCGAGCAAGACGGCGTCGAAGGTGCGGGGGTCGTCCCAGGCGAGGGCGTCGGCGGCGACGATCTCGGCGGCGAGGCCGGTGCGGGCCAGCCCCTCGCTGAGGCGGCGCAGCCGCGCGGCCGAGCGATCGAGGGCGACCACCTGGGCGCCAGAGGCGGCCAGCTGCAGCGCTTTGCCGCCGGGCGCGGCGCAGAGGTCGAGCGCGGTTTCGCCGGGCTGAGTCGCGAGCACGCGGGCCGGGATGGCCGCCGCGGCGTCCTGCACCCACCAGCGTCCCTCGGTGAAGCCCGGCCACTCCTCGATGCGGCCGCGGCCGGCGCGGCGCAGCTGGCCGCTAGGCAACACCTCGGCCTCCAGCGCCTCAGCCAGCGCTGGCGCATCGGCGGCATCGCGGGGCGTGAGATCGGTGGCGGGCTCGGCGGCGATCTCAGCGGCGACCTGCTCTGCGACGGCCGCCCCGAAGGCGGCGCGCCAGCGAGCGTAGAGCCAGGGCGGGGCGAAGTCGGCGGGGGCCTCAGCCGGCGCGCCATCGCGTTGCAGGCCGCGCAGCACCGCGTTGACCAGGCTCTTGAAGCCGCGCGTCTCCGGCGACGTCTGCGTCAGCGCCACGCTGGAATCGACGGCCGCGTAGGCCGGCACGTCGAGGTGGAAAAGCTGGGCGGCGCCCATCCGCAGGATCATTCGCACGGCTTCGGGCGGCTCGCGCTGCAGCCGGGCCGCCAGCGCGCGGTCGAGGGGGCCTAGGTGGCGCAGGGTCACCATGGCCAGGGCGCGGGCGAAGCCGCGGTCCTGCGGCGACAGCCTGGCGACGGCGGCGGTCTCCAGCGCGCTCTCCAGCCCGGCCTTGCGGCCAAGGGCGGCGGTGAGGAGGTCGAGCGCGGCTTTGCGGGCGGGATCGGCTGGCACGGCCCACGCCTGCCCGTCCCGCCGGCTTCGCGCAAGGCGCCACGAGGTTGCGGCGATCCGCTGATGGGCCCTATCTGACGCCCATGGCCGACCCCGATCCGCCGCCCGGCGCCGCCCCCGGCAAGCCGCTGACCCCCGCCGCGCGCCGCGCGCTGGAGGAAGCGGCCGCTCGCCGCGCCGCCGCTCATCCCGAGCCGTTGCCGCCCGAAGAAGGCGGCCAGCCCGGGCCCGAGCCCACCCGCTACGGCGACTGGGAAAAGAACGGCATCGCCTCTGATTTCTGAGTCTCCTCCCCGCTGGGGGAGAGGTCCGTCCGCTCGCGGACGGACGGAGGGGGCAAGTGTGCGCCTGCCCCGACATGCCCCCTCCGTCGCTTCGCGACACCTCCCCCGGCGGGGGAGGATTTCGCGTCTCAGGGGCGCCCGCTCGCGGCGGGGGGTTAGCGGGCTTAAGGATTAACCCACGCGTTAACGATCGCCCCGGAGGCGAACGATGAAGGCTTTCTGCACTGCGGCGATGGCCGCTCTCACCGTGTTCGCCGGCGCCGCGCCGGCCTTCGCTGGCGGCCCCTGGGACGGCGGCTACGCCCCGCCCGGGCCGCCGCCAGGCGCCTATGCCCAGAGCGACGGCTACGCACCGGGCTGCGACTGCCCCCCACCCCCACCGCCGCCCTGCGACTGCGTGCCGGTGCGTTACGAGGAGGCCGTCGGCCTGCCGACCGAGTTCTTCGAGGGCTCCGGTGGCGTCGGCCCCGACGCCTACATGCTGGATACTGGCGGTGGTGGAGGGGGCGAGATCATTGAGAACGCCTCGGCCAGCGCGTCAGCCTCCGCCAGCGTGAGCGTCAGCGTGCGCGCCATTATCCACGCCCACCAGCATATGCACTTCCAGCCGCACGGTTGCGGCTGCGGCGGCGGCGGCAAGAAGTGGTGAGCCGGGCCGCTTAGGCCCCCGCCATTTCCTCGACGATGGTCAGCGCCGCGGCCCGGGGGTCGGCGGCGGCGGTGATCGGGCGGCCTACCACCAGGTGGCTGGCGCCTTCGCGGAGCGCCATGGCCGGGGTGTCGGCGCGCTGCTGATCGTCCATCGCCGCCCAGGCGGGACGCACGCCGGGGGTCACCACCAGGAAGTCCGGGCCGCCGATGCGCCGCGCCAGCGCCGCCTCCTGCGGGCTCGCCACCACCCCGTCGGCGCCCGCGTCGATCACCTGGCGGATGCGCCGCTCCACCAGTTCGCGCACCGGCATGGCGTAGCCGATCTCGCCGAGGTCCTGGCCCGAAAGGCTGGTGAGCACGGTGACGCCCAGCACCTTCATTGGGCTGGACCCGCGCCCCCGCACCGCCGCCGCCAGCACTTGCGGCTCGGCATGCACGTTGACGATGGTCCCGGCGCCCGAGGCGGCGATGTTGGCGGTCGCCTTCTCCACGGTCGCGCCGATATCGTGCAGTTTCCAGTCGAGGAACACCTGCCGGCCGCGCAGCATCAGGTCTCGGCCCAACTCCATGCCGCCCGCGGCCAGCAGCTGCAGGCCAATCTTGTAGTAGCTCACCGACTCGCCCAGCCGCTCCACCAGCGCCTCGGCTTCGGCGCGGCTCGCCACGTCGAGGGCGACGATCAGGCGGGGGTCGGCAAGCGCGGTTTGCGAGTGCGCGGCGGCGGCCAGGGGCATGGCGGCTCCTTGGGGCGAGGACTCGATTTGGGCTAAGCGGTGAGGATGGACGCCGGGCATTTCGCGGTCAACTTCTTCGTGGCGCTGTTCGCCCTCGTGGACCCGGTGGGCAACACGCCGCTGTTCGCGGCGGCGACGGCGGGCGCCAAGCCGGGCGGGCGGCGGCTGACGGCGCTGTACATCGCGCTCTTCGCCTTCCTCTTCCTGACCTTCTTCTACCTGACCGGCCTGTCGCTGCTGCGCTTCTTCGGCATCTCGCTGGCGGCGTTTCGCATCGCCGGCGGGGCGCTGTTGTTCCTGCTCGGGCTCGACATGGCGCGCGGCGACCTCGCCGAGACGCTGGGCGAAGCGGCGGGCGAGACGGCGGAGCTTTCCGCTCACGCCTACGCCAGCAAGCGGTTCGAGCGGCTGGTGGTGCCGTTCGGGATGCCGCTGCTGATCGGGCCGGGCGCGATCTCGACGGCGGTGATCTACGCCGGCGAGGCGGGAAAGCTCGGCTGGGCCGGCGAGGCGGCGGGCATCGGCGCCATCGCCGCGGCGGCGGCGGCGACGCTGGTGTGCTTCTGGCTGACCGGGCTGATCACCCGGGCGCTGGGGCGCGTCGGGATGATCGTGGTGGTGCGGGTGCTGGGCCTGATCCTCTGCGCCATGGCGGTGCAGTTCATCCTGGCCGGCGCGGCCGACTCGACCATCGGCCTGATGCGGCCTGACGCCGTGAGCCCGTATCCGAACTAGAGCTTGCGGAACCGGCCGGCCTGGCTGGCCATCAGCGCCATCGTCCACTCGTCGGGGACCAGCTTCGAGACTGCGGCGATGGCCTTGTTGGGGGCGCCGGTGACGCAGATCGGACGGTTGGCTTCGGCGGCCTCGTAGCCAGCTTCCGCCACTTCGTCGGCGCCCAGCCAGAGCCACGTCGGCGCCTGTTCGCCCACCTTGTCGCGGCTGCCGGCGACGTCGTGGAACTCAGAGTAGGTGAGGCCGGGGCAGAGGGCGCTGACGTGGACGCCGGCGCCTTGCGTCTCCAGATGCAGGCCCTGGGAGAAACGGACCATGAAGGCCTTGGCGGGGCCGTAGAGCGTCTGGCCCGGTGCGCCTGGCACCATCCCGGCGATCGAGCCGACGTTGATGATGCGCCCGAAGCGCCGCTCCAGCATGCCGGGCAGCACCCGGTGCGCCAACTCGGCCGGGGCCGTCACCAGCACCTGCAGCAGCGCCTGCTGCACCGCCCAGTCCGTCGTCGCATAGGTCCCTGGCACGGCGTAGCCGGCGTTGTTGACCAGGGCGTCCACCACGCGGCCGTTGGACTCGATGGCCTCCAGGATCTCGGCCGGCGCCTCGGGGCGTGACAGGTCGGCGGGGATCACCAGGCTCTCGACGCCGTGGCGCAGGCGCAGGTCGTCGGCGAGGCTGTGCAGGCGGTCGGCCCGGCGGGCGGTCAGCGCCAGTTCATAGCCGTGGCTGGCGTAGACGCGGGCCAGCGCCGCGCCGATGCCGGAAGACGCGCCGGTGACCAGGGCGAAGCGGCGACTCACGCGCGGGATGCTCCTGCGACTGGATGCCTCATCGTTCGGCGGATGAACCTAGAGAGCACCAGCACACGTTGAAAGGGAATGTTCAGCGGAGAGGCGCACGCTGGGTTAACAGGTGCGATTGAACGAGTCTGTCGTTCGGTGTATCGGCCCGCGCTTGGCGGAACCGTTGCGTGTGGGCCGCAGCGCCCTGGGGCGGGCGTGGAGGATCAAAATTGGCTCTTGAGGCCACGGGCCAGACGGCCGCACCGGACGCCGGCGCCGCTGTCTCCGGCCCTTCGGACGCCGCCATAGTTTCAACGCCACATGTGAGCCACGGCGCCGGCTATTGGGCGCTGGTGCTGGGCTCGCTGGGCGTGGTGTTCGGCGACATCGGCACCAGCCCGCTCTATGCGATGCGCGAGGCGCTGGCCCACGCCAAGCCGGTGGGCACGCCGCAGGACGCGGTGCTGGGCGTCGTTTCGCTGGTGATCTGGGCGCTGACGCTGATCGTCACCATCAAGTACGTCGTCTTCCTTATGCGCGCCGACAACAAAGGCGAGGGCGGCACGCTGGCGCTGATGGCGCTGGCTCAGCGCGCCCTCGGGCGCCGCTCCCTGGTGATCTTCTTCCTCGGCATGGTCGGCGCGTCGCTGTTCTACGGCGACGGCATGATCACGCCGGCGATCTCGGTGCTGTCGGCGGCTGAAGGCGTGCGCGACGCGCCGGGCCTCGGCCACGCCTTCAGCCCCTACGCGCTGCCGAGCGCCGCGGTGATCCTGATCGTGCTGTTCATGGTGCAGCAACGGGGCACCCACCGGGTGGCCTCGCTGTTCGGGCCGGTGACCGCGGTCTGGTTCCTGGTGCTGGGCGGCCTAGGCCTCTACCACCTCAAGGACGATCTCTCGATCTTCCGCGCGCTGAGCCCTTACTATGGGATCAAGTTCCTGTTCGAGAACGGCTTTGTCGGCTTCGTCATCCTCGGCAGCGTCTTCCTGGCGGTGACCGGCGCCGAGGCGCTGTATGCCGACATGGGCCACTTCGGGAAGAACCCGATCCGCACGGCGTGGCTAGGCATGGTGTTCCCGTGCCTGGCCCTGAACTACCTCGGGCAAGGCGCGCTGGTGCTGCACGACGAGCGGGCCCGGGCGGACCCGTTCTGGCACATGGCGCCCACCGTTGTTTACTGGCCGGTGCTGATCCTGGCGACGCTGGCGACCGTGATCGCCAGCCAGGCGGTGATCACCGGCGCGTTCTCGATGACCCAGCAGGCGGTGCAGCTGGGGCTGCTGCCCAGGCTCGACATCAAGCGCACCTCCGAGCAGCAGGCCGGCCAGATCTACGTGCCGGCGGTCAACAACTTCCTGATGGTCGGCGTGCTGGTGCTGCTGTTCGCGTTCCGCAACTCGCACCGGCTGGCCTCGGCCTACGGCATCGCGGTGACCGGGGCGATGTTCGTCGACACCCTGATCGCCTTCGTCATCGCCAAGCACGTGTGGAAGTGGAAGCCGTGGCAGATCGCGCTCTTGCTGCTGCCGCTGGGCGCCCTCGACATCACCTTCATCTCCTCCAACATGCTGAAGATCCCGGACGGCGCGTGGCTGCCGCTGGCCTTTGGTCTGGCCATGGTGGTGGTGATGGTCACCTGGAACCGCGGCACCCAGCTGCTGTTCGACAAGACCCGGCGCGACAGCGTGCCAATGAAGGACCTCAGCGTCATCCTGAAGAACCGCGCGCCCCACCGTGTGGCCGGCACCGCGGTGTTCCTCACCTCCGACCCCGACGTCGCGCCGGTGGCGCTGATGCACAACCTCAAGCACAACAAGGTTCTGCATGAGAAGAACGTCATCCTGACGGTGCAGTTCGCCGAGACGCCCAGGGTGCGCGACGAGGACCGGCTGATGATCGAGCCGCTGGAAGGCGGCGACTTCACCAAGGTGACGATCACCTACGGCTTCATGGAGCAGCCGAACCTGCCCCGGGCGCTGGCGCTCTGCCGCAAACGGGGCCTGACCTTCGACATCATGTCCACGAGCTTCTTCCTCGGCCGCCGCTCGGTGGTGCCGGCGGTGCAGTCGGGCATGCCGCTCTGGCAGGACAAGCTCTTCATCTTCCTGATGAAGAACGCCACCAACCCCACCGACTTCTTCAGCATCCCCCCCGGCCGCGTGGTCGAGCTGGGGACGCAGGTGACCGTTTAGTTCCCTCCCCACCGGGGAGGGATGATCGACGCGACGCGTCGATCCGGGCGGAGATGTCAGGGACAAACGCGGACGGCATCAGACTCCCCTCCCTGTCTCGCTGTGCTCGACGTCCCTCCCCTGACGGGGCGGGAGATACTTGCACTCCCGTCATCAAGGCCCTTTAAGGCGCGGCTCTAACCGGAGCGCCCCCAATGGCTGACCTGCCGCCGCCGAAGAAAGTCGTGCTCGCCTACTCCGGCGGCCTCGACACCTCGATCATCCTGAAGTGGCTGCAGACCGAGTACGGCTGTGAGGTGGTGACCTTCACCGCCGATCTCGGCCAGGGCGAAGAGCTGGGCCCGGCGCGCGACAAGGCGCTGATGGCCGGCGTGAAGCCGGAGAACATCTACATCGTCGACCTGCGCGAGGAGTTCGTGCGCGACTACGTGTTCCCGATGTTCCGGGCCAACACGGTCTACGAGGGCCAGTACCTCTTGGGCACCTCCATCGCCCGCCCGCTGATCGCCAAGGCCCAGATCGACATCGCCCGCCAGGTGGGCGCCGACGCGGTGAGCCACGGCTCGACCGGCAAGGGCAACGACCAGGTGCGCTACGAGGTCAGCTACTACGCGCTGGAGCCGGACATCCGGGTGATCGCGCCGTGGCGCGCCGACAACTTCTTCAAGAGCCGCGAGGCGATGCTCGAGTATGCCGAGCAGCACCAGATCCCCATCGCCAAGGACAAGCGCGGCGAAGCGCCGTTCAGTGTCGACGCCAACCTGCTGCACTCGTCGTCCGAGGGGAAGGTGCTGGAGGATCCGGCGGTGGAAGCGCCGGAGTTCGTCCACCAGCGCACCATCGCCCCCGAGGACGCGCCGGATATGGCGCAAGTGTTTGCGATGGAATTCGAGAACGGCGACCCGGTGGCCATCGACGGGCAGCGCCTCTCGCCCGCCGCGCTACTGACTAAGCTGAACGAGCTGGGTTACGCCAATGGCGTCGGCCGCCTCGACCTGGTGGAGAACCGCTACGTCGGCATGAAGTCGCGCGGCGTCTACGAGACCCCCGGCGGCACGATCCTGCTGGCGGCGCACCGGGGCATCGAGTCGATCACGCTCGACCGCGGCGCGATGCACCTGAAGGACGAGCTGATGCCCCGCTATGCGGAGCTGATCTACAACGGCTTCTGGTTCACCCCGGAGCGGGAGATGCTGCAAGCGGCCATCGACCTCTCGCAGCGGTACGTGGCTGGGACCGTCAAGGTGAAGCTCTACAAGGGCAACGTCACCGTGATCGGCCGCGAAAGTCCCTACTCGCTCTACGACCAGGACCTGGTGACGTTCGAGGAAGGCAAGGTCGCCTACGACCACCGCGACGCCTCCGGCTTCATCCGGCTGAACGCGCTGCGGCTGCAGGTCAAGGCCCGCCGGGACCGGCGGCTGTAACTCCCCTCCCCCTTGAGGGGAGGGGTGGGGGTGGGGGGCTCTCGACGCGCCTCAGCGTCGGGGCGCGACCCGAAGATTGGCCACGGAAAACACGAAAAACACGGACTTCGGGGCGTGCCTGCTGCGTCCGCGCCGAAGGCGCGATGACAGGCGTTGCCGGCTGCGCCGCGTCTCAGAGACGACGCCGTGTCCGTGTTTTTCGTGTTTTCCGTGGCCGCCTTTTGATTGCCTGAAGCAGCCAGAGCCTCATCGGCAGCCCCTCATCCCCGGCCCTTCCCCTCAAGGGGGAAGGGAGCTGGTTGACGCTCACCGACGATAGGTTGACAGTGATCAGTTAGGGACGGGAACCGAGGAGTAGGCGGCGTGGCCGACGGGAATATCACCAAGGATCAGATGTACGGGGCGGTCGCGCCCGACGACTTCGAAGCGATGCTGCAGCTCGACCGCTACGGGCAGCGCACCGACGCCTTCGACAAGATCATCGCCGCCACTCACGACCACTTCTGGGACCCGCTGGACAAGCGCTACATCGACTTCGACAGCCCCTGGGACATGGAGAACGAGCCGCTCACGCCCATGGAGCAGAGCCCGTTCCTGAACCTGCCCTACGTCGCCGAGACGCTGAAGGACCACAAGGAGCGGGTGCGCTTCGTCAACACGCAGCAACTGGCCAGCTTCTCCTCGATCCTGCACGGCGAGCAGGGGGCGCTGAACCTGTCGGCCAGTCTCTGCCACGTGCTCTGGGACCAGGGGGCGCAGGAATACGCCGCCAACCAGACCCGCGAAGAGGCGCGCCATGTCACCGCCTTCGCCAAGTACATCAAGGCCCGCTGGGGCCGGCCGGGGCCCTGCGGCGCGGCGATGAAGCGGCTGTTGATCGAGATCATCGAGGCGCCGGAGGTCTACAAGAAGATCATCGGCATGCAGATGCTGGTCGAGGGCCTGGCCATGGGCGCCTTCGCCAGCGGCTTTCGCAACAACCGCGACCCGCTGGCCAAGAAGCTGTTCCAGCTGGTGATGACCGACGAGGCCTTCCACCACAAGTTCGGGAAGATCTGGGCCGACCGCACGGTGCCGCAGCTCAGCGAAGCCGAGCGCAACGTGGTGGAAGACTGGTCCGCCCATTGCGCCCAGGCGCTGCTGTTCGACCGCGGCGCACCCACCCAGCAGGCGGCGATGTACGAGAGCTTCGGCCTCGATCCGGAGCGGGTGATCGCCGACATGATGGCGCGCCGGGCGCAGCGCGACCCGACCCAGCGCTTCCGCGGCGAGACCAACATCTTCCGGGTGCTGATCAAGACGCTGTTCAACGCCGGCCTGATCACCGCCCGCACCCGCTCGTTCTACGCGACTTACGTCGACCTGGACGAGCTGCAGGCCGAGGGCGAGCGGATGGTGGGCGACGACATCGCCGAGGACGGCATCCGCTACCTGCAGGCCATCAACTTCAAGGAAAGCGCCGAACGCGGCGCCGCGGCGCTGGTCGCGGCGGAGTAAAGCGCCTCCCTCCCTCGAGGGACGCCTAGGGGTGACGGAGGTCGGCCGTCACCCCTTTGTCATGCCTGACCTCCCTCCCCTTCATGGGGAGGGTGACCGCGGAGCGGTCGGGTGGGGATGTCCGGTGACGCCAGCGGTCGTCAGCCGTAGCGACAGCGGCCTTCACGAGCGATCCCCACCCGGCCTCGCGTTCGCTCGGCCACCCTCCCCATGGAGGGGAGGGATGAAAACCTGACGCCCCCGTCATTTTTCTTGACGCGACCACCCGGCTAGGGCATCAATCCTAACAGCGTTGAAATCGCAGGAGATGCGCCCGATGGCCGACGGAAGCCTCACCCCCAAGGACGGCAACATCACCAAGGACGAGGTCTATCGCGCCGTGGCGCCGACCGACTTCGAGTCGATGCTGGAGCTCGACCGGTACAACAACCGCTCGACCGCCTTCGACAAGATCATCTCGGCCACTCACGACCACTTCTGGGACCCGCTCTCGAAGGACTACATCGACTTCGATGAGCCCTTCGACATGGAGAACGAGGCGCTGCTGCCCGAGGAGATGATCGGGGTGCTGCAGACCAACTACGGCAAGGAGATGCTGGCCGATCCGAAGACCCGGATCCGCTTCATCAACGCCCAGACGCTGCGCAGCTTCTCGTCGATCCTGCACGGCGAACAAGGCGCGCTGAACCTGTCGGCCAGCCTCTGCCACGTGCTCTACGACCAGGGCGCTCAGGAATACGCCGCCAACCAGACCCGCGAAGAAGCCCGCCACGTGACGGCCTTCGCCAAGTACATCAAGGCCCGCTGGGGCCGGCCGGTGAACGCCAGCCCGGTGCTGCAGAACCTGCTGGTGGAGATCATCTCCTCGCCGGAGGTCTACAAGAAGATCATCGGCATGCAGATGCTGGTGGAAGGCCTGGCCATGGGCGCCTTCGCCACCTTCTACCAGAAGCTCAACGACCCGCTCGGCCGCAAGCTGATGCAGCTGGTGATGACCGACGAGGCCTTCCACCACAAGTTCGGGAAGATCTGGGCCGACCGCACCATTCCGAAGCTGACGCCGGACGAGCACGTCATCATCGAGGACTGGGCGGCGCACTGCTTCCAGACGCTGCTGTTCAACCTCGTGGCCCCCTCCGAGCAGCGCGACCTCTATGAGGAGTTCGGCATGGACCCTGACCGGGTGATCGCCGAGTTCGCCGAGATCGCCACCGACGAGAACCGCCGCGAGGACATGAAGGAAGCCACCAACATCTTCCGCGTGCTCATCAAGACGCTGCTCAACGCCGGCATCATCACCGACCGCACCCGCGCCTTCTACGGCATGTACGTCGACATGGACGAGCTGAAGGCCGAAGGCGACCGCATGGTCGGCGACGACATCGCCGAGGAAGGCATCGTCTATCTGAAGGCCATCAACTTCCGCGACCGGGCCCCGGCCCTGCGGCTTGCCGCCGCGGAGTAGCGCCTCTCTCAGTCAGCTTGCGTTCATGGCGCCCCCGTCACAAGGCGGGGGCGTCTTGCATTTCAGGGCCGTTTTCGGCGAAAACATCGCATCATGTGGACCAAGCTTACAGTCGCGGCCGCATTGGCAGGCGCGCTCATGGTGGCGGCGCCGGCGCTGGCGGCCGATCCGCCCAAGGTCGTCCCGACCCCGGCCAAGCCGGTGCCCACCGACCTCTACACCGGGCGCTGGTACGAGATCGCCCGCACGCCGAACAAGCTGCAAGGCGACTGCCAGGGCGCGACCAACGATTTCGCCAACTGGAAGGCGGGAGCGTTCCAGGTGGTGGAGACCTGCCACAAGGGCGCACTCACCGGACCGGCCCAGGTCTACAACGCCAGTGGCCGCGTGCTTTCCAGCGACAACGCGAGGATGAAGCTCGGCTTCATGGGCGGGCTGATCAGCATGGAGTACTGGATCCTGGATCGCGCCGACAACGACGACTGGGCGATCATGGATCGGCACGACGGCCGCTATGTATGGTTGCTTTCGCGCAAGCCGACGCTCAGCCCCGAGGACAAGGCGCAGGCCATGGCGAAGCTGCAACAGCTGGGTTTCAACACCGGCCAGCTGGCCTTCCCGCAACAGCAGTAGCGGCGCCTCGTTCCGACCACGCCTCCACGTCTTCGCCTGCGCTTGACTCGCGCGGAACGAAGATGGAACAACGATGGGCGTGGAGACCATCGTCCTCGTCCAGTCGCGGCCTGAAACCACCAGCGCGGTGACGCGCGGCGCGGCGCTGCTGGTGGCGCAGATGGGCTTCGCGCCGTTGCTGGAAGTGACCCTGCCGAACGGCCGGCGCGCCGACATCATGGCGTTGGGTCCGCGCGGCCAAATGGTGATCGTCGAGGTGAAGTCCGGGGTGCTGGATTTCCGCACCGACCAGAAGTGGGCCGAGTACGGGCCCTACTGCGACGCCTTCTACTTCGCGGTCGCGCCGGAGTTTCCGCGCGAAATCCTGCCGCAGGAGCCGGGCCTGATCGTCGCCGACAACTTCGGCGGCGCGGTGCTGCGCGAGGCCCCGCTGGCGCCGCTGGTCGGCGCGCGGCGCAAGGCGCTGACCATCGCCTTCGGCCGGCTGGCAGCGCTGCGGGCGGCGGGCGTCTAGCGGGCCGGCGTGGCGGCAGGCTCGGTGCGTCCGAGCCGCCGGTCGATCGCCTGCGACAACGGGCGGCGGATGAGCAGCAGCAGAGCGGCGATGAAGACCGAGGCCAGGCCTATTTCCTCGGTCAGCCGCCAGCGCGCCTTCACCACCTGCTCGTCGCGGCCGATGACCCGGTAGAGGCCGTTGATCTCGACCATCTCCGCCTCGGAGAGGCGTTTCTTCGGAAGATTGCGGTCGGCGTAGAAGTATTTGGTGTTGGCGTTGAACTCCAGTTCGCCGCCGTGGAACATCTCGGTGGGAGTGACGTCCGAGGTGACGTAGCCGTGGTACGGAAATTCCTGCGTTGTCCGCACGTCGATGCTGTCAAAGTCGGGCTTGGTCGCGCCGTCGTGGAACCAACCGGGCGAAAACACCGTCGCTTCGTCGGTGCGCGGGATGTGGGTGATCGGCTGGTTGACGATCTCGCTTACGCGTTGGCGGGCTTGAGCGGCCCGCGCGTCGAGATCGCCATCGCTGGTCTGCGCCGCCGCCTGGCTCGCGCCCACCAGGCAGAGGGCCGCCGCCAGCCACGCAACTGACTTGATCGTATTCATCGTCCCGCCCGTCGTTCGCCGGACGGGCGGCTTACGCCACCTGCAGTTGCTCCGCGGTGAAGAAGCTTGGTGAAGCCGGCGGTTACACCGCGGCCTTCTGCAACGTGATTAGCTCGCCGATGCCCTTCTGGGCCAGGCTGAACAGGGCTTCGAACTCGGCGCGGCTGAAGCCGCGGCGCTCGCCGGTGGCCTGAATCTCGACGATGTCGCCGGCGCCGGTCATGACGAAGTTGGCGTCGGCTTCGGCGGACGAGTCTTCCTCGTACTCAAGATCGAGCACTGGCGTGTCCTGATGGACGCCACAAGAGACCGCGGCCACGTGGTCCAGGATCGGGTCGGTCTTGATCACGCCTTCGTCCAAGAGCCAGCGGGTGGCGATGCGCAGCGCCACCCAGGCGCCGGTGATGGCGGCCGTGCGGGTGCCGCCGTCGGCCTGGATGACGTCGCAGTCGAGCGTGATCTGGCGCTCGCCCAGCGCTTTCATGTCGGTCACCGCCCGCAGCGAGCGGCCGATCAGGCGCTGGATCTCCTGGCTGCGGCCGGACTGCTTGCCCTCGGTCACTTCGCGCCGGCCGCGGGTGTGGGTGGCGCGGGGCAGCATGGCGTACTCGGCGGTAACCCAGCCCGTGCCGCGGCCACGCAGAAAGCCGGGCACGTTCTCTTCCAGGCTGGCGGTGACCAGCACCTTGGTGTGGCCGAAGGAAACCAGGCACGAGCCTTCGGCATAGCGGTTCACCGCCGTCTCCAGGGAAACGGCGCGCAAGGCGTCGGCGGCGCGTCCGGACGGTCGTGCTGGCAAGAGGTCACTCCTAAGGCAATCGGCCGGCGCGGCTTGCGCGGGCTCGCCCCGCGCTTATCCTTACAGATCGCGACGCGTCCATGACCAATCCGTTCCTCGGCATATCAGTCTCGAGCGGCCCCAGCCTGGCGGAGCTGGATGCGCGGGCCCGCGACATCTTTCGCCGTGTCGTCGAGACCTACCTGGAAACCGGCGAGCCGGTGGGCTCGCGCACCATCAGCCGCGCCGGCGTGGGGCTGTCGCCGGCCTCGATCCGCAACACCATGCAGGACCTGGCGGAGTTGGGGCTGCTGGACGCGCCGCACATCAGCGCCGGGCGGATGCCGACGCACGTGGGCCTGCGCCTCTTTGTCGACGGCCTGCTGGAAGTCGGCGACCTCGCCGAGGACGACCGCCGGGCCATCGAAGCGCGCCTCACCGCCCACGGCCGCTCGGTGGAAGACGCCATGAACGAGGCCAGCTCGATCCTGTCGGGTCTGGCCGGCGGCGCCGGCGTGGTGGTGGCCCCGTCGCGCGAGGCTGGCGTCAAGCACGTGGAGTTCGTGGCGCTGGGGCCGGACCAGGCGCTGGCGATCATGGTCTTCGACGACGGCCAGGTGGAGAACCGGCTGATGCGCCGACCCGTCGGCGTGACGCCCTCGGCGCTGGTGGAAGCCTCGAACTTCCTCAACGCCCGCATGCGCGGCCGCACCCTCGCCGAAGCCCGCACCGAAGTGGGCGCCGAACTGGAGCGGGCCCGGCGCGAGCTGGACGCCGCCAGCGCCCGGCTGATCGAGGAGGGGCTGGCGGCCTGGGGCGGCGGCGGCGCCGACGAGCGGGCGCTGATCGTGCGCGGCCACGCCAACCTGCTCGGCGACCCCGAAACCCTGGCCGACCTCGAACGGGTGCGCATGCTGTTCGACGATCTGGAGCAGAAGGAGCAGCTGATCGGCTTGCTTGACCACGTGCGCGACGCCGCTGGCGTGCGCATCTTCATCGGCGCGGAGACGCGACTGTTCTCGCTTTCGGGTTCCGCCGTGATCGCGGCGCCCTATATGAGCGGGCGACAGAAGGTGCTGGGCGCGATCGGCGTGATCGGCCCGGCCCGCCTCAACTACGCCCGGGTGATCCCGCTCGTCGACTACACGGCGCGGGTCCTCGGCCGGATCATGGATGGATGAGACCAGAGCAATGACCGACGAGCAAACGCCGGCCAACGATTCGCAGGACGACAGCCCCGAGACCGAGATCGTTGACGACATCGAGACCCTGCGCGCGGAGATCGCGTCGCTGAAAGACCAAGTGCTGCGCGTGGCCGCCGATGCGGAGAACACCAAACGCCGCGCCGAGCGCGAGGCCAACGACAGCCGCGCCTTCGCGATCCAGAAATTCGCCCGCGATCTGCTGGGCGTCGCTGACAACCTGCAGCGTGCCATGCAGCACGCGCCGCGCGACTCCAGCGATTCGCTGGTGAAGAACCTCGCCATCGGCCTGGAGATGACCGAGAAGGAGCTGACGGGCGCCTTCGAGCGCAACGGGCTGAAAAAGATCGACCCGACGCGGGGCGCCAAGTTCGACCCGCACCAGCACCAGGCGATGACCGAGCAACCAGCGACGGACGTCGCCGCTGGCGGCGTGCTGCAGGTGATTCAGCCGGGCTACGAGCTGTTCGGGCGGCTGGTGCGGCCAGCGATGGTGATCGTCGCCGCCCGCGGTTCGGCCGGCGCCGAGGCGGTCGAACCGGTCGCCCACAACCCCTACGCCGCCGGCGGCGACACCGGCGCTGGCGGAGCTGTGGACACCAAGGCCTGACCCCTTCCAGGCGGCGCGGTTTTCGTTAATCTGCCCCGTCCCGGCGCCGGCGGATTCTGAGCCGGCCGAGACGAGTGGGACCTGCATGAAGCTGACGATCGAGCGGATGGCGCTGCTGAAGGCGCTCGGGCACGTGCAGAGCGTCGTCGAACGGCGCACGACCATCCCGATCCTGTCCAACGTGCTGTTGTCGGCCAGCCAGGGTCAGGTGTCGTTCTCCGCCACCGACCTCGATATGGAGATCGCCGACGCCAGCCCGGCGCAGGTGGAAAGCCCGGGCCAGATCACCGCGCCGGCGCACACGCTCTACGAAATCGTGCGCAAGCTGCCCGAGGGCGCGGACGTGTCGCTGAGCTACACGGGCGACGATCCGCGCCTGCAGGTGCAGGCCGGCCGCTCGCGCTTCAATCTGCCGGTGCTGCCGGCGGGCGACTTCCCGGTGATGCCGTCGGAAGGCCTGTCGTCGCCGATGTCCATCGACGCTGGCGACCTGATCCGGCTGATCGACAAGACGCGCTTCGCCATGTCCACCGAGGAGACGCGCTACTACCTCAACGGCCTCTACCTGCACGTCGTGGTCGAAGACGGTCAGGCGAAGCTGCGGGCGGTGGCCACCGACGGCAAGCGGCTCGCTTTGGCCGACATGCCGGCGCCCGAGGGTTTCACCGGCGCGCCCGGCGTGATCATCCCGCGCAAGACCATCAACGAGGCGCGGCGGCTGCTGGATGACGCCGGCGAGAGCGTCACCGCGGCGATCTCGCCGCAGAAGGTCCATCTCGGCTTCGGCCACGCGGCGATGACCTCGAAGGTGATCGACGGCTCTTTCCCGGCTTACGAGTCGGTGATCCCGACCGGCAACCGCCGGGTGCTGAGCCTCGACAACGCCCTCTTTGCGCAAGCTGTCGATCGCGTCGCCACCATCTCCACCGACCAGAGCCGCGCCGTGCGCATGGCGGTGGAGTCAGGCCGCATGACGCTGACCGTGCGCAACATCGACGCCAGCCACGCCGCCGAGGAGCTGGAAGTGGACTACGACGGCCCGCCGTTCGAGGTCAGCTTCAACGCCCGCTACGTGCTCGACGTCACCGCCCAGATCGCCGACGTGATCGAGTTCCGCCTCTCCGACCAGACCGCCGGCGCCACGGTGCACGACGCCACCCTGGTGCTCGACCCCACCGACCCAGCCGTCCAGTACGTGCTCATGCCCCTGCGGGCGTAGGGCGGCCGACTCGGCCCATCCAGCGTGACGCGGTTGCGACAGTCGGCGTGTGGGAAAGGGGTCACACGAAGAGCACGAAGCTAGCGAAGAGCACGAAGGCGCGCTGCGCGCGCTGTAAGTCACCAAGGATCGCTGGGATTGGCTGTCGCGCGTAGCGCGACCTTCGTGCGCTTTGCGTCCTTCGTGATCTTCGTGTGACCCCTTCAAACGCTTGCCTTCAGGCCCAGCCTGCGCCGGGTTGAGCGCGGCTACGAACTCAGCTCTCCGTCAGCGCCGCGATTTCCGCCTCGCCCAGACCGCACTCTTCCAGGATCTCGCGGGTGTGCTGGCCGATGGCGGGGGCCATGCGGGGGGTGGATTTGGTCTCGCCGGCGAGCTGGAAGGGACTGTCGACGGTGCGCAGGCCGTAGCCGTCGGAGAACTCCGGCAGCATGGCGTTGGCCTCCAGTTGTGGGTCGGAGATGTGGTCGTAGACCTGGCCGACGATGCCGAAGGTGACGCCGCCGGCGTTGAGCATCTCGAAGCACTGCTCCCAGGTCATCGCGCCGAAGAGCGCATCCAGTATCCCCACCAGCTCGGCGGAATTGGCCATCCGCGCCGCCGGCGTCGAGAACCGCTCGTCCGTCGTCAGCCACTCCGGGTGGCCGACGGCGGCGGCCAGCAGCGGCCAATCCTTGGCCGGATTGGTGGTGGTCAGGATGAAGCTGCGCTCGTCAGCGGTGGTGTAGCGCTCGCCCATGGCGCCGCGCGAGCCTCGGGGTGGGCGTCCGGTCAGTTCGTAGCCGCACAGCGCCGCCTGAACCTGGCACGAGTTCGACCAGAGCCCGTTGGCCAAGAGCGAGGTGTGCACCTCGCCGCCCTTGCCGGTGATCTGACGCTTATAGAGCGCGGTGACGATGGCGGCATACATGCCCATGGCCGTGGGGTGGTCGCCCATGCCCGGCATGGAGAGCGCCGGCTCGGCCCCTGCGGTCGGCCGCACCATGTCCATCAGGCCGGACCTGGCCCACCAGGCGGTGGTGTCGTAGCCGGTGCGGTTGCGCTCGGGTCCATGCTCGCCGTACGGCGTCAGCGAGGCGTAGATCAGCCGCTCGTTCAGATGCAGCAGGTCGAGCGCGCGCAGGCCCAGCCGGGTGCGCACCGGGAACGGGAAGTTGGTGATGAAGACGTCGGCTTTCTTGATCAGGGCCTCCAGCGCCCGCCGCGCCGCCGGCCGCTTCAGGTCGATGGCGAGGCTCTCCTTGTTGCGGCTGTCCAGCGCCCAGAAGTAGTCGATGTCGTCGGGCGTGCCGCGCAGGCGGAAGAGGTTGCGGTAGGAGTCGCCAATCTCGGGCGGCTCGATCTTGATCACCCGCGCGCCGAAGTCGGACATGATGGTCGCCGCCGCGGGACCGGCGATGAAGCTGGCGCAGTCGATCACCAGCAGGTCGCCGAACAGTTCCTTGGACATCCGTCACTCCCTTACGCGTCGCTGATCGACGGTAACCAACCGGAGCCGGCGGCGCCAAGCTGTTCACCACGTCCCGCCGGGCTTAAGACGGCGGCCATGCAAAGAACCCAGCTCGGCCGCACCGGCCTTTCCGTCTCGAGACTCTGCCTTGGCACGATGACCTTCGGGCTGCAGTGCGACGAACCGCTCAGCCACAGCATCCTCGACCGCGCGGCCGAGGGCGGCATCGACTTCCTCGACACCGCCGACGTCTATCCGCTGGGCGGCGGCGCCAACACCACCGGCCGCACCGAGGAGATCGTCGGCAGCTGGCTGGTGGGCAAGCGCCACGACTATGTGGTGGCCACCAAGTGCGTGGGCCGCACCGGCCGCCGCGCCTGGGACCAGGGGATGAGCCGCAAGCACATCCTGGACGCCATCGAGGCGTCGCTGAAGCGGCTGAAGACCGACTACGTCGACCTCTACCAGCTGCATAGCTACGACCCGACGACGCCGCTGGACGAAGCGCTGGAGGCGCTGGACACCGTGGTGCGGCAAGGCAAGGCCCGCTACGTCGGCGTCTCCAACTGGCCGGCGCACAAGGTGGCGCGCGGCGTCGGGCGCACCGAGGTGAAGGGACTGGCGGGGATCACCACCGTGCAGCCGCGCTACAACCTGATCTTCCGTCCGTTCGAGCGCGACCTCTTACCGCTCTGCCGCGAGGAAGGCATTGGCGTCATCCCCTACAACCCGCTGGCCGGCGGCATGCTCACCGGCAAGCACGTGCAGGGTCCGGCGCCGGAAGGTAGCCGCTTCACCCTCGGCACCGCCGGCGCGCGCTACCAGGAGCGCTACTGGCACGACCGCGAGTTCGCCACCGTGGAGGCGCTGAAGGGCGTCGCCGCCGAGGCGGGCGTCAACCTCGCCACCATGGCGGTGAGCTGGGTGCTGGCCAACAAGGCGATCACCGCGCCGATCGTCGGCGCCAGCAAGCCCGAGCAGCTCGCCGACAGTCTCGCCGCCGCCGAGGCCCCGATGCCGGCCGACCTGAAAGCCAAGCTCGACGACCTGACCCACGAGTGGCGCGCCGTCGACGCGGAGCGCTAAGACTTTGCGTCCCTTCTCCCCCTGCGGGAGAAGGTGTCGCGAAGCGACGGATGAGGGGTCGCGCCGGCTTTGGCGGCTTGCTTGCCAGACGCTAACAGGAACCACATCGTCGACCCCTCATCCGGCCCTTCGGGCCACCTTCTCCCGCAAGGGGAGAAGGGACGTGTCCTGGCCCCGGGGAGTGGAGGTGCGGTGCGCTCTGCCATCCAGTCTCTGACCCTCACGGACTTCCGTTCCTACACGCGCGCCGAGCTGACGCCGGCGGGGCGGAGCGTGTTCCTGTTCGGGCCGAACGGGGCGGGCAAGACCAACCTCCTGGAAGCGATCAGCCTGTTCTCGCCGGGGCGGGGCATGCGCGGCTCCAGCATCGGCGAGTTCGGCCGCCGGTTGCCGGGCGAGGCGCAAGGGCGGGCCTGGGCGATCTCCGCCGAGGTGCTGGGCGAGGCGGGGCCGATGCGGATCGGCTCCGGCGTCGAGAGCGGCGGCGCGGCGCGGCGGCTGGTGCGGATCGAGGGCGAGACCCTGCCACCCGGCCGCATGGCCGAGCATCTGCGCCCGCTGTGGCTGACGCCGGCGCAGGACCGCCTGTTCCTCGAGGGCGCGGCCGAGCGGCGGCGGTTCTTCGACCGGCTGGTGTTCGCCGCCGAACCGATTCATGCGGCCTACGCCGGCGCTTACGAGCGGGCGCTGCGCGAGCGATCCCGCCTGCTGGCGGAGGAGGCGCCGGACCCCGGCTGGCTGACCGCGCTGGAGGCCCGCATGGCCGAGGCCGGCGCCCGCATGTCGGAGGCCCGCGCCGTCACCCTCGCGGCGCTGCAGACGGAGATCGACAGCCGCGGCGAGCGGCCGTTTCCGCAGGCCCAGCTGGGTCTCACCGGGGCTTACGAACAGATGGCGCTGGCGGGCGCCGGCGTCGCCGAGATCGAGCCCAGACTGGCCGCCGATCTGGCCGCCAGCCGGCCCCGCGACGCCGCCGCTGGACGCGCGCTGACGGGTCCGCACCGGGGCGATCTGGCCGTCGTTCACGCCCTCCGTGGCCGTCCGGCCGCCGAATGCTCCACCGGAGAGCAGAAAGCGCTGATTTTGAACCTGGTTTTGGCTCAAGGATCGCGACTTTCGCGTGCGAAATCGCAGCCGAATCCTATATTATTGCTGGACGAAGTCGCGGCGCACCTGGACCCCATCCGGCGCGCCGCGCTCGCCGAAGAAATCGAGGCGCTCGGCCTGCAGGCGTTCCTTACCGGCACCGATGAAGCGCTATTCGACCACCTCAAGGGCCGAGCCATGGGCGTCCGCGTCGACGCCTCCGATCTCAGCCCGCTGGATTAAGTGAATGACGGACGAACGAGACGACGGCTCCGCCGACTATGGCGCGGATTCCATCAAGGTCCTGAAGGGCCTCGACGCGGTGCGCAAGCGCCCGGGCATGTACATCGGCGACACCGATGACGGGTCCGGCCTGCACCACATGGTCTACGAGGTGCTGGACAATTCCATCGACGAGGCCCTGGGCGGCTGGGCGACCTACGTCGAGGTGACCCTCAACGCCGACGGCTCGGCCACGGTGGTCGACGACGCGCGCGGCATCCCCACCGACATCCACGAGGGCGAAGGCGTCTCCGCGGCCGAGGTCATCATGACCCAGTTGCACGCCGGCGGGAAATTCGATCAGAACTCCTACAAGGTCTCCGGCGGCTTGCACGGCGTCGGCGTCTCGGTGGTCAACGCGCTCTCCGAGTGGCTGAAGCTGACGGTCTACCGCAACGGCCTCAAGCACGAGATGATGTTCCGCAACGGCGATCCGGTGGCGCCGCTGGCGGTGACCGGAACCGCGGCGACGCTGGAAGACGGCCGCTTCCGCACCGGCACCGAGATCACTTTCCTGCCCTCGCCAGTGACCTTCGCCATCGTCGAGTTCGACCGCAAGACGCTGGAACACCGGCTGCGCGAGCTGGCGTTCCTCAACTCGGGCGTGAAGATCATCCTGAAGGACCTGCGCGGCGCCGAGCCGTTCGAGGAGACGATGCGTTACGACGGCGGCATCGAGGCCTTCGTGCGCCACCTCGACAAGGCCAAGACCGCGCTGATCAAGGAGCCGATCGTGGTCCGCGGCCAGCGCGAGAAGGTCGACCTCGACCTGGCGCTGTGGTGGAACGACGGCTACCACGAGAACGTCCTCTGCTTCACCAACAACATCCCGCAGCGCGACGGCGGCACTCACCTCGCCGCCTTCCGCAGCGCCCTGACGCGGGTGATCACCAACTACGCCGAGAGCTCCGGCGCGACGAAGCGCGAGAAGGTGACGCTCAGCGGCGAAGACGCCCGCGAGGGCCTGACCTGCGTGCTGTCGGTGAAGGTGCCGGACCCGAAGTTCTCCTCGCAGACCAAGGACAAGCTGGTCTCGTCGGAGGTGCGGCCGGCGGTCGAAGGGCTGGTCGGCGACGGTCTCGCCAGCTGGTTCGAGGAACATCCGACCGAGGCGCGGCTGATCGTGCAGAAGATCGCCGAGGCCGCCGCCGCTCGTGAAGCGGCGCGCAAGGCCCGCGAATTGACCCGGCGCAAGAGCGCGCTGGACATCTCCTCGCTGCCCGGCAAGCTCGCCGACTGCCAGGAGCGCGACCCGGCCAAGTCGGAGCTGTTCCTGGTCGAAGGTGACTCGGCCGGCGGCTCGGCAAAGCAAGGGCGCAACCGCGAGAACCAGGCGGTGCTGCCGCTCCGAGGCAAGATCCTCAACGTCGAGCGCGCCAGATTCGACCGGATGCTGGGCTCCGAGCAGATCGGCACGCTGATCACCGCGCTCGGCACCGGCATCGGCCACGACGACTTCGACATCGAGAAGTGCCGCTATCACCGCATCATCGTGATGACCGACGCCGACGTGGACGGAAAACACATCCGCACGCTGCTGCTGACGTTCTTCTATCGGCAGATGCCGCAGGTGATCGAGCGCGGCTATCTCTATATCGCCCAGCCGCCGCTCTATAAGGCGACCAAAGGCAAGTCCTCGCGCTACCTGAAGGACGACCCCGAGATGGAGACCTTTCTGGTGGAAGAGGGTCTCGACGGCGCCGAACTCGACCTCGCCAACGGCGAGCGGCGCACCGGCCGCGACCTCGAAGCGCTGGTCACCGCCTGCCGCGGCGCCAAGGCCAACATCGAGCGTCTGGCCGCCCGCGCGCCGGCTTCCGCCATCGAGCAGGCGGCGCTGGCGGGCCTCTTCGACGACGACGGCGAGCCGAACCCGGCCGCCGCGGCGGCTCGCCTCGACTTGTACGCCGAAGAAGGCGACGGGCCCTGGTCCGGCGCCAAGGGCGAAGGCGGCTATGTGTTCGCCCGCGTCAAGCGCGGGGTCTCCGAGCGTGTGGTGCTGGACGACGTGCTGGCCCATTCCGCCGACGCCCGGCGCCTCGCCGAGCGCGCCCGGAGCCTCGGCGACACCTTCGCTGCCCCTGCCACCTACCGCCGCCGCGACCGCGCCACCACGGTGCGCGGGCCGCTGGATCTTGTGGAAGCAGTGTTCGAAGCCGGCCGACGGGGCCTTACCATCCAGCGCTACAAGGGCCTGGGCGAGATGAACCCCGACCAGCTCTGGGAGACCACGCTCGACTCCAACGCCCGCACCCTGCTGCAGGTGAAGGTCAGCCACGCCGACGACGCCGACGACATGTTCACCCGCCTGATGGGCGACCTCGTCGAACCCCGCCGCGACTTCATCCAGGAAAACGCCCTGGATGCGGAGGTGGATATCTAGGGACGCCGCACGAATCGCCGAGCTAGTGCGCCGCCTCAGCCTGCGCGCCCGCTGGAGCGGCGACCCGGCCGTCGTCACTCACGGTCAACACGGCGCCCTCCAGTTCGGCCGGCGTCGGGGGCTCGTAGATGCTGTCGAGCATTTCGAACATCTCAGGCGTCACCTCCATCACGAAGGTATCGCCCTTGGTGGTGTTGCGACCGGCCACGCGGGCGCGGCGGACCTCCTGCGGCGCGTCGACGAAGTGCCACTGCAGCGACAGGTTCTGCGCCTCGGCGATCTGGCGGATGCGCTCCCGGTCGGCCCGCCGCATCGTGCCTAGGTCGAGGACCACCGACGTCCCGGCGGCCAGCACGGCGGCGGCTGTGGACCAAATCACTG
Organism: Caulobacteraceae bacterium; assembly: GCA_036502045.1. Taxonomy (GTDB): domain Bacteria; phylum Pseudomonadota; class Alphaproteobacteria; order Caulobacterales; family Caulobacteraceae; genus Acaudatibacter. Next base: position 74,340 of record DASXZG010000023.1, on the reverse strand, counting down.
CGTCGCACGGCGCAGGCGCTCCACCATCCACCCGAACTCGATGGGGCCGCGTAGGTCAGCGCCGAACAGGCGCGCGCCCCAGTCGTCGAGGACGAAGGGGACCGCGTTCTCGCGGCGGGCGAAGGCGTGGGCGTAGGTGGTCTTCCCGGCCCCGCACGGCCCGAAGATGACGTTGAGCGTGGCCGGCATGGGACCCCTCCTCCCTTGAGGGGCCGTGACGGTCCCTGTCGCGTCGAACGCCTCAGCTTGTTCCTCGTTCCTCACGTGCCATGCCGCTCCAAGCGCTTGGGCGAGACGAGCCCGGACCAGCTGTGGGAAACAAGGCTGGATTCCCACGCTTGCACCCTGCTGCAGGTGTAAGGTGTCCCACGCCGACGACTCCGACGACATGTTCACCCGCCTGAGGGGCGACCTCGTCGGACCCGGCCGCGACTTCATCCAGGAAAATGCGCTGGATGCCGAGGTATATCTAGACCGGCCGCTGCCCGGAGGATCGCCGCAAGTCAGGCGGCGCTCAGTGTCCGCCCGGCGCCTTCCATCAAGCCTCGAACGATCCGCCTTTCTCCCGGCGCGAGCTGTTCGGAGAGACCGTTCAGGATCACCAGCGTCCGCGTGACAAGGGCAATGTCCTCGGGGATTGGTCCGGAGAGGCCATCAGTAGCGATTTTGAAGACGTCTCGGACATCACTCTGCTCGCCGAGCACCATGCGCAGAAATCTCTGAAACGCCGCCGGCTCGACACCTTCCAACCTGAAGCCCAGCTGCTGCGCATCCGCGACGGCGCGATCTGCATCGCCGACCATCGCCGCCCCGAACATCCCGGTGATCGCTCTGCCGAAGCCGGGCGGTAGCTCCCTGACGAGGCCAAAGTCGAGCAGGCCGATGCGTCCGTCGCGAAGCACGAGCAGATTGCCCGCGTGTGGGTCCCCATGAAAGAAACCATGCTCGAACAGCATCCGCCCATAGATGCGCCCGATGCGGTCCGCCACATCGCGTGTCTCGATGCCCTTAGCGCGCAACGTCTCAAAGTCGTGCACAGGCGTGCCGTCGAGAAACTCCTGCACGATCACCTTAGCCGTCGAGAGTTCGGCGTAGAGCGCTGGAACACGCACATCAGGGTCGTCCTTGAACGCCATCCCCGCCCGCGCAAGGGAACGAGCCTCGCGTTCGAAGTCGAGTTCGAGCTCGATGAAGCGTGTGACATCATGCAGCGCCGGGAACAGTGGGAAGTCGCGGAACAGGCGTGAGGCCACCCAGGCGGCCCGGCGGATGTTCCCCAAATCGGTGGTGAGGTCGCCGCGCACCTCCGGGTATTGGATCTTCACCGCGACGACAGCGCCATCGAGGAGTTCGGCCCGATGCACCTGCGCGATGGACGCGGCGGCCACGGGAAGCTCGTCGATCGAGCGAAACACCTTGTCGAGGGGACGGCCAAGTTCCCGCTCAAGCCATCCCGCGAGTTCCCCCAGCGGACGCGGTCTTACCTTGTCGACGAAACGGCCAAGCTCGCTCACGAAGATTGGCGGCATGATGTCGGCCCGCGAGCCGATCACCTGACACATCTTCACAAACACGCCGCCGAGGTCCTCGGCGAGCTTCGCGATGCGGCGGGTCGCGCGCTGATGCGCACGCTCCCACCCGGCTGCGTCGTCAGTTCGTAGCGCGAGATAGCCGACGATGGTCGGCGCGACGACGCGAAAAGCCCGCGCCGCGCGATAAGGCGCAAAGTGTCTCAACGACGGCATCTGGACCGCTCCTGGCGAGACCGCTTCAAAAGCCGCGCACCGCGGTGGCGACTTCCCCGAGTCTCTTGATCACGGCGAGTTCTTCGTCGTGCGGTAGCCCACCGAACTGCATGATCAGATCGGCGACGCCGACCCCGGCCCTGGCGAACTCCCAGGCTTGCTCGATCGCGGCTTCTTTGCCGCCGTGCAGCATGAAGGGAAACAAGACCGCGGTGTTGCCGCGGGCGCTGGCGCCATGCTCCGCCGACCCGATCGTCTCGGCCGAATAGGCCTCGAGATCGCGCTGAGCGGACATCCTCGTCTTCAGTTCCTCGGCGTGGGCGTCGGACTCCCCAATCGCGCAGGCGCCGCGTGCGATGACGTGGTTGGACGTGGGCCTCCACCCGGCGTTGTCGCAGGCGTCGCGGTACATCTGCACCGTGGTCTTGGCCCACTTCACGTCGCCGCCATGGATCGCAATCCCGAAGCCGTTGTCCGCCGCAAACTTCACCGTCTCAGGCCCGGAGCCGGAGGTGTAGAGCAGGGGATGCGGCCGGGTCGTCACACCCGGCCAGATGGATACGTTCTTGAACTGCCAGTGCTTGCCCTCCCAATCGAAGGGATCGGGCTCGGTCAGCGCCTTCTTGATGAAGAGGGCCGCCTCCTGGCCGCGCTCTCTGGCTTCGTCCGGCGAGTACCCATAACGCAGGTGCTCATTGGGCGTGCCCTTCAGCAAATAGACCGTGAGCCGATTGGGACCGAGCATCTGGTCGAGCATCGCGATCTCTTCGGCGATGCGGATGGGGTTGTGAATCGAGACGATCGGACCCACCCAGGCGATGCCGGCCTTCTTCACCACCTGGCTCAGAGCGGCGGCATAGAGCGCGGGATTGGGCTGCAACAGACCCGGGAAGGAGTGGTGCTCGGAGAGGCTCACAAAGTCGAGGTCAGCGTCATCGACGGCGCGAGCAACCTCCAGGGCGTTGCGATAGAATCGCTGACCGAGGTCCGCATCGAACAGGCCGCGGGGCGGCGCCTGGCCCTGGATCATTTCCGCCAGGCCGATGGCCGTGAGCGCGGAGCGGCTCTGATAGGTGTTGGTCGACAAGACCCCGAGTTTCATTCGCGTTCTCCCTTGAGCGTCAGTCACAAGGCTGACGCTTATTGACCTGTCGGTCAATCAATTATTGACCGGTGGGTCATTCTTGATCAGTGTCGGTTGAACGATGGTCGAGATAGATCGGACCATTCTGTGAGGGAGCAGGGAGACATGGAGCGAAACGCGACCGAGGTGCGGGGAGCGGGGCGACGTCAACGGCGCAAGGACGCGAGACCTGGCGAGATCGTGGCGGCGGCGATTGACGTGTTCGCGGAGAGCGGCTTCGGCGCCGCCAAAATGGAGGAGATCGCTCGTCGAGCCGGTGTCTCGAAGGGCACCCTGTTCGTCTACTTCCCGACCAAGCAAGACCTGTTTCGCGCCGTTGCGCAGATCATGCTTAGCGCCAACCTCGGACGGCTCGAGAGCGTGGTGATTGAGAATGATCGGCCGTTGCGCGAGCTGATTCCCTTGCTACTCGGCCAGGCGGCCGCGGCGGCTGAGGACAGGCGGTTCCCTGTTATCATCCGCCTGCTGATCGCAGAGTCTCGGTCATTTCCCGACCTCGCGCGGGTGTGGCACGACGAGGTCGTTGCGAAGGTGCTGATGATCGTCACGGCGGCCATCGAGCGGGCGCAGGCGCGCGGTGAAGTCCGGGCGGGCGACGCCCGGCTCTTCGCCTTTTCATTGGCCGGTCCCATGATCGCCGGCGTGATCTTCCGAGAGGTGTTCGGCGCGACCGGCGTGGCGCTTCCGGACCTACGGGCGCTCGCCGCGCAACATGCTCAAACGGTCTTGCTGGGCATGCTTGAGCCGGATCGGTGAGGCGCCTACCGGAAGTGGCCGAGGAAGCTTTCCAGCAACTCTGAGGCCTTGTCTTTGGTATCAAGCAGCTTGAGCATGTGGTGCGAGCGTTCGTTCGCGAGGTAGGGCGCCGACGAGAACCAGCCGCCGTCGACCACGATGTCAGTACCGGTGATGTAGGAGGACTCGTCACTGGCGAGGAAGAGCGCCGTGTAGGCGATTTCATCAGCCCTGCCGCTTCGGCGTAGGAGCACCGTGTTGTTCATCGCGCCCTTCTGGACGTTCTTGATCAGCGGGTTTGAACTCATCGCGGCCGTAAGGTCCGTCTCGATCCAGCCGGGCTGGATGACGTTACAGCGGATGCCCCAGTCGGCATAAACATAGGCCGCCGACCGCGACAGCCCTTCCAGCGCCCACTTGGAAGAAGAATAGCCGGTGGCGAAGTTACCCGTGATGCCGGCGACCGATCCGATGTTGACGATGGAGCCGCCGCCGGAGTCCTTGATCAGCGGTGCGCAAGTCTGGATGCCTCGCAGCGTGCCCGTGACGTTGATTTCGAACAGCTTATTCCATTCGTCGATATCGACCTTCGGCAGCCGCACGAGGGCGTTGCTGCCGACGATGTTCATGAGGATGTGCAGAGCACCGGCCTGCGCTTTGACATGGGCGACAGCGGCGTCCCACTGATCCTGGTTCACGACATCCAGTACGACAAAGTGGGCTTTGCCGCCGGCCTGATTGATCTCCGCCGCCAGTTCGTCGCCGCGTTCTTCACTGCGTCCGGCGACGAAGACCGTCGCGCCTTCCTTGGCGAACAGTCGTGCGGAAGCGCGTCCCATGCCGCCGTAGCCGCCAGTGATCAACGCCACCTTATTCTGCAGCCGCATGGATCTTCACTCCTTGGATCGGCATCGCAACGCCCCGGCATCAGTCCTTCTTCGACGCCTTCTCCTTGGCCAGCGCGTCGGCCACCAGGGGCATGCGGCGCTGGCCGGGGACGCGGCTGTTGTTGTTGGAGAGGTTGATCAGCTCACGGACCATGTAGGCCGAGTGCCCGGCGTGGATCGCCAGGCGGTAGCCCATGGCGTCCTGGGTCAGGTTGATCGAATGCTTCAGCATACGGAGCGTCAAGAGGTCGGTCGCCGCCCAGCGCTCGGCCTGGGCCATCACCGCGTCCTCCAGCTGGTCGCGCGGCACCACCTCGGAGACGAGGCCGATGGAGCGGGCCTCTTCAGCGGGGATGAAGCGGTTCTCAAACAGGATGCGCTTGGCGTTGCGCACGCCCATGTCCCACGGCGCGGTGTGCAGCTGCAGATGCGTCGGCAGGAACTTGGCGTCGTCGCTGGCGAAGATCACGTCCATGCACGAGGCCAGGATGAAGCCGCCGTAGATGCACAGGCCCTGCACCTGGGCGATGGTGGGCTTCTTCACGTCGCGCCAGCGCAGCGAGTTTTCCACGTAGAGGTGCCAGGAGCGGTTGACGCGGCCGAGCAGGCCCTTGCCGAAGGGGTTGGTCTCGGCGTCGGCCAGCTCTTCGGGGGTGCCGAGATCGTGGCCGGACGAGAAGTGTTCGCCGACGGCCGCCAGGACGATGACCTTCACCTCGTTGTCCAGGTCGGCGCGGGCGAAGGCCTGGGTCATCTCCTCCAGCATCACCCGCGACTGGGCGTTGCGGTACTTCGGCCGGTTGAGGCGGATGATCTCGATGGCGCCGCGGCGCTCGACGGTGATGTCGCGGTAGGTCATGCGGGTTCCCGAACGGCTGCGGCGGGGGTGAGGGCGGCGGGCTGGATCAGCACCACCCCCTCGTCGACGAGGCGGTCGATGTCGGTGGCCGCCATGCCGAGCAGCCCGCCCAGCACCTCGGACGTGTGCTCGGCGAAGCAGGGCGCGGGGCGGCGGATCGCGCCGGGCGATCCGGCAAGCCGGTAAGCCAGGCCCGGGTACTCGGCGACGCCCGCCGCCGGGTGCGTGAGTTCGTGCATGAAGCCGCGGGAGCGGAGGAATGGATCGCGGTAGACGTCGGCGCCAGAGTTGACGGGGGCAGCGGGGACGCCGGCGGCCTGCAGCAAGTCCGCCGCTTCGTGCTTGGTGCGCTGGCGCGTCCACGCGCCGATGAGGGCGCTGAGGGTCTCGCGGGCGCGACGCCGCCCGTCGAGCGTGGCGTAAGCCGGGTCCGCCAGCTCAGCGACGCCAACCGCCCTCGCCAGCCGCGCCCAGGCCGCGTCGTCGGGGCAGGCGATGACCATCCACTGGTCCTCGCCCATGCAGGGGAAGGCGTCGTGCGGGGCCATGTCGGGGCGGCGATTGGCGTCGGCGGGAAACGCCTGGCCGGCACCGGCGGCCAGAATGAACTCGCCGATCCAATGCATCGCCGCTTCCACCTGAGCGACCTCGACATATTGCCCGCGGCCCGTTGCGCCGCGTTCGGCCAGCGCGGTCATCACTGCGGCGGCGCCGTGCAGGCCGCCGATCGGATCGAGGTAGGCCGGACCGCTCAGCACGTAGCCGCTGGGGTCGTAGCCGATCAGGCTGGACATGCCGGCGGCGGCTTCCATGGTCTTGCCCATGCCGACGTGGCTGGCCCAGGGGCCGTCGTTGCCGTAGGCGGGCATCTCGACCATCACCAGGTCAGGATTGTCGCGGCTGAGGGCCTCGTAGCCGAGGCCCAGCTTGGTCAATGCGTGCGGAGAGAAGTTCGCCAGCACCACGTCGCTGCGGCTGGCCAGCCGCCGGGCGATGTCCTGGGCGCGCGGGTCTTTCAGGTTGAGCGAAATCGCCCGCTTGTCGTGGTTCTGGGTGTTGAAGAGCGCGTTGCGGTCGTAGGGGCGCGGGCCGCCCTGCCGCTCCGGATAGCTGGCCGAGTCGCTCATGCCGGTGGCAGGGCCGCGCCACGAGTCGAGCCGCTCGCCGTTCTCGATCTTGATCACGTCGGCGCCCAGGAAGGCGAGCGCGCGGGCGGTCATCGGCCCGGCCCAGGCCTGGGTGAAGTCGAGCACGCGCAACCCTTGCAGCGGCAGCCGGCCCGGCAGTTCCACCGGCGGCAGCGTGCTGCGCCGCGCCCCCGGCGCCGTTCGCCACACGCTGGGGGCGTCCGACAGCGCCGGGGCGTCGGCTTCGGCGCGGCACGGGGAGGTGGTGCGGAACACCGGCCCCAGGCTCACCAGCGCGCCGCTGGCCGGATCGGGCCTCAGGAAGCCGCGGGCAAGGTACTGATCGGTCTCCAATAGCTCGGGCAGGCTCAGCATGCGCGCCGAGCTGACCTTCGCCTTCTGCAGTTCCTCCACCAGGTCTTCGACCAGCCGGCCTTCGGCCTGGCGGCGCAGCATGGCCGCGGCGGCCGGCCAGTTGCGGCGCAGGGCGACGGGGTCGGAGAAGCGCGGGTCGGTGGCCGCGTCCGGAATGCCGAAAATGCGGCAGATGGCCGGCCAGCCGCGCAGCGCGAACAGCACCAGCCAGCCGTCCTGGCACTGCAGTTGCGCCAGCATGCCGGCGTAGAGCCGCCGGTTCGGGTAGGAGCGGGTGTACGAGTATTGGGTGACGAGGTTCTGCGCCATGGCCGCGGTGGCTTCGGCGGTCACCGCCTCCACCGCCTGACCTTCGCCGGTGCGATCGCGCCAGATCAGCGCCGCCAGGCAGCTGATGTAGGCGGTGACGCCGCAGGCGTAGGACGCACGCCGGCCGACGCCGTAGAGGGGTTCGCGGTCCTCCGAGCCGGTGACGAACATCACCCCGCTCAGCGCCTGGTGCACGATCTCGGCGCCGCGCCAGTCCCGGTAAGGGCCGTGTTCGCCGAAGTCGCTGACCACGCAGACGATTTGGCGCGCTTCGTCCAGCGAGGCCCGCAGGTCACCGCGTCCCCGATCGATCAGCACCACGTCCGCGCCCTGCGCCAAGGCGCTCAGGTCGGCCAGGGCCTGGTTCGGGTCGGCCGGCAGGCGATGGCCGTGCTTGCCCTGGTTGAGGTGCTGGAAAAGGAAGGAGCCGCCGTCGTCGTCGAGCGGCCAGGCCGCCCGCGTCGGCGCGCCGTGAGCCGCTTCGGCGAGAATGACCTCGGCGCCGTAGTCGGCGAACAGGCGGCCGCAGAACTGGCCGGCGACATCGCTGGTCGCATCCAGCACGCGCAGGCCGGCGAGCGGCGGGGAGTCTGACGTCATCGGCGCCTCGATGGTCGCGGGTCACGAAGTTGGCCGGGGTGAGGCAATTTCGGCGCTGCCGCGGCTGCCGCATCTTGGAACTCATCCCGGACGGGTGGCAAGCGTCCGCCGCCGCGCCGTCTCGCTCAGGCCGCGTCGCGCACCATCCGCAGGATCGCGGCGCCGTAGTGTTCGAGCTTGGCTTGGCCGACGCCGTTGACCGCCGCCAGCGCGGTGCTCCCGGCCGGCCGCTCGCGGGCGATCTGGGCCAGCGTGCGGTCAGCGAAGATGACGTAGGGCGGCACCGACTGAGCGGCGGCCTCCTCGCGTCGCCAGACGCGCAGCGTTTCGAACAGCGGCAAGTCGGCGGGCGCCAGCTCGATCGGGGCCGCGGCGCCGCGGCGCTTGCGCGGGCGGCCGGAGCGGGTGGTCAGGTCCAGCGGCTCGGGCGCGCGGCGCACCAGCACCGGGCGCTCGCCGCGGTAGACGGCGCGCACGGCGGCCGCGTCGCCGAGGCCCAGCAAAGGGCGCCCGTCGTTGGGGTCTTCCACCAGCAGACCTTCGAACAGCAGCTCATCGATCAGGCCGCGCCAGCCGGCGGGGCTGAACTCGCGCCCGACGCCGAAGGTGGAGAGCCCAGCTTCGAACTCGCTCACCTCCTTGGTCTTGCCGAGCAGGTGGTCAACGATGCGACCGCGGCCGTAACGTCCGCCCAGCCGATGCACCGCTGAAAGCGCCTTCTGCGCGGCCTGGGTAGCGTCGACACCTTCCACGGGCGTGAGGCAAAGGTCGCAGACGCCGCAGGGCTCCGCGCCTTCCTCGCCGAAGTAGCGGCGCACGGCGGCGGCGCGGCAGCCGGTCCCCTCCAGCATCGCGTAGAGCTGGCGCGCCTTGCGCACCTGCACCTGCGCCACCTCCTCCGGCAGATCGCGGGTGGCGATGCGGCGCAGCGCCCAGGAGAGGTCGGCGCTGGAGTAGAGCGTGATGCCCTCGGCCGGTTCGCCATCGCGGCCCGCGCGGCCGATCTCCTGCCAGTAGGCCTCGATCGAAGCGGGCGGGTCGGCGTGGATGACGAAGCGGACGTCCGGTTTGTCGATGCCCATGCCGAAAGCGATGGTCGCCACCATCACCGCGCCGTCCTCGGCCAGGAACCAGGCCAGACGCTCGGCGCGCACCTTGGCGCCCAGGCCGGCGTGGTAGGCGCGGGCCAGTACGCCCTCGCGCGCCAGGTCCTCCGCCAGCGCTTCGCTGCCTTCGCGGCTGCCGACGTAGATAACGCCGGAGACGCCGGCCCTGGCTTTCACCAGCTCGGCCACGCGCCGCCCGCCGCGACCGCTCTTGTGCTCGGCCGCCAGCGCCAGCTCTGGCCGGGCGAAGCTGGCGACGAACTCGCGGGCGTCCTCCAGGCGCAGCTGCTCGCGGATGTCGGCTCTGGTACGGGCGTCGGCGGTGGCGGTCAGCGCCAGACGCGGGGTGCCCGGGAACAGGTCGGCGAGGCGGCCGAGAGCCCGGTAGTCGGGACGGAAGTCGTGACCCCACTGGCTGACGCAGTGCGCCTCGTCGATGGCGATCAGTGACAGAGGCTGGGCGCGCAAGCGGCGCAGCGTCGCCTCGTTCGCCAGACCCTCGGGGGCGATGTAGAGCAGCTTAGTCTCGCCGGCCTCGACGCCGCGCCAGACCGCGTCGCGCTCGTTCAGATCGAGATTGGAGTCCAGCCGCGCGGCGGCGACTCCGGCTTGCTTCAGCGCTTCCACCTGGTCGCTCATCAGCGCGATCAGCGGCGAGACCACCAGCGTCAGCCCCGGCCGCATCAGCGCCGGGATCTGGAAGCAGACGCTCTTGCCGCCGCCGGTCGGCAGCACCGCGAGGGCGCTGCGCCCCGCCAGCGCCTCGCCGATCACCTCGGCCTGAAGCCCGCGAAACGCCGCATGCCCGAACACACGGCGCAGAATCTCGCGGGCCTCGTCGAGTTCGGGGGACATCGCAGGGCTATGGCAGACCCGCGCGAGTCTCGACAATAGCCATCTGGATGGCTATTTGTGAAGCATGGCTACCTACAGCGTCGCGGAAGCGAAGAACAATCTGCCGAAACTGATCAATCAAGCCATGGCAGGCGAGGACGTTCGAATCACGCGCCGCGGCCTGCCGGCGGTCAGGATCGTCGCCGACCAGCCGCGAGCCTCCACACTCGATCTCGACTGGCTCGAGCGCGTCCAGGTGAAGCCCAAGAATCCGGACTACGATGGCGTCGAACTCGTGCGCATGATGCGTGACGGCCACCGCTATTGAATGCCTACCTCGACACCAGCGTTCTGGTCACAATGTTCACGCGGGACAGCCATTCTGAACGGGTGCGAGCCTGGCTGCCGGCGTCGCTTACGCGCCTGACCCTGAGCGACTGGACGCTCACCGAATTCACCTCCGCGTTGGGCGTCGGTGTCCGCTTCGGCCGGTTGGACCGATCCGAGGCCGCTGGCGCGGAAGCCGCGCTGGATGAGTGGTGTCAGACCGGCGCTGTCGTCGTCCCGGTCACCAACAGCGATGTCCAGGAGGCGCGCCAGATCATCGGCCGTTCGGGCGAGCCGCTTCGCGGTCCGGATGCGTTGCATATCGCCATTGCCCAGAGGCTCGGTTGCGCCTTGGCGAGCCTGGACGTTGGGCTGGTGCGGGCCACGACGGCGCTCGGCCTCCCCGTCGAACCCATCTAGTTAACGGCCGTTCACCCTTCCTCAACGGCTGGAGCGTCCTATCGGCGTGAGCTAAGAGCGCGGCGGGGCGGGCGGCGCGAGAGCGCGCGAGAACCGATATGGCAAGCCCCGGCGCGCCCCGCGCCCGACGAACGCCCCTTCAGGCGCTGATCTACTGGACGCTGGTGCTGGGCGTCTGGTCGGTGATCTTCGTTGTCGGCTTCCTGGCCGTGTTCGCCACCGATCTGCCGGACACTTCGACGCTGTACAACGTGCAGCGCCAGCCCTCGATCTCCTACCTCGACCGCTCCGGCGCGCTGGTGGCGGTGCGCGGCTCCGAGCAATCGCCGCCGGTGGATATCGACCAGCTGCCGGCCTACGTGCCCGCCGCCTTCGTCTCGATCGAGGACCGGCAGTTCTACCACCACTTCGGCTTCAACCCGTGGGGCATGGCGCGGGCCGAGTTCTACAATCTCACCCACAAGGGCGAGACCCTGCAGGGCGGCTCGACCATCACCCAGCAGCTGGCGCGCAACCTCTTCCTGACGCCAACGCAGAGCATCCGGCGCAAGGCGCAGGAGCTGATCCTGGCGGTGTGGCTCGAGACCAAGTTCACCAAGAAGCAGATCCTGGCGCTCTACCTCAACCGGGTGAACTTCGGCGGCGGCGCCTACGGCATCGAGGCGGCCTCGCAGCGCTATTTCAACAAGCCGGCCGCACAGCTGACCCTGGGCGAGGCGGCGCTGCTGGCCGCCACCATGAAGGGGCCCTCGCGCTACAACCCCGCAGCCAACTCGGACCGGGCGGCCAAGCGCGCCACCGAGGTGCTGAACGCCATGGTGGAGACGCACGCCATCACCCCGGCGCAGCGGGACGCGGCGTTCGCCACGCCGGTGCACGTGTCGGCCACCCTCGCCAGCCAGCGGGCGCAGTACTTCACCGACTACCTCGATGCCCAGGTGCGGGCGCTGATCGGCCACGAGCCCACCGAAGACCTGGTGGTGGAGACGACGCTCGACCTGCCGATCCAGGCTGCCGCCGAGCAGGCCGTGGCCGCGGGCGTCGCCGGCCACGCCGGCCAGGGCGTGCAGCAGGGCGCGCTGATCGCCCTCGACGGCCAGGGCCGCATCCGCGCCTACGTCGGCGGCGCCTCCTACGCAGACAGCCAGTTCGACCGGGTGACGCAGGCCCAGCGCCAGGCGGGCTCGTCGTTCAAGCCGTTCGTCTACCTGACCGCCATGGAGGCCGGGCATACGCCCAGCGAACAGGTGGTCGACGAGCCGATCACCATCGGCAATTGGCAGCCGAGGAATTACGAGAACAAGTACCTGGGGCCGATCACGCTGGAGACGGCGCTGGCGCAATCGATCAACACGGTGGCCGCGCGGCTCGCCAACGAGGTCGGCACCAACAACGTCGCCGCCACCGCGCACCGCCTCGGCATCACCTCCGACATCCAGACCGACCCGTCGATGGCGCTGGGCGCGGTGGAAGTGACGCCGCTGGAAATGGCCAGCGCCTACGACGCCTTCGCCAACGGCGGCTACCGCGTGCAGGCCTACGGCATCGAGCGCATCCGCACGGCCACCGGCCAGGTGCTCTACGACCACGGCGTGGCGCCGGCGCAGCCGCAGGCGGTGATCGGCCAGCCGGCCTTGTCGGAGATGATCGAGATGATGCGTCAGGTGGTGGCGTCCGGCACCGGCGCGGGGGCCAAGATCGCGGGCTACGACCTGGCCGGCAAGACCGGCACCACCAGCGACTACCGCGACGCTTGGTTCGTCGGCTACACGGGCGGCTTTGTGGCGGCGGTGTGGGTGGGCCGCGACGACAACACCCCGATGAAGCGTGTCACCGGCGGCGGCGCCCCAGCGCAGATCTGGCGCGCCTTCATGGCCCCGTCCCTGCCCCGCCTGCAGGCCCAGTCCATCCCGGGCGCGGTGAACCCCGCGGCCGAGCCCGACCTGATCGGCAACATCCTGGACAACAGCGCCGCCGCGCCGGATCAGACCCCTGCCCCCGGCCAGCCGCCGGAGCGGGCCCCGCCGCCCGATGCCGCACCGCAACCAGACTCCGATACCAAGCCGCTGTTCTAAGCCCCGAAGGCGTGCAGCGTCGCCCCGTGCGCTCGCAGCCAGGCGCGGTGAGGCCTGGGATCGCCGTTGATGCGCTTCACTTCGGCCCAGAACTTGGGGCCGTGGTTGGGGTGGATGAGGTGGGCGCATTCGTGAGCGGCGACGTAGTCGGCGACCGCCGGCGTCGCCAGCGCCAGGCGCCAGGAAAGCCGGATCGAGGCAGGGCGGCCTTTCTGCGCCGGGGTGCATGAGCCCCAGCGGGTGCGGGCGTCGATGATGCGCAGCGGCGGCTTCGGCGCACCGACCGCGGCGGCGTAGTGGACGATGCGCGGCGCGAACCAAGTCATCGCCTCGCGCTTGATCAGGCGCACCACGGCGTCGGCGTAGTCTTCATCGTCGCCACCATAGGCCAGCCGCCCGCCCCGCTCCCAGCCCTCGCCTTCGAGGCTGGCGCGGCCGGGCGCGCGGCGCAACACGCAGGGACGGCCGAATAGCTGCAGCTCCAACCCTGGCGCGATGCGCGTCGGCGGCGTCAGGCCGGCGGCGCGGGCGGCGATCCAGGCCTGGCGCTCCTGCGCGAACGCCACGGCGTCGCCCAACTGGCGCGCGCTCGGCGCCACTGCGATCACTTCGCCCCTGGCGCGGTCGACGCGGATGGAGACGCGGCGGGCGCGGGCGCTAACCACGAGGCGCACGTCGGCGCCACCCACCTGGATGACGTCGCCCTCGGCGTGACGAATCGCGCGCTGGAACATGCCCCCTGCTAGGCCCGCGGGGCCTCGGATCACAATCAACTGTTGGAAAGACGCCTTGCGCTTCCCCGCCGGCGCCGGGACACTCTTGCCCAAGAACATGGCCGGACGCCGGCCAGGAGGCAGGAACGTGCGGGATCTGATCATTCGCGGCGGGACCATCGTCGACGGGACCGGCGAAGCGCCCTTCGAAGGCGACATCGCCATCGACGGCGACCGCATCGTCGAGGTGGGCAAGGTGACAGGCCCGGCGCGGCGCGAGATCGATGCGCGCGGCCTCATCGTCACCCCCGGCTTCGTCGACATCCACACCCACTACGACGGCCAGGCCACCTGGGATCCGCTGCTGGCCCCCTCAAGCTGGCACGGCGTCACCACCGCGGTGATGGGCAACTGCGGCGTCGGCTTCGCGCCGGTGCGCCCCGACCAGCACCAGTTCCTCATCGAACTGATGGAGGGCGTCGAGGACATCCCCGGTTCGGCGTTGGCCGAGGGCATCGACTGGCAGTGGGAGCGCTTCCCGGAATACCTCGACGCCCTGGAGCGCATGCCGCGGGTGATGGACATCGGCACGCAGGTGCCGCACGGCGCGGTGCGCGCCTATGTGCTCGGCGATCGCTGCAACACCGACTACGTGCCGAGCGAAGCCGAGATCGGCGAGATGGCGGCGCTGGTGCGCGAGGGCGTGGCGGCCGGCGCGCTGGGATTTTCCACCTCGCGCACGCTGCTGCATCGCGACATCAAGGGCGTGCACGTGCCGGGCACCTTCGCCGGCTCCGATGAGATGCTGGCGCTGGGCCTGGCCATGAAGGGCATGAGCCACGGCGTCTACGAGCTGGTCTCCGACCACCTGGGCGACGACGACGAGTGGGCCTGGGTGAAGGATTTCGCCGAGCAGACCGGCCTGCCGGTGACGCTGGTGGCGACCTCGGGCGGCGCCTACGAAGGCGACAAGATGTACAACATCGCCGAAGAGTCGCGGCGCCAGGGCATGGAGATCCGCCCGCAGATCGCTGGGCGTCCCACCGGCGTGCTGCACGGGCTGACCTCAAGCGTGCACATGTTCGCCGGCCACCCGACCTATCGGCGCGACCTCGCCAAGCTGCCGCTGGATGAGAAGGTGGCGATGATGCGCCGGCCGGAGGTGAAGGCGGCGATGCTGGCCGAGGGCAGCGCGTTCCGCAACGGCCAGATGGCGGCCGGCCCCAACGAGTTCCTCTACCGCGTGTTCCCGCTGGGCGAGCAGCCGGACTACGAGCCCGACCGCTCGGGCAGCGTCGGCGGACTGGCGGACGCGGCCAGCGTGTCGCCGTTGGAGATGATGTACGACCTGCTGCTGCGCGACGACGGGCGCGAGCTGTTCTACCAACCGCTCGGCGGCTACGTGACCTACAACTTCGACTTCTTCCGCAAGAACATGCAGCATCCCAACGTGCTGTTCGGGCTCTCCGACGGCGGCGCCCACTGCGGCGTGATCGCCGACGCCGGCATGCCCACCTTCATCCTCACCTACTGGGGCCGCGACCGCACCAAGGGCGAGCGCTTTCCTCTGGAGTTCCTGGTGCGCAAGCTGACGCGGGACACCGCCATGGCCTATGGCCTCGCCGACCGCGGCCAGCTGAAGCCGGGCCTGCTGGCCGACCTCAACGTGATCGATTTCGACGCGCTGCGCCTCTACCGGCCCGAAGCCATCTACGACCTGCCGGCGGGCGGGCGGCGGCTGGTGCAGCGGGTGGACGGCTACCGCTACACGGTGAAGTCCGGACAGGTGACCTTCGAGGATGGCAAGCACACCGGCGCCCTCCCCGGCTCGCTGGTCCGCGGCGGCCGCGAGGCGCGCATCCTGGCATGAGCGCGGCCTTCCAGGTCCGGGCCCTCGACGCCACGTTCGGCGCGGTGGTGACGGGCCTGCGCCTGGCCGAGATCGACGACGCCACGTTCGCCGAACTCTACCAAACCTGGCTCGACTTCGCCCTGCTGGTGTTCCCGGGCCAGCACCTCGACCGCACCCAGCAGATCGCGTTCGCCAAGCGGTTCGGCGCACTGGAGTTCGAGCTGGCGCCGATCTCGAACGTGCGCGCCGACGGCTCCGTGCGCCCCGACGACGACAGCGACGACGTGATCAAGGTGCTGAAAGGCAACATGGGGTGGCACTGCGACTCCACTTACATGCCGGTGCAGGCCAAGGGCGCGGTGTTCACGGCGCACGTCGTGCCGCAGACCGGCGGCGAGACCGGCTGGGCCGACATGCGCGCCGCCTACGACGCCCTGCCCGAGGCCACCAAGGCCAGGATCGCGCCCCTGAAGGCCTACCACTCGCTGCGCTACAGCCAGGGCAAGCTCGGCCACACCCAGAAGGAAGGCAGCGCTTACTCCGGCTACGGCATGAACGTTGAAGAGCCGCCGCTGCGGCCGCTGGTGAAAACGCACCCCGAGACCGGGCGGCGCTGCCTGATGGTCGGCCGCCACGCCTACGGGATTCCTGGGCTAGCGGAGCAGGAGTCCGAGGCGCTGCTGGCAAAATTGGCCGACTCAGCCTGCCAGGCGCCGCGGGTCTACCACCACACCTGGACGCCGGGCGACGCGGTGGTGTGGGACAATCGGGCGCTGATGCACCGGGCCTGTCCGTGGGACATGCGCGAGCCTCGGGTGATGTACCACTCGCGCCTGGCCGGCGACCCGGTAGCGGAATTCGCCGCCCACGCCTGATCGGCGCTTGCCGCTGCGGAGCCAGCGGCGCAGAGAGCGCCGGCAAACTTGGCCAGAGGTCGCGCTATGCCTGAAGTCTACGTCCACGCCGTCGAAGGCCGCAGCCATGAGCAGAAGAAGGCCCTCTGCGCCGATATCACCGCCGCCGTGGTGAAGCACTTCGGCGCGCCGCTGGACGGCGTGGTCGTCACCATCGTCGAAGCGCCGAAAGAGACGAAAATGAAGGGCGGGGTGATGTTCTCGGAGCGGTAGGGCCGCGCGACCCCTCACCTCACCTCTCCCCGCTGACGCGGGGGCGAGGGCTACGGACAGGTGTGCGGTGGTTTCAGCATCCTCTGGGCGACCCAATTCCCTCAGTAGCCCTCGCCCCACGAAGTGGGGAGAGGTGAGGTGAGGGGCCTTCTCAGCTCCCCACCGCCGCCTCAGCCCTGTCGATGAAGGCCTTGATCCTCGGGTAGATCTCGCCCTCGAAGCGGCGGCCGTTGAAGACGCCGTAGTGGCCGACCTGGGGCTGGACGTAGAGTTCCTTCTTCGCGTCCGGCAGGCCGGTGAGCAGCGGATGCACCGCCTGGGTCTGGCCGACGCCGGAGATGTCGTCGTTCTCGCCCTCGACGCTCATCACCGCCACGTCGGTGATCGCGGCCAGGTCCACCAGCCGGTTGTCGTGGGTCAGCTGGCCCTTGGGCAGCAGGTAGCGCTGGAACACCACGTCGACCGTCTGCAGGTAGAACTCCTCGGTCAGGTCCAGCACCGAGAGATACTCGTCGTAGAACTCGCGGTGTTTGTCGGCCGAGTCGTCGTCGCCGGAGACCAGGTGGTCGAAGTAGCGCTGGTGCGCCTCCTGGTGCTTGTCGGCGTTCATCTGGATGAAGCTGTAGAGCTGCACGAAGCCCGGGTAGACCCGCCGCAGCGCCCCTGGATAGGGCGCGGGGACGGTCTCGATCATCGCTTGCTGGAACCAGGAGAACGGCCGCTCTTCCGCCAGGCGATTGGTGGCGGTGGGCGCCAGGCGCGCGTCGATGGGCGAGCCCAGCAGCGAGAGCGACGCCGGCCGGTGCTCGTCCTTGGCGTCGGCCATCAGCGCGGTGGCGGCCAGCACCGGCGGACCAGGCTGGCAGACGGCGACGACGTGCGCCCGCTCGCCCATGTGGCGCAGGATGCCGCTGACGTGGTCGATGTAGTCGTGGAAGTCGAAGCGGCCTTCGAAGATCGGCACGTCTCGGGCGTTGGCCCAGTCGGTGACGTAGACGTCGAAGTCCTGCAGGAAGCGCTGCACCGTGCCGCGAAGCAGCGTGGCGAAGTGGCCCGACAGGGGCGCCACGATCAGCAGCGGCGGCGAGGCCAGCGGCGCGCGGGCGTGGCGCAGGTCCATCGGCTCGCGCGCGAAGCGGCGGAGCTTCACCCAGGGTGTCGACCACACCACCTCTTCGCGCACGGCCACCGGCTTGCCCTTGATGGTGACAGCGTCAATGCCCCAGGCCGGACGGCCGTAGCGGCGAGTGAAGTTGGCCACCAGGTCGGCCGACGCGTAGAGCGTGCGGCCGAGCCGCGTGTGGCTGGCCGGATTGACCGGCGAGCGCCAGAAGTCCGCCGCGGCGCGAGCGGCGAGCCGCACTGGGGTTGCGGTGTTGTAGGCCGCTTCATGAAGCGCGTAGAGCATTGGGCCTCGCGTTGTGCACCGCAACAATATCGGTGTAGGGCGACGAAAGTTCCAGGTGGCTAAGCGCCACTGATGTCAGCCTGGATCTGCTGGGCCTGCTGAGCCGGCGTCAGGCCCTCGGCAATCACGCCTTTGTACTGGCCCTTCGGATCCATGACGTAGAGCGCGGTCGAGTGGTCCACCGTGTAGTTCGGGCCGGACCCATCCTTCTGGTAGTAGACCATGTAGTCTTTGGCGGCCTGAGCGACCTGCGCCGGCGTGCCAGTCAAACCCATGATGTTCTTCGGAAACACCTTGGCGGAGAGGTAGGTCTTCAGCTCCGCCGGTGTGTCGCGGGCCGGATCGACGCTGACGAAAACCACCTGGGTCTTGGCCGCCGTCGGCCCCAGGATCTGCATGGCTTGGCCAAGGTTGGTCAGGGTGGTGGGGCAGAAGTCCGGGCAGAAGGTGTAGCCGAAGAAGACGATGCTCCACTTGCCGTTGAGCACCGACTGATCGACGGCTTTGCCGTCCTGGTTGACCAGCTGGAACGGTCCGCCCGGGCCGTTGCTCGCTTGTGCGGCGCCGGACGCGCCTGCCGCGGCCTGCGGCGCGGGCCCGCAGGCGCTCAGCGTCCCGCAGGCAGCCAGCGCCAGCGCGAAAATCGCGCCCCGCGTCCTGCGACGGGGCTCGCTTCCTGACACAATCTGGACGATCCTGGCCGGCATGGCGTCGTCTGCTCCAACTGTCGCAACGCCCCCCGCCAGGCGCGGCTCGGATACGACGGCCGCCACCGCTGCGCAAGCAGCGGCCATCGCGGTGGTGGAGCGGCCAGGCCGCCTGCGGGCCCGCACTCTGATCACACTGCGCTGGCTCGCGCTGGCCGGCCAGACGCTGGCGGTGATGGTGTGCGGTCTCGTGCTGCACTTCCCCGCGCCCTACCTCGCCTGCGTCATCGTGCTGGGGCTGGGCGTCTGGGCCAACCTGCTGATCCTGCTCTCGCCGATGAGCCGGCGCACCGCCAAGGACTGGGAAGCGGCCGCGCAGCTGGCGTTCGACATCGTGCAGCTGGCCGCCCTGCTCTACCTGACCGGCGGCGTCGCCAACCCGTTCGCGCTGTTGCTGATCGCGCCGGTGACGCTGGCCGGCGCCAGCCTGCCGCTGCGCTACGCCGCCGGCCTCGCGGGCCTCGCCATCGTCCTGGTGCTGGGCCTGGCGCTGCAGGCGATGCCGCTGCCCTGGGCGCCGGGCGCGCTGATCCTGCCGCCGCTGTTCCGCCTGGGACTGGCCGCGGCCCTGGTCGCCGGCATCGCTTTTTCCGCCGGCTATGCGCACCAGGCCGCGGCCGAGGCGTCGCGGATGGAGCTGGCGCTGAACGTCACCGAGACGGTGCTGGCCAGAGAGCAGCGGCTCTCGGCGCTGGGGGCGCTGGCGGCGGCCGCGGCGCACGAACTGGGCACGCCGCTGGCCACCATCGCGGTCGTCGCCAAGGAGATGGCGCGCGAGGTGAAAGAGGGCCCGATCCACGACGACGCCATCCTGTTGATGGCCCAGGCGGCGCGCTGCCGCGACATCCTGCGCCGGCTGGGCGAGACGCCCGAGACCAGCGACGAGGTGCACGAGCGCATGAGCCTGCTGCAGTTCCTGCGCGAGGTGGTGGAGCCCTACGCCAAGGAGTCGGCGGTGCGGGTGGAGGCGGTGGTTTCCGGCGCGGCCGGCGTCGAGGCCCCGCTGATGTGGCGCCGGCCCGAGATTCTGCACGCCATGACCTCGATCGTGGAGAACGCCTTCGACTTCGCCCGCAACGAGATCCTGGTCTCGGCCCGCTTCGATGCGGCCACGGTGTCGGTGGAAGTGCGCGACGACGGGCCGGGCTTCTCGGCCCAGGTACTGGCCAAGCTTGGCGAGCCCTACGTGACCAGCCGTCCGGGGGCCGAAGGCTCGCGCACCGGCCACATCGGCATGGGGCTCGGCTTCTTCATCGCCAAGACCCTGCTGGAGCGCACCGGCGCGCAGGTGGACTTCAAAAACGGCCGCCGGGGCGGCGCAATCGTGGGCGCGCGCTGGCCGCGGGCCAGAATCGAGGCGCCTTCCCTCGATTGACGCCTGGCAAAGCTTGCAAAGCCGCGCGCCTGCGACAAGATGGCACATATAGCTGCGGTTGATTTGGTCCGCGGCGATGAAACGGGTGCGATAGCTGATGTCGACCATCGAAGCCGCGGTTGCGGCTCTGCCCGAGAAAACCCTGCTGCTGCTGGACGACGACGCGCCGCTGCGCAACCGGCTGGGCCGCGCACTGGAAAGCCGCGGCTTCGCGCCGACGCTGGTGGAGTCGGTCACCGAGGCGCTGTCGGCGGTCCGCAACCGCCCGCCGGCCTTCGCGGTGCTCGACATGCGCCTGGAAGACGGCTCGGGGCTGCGGGTGGTGGAGGCTCTGCGCGAGGCGCGGCCGGACGCCCGCATCGTCATGCTGACCGGCTACGGCAACATCGCCACGGCGGTCGCCGCGGTGAAGGCCGGCGCGGTCGACTACCTCTCCAAGCCCGCCGACGCCGACGACGTCGCCCGCGCGCTGCTGGCGCAGGGCGATGCGCCCGCCGCGCCGCCGGAGAACCCGATGAGCGCCGACCGGGTGCGCTGGGAGCACATCCAGCGCGTCTACGAACTCTGCGGTCACAACGTCTCGGAGACCGCCCGCCGCCTCAACATGCACCGCCGCACCCTGCAGCGCATCCTGGCCAAGCGCGCGCCGCGGTAGCCGACAAGGCGGAGAGAGACGGCCTGAGATGATCGCGGCCCTGGCAACGGTCGCCTTGGTCCAAGCCCAGGGCGTCGATCCCAGGGCGGCCCCATCCGTCTACGCCACGCACAACTATGCGCTGACGTTTCGCACGCCGCCGAAGGTCACGTATTGCCCGTTGCCTGATGGCTGGGTCGGATCGGATCACGGGACGGTGCTTTTCCTGGTCCCGCCCCGCCGATGTGGCGGCGCCGGCTTTCCCTCATCGTCACGCGGGTTCGCGCCGTCGGATACGCCACGTATCGAGGTCTACTATGGGTACACGCGGGATGGCCCGCCTTCGGTGTCGCGATGCCGGCTGGCTGGCACGATCCGCCTTATCAACGGGGAGCGGCCGCTGTGCGCGAGCACCGATGGACGACTGACCGTGCTTGAGACATTGGCGCCGTATGACGCCGGCGAGGCCGCTGAGGTCAGCTTGCGCTTGGTGACTCAACCGAGGCGGCTTGCCGCCGACCGCAAGGCGCTCGCACACTTGGCTCTGTCCCTGCACACGTGTCGGGTGCTCGATTTCTCGCCTCAATTCGGGTCGGGCGCGCCTTGCCCGAACGCGCCTTGGTTCTAGCGCCGACTCAAGCTGGCGCTTGCGCCGCCGCCATCAGCTTGTCGTCGATTTCGCGGGCGCGGATGTTGGCTGGGCGGTTCTGCATGCGCTCGTTGTAGCGCTCGAAAGCCGGGCGCTTGTCGATAGCGCCGAACTGCATGCCCCAGCCAAGCGACGCGCCGACGTAGACGTCCGCCGCGGTGAAGGCGTCGCCGATGATGTAGTCGCGGCCGGTGAGCGCGGTCTCCAGCGCGTTGACCACGTCGGTCATGTCGCCCCAGCCGACCATCCGCTTCTGCTCCGGCGCCACCGTGGCGCCCAGCATGCGCACGCCCATCGCCGCCTCGATCGGGCCAGCGGCGAAGAACATCCAGCGGAAGTAGGGCCCGCGCCGATGATCGCCCAGCGGCGGCGCGAGGCCCGCGTCCGGGAACGCGTCGGCGAGGTAGGCGCAGATGGCGGCCGCCTCGGTGACCACGGTGTCGCCGTGCTTGATCGCCGGGATCTTGCCCATCGGATTGATAGCCAGATAGGCCGGCGCCTTCAGGGTGGTGGCGTAGTCCAGCAGTTCGGCGCGATAGGGCTTGCCCAGCTCTTCCAGCATCCAACGCACGATGCGGCCGCGCGACATGGGGTGGGTGTAGAAGACCAGTTCGTCGGACATCGGCTTGGCTCCCGTTGGCGGAATACGGCCGTCATACCCCGACATATTGCCAACCTGGTGACAGGAGCAGCTCACTCCTCCAGCGAATCCAGCTCCGGATCGTCGGGGGGGCCGGGCTCGAACTCCAGCAGCTCGCCGGGTTGGCAGCCGAGTTCGCGGCAGAGGGCGTCGAGGGTGGAGAAGCGCACCGCGCGGGCCTTGCCGGTCTTCAGGATGGAGAGGTTGGCGATGGTGACGCCGACGCGGTCGGCGAGTTCGGTCAGCGACATGCGTCGCTCCAGCAGGATGCGGTCGAGGCGGACCCGGATCGGCATCTAGATGGTCAGCTCGGCGTCGCGGCGCAGGCGCGCACCTTCGCGGAACACTTCGGCCAGCACCACCACCACCAGCACCGCGAACCACGGCGTCAGGCTGACCATCATGGTTCCGGCGCGCGGATCGTGCAGGGCATAGCGGTCCAGCGCGGCGAAGGCGTATCGGTCGATTTCCAGCAGCGCCAGCACCAGGCCGACGACACGCAGGCGGCGCACGTTGTCCGGATGGAAGGGATCGCCGGCGGTCATCGAGGCGAACACTTTGCGCAGGCGTTGCACGATGACGATGAGGCCGACGAGGTAAAGCTCGCCGCCCGAGGCCATCAACGCCGCCGGCGCGCCGGGGGGATGGCCGAAGATGTCGAAGCGAACGTCGGCGCCGGTGACCAGCGCCGGATCGAAGCTGATCAGCAGCAGGCCGAGGATCACCAGGCCCAGCCCCGCCGCGGCGATCCACATGACGACGTAGAACACGTCGAGGATCACCTTCAGGAAACTGGACACCGAGCCGGGCCCAAGCGCGCGGATCATGCCAAAGCCCCTCCCCAGATACGAGTTCGCCTTCCTCACCATCACGGCAAGGAAGGCGAACATGCCTCCAAGCTGGAGGCCGCGCTAGCGGCCCGCACTCAGATGGCGCCGGTCACGATACCGACCGCCGCGAGCGGCAGACCGGCGACGACCAGGATGTTGATCAGGGCGAGAGCCGCTTGATCAAGCACCTTCAGGAAGTTCGTCATGGATGTTCCCCATAATTGTGCGTTGCAACATGATTTGTGGCCGAAACCACTCCGAAACAACCGTCACCGGCTGCTCCGATGCGCTTATCAATATGTGCTCATCGTTTTTCGATCAAGTGTTCTTATCGTTTATCGATGTTAAATTTTTGCAATGCATTAAAATCAGTTCACGTTCGCAGGCGCACAATACCCGTCGCGAAGGCCTTGCGGGCGGCGCGTTTTGGGGCGACGAAGCTGGCATGGCGCTACGACTTCTTCCCGGCGTGCGGCTGGTGGCCGCCACCCACAATCCCGGCAAGGCGCGGGAACTGGACGCACTGCTGGACGGCCGCTTCGACGTGGTGACGGCCGGCGCGCTGGGTCTGCCCGAGCCCGACGAGACCGAGCAGACCTTCGCCGGTAACGCACTCTTGAAAGCGCGGGCGGCGGCGAACGCCTCGGGCATGATCGCGCTCGCTGACGACTCCGGACTGAGCGTCGCGGCGCTGGATGGCGCGCCCGGCATCTTCTCGGCCCGCTGGGCGGGGCCGGCGCGCGACTTCGGCCACGCCATGCGGCTGGTCGAACAGCGCCTGGCCGAGGCCGACGACCGCAACCCCGCCGCCTGGTTCACCAGCGCGCTGGCGGTGGCCTGGCCGGATGGGCCGGCGGTGGTGGTCGAGGGCCGCGTCGACGGCGCGCTCACCTTCCCGCCGCGCGGCGACAAGGGTTTCGGCTACGACCCGATCTTCATGGCCGCCGGCGAGACGCTGACCTTCGGCGAGCTGGACCCGATGCGGAAGGAGACGATGAGCCACCGCACCCGCGCCTTCGCCAAGCTGAAGGCGGCGCTCATTGACTGACGCCGGCGCCGAGATCGGCGTCTACGTCCACTGGCCCTACTGCGCCCGAATCTGCCCCTACTGCGACTTCAACGTGGTCCGCGCCGGCCGCCGGGCGCGCCAGCCGGAAGCGCTGGCGGGCGCGATCCTCGCCGATCTGAGCGCGCAGGCCGTGCAAGTGGGGCGCCGGCGCCTGGTCTCGATTTTCTTCGGCGGCGGCACGCCGTCGCTGGCAGACCCGGATTGGGTCGCGGCGCTGGTTGAAACCGCGCGCCGCGATTTCGACGCTGGCGCCGACCTGGAAGTAACGCTGGAAGCCAATCCCACCGACGCCGAGGCCGGCCGCTTTGCGGCGCTGCGCCGGGCCGGCGTGAACCGGCTGTCGCTGGGCGTGCAGGCATTGGACGACGCGGCCCTCGCCTTCCTCGGCCGCAATCACGACGCCGCCGAGGCGCGCCGCGCCGCCGAGACGGCGCTGGCGACCTTTCCGCGGGTCTCGCTCGACCTGATCTACGCCCTGCCCGGCCAGACGCCGGCCGCCTGGGCAGCGGCGCTGCACGAGGCCGTGGCGCTCGGCCCCGAGCACCTTTCACCCTACCAGCTGACCATCGAGGCTGGCACGCCGTTCGACCGCGCCGTCGCCCGCCGCCGCTGGGCGCCGCCCGATCCCGACACCGCCGCAGCGCTCTACGAAACCACCCAGGACGTGCTCGGCGACGCCGGCTACGAGGCCTACGAGGTTTCCAACCATGCGCGCGGCGCGGCGGCCCGCTCTCGCCACAACCTGATCTACTGGCGCGGCGGCGACTACCTGGGCGTCGGGCCGGGCGCGCATGGCCGAGTGACGATGAGCGGCGCGCGCTGGGCGACGCTGACGCCCGCCGGGATCGACCCATACATTGCCCGCGTCGCAGCCCGCGGCGGCCTCGCCGAGCGCACCCGACTCAGCCCGGTCGAAGCGGCGCAGGAGCGTCTGCTGATGGGTCTGCGCACGCTCGAAGGCGTCGCCCGCGCCGACCTCGCCCCGCTCGACATCGACCCCGACGCCATCGACGCGCTGGCTAGCGCCGGCCTGATCGCCGCTGCGCCGGAGCGCCTCGTCGCCACCCCCGCCGGCCGCGCCGTCCTCGACCGCCTCACCCTCGACCTCGCGACGGCGGCGCGAGCGGACTAATCTCCCGCTTCGAGGAGGACTCAGCCCCTGCCCCAACGTCCGCCGCCGCCCGCGCTCAGCGACGCGCCGCTCGCCGCCGGGCTCTATCTGGTGGCGACGCCGATCGGGAACCTGCGCGACATCACCTTGCGCGCCCTCGACGTGCTGGCCGGCGTCGACCTGATCCTGGCGGAGGACACGCGGGTGACCGGCAAACTGCTGTCGGCCTACGGAATCTCAAAGCGGCTGGAGCGCTATGACGAGCACGGCGCGGCGCGCACCCGGCCGAAGGCCCTGGCGGCGCTGGCCGGCGGCGGGCGGCTGGCGCTGGTGTCCGACGCGGGCACGCCCCTGGTGAGCGACCCTGGCTACCGGCTGGTCGGCGAGGCGCTGGCGGCGGGCGTCGCGGTCTGGCCGATCCCTGGCGCGTCGGCGGCGCTGGCGGGCTTAAGCGTCGCCGGCCTGCCTACCGACCGCTTCCTCTTCGCCGGCTTCCCGCCGCCGAAATCCGCCGCGCGGCGCACCTTCCTTGAAGGTCTGAAAGCGGAGCGGGCGACGCTGATCTTTTACGAAGGCGCCTCGCGGCTCGGCGTCTCGCTGGCCGACATGGCCGCGGTGCTGGGCGAGCGGCCCGCCGCCGTCGCCCGCGAGCTGACCAAGCTGCACGAGACGGTGGTGCGCGGCTCGCTGGCGGCGCTGGCCGCCGACCCGGCGCTGGCCGCGCCGAAGGGTGAGATCGTCATTGTGGTCGGCGGCGCGCCGGACGCCGCGCCCGATGCCGAGGGCGCGGAAGCGGCGCTCACCGAAGCGCTGGCGCGGCTCTCGCCGGCCGACGCGGCGCGCGAAGTGGCTGCCGCCACCGGCCTGCCGCGGCGCGACCTTTATCGCCAGGCCCTGGCGCTGAAAGGCCGGTGATGGCGCGTTACGATCCCGAGATCGGCCGCCGAGGTCGCATCGCCGGCCGGCGCGGCGAAGTGGTCGCGGCGCTCTGGCTGATGGCCAAGGGCTACCGCATCCTCGGCTTCCGGCTGAAGACGCCACAAGGCGAGATCGACCTCTTGGCGCAGAAGGGCCGGACCCTGGCTGTGGTCGAGGTGAAGCGCCGCGGCACGGTGGACACCGCGCTGGAGGCCGTCACCCATCACCAGCGCGAACGGCTGCGCCGCGCCGGCGAAGCCTTCGCCGCCCGCCGCCGCGATCTGAAGGATGCGGCGATCCGGCTTGATCTGATGGCGCTCGCCCCCGGGCGTCTGCCTTGTCATATTCGCGACGCGTGGTTCGAGGACGAGCGACGGTGACGATGACCCGCGGAGAGGCCGAGCGCTTCCTGACCGAAGCCGGCGAGGCCGATGACGACGACTTCCCGCTGATGGACGCCGCCATCGCCTGCGCGGTGCATGAGGATCCGACCCGCGACGACGGTCTCGCCCGCGACCTCGCCGCCGAGGGCGCCGAGCGCCTCACCGCCCGCCTGGAGAAGGAAAGCCCGGAAGAAGCCCTCGCCGAGACCATGGCCGGCGACCTGCGCCTGGCCGGCGACCTCATCACCTACGATGCCCCCGACAACATGGACATGATCTGCATCGCGCAGCGGCGCAAAGGCATGCCGGTGGCGCTGGGGGTGTTCTATCTGGACGCGGCGCGGCGCACCGGGCTCGACGTGCGCGGCGTCGACTTCCCTGGCCACTTCCTGCTGCGCATCGAGACCCTGGAGGGCCCGCTGGCGCTGGACCCGTTCAGCGAAGGTCGCGTGGTGCTGCCCTCGGAGCTGACCCGCCGCGCCCTTCACGCCGGCTTGACGCCGGATGTGGCCGAGAAGCTGGAAGCGCTGATGGCGCCGGCCAGCGACCGCGCGGTGCTGACCCGGCTGCAGAACAACATCTTCGCCAGAGCCGTCGCCGCCCGCGACTACGGCCGCGCCGAGCGCTCGGCGCTACGCCGGGCGCTGATCAACCCGGAAGACCACCGCCCCTGGCTCGACGTCGCCGCCGCCCGCGAGGGCCAGGGCGCCCTGGCCGGGGCGCTGGAGGCGCTGGCACAGGCCCAGCGGCTCGATGGCGGCGCCACGCTGGCCGCCCGCGCGGCGCGCGAACGGGTGAGACTGAAGCTGAACTAGCGAGACGGAGCGCTGGTCTGCCTCCCTTCCCCCTTGAGGGGAAGGGTCGGGGATGGGGGGCTCTCGACACGCCTCGGCTGTCGCGGCGGGAGCTCAAAGGTTGGCCACGGACGGCGCCAGGCCCCGCACTCGCTTGCGCCGCAGGCGCAATACCAATTCGCCGCTTCGCGGCCTTTCCGAGCTAGGCGCCGTGTCCGTGCGTTCCGTGTTTTCCGTCGCCAACTCTCGAGCTGCTTGCCACACCCTGCCTCTCCTCAGGCAGCCCCCCATCCCCGGCCCTTCCCCTCAAGGGGAGGGTGAGCGGCTGAAAACCGGCATCCCGTGCTTGTCCCGTCACGCCCGCGCCCCCATAGCAACGCCGGGCCGTCGTCTTATCCGGAGCTGCTATGCCGCTGCAGGTCGCTGTGCAGATGGATCCGCTGGAGCGGGTCAACATCGAGACCGACACCACCT
This sequence comes from Caulobacteraceae bacterium, assembly GCA_036502045.1. GTDB lineage: Bacteria > Pseudomonadota > Alphaproteobacteria > Caulobacterales > Caulobacteraceae > Acaudatibacter. Next base: position 47,113 of record DASXZG010000023.1, on the reverse strand, counting down.
TCCTTCTGATGCTGGAGGCGCAGACCCGGGGCCACGGCCTCTTCGTCTATGCGCCGGACAAGCTCGCGCTCGACGAAGGCCGGGTGCTGGCGCGGGGCCGCGCCGCCAATGTCCGCGCACTGAAGGGCGACCACCACACGGTGGGCGAGATGGAGGTGCGCGACCTCTCCGACTTCGACGTGATCCTGATGCGCCAGGATCCGCCGTTCGACATGGCCTACATCACCGCCACCTACTTCCTGGAGAAGCTCCACCCGGCGACGCTGGTGGTGAACAACCCGATGGAAGTGCGCAACGCGCCGGAGAAGCTGTTCGTCACCGGCTTTCCCGGCCTGCAACCGCCGACCCTGATCACCGGCGACGCCGACGCGCTGCACGACTTCCACGCCAGGCATGGCGACATGGTGCTCAAGCCGCTCTACGGCGGCGGCGGCTCCGGCGTGGTGCGACTGAAGGCGGACGATCCCAATCTCGACGCGCTCCTGGAGCTGCACGCGATGATCGGGCGCGAGCCGGTGATCGCGCAGAAGTTCATCCCCGCGGTCTCGGCCGGCGACAAGCGCATCATCCTGGTGGACGGCGAGCCGGTCGGCGCGATCAACCGCGTGCCGGCGAGCGGCCAGGTGCGCTCCAACCTCGCCCGCGGCGGCCGCGCCGAAGCGGTGGAGCTGACCGCCCGCGACCGCGAGATCTGCGACACCATCTCGCTGGAGCTGAAGGACCGTGGCCTGCTTTTCGTCGGCATCGACGTGATCGGCGACTACCTCACCGAGATCAACGTCACCTCCCCCACGGGCGCCCAGCAGCTGAAGCGCTTCGGCGGCCCCGACACGGCTGTGGCGCTCTGGGACCGCATCGCGGCCATCCGCGGGATCGTCTGAGCTGGGTAGGGTCACGATCGACTTTCGCAGAATGTCGCGTCCCCAATTTGAGTAGCTAACGCGGCGGATAGTTTGGTCCGCCGGCGTCATAGTAGCCGCTCACCAATCTGTTCCAGAATTGGTCAAGCCCGGAGGCAATGCTCCCGCCGCCGAAAAACCGTAAGATTGGCTTGTGCGGATCGACGACAGAGCAGGTGTAGATTTCAGTGTCGAAGAAGAAATCCGCGAACGGCATTCGCCCGTCGCCGAAATATTCTTCGCTCTGAGAGAGTATTTTCTCCATCGACCAGACAGACACCTCGGAAGCTGCGTCGAAGTCTCCGTCGACCAGCCCGTCAAAACAAAGAAAGATCGAGCGGATCGCTGGATGCATCAAACATCCAACGCGACGTTCCAGGCGCTCCAGCTGCTGTCGCTAGCGCCCGGCTTCAGCAGGTTCCCTCGGCTCCGAAGCGCTGCGGATAGTTCGTGGGGTGCGAGCACGGGAGCGGCGGATCATGCGGCGATTGTCTACTGGATCATACGAACCTCAACTGCGATTCCAGCAAGCAAGGTTATCTTGCGCTTCCGACAGCGGCCCTGCGAACGGTGCGGAAGATACGCTCGACTCTCGCGGTACGTCGCGTGTCCCCAATCCTGCGGCGACCATCGAACCGTCGCGGGCGAGGAGGTGTTAGACCGCCCCAGTGAAGCTCTTCGCCGCCGTCTTTGCGTGCATGGCTCTCGCCGCGCCTGCGTGGGGCGATGGCGCTGACGGCCTGCAGGAGAACGTGACCTTCGCCGCCGTCACGCCGCTCGCCAGCAACGCCGAGATGGCGCGGCGGCTGCTGACGCCGTTCCAGAACGCGCTGGTGGCGCAGCGACTGGCGGCCAGCGGCGCTGCGCTCGCCGACCAGCCTCTGTCCGTGGCCCAACAGCGGTTCACGCTCTACGTCCCCGCCACGCCTCCGCCCGGTGGGTACGGCCTGCTGGTTTTCATCCCGCCGTGGGAAGACGCGCATCTGCCGGATGGGTGGGCCGGCGTTCTGGAGAAGGCCGGGGTGATCTTCGTCAGTGCGGTGGGCTCGGGCAACGCCGACAGCGTGCTCGGCCGCCGCGAACCGCTGGCGCTCCTGGCCGCGGCCAACGTGACGCAGCGCTACAAGATCGACCCGGCGCAGGTGTGGATCGGCGGCTTCTCCGGCGGGTCGCGCATCGCCCTGCGGCTGGCGCTGGCCTACCCGGACGTCTTCAAGGGCGCGATACTCAACGCCGGCAGCGATCCGGTCGGCGAGGGCGAAGTCGCCGTGCCGCCAGCGGACCTGTTCGCGCGGTTCCAGGCGAGTTCGCGTCTCGTCTACCTCACCGGGGACGAAGACAGCGTGAGGCAGGGCATGGACGCCGCCAGCCAGGACTCGCTGCGCAGCTGGTGCGTGTTCCGTACTCGGACGATCGAGACACCCGGTGAGGGCCACGACGTGGCCAGCGGCGCGGCGCTCGCCAAGGCGCTCGCCGCTCTCGACACCACACCCGCTGTCGATCCCGCCAAGCTCGCGGCCTGCCAGGCGAACCTCGGCAAACAGCTAGGCGCGCAGCTGGACCAGGCCCAGGCCCGGATCGGCGCCGGCGATCGCGACGCCGCGCAGAAGCTGCTCACCCAGATCGACCGCCGCTGGGGCGGCCTCGCCGCGCCGCGGAGCCTTGACCTCCTGCGCCAAGCGACCGTCGCGAAATAGCCCCTACGCACCGCGCACGGGCGCCTTGACCGCGGCCCATCCGTAGTCATGGTTGACCACAACGATAGGGAGGATGCGATGTCTGACGCCAATGTGGCCACCGACGTGACCCCGGGCGGCGCGGGCCCGACCCAGCTGCGCGCCGGCGCCGAGCTGCCGACGCCCAAAGGCCTGAAGCCGCTGGGCCAGCTGGATGCCCGCTTCCCGGTTTCCTACGAAGGCTCCGTGCCCGAAGCCATGCGCGTGGCGACGCTGTGGATGGCCGCGCTGGCCGACCGCGATATCGACGCCATGGCCGCGCAGCTGCACTTCCCGTTCTGCATCTTCGAAGGCACGGAGCCGCTGGTGGTGGAGAGCGCCGTGGCGTTCAAGGCCAGCCCGCCGGAGTCGCTCAACGTCACCGGCAAAGGCGTGACGCAGGTGACCCCCGGCTCCTACGACCTCCTCGACAAGCTGGAGCTGCAGACCTTCTGCCCCGTCGCCGTCGGGCTCTCGCTGTCGTTCACCCGCTACATCCAGAGCGGCCACAAGCTGGTGCAGTGCGACGGCATCTACGCCATCACCAACAACGACGGCCGCTGGGGCATCGAGCTGGTCTCGACCATCTACACACCGGCCGCCGAGATCGGGCAGACCTACAACGACGCGGTGGAGGCCAGTCTGCGCCGCGGCCGCGACTGGATGCTGGGCTACACCCTGCGCAGCCAGGCCCTGCTCAACTCCACCCGCAAGCCCGGCAAGAACGCCTCGATCGCCATCTACGGGCCGCGCGAGCGGGCCGGCAACGCCCGCGGCGGCAACCCGATGGGCGGCTACGTTAGCCAGGGCATCAAGAGCCGGCTGCGGGTCTCGGAGGTCACCGCCGAGAGCATCGCGCGCGCCGACGCCAACTTCCCCGAGTTCGCCAAGTGGGCCGGCGGCGGCGTCGGCGAGTGGGACTACACGATGAACCACCCGGATTCGCGGGTGCTGCACTCGTGCCCCAACAAGATTCACACCAACTCCGGCTACATCCGCTACACGCGCGACCACCAGGAAATCTCCGAAACCCGGGGTCTCGGAATCACCGTGTACCGCAACAACCTCTGGGCGCCCGCTGGCGGCCTGGGCAATGTGATGCTCCACCACGACCGCAGCAACTCCGTGGGCTGAGCAGCGCTGACCAATGTGTGAAGCTTCCACGACGGTTGAGGCGGGTCAGCTAGGTCGCTGATTCGCCACAGTCTCTCAAATTGTTCCGTTTTCGTTCTTGATCTGAACTCGACTTTGTGCTGAGGTGTGGATAAGTCTTGGGATAACAAGGACTTCTTTACGTGGCGGGACGCGTGGTCACGGTCGCCTTCGAGGGCGTGGAAGCGCGCCGCGTCGAGGTCGAGGTCCAGCTCACCAACGGCGCGGTGCATTTCGCCGTGGTCGGACTAGGCGACAAGGCGGTCGCCGAGAGCAAGGAGCGGGTGCGGGCGGCGTTCTCGGGCCTGGGCCTGGCGCTGCCGGCCAAGCGCATCGTCGCCAATCTGTCGCCGGCCGACCTGCCCAAGGAGGGCAGCCACTACGACCTGCCGATCGCGCTCGCCATGATGATCGTCATGGGCATCCTGCCGGCAGACGCGTTGGACGGCTGGGCGGCCATTGGCGAACTCAATCTCGACGGCCAGATCGCCCCGGTAGCTGGCTGCCTGCCCGCCGCGGTCGCCGCCGGCGGCTGGAATCTGGGGCTGATCTGCCCCGAGGCGTGCGGGCCCGAAGCGGCTTGGGCCGGCGAGACCGCGATCCTGGCGCCGCGCTCGCTGATCGCCATCGTCAACCACTTCCGCGGCGTGCAGGTGATGAGCCAGCCGAAGCCGGGGCCGATGCTCGACGGCGCCCGCGCGCCGGACCTGCGCGACGTCAAGGGCCAGGAACAGGCCAAGCGGGCGCTGGAGATCGCCGCCGCCGGTGGCCACAACTTGCTCTACGTCGGCCCACCGGGCTCGGGGAAGTCGATGCTGGCGCAGCGGCTGCCCGGCCTGCTGCCGCCGCTCTCGGCCGAAGAGCTGCTGCAGACCTCGATGGTGCATTCGATGGCGGGACTGATCGCCAGGGGCGCGCTGACCCGCTCGCGGCCGTTCCGCAGCCCCCACCACTCCGCCAGCATGGCCGCCCTCACCGGCGGCGGCCTGCGCGCCAAGCCGGGCGAAGTCTCGCTGGCGCACAACGGCGTGCTCTTCCTCGACGAACTGCCGGAATTCAGCCCGCAGGCGTTGGATTCGCTGCGCGCGCCGCTGGAAACCGGCGAAGTGATGGTGGCGCGGGCCAACTACCACATCCGCTATCCGGCCAAGGTGCAGCTGGTGGCCGCGCAGAACCCCTGCCGCTGCGGCGTCGGTGGGCCTGGGCGCGGTCACTGTGGCAAAGGCCCACGCTGCCAGATGAGCTACCAGTCGCGCGTCTCCGGCCCGCTGATGGACCGCATCGACCTCACCGTCGACGTGCCGCCCGTCACCGCCGCTGACCTCGCCTTGCCGCCGCCGGTGGAGGGTACGGCCGAAGTCGCCGCCCGCGTCGCCGGCGCGCGCCAGATCCAGGTCGACCGCGCCGCCAAGGCCGGCGACGGGGCCGCGCCGTTGAACGCCCGCGCCGAGGGCCGCTGGCTGGAGACCATCGCCGCCCTCGATGCGCCGGCCAGCGCGCTGCTTACGAGAGCCGCCGAGGCCGGCGGCCTCTCCGCCCGCGGCTGGACCCGCACCTTGCGCCTGGCGCGCACCATCGCCGACCTGGAAGCCGCCCCCGCCGTCCGCCGCGTCCACATCGCCGAGGCGCTGATCTATCGCCGGGTGGCGCCGGCGGCGGAGAGCGCCTCGACCTTCGGCGTCGGCGAGTTCGTGCGGGACGGCTAGCGCGCTCAGTCCCGCCCCATCACCTGCAGCGGCTGAAAGCAGCCGAGGATCAGGCGGCTGGGATCGAACGGGGGCTCGCCCGAGGCGTCCATGCGCGGGTCCTCGTGCATCTTCGCCTCCGCTGCCTCGAAGAAGGCCTTGTCGGGCCACACCTGCCAGGTGAACACGATCTTCTCGCCGGGCCTGGCGGCCACCGCGCGGCGAAAGTCGGTCTGCTTGCCGTCGGGCACGAAGTCCTCCCAGCTCTCGACGATCTCCAGGCAGCCGTATTCCTTGTAGAAACGTGCGCCGCTCTCCGCCCACTGACGATAGGCCTCGAGCTTGTCCTCAGGGACAGGGATCACCAGGCCACAGACGTACATGAGCGCGCTCCTTCGCGAGTATGGGCGTCATATGAACTTAGCGGGCGCTGAGGCTTGGCAGCAGCCTCGGCCGGGCGCCGAGGCCGGGACGCAGCATGCGCGGCGCGTCGGGACCGAGCGCCGCCAACCCACTGGCGAGGCTCTCAACCATGGCTTGACCTGGTGCAGTCGCCGCGCGAAGTCACAAACAAGCTTAACAACAACAAGAGGGGAAGAACACGATGCTGCATAGAATTCGGCCGGCGGCGGCCTTGCTCACGTGTCTGATGCTGGGTGCGACAGTGAGCGGTTGCGCGACTGTGACGCGCGGAACCCATGAGGCCTGGACGGTCAACACCACGCCTGGCGGCGCGTCCGTCACGACGTCGAACGGCGACAAATGCGACCAGACGCCATGCACCTTTACCATGGACCATCGGGACAACTTCGACGTCACCATCAGCAAGCCCGGGTATCGGGACTGGCACGGCCATGTGACCCACGAATTCTCGAGCGGCGGCGGCGCGGCCTTCGCCGGCAACGTGGTCCTCGGTGGCGGCGTCGGCATGATCGTCGATGCCGCCAGCGGCGCGACCCAGAAGCTCGTTCCCAACCCGCTCAACGTCACGCTGGACCCGGTCGATGCGGCCGCGCCAGCGCCTGCGGCGGCTGCGCAGCCGCCAGCCGGCGGTGCGGGCGGCGCAGCGGCCAGTCCCACTTCGTAGCGCAGACCCGGTTTCAGCAAGGGCTGGGCGGCGCAGCGGGAAGCGTCTACCCACCGGTCCGTGGCGCGAGAGCGCCGGTGCGCGAGGGGCCGGCATGGCCGTAACGGAGATGTCGGCCGCGGCGCTGCAGCCGGGGAGCCCGGCAGCGGAGCGGGCGCGCTTTCTGCTGCTGTGGATCGCGCCCCTCGCCGCGTTCGCGGCGGCGGCCTTCCTGCCGGACGTCTTCAAGGGCGGTGGCGTATTCGAGCGGATCGCGGCGGGGCGCTGGATGCTGGCGCATGTCGCCGTGCCGCGCGCCGACCCATTCTCGTTCAGCCACCTCGGCCAGCCCTGGGCGCCGCATGCCTGGGTGAGCGATGTGGCGATCGCGGCCGCCCACGCCCTCGCCGGCTGGCCTGGCGTGGCGCTGCTGGTCGGCCTCGAGGGCGGCGCACTGGCGGCGCTGACGGCCTGGCAGGGGAGCCGATGGCTGGGACGCGGCGCGGCGCTGGCGACGCTGGCCGTGGGCGCGGCCTTCGTGGCGCCTGGCTTCGGCGCCGATTCGCTGACCCTCAGCCTGCCGCTGATGGCGACCTGGACCATCCTGCTGCTGCGCGCGCGGGAAGCCGGGCGGGCGCCGTCGCTGTGGGTGGTCGTCGTGATGGGCGCCTGGGCCAACGTCGACGCCAGCTGCGTCGTCGGCCTCGCCATCGCCGCGGGGCTGACGCTGGAGGCGGTGCTGTCGCCGCGCACCTGGAGCGCCGCGTCGCTGACCGGCTGGGCCGCGGTGCTGGCGGCCAGTGTGGTCGCCGCGATGGCGACGCCGTTCGGGCTGAGCGGCCTGGTGTTCGACTTCGGCCTCTTCGATCCGGCGCGGCTGCCGATCGCGGCGCGCTGGCCGGCGCCGGACTTCTTCAACCTGGGGCCGCTGGAGCTGGCGCTGCTCGCTGGTGTGTTCGGCCTCTTCTGGCGCGGCGCCCGACTGACGGCGATCCGCGCGCTGATCCTGATCGGGCTGACGCACCTGGCCTTGCAGCACCTGCGCCAGGAGGCGCTGCTGGGCGTCGCCGCGCCACTGCTGGTCGCCGAGCCGCTGGGGCGGGCGCTGGGGCGCGCCGCGCCGCAGCCCGTGAGCTGGCGGCTGCCGGTCCCGCAGATGACGTTGGGCGCGGGCCTGGCGCTGGCAATCAGCGTCGCGCGGCTCGCCCTTCCCGTCGCGCCCGCCAACAGCGCCGACGCCCCGCTCGCCGCGCTGGCGCAAGTCCCCGTCGCCTTGCGCGCCCAGCCGGTGATCAATGACGCCGACTTTGGCGACTACCTGCTCTACGCGGGCGTGCGGCCGTTCGTGGACGGGCGGGCCGACATGTGGGGCGAGGACTTCCTCGCCACCGACGCCGCGATCCAGAACGCGGTGCAGCCCACCACGGACGACACGCTGGCGCACGACGGCGTGCGCTGGGCTCTGTTGCGCCCGAACCGCGCGCTGGTCGCGGCGCTGGAATCGGAAGGTTGGCGGCGTCTGTATGCGGACAAGTTCGCCGTGGCGCTGGAGAACCCGGCGCCCGCCAGCGCTCCGCCACGCTAGCCCGGCCTATCCCTTCCGCTTCGGAACCTCGTTGGCGGCCTGGGCGGCCGGGGCGGCGATCACCAGCAGCGGATCGGGCGCCAGCCACTTCTTCGCTTCAGCCTTCACTTCGTCGAGGGTGATGGTCTCGTAGTCGGTCTGCCAGGTCTGCGCGCTGGCAATCTGGTCGGGGTGCTGCCACGAACCGTCCAGCATGTTGATCCACCAGGGATTGGAGATCTCGCGGGTGGCGCCGTTGTCGAGCACTGGCCGGCGCGCCCGCTCCAGCATGGCGTCGGTGATGTCGCCGGACGCCAGGCCGGAGGCGATCTTGCGCAGCTCGCCTGACACCACCTCGGTGGCGTCGGGGGCGGTCTCGATGTCGACGCTGAGCGCGCCCTGGTCGCCGCCGCGGTCGAGGTTGACGTTGACGCCAGGCGAATAGGCTTTGCCGAGGCGCTGGCGGATGTCGTCGATAGCCTGGTCCTGCACGATGACGCCCAGCAGCTCCAGCGTCCGCTCCTCGCGAACCTTGTCCGGCGTCCACACGAAGAGGGGCCAGGTGGCGAGCACGGTGGCCTTTTCCGGCGCGCCCTCGTGGGTGACAAGGATCGGCGGAGGGCTGGCGGCCGGATAGCGGATCACCGGCGCGTTCGGCAGCGCCGTGTCATGCCAGGGCCGCGGCGGCAGCGCGCCCAGGGTCCTGGCGACCGCGGCCACAGCAGTCGCCTCGTCGACGTCGCCGACCACGGTCACTTCCAGCGGGTCGTTCTTCAGGATCGGGCCCAGGATGCGAGCGAAGTCGGCGCTGCGCACGCCGCTGAGCGCGGTCTCGTCAGGCAGCAGTAGAATCTGCGGCGGCGGCAGCGCCCGCTCGCGCGCCAGGTTGGCGGCCAGCACCGGGTCGCTGCGGGTGAGGTCGTAGAGCGTCTTCACGGCGGTCGGGATGCGGGCGTCCACCTGCGGCCGGAAGCCGGGATCGGACAGATAGGCGGTGATCAGCTGCAGCTCGACGTCGAGGTCGCTGGGCCGCGTGGCGCCGCCGACCTCCCAGGCGTCGCGGCCCATGGACAGGTTGAAGTCGCAGGCGTGGCCTTCGCAGAAGCGAACGGTGTCCTCGAAGTCGTTCTTGCCGAGGCCGCCCTCGCGCAGCAGCGTCGCGCCCAGCCGCGCCGCCGGCAGGTCGTCCAGCGGCAGCTCTTCCTGGCCGGCGCCGAAGCGGACGCGGATTTCCACGCGGTCCTGAGCGTTCTGGGTCGACTTGAAGTTCAGGCGCACACCGTTGGCGAAGGCGAGGCGCACGGCGCCGGCCGCCGGGATCTCCTCGCGGCTGACCACCGCGCCCGGCGGCCCGAAGCTGGCGTAGGCCCAGGCCGCGCCGGCATGCTGCGGCGGCGCGGCGGGCGCGCGACTGGCCTCGGCTTCGCGCCAGGCGGCCAGCACCGGGGCGTCCGGCTGCGGCTGAGCGGTCACCAGCACCACTTGCGGCGGCGCGGCGTCGGTCCAGACGCGCGTGAACTCGCCGTCGACCTTGGCCTTGGTCAGGCCGGCCAGGGCCAGCCGGCCGATGCGCTGGTCTTCCTCGGCGGTGGAGAAGGTGCCGCTCTGGGTAAGGTTGGCGACGATGCTTTGCGCGAGCTGCGCGCCGGTCATCGTCGGCGCCTGGCCGACTTCGGCCTCCACCTGCGCCACCAGGCCTTTGACGCCTTGCTGGTACTCCTCATCAGTAAGGCCGTAGCGCGCCAGGCGCCGGGTCTCGTCGGAGACCGCCTGCACCGCGCGGCGCCAGTCGTCGTCGCGCAGCGTGGCGCTGACGCAGGTGACGTCGGCGGCGTCGTAGAGCTGATCGCGGCCAGCTTCGGCCGAGACGAACGGCGGATTGGCGCTGTTGGCCAGCGCCGACAGGCGCGTGTCGAGGGCGCTCTGCCACATGGCCTGCTCGAAGTCCTCGGTGCGCGAGGCGACGCCTTCGCGGCGGTCGGCGTCCTTGTCCTGCGGCCGGCAGATCTCCAGCGTCGGCGGCACGCCGTCGTGCGTCTCCACCAGCACCGAGGTGGCGCGCTTCATGCTGACGTGTCCGAGGTCGACCTTGGGCGGCTTGGCCGTGGCGTCGCGCCACGACCCGAAAGCGGCGACGATGCGCTGCTTGAGCACAGCGCGCGGCAGGTCGCCGACCGCCACCACGATGGCGTTCTCGGGCCGGTACCAGCGATCGTGGAAGCCGCGGATGGTGTCGGCGTTGACGCTCTCGATGATGTCGCGCAACCCGATCGGCTCACGCTTGGGGCCCAGCATGCCCGGCAGCACGAACGCCTCGGTGGCCTGGCCGATGTCAGCGACGGCGCCCCGGCTGCCGACATATTCCGACATGATCACGCCGCGCTCGCGATCCACCTGGGCCTGCGAGATGGTCAAGCCGTCGGCGACGTCGCGCAGCCAGTTGAAGGCCAGATCGAGCCGGTCAGGGGTGATCTCGGAGATATCGAGGCTGAAGGTGGTGGAATCGAACGTGGTCTCGGCGTCCTGGTCGCGGCCGATGGAGACGCCGATGTCGGCGAAATCCTTCATCACCGTGCCTGGCGGGAAATGGGTCGAGCCGTTGAAGGCCATGTGCTCGAGGAAGTGGGCGACGCCGCGCTGGGTGTCCGTCTCGTCCTCGCTGCCGGCGCCGACGTAGAGGATGATCGACACCTGCCGGGTGCCGCCGCGGGTCATCACGCCATAGCGGAGCCCGTTGTCCAGCTTGCCGATCTCGGCGTCGGGGTTGGGACGGGTGAAGGGATAGGTCGGGCCGTCACTGCCTGTGGGAGGCGCATTCTTGGCCGCTGGCGTTGCCAGCGCCGGCGCGGCGAACGACAGGCCGGCCGCCAGGACCATGGCGAAGGCTGTGAGACGTTGGATCATCGAGAACATGTAAGTCAGGGACATACCTCTGCGTGGACCCCAAGTCTCCGCTAGCGGGGCGCCGGGGCGCCAAGATGGCGCCTAGTGAACGAAGCCGGCGCCTGGACCTTGCTGGGTCATTGGGCCGCCGCGGCAGAAAGGAATGATGAACACTGCACCGAAGAACAACCAGGCGGAGAGCTGGAACACGTCGTTGAAAGCCAACGTCAGCGCCTGCTGAGCGACGCCGCCGGCCAGGCTCTGAGCGGCGATCTGCATCGCCTGGGTGGGCGCCACCCCCGCCGCGCCCAGCCTCTGCGCCATGCTCATGATCGAGTCCGTCGCCCCCGAGCCCTGCCCCAGCGCGTCGCCCAGCCCCGCGCCGTGCGCCTGGGTGAAGCCGATCAGCCAGGTGTTGACCACGGCGATGCCCACCGCGCCGCCCAGGTTGCGGAAGAGCGTGTTGAGGCCCGATGCGTCTTTCAGCAGCTCGTCGGGGATGTCGCGCAGCGCCATGCCGACAGCGGGCACCATACAGAGCAGCACCGCGCCGCCGCGCACCACCTGGGGCCAGAACAACTGCCAGAAGCCCCAGTCGGGCGCCATGTCGGTCATCATCAGGAATGAGACACCGAACAGCACCAGCCCGGCGGCCATCACCAGCCGCAGGTCCAGCTTGGTGGCGAGCCACGCCGCCGGCGCCGCCGAAAACGACATGAAGACACCGGCCACGAACACGGTGGAGCCGATGTCCAGGCTGGTGAAGTCGCGCACCCGGGCCAGGAACACCGGCGGCAGGTAGGTGGAGGTGAAGATGCCAAAGCCGATGACGAAGGAAAGGATGGACGCGCCGGTGAAGCCTCGCTGCCGGAACGGGGCGATCTTCACCAGCGGACGCGGCGAGAACAGGCATCGCTCAAGGAAGACGAGCCCGGCCACCAGCGCGATCCAGGCCATGGCGGCGACGCCGCGGTCCTGCATCCAGGAACGCTGCGGCCCCTCTTCCAGCACGTACTGCAAACCGCCGAGGAACGCCGCGAGACTGGCCGCGTGCAGCCAGTCGATGTGGGCGAGCTTGCCCACCTCCGGTTTCTCCCAGCCGCCCAGCAGCACCAGCGCCAGCGTCACCAGCATCCCCGGGGCGATGTTGATGAAGAACAGCCAGCGCCAGCCCAGCGTGTCGGTGATCAGGCCGCCGATGGCGGGGCCCAGCGTCGGCGCCAGGGTGGAGATCACGCCCAGCACCGCCGTCGCCATCGCCGCCTGCGCCCCGTCGAAGAACGAGAACCCGGTGGCGAACACCAGGGGGATCATCGCCCCGCCGACGAAGCCCTGGACAGCGCGGCAGATGACCATCGACGGCAGGTCCCAGGCGACGCCGCAGAAGAGGCTGACCGCGGTGAAGAGGCCCGCCGAAGCGACGAACACCCAGCGCGTGGTCAAGGCCTGCGCCAGGTAGGCGCAGAGCGGGATCATCACGATCTCGGCCATCAGGTAGGCGGTCTGAATCCAGTCGATCTCGTCCTGGCTGGCCGAGAGGCCGCCCTGGATCGAACCCATCGAGGCGACCACGATCTGGATGTCCAGCAGCGCCATGAACTGGCCCACCGCCATGACGAAGAAGATCGCCAGCCGTCGCCAATTGCTCATAGCGAGGGATGGACTGGCGGCGATCGCGGCGCTGACGCTCAATTCCGGCCTCTTGCGGCGCAAAGCGTCATGCTAGCATCATCGAGACGGCGCGAGGGAAGCGCTGCAGGGGCTCGCCGCGAGGCGATGACGCGAACGACGCATGGGTAGCGCCGGACTGGCGGGGCATTGGCGCGCCCTGGCCGTGATCGCCCTCGCCGCCATCGCTATCGGCGGCGGGCTGGCGTGGATTTTCGCCGACAAGCCTGACGTCGCCACCGACGACGCCTACGTGCAGGCCGACAAGGTGATCGTGTCGCCGAAGGTGCGCGGCATGGTGCTGAGCGTCGACGCGCTGGAGAACCGGCCGGTGAAGGCGGGCGACGCGCTCGTGCACATCGACCCGGAGGAATACGACCTGGACATCGCCAAGGCGCAGGGCGACCTGATGGCCGCCAAAGCCTCGCAAGCGGCGGGCAAGGCGGGGCTGGCGCGGCTCGACGCCGAGCAGAAGCTGATCCAGAGCCAAGTCGACGCGGCCAAGTCGCTGGCCGGGCCGAAGGGCGCCAGCGATCCGGCGTTCCGCCAGGCTTTTCAGACCGCCGACGACCAGGGGCTGGTGGCGGCGCGCACCCGCGGCGAAATCACCGCCTCCCTGGGCGAGGCGGCGGCGGCGCAGTACCGCGCCCAGACCGAGCTCAACGCCGCGCAGCTGCAGAAGGACTACACCACCGTCACCGCGCCGGCGGCCGGCACGGTGGCCGATATCCAGGCCACGGTGGGCCAGATGGTGGAGCCGGGCGTGACGCTGATGACCATCATCGGCGCCAGCGCGCCCACCATCACCGCCAACTTCAAGGAAACCCAGGTCGGCCGCATGATCCCGGGCCAGTCGGCGCGCGTGCGCATCGACGCGCTGCCGGGCGTGGTCTTCACTGGTCACGTGGACAGCCTGGCGCCGGGGTCCGGCTCGCAGTTCGCGCTGATGCCGTTCCAGCCGGGCTCGGGCAACTTCACCAAGATCGTGCAGCGCATTCCGGTGCGCATCGCCCTGGACCCTGGCCAGCCCGGCCTGGAGCGCCTGCGCGCCGGCCTCTCGGCGGAGGTGACGGTGCACGTCGGAACGAAGGGCGGCGGCTGACGCCCACCGTAAATCGCCGATAGTAACGGTGCTTTGCGCCTTGGTCGCGAAGGGAGCGCCGGCAGAGAGCCAGTGCGTCGGCGCGCGAGTCTGTGCATACAAAGGCGGCATCTCTGATAATTACCAATGGTATCTATCAGAGTCAATGACGGCTACCTCGGCCGCCCAGCGGCGGGAGGCGGCGGCGAGGCCCCGTCAGCTTTGGAAGAAGGCCAGCAAGTCGGCGTTGATGACGTCGGCGTGGGTGGTGGGCATGCCGTGGGGGTAGTCCTTGTAGACCTTCAGCGCGCCACGCTTCAGCAGCTTGGCGGCCAGCGGCCCGGCGTCGGCGAAGGGAACGATCTGGTCGTCCTCGCTGTGCATCACCAGCACCGGCACGTCGATCTGCTTCAAGTCCTCGGTGTGGTCGGTCTCGGAGAAGACCTTGATGCAGTCGTAGTGGGCCTTGGTCCCGCCCATCATCCCCTGGCGCCACCAGTTGTCGATGACGCCCTGATAGACCTTCGCCCCAGGCCGGTTGAAGCCGTAGAACGGGCCGGACGCGACATCGAGATAGAACTGCGCGCGGTTGGCCATGGCGGCGCGGAAGCCGTCGAACACCTCCATCGGGGTGCCGCCGGGATTGGCCACCGACTTCACCATCACCGGCGGAATGGCGCTGATGATCGCCGCCTTGGCGACGCGGCCGGCGCCGTGCCGGGCGACGTAGCGGATGACCTCGCCGCCACCGGTGGAGTGGCCGACGTGGATGGCGTTCTTCAGGTCAAGGTGCGCCACCAGTTCGGCGGCGTCGGCCGCGTAGGTGTCCATGTCGTTGCCGAGTTCGGTCTGAGTGGAGCGGCCGTGGCCGCGGCGATCGTGAGCGACGACGCGGTAACCCTTGGCCTGGAAGAACAGCATCTGGGCATCCCAGTCGTCAGCGCTAAGCGGCCACCCGTGGTGGAACACGATCGGCTGCCCTTCGCCCCAGTCCTTGAAGAATATCTCCGTGCCGTCCTTGGTCTTGAATGTGCTGCTGGACATGGAGCCGCCTCCGCTTCGCCTAACTGAACCTAGCGCCGTCTCTTGGCGGAAATACCGGGCCAATGGATGGCGGCGCGAGGCCTGGCCGATGCTATAGCCCCGTCACGATGATTGACGTCTATCCGCCGCATCCCGCCGGGCAGGCCCGGCCTCACGCCGCCGCCGTCTGGATCGACATGACCGCGCCGACGCCGGCGGAGGTCAGCCTGGTCGAAGAGCTGACGCAACTCCGGGCGCCCAGCCACGACGACATGATGCAGATCGAGCAGTCGGCGCGCATCTCGTTCCGCGACGGGGTCTTCCGGCTGACCGCGCCGGTGATCACCGCCGCCACCGAACACCCGAAGCTGACCCACATCGGCCTGGTCATGACTCAGCAGGTGCTGCTGACCGTGCACGACGACCCGCTGCGGATGACCCAGGGGGTGGCCGAGCAGGCGCGGGACGAGCCGGCGGCGATGTCGTCGGTAGCTCTGTTCGTGGCCCTGCTGGAGGCGTTCGTGGCCCGCCAGGCGGACCTTCTGGAAGAGGCGCGCGCCCATCTCGACGGCATCTCTCAGCAGGTGTTCCGCAAGTCGGCGGACAATCCCCGGCACGCCGCTCGCTCCAGCGTGAAGATGCGCGAGAAGCTGCAGACGCTGGGTCGGGTCGGCGAGCAGACCTCGGTGATCCGCGAGAGCCTGCTGGCGGTGGAGCGGATGATCCCCTTCGTGCTGGAAGCGGCGAAGGACTGGTTCGACGCCGAGCTGACCCGCCGGCTTGCCGCGGTGAAGGAGGACATCGGCTCGCTCAGCCTGTTCGAGGAGCACCTGCTGGGCAAGGTGCAGTTCCTGCTGGACGCGGTGCTGGGCTTCGTCGGCATCGAGCAGAACGACATCTTCAAGGTGCTGACCATCGCTTCCGTGGTCGGAATCTTCCCGACCCTGGTCGCCGGCTGGTACGGCATGAACTTTCACAACATGCCGGAGTACGGCTGGGCCTACGGCTACCAGTTCGGCATCGGCGCGATCGTCGCGTCGACCCTCTTGCCGCTGCTCTGGTTCAAGTGGCGGGGCTGGCTCTAACCCCATAGCGGGCCGGAGCGGCAGAGGCGGTCAGTACCACGCCCCGCCGTCGTCGAACGAGGGATAGGACTGCGGCGGCGCGGGCGACGGCCGCGGCGGCGTCACCTTCAGCTCCACTGTGCTCGAGAGGCCGCAGGCCACGCACTTCGAGACGTGGCGCATCGGGAAGTGTGTCCACGTGTGCTCGAACGTGTCGGCGCCGCAGAAGCAGGTAATCGGGTCGTGCTCGCCACCTGCGATGACTTTGATCGTCGCGACCGAACGGCGATGCCCCATGTCAGTCTCCTGTCTCAACACCTCGCTGGGATTGAACGCATTGACCCGCGATTCGTGACGCAGAAAGAAAGGTCGTTCCGCGCGAAACCAGACACGGGCACGTTCGTGCTCAAGATTGCGGCATTGACGCGATCTCGCGCCTCCGGCGGCGCAGCGCTTCCCATTCCGCGCGCCGCCCCCTAGCCTAGCCGGCGGTTGCGAGGGGTGAACATGCGGCTTTCAGCGGCAATGGGCGCGGCGGCGGCGCTCTTGGCGTACGGCGCGCAGGCGGCGACAGCGCCGACCACCTACACGCTGGTCGAGACCAACAACCTCGTCGGCAGCCAGTCGGTGGTCTACGCCCGCGATGGCGACAAGGCGATCAGCGAGCAGACCGGGGCGCCGGCCCTCGGCTTCCCGAACGGCCTCCACACCAAGGCCTTCTACGACCTGAAGACCGGCACGAGCTGGACGCTGGACCTGCGGGACGCGAGCACCCCTTGCGGCCCGTCGCACTTCACCAGCGACTGGGGCGACCCCTTCGTGATCTCCGCGGGGCTGACAGCTCAGGCGGCCGACTTTCATCCCACCGGCGCCGGCCCCGAGAGCGTCAACGGAATCGCCACCCAGAAATCCGTGGCGATGACCAAGGACGGCAAGATGGAGCTGTGGGTCGAGCCGAAGACCGGCTTGCTGGTGAAATGGGTGACGACGGCCCCCGGCAAGGCGCCGGAGACGGTGATCGAGGTCAAGTCGCTGAGCTTCACCGCCCCGCCGGCGTCGGCGTTCGCGCTGCCGCCGAAGTGCAAGGCCGGCTGAGTCAGGCGAAGGCCGGATAGAGGGCCATCGGCGCCAGATCGGGCCAGCGCTCGGCGAGCCGGCTGTCCGCTTCCGCCATCAGCGCGGCGAAGGCCGGCAGCAGCGAGGCCAGGTTGGGCCGGGCGAGCAGGTTGCCGGTCACGGCGCGGACCCGCTGGCGGACGCTGGAGAGACCCCAGGGCCGATCGGCCTGGAGCCAGTCAACGCCGCCCCGCGAGCCGATGCGGGTGATCACCCACGCCGCCAGGATCAGGGTCATCTGGTCCTCGAAATCCGGTCCGCCCGGAAACTGGCCGCGATAGGCAGCGAGGAGCCGGACCGGCAGGTCGGCGGGCAGCGCCGCGCAGCACCAGCAGGTCGGGAACGGCGCGAGCAGGTAGGCCGCGTCGAGCAGGGCGTGCCGCATGGCCGCCCGCTCGCAATCGAAGAACTGCACCCGCTCGCCACGCAGAAAGTGGTTGTCCGGGCAGCAGTCGGCCGGCGTGAAGGCGAGATAGGCGCCTGGGTCGTCGAGCGTCGCGACGATGGCCGCCACGTCGTCCGCCAGGCCGCCCGGCGGCGCGATCTCGATGGCCTCGCAGAACGTCGGCAGCGCGGCCATCAGCGGCGCGAACGGCGCCGACAAGGGCGAGACGGGACTGGCGCCGCGCGCGGCCTGCAGCGACGCCCAGCGCGCCTGCGAGCCCACCGTGGCGGCATGCAGGTCGCCCAGCGAGCGGGCGTAAGCGAAGAGCGCCACTTCCGCGGCCACCGGATCGTTCCCCCGCAGCACGTCGGCCAGCATGTGGCCACCGCCCAGGTCTTCCAGCACGACGACGCCGCTGGTCATGTCACCGGCGATGATCTTTGGTCCCAAGCCCAGCGGGCCCAGCATCGCCGCGCCGCACCACTCGTTGGCAAGGCGCTGGAAAGCGCTGACCGGCGTGCGGTCGCTCGGCGCGTAGCCGCCGCCCTCGCTGAAGCAGGCCTTGACGATCACGTGCTCGGCAGGACCGCCGCGGACCACGAGGCGCCAGACGCCGTTGCGCCAGCCAGGATGGCGCAGCGCCGCGGACATCTCGCAGCTCACCGGCGCGCCCCAGGCCTCGCCCAGCAGCCGCTCCGCCTCGGCGCACGGATCCACGCACATCCCTCCTGCCTTTGTCGGCGCCCCGTGGCCGTGTAGGTAGGCGCAATGTCCGTGCTGGTCACCGGGGGCGCCGGCTACATCGGCAGCCATATGGTGCTCGCCCTGATCGACCGGGGCGAGCGCGTGGTGGTGCTCGACGACCTGTCGACCAGCGGCCGGGCGATCACGCCGGCCGGCGTGATCCTGGTGGAGGGGGACGTCGCCGACCAGGCGCTGCTGCGCCGGCTGCTCGCCGAGCACGGCGTCACCGACGTGCTGCACTTCGCCGGCTCCAAGGTGGTCCCGGAGTCGGTGGAGGACCCGCTCGGCTACTGGCGCAACAACACCGCCGCCTCGCGCGACCTGATCGAAGCCTGCGTGGGCGCCGGTGTCGCCAACTTCATCTTCTCCTCCACCGCGGCGGTCTACGGCGCGGCCGAGGCTGGCCTGCTGCCCGAGAGCGCGCCGACCGACCCGGCCAACCCTTACGGCCGCTCGAAGCTGGCCACGGAGTGGATCCTGCAGGACGTATCGGCGGCGACCTCGCTGCGGCACGTTTCCTTGCGCTACTTCAACGTCGCCGGCGCCGATCCGGCCCGGCGCACTGGCCAGCGCAGCCCCACCGCCACCCATCTGGTGAAGCGCGCCTGCCAGGCGGCGCTCGGGCGGTTGCCATTTCTGGGGGTGTTCGGCGACGACTATCCGACTCCGGACGGCACCTGCGTTCGCGACTACATCCACGTCACCGACCTGGTCGACGCTCATGCGCTGGCGCTGGACTATCTGCGCGGCGGGGGCGGCTCGGCGACGTTCAACTGCGGCTACGGGCATGGATCGTCCGTCCGCGACGTGATCGGCGCGGTGGAACAGGCGGCGGGCCACAAGCTGCCCGTCCGCACCCTGCCGAGGCGCCCTGGCGACGTGGCCACCGTGGTCGCTGACGCCTCGCGGATCAAAGCCGAGCTCGGCTGGACGCCGCGCTACGACACGCTCGACCAGCTGGTCAGCCACGCGCTGGCCTGGGAGAGCAGCCTCAACAGCGACGGCTGAATGGCCAAGGCGCCGCTGGCCCTTTGCGCCGACGACTACGCGCTGACGCCGGCGGTGAGCGCAGGGATTGTCGAGGCGGCCGCCGCCGGACGGATCACCGCGACGAGCGCCATGGTGACGCGGCCGCACTGGCCGGCGGCGGCGACCGCGCTGGCGCCGGTCGCGGACCGCATCGACGTCGGTCTGCACCTCAACCTGACCCTGGGCCCACCGCTGAGCGCGGCGCCGCGCCTGGCGCCTGGTGGGCTGTTGCCAGCGGCGCGGCGGCTGGCGATGGCGGCGTTCACCGGCGCTCTGCCCACGGAGGAGGTGCGCGCCGAGATCGCCGCGCAGCTGGACGCCTTCGCCGCCGCCATGGGCCGGGCGCCCGACTACGTCGACGGCCACTGGCACGTGCATGCCTTGCCCGGCGTGCGCGGCGCGCTGCTGGCCGAACTGTCGGCGCGCGGCTTCAAGGGCTGGCTGCGCGTCCCGGCGGACCAGCCGGCGCGCATCTTCCGGCGGCAGGTGCAAGCCGCCAAGGCCGCGACGGTGAGCGCGATGACGATCGGGTTCGGACAGGCGGCGCGGGCGGCGCGCTTCGGCGTCAACGACAGCTTTGCCGGGTTCTCAGGCTTCAGGCCGGCGCGGGACTACGGCGCCGACTTCGCCCGCTTTCTGCAGGCCTCCGGCGCCGCGCCGCTCATCATGTGCCACCCGGGACATGTGGATGCGGAGCTGGCGGCGGTGGATGACGCCGTCGCCTCGCGCGAGGTGGAACTCAAATTCCTGCTGTCGGAGCGGTTGCCAGCGCTGCTGGAAGCGGGCGGCCTGAGGCTGGCGCGGCTCAGCGAGACGCTGGCGGGACGATCACCACGGTGACCTCGGTCGGCTTGCCGGCGTCGCCCATGAACGACGTGCGGGTCTCGAAGTCGCGGACCTCGGCGCCTGGCGGGGCGTGCTGGCGACAGCCGTCCGGCGCGAACCAAGGGTCGCCGCCAATGCAGATCATCGCCCAGCCTTCGCTCGCCAGCCGCTGCGGCGTCACCCAGGGCGAGGCGCTGAGGTCCCACCCGGGCGCGGCGTCCGGATGGTCGGGGCTGTAAAACGCGGCGGCGTAGGCGAAGTCGAGGTCGCCGCGCACGATGGTCAGCGGCCGGCCGGGCGCGGCCTCGCGCCAGAGCTGGGTGAGCTCGAGACTGGCCGGCGCGAAGGCGTCGCGATGGTCCTTGTCGCCGATGTGGTGGCGCACCCAGGCCACGGCCGGCGCGGCCGCCAGCGCCGCCGCCGCGATCGCCGCGACCAGCAACGCCAGCCGGCGAGTCCACAGCCGCTTCAGCGTCACCTCCGGCGGCGCCAGCAGGATCGTCGGTAGCAGGAACACCGCCGGCATCACCCAGAGCGAGGTGGGGATGAAGCCGACGACGGGGGCCGACAATGGCGCCAGCAGCACCTGGCCGGCTAACAGGTGCGCCAGCATGCGCCGGTCGGGGTCGGCGGGCCTCAGGGCCGCTCGCAGCGTGGCGCGACTGGGCCGGGCGGCCAGCAGGAACGCCGCGACCGGCAGCGCCACGTAGCCGGCAGCCCCGGCGAGATAGCCGGCGTCGGCGCCCAGGATGGCCAGCGGCGAGACCGCGCCGTGCAGGGCGTAGGCGTAGTGGAACGGCTGGAAGCCGGTGGTCACCAGCCAATAAAGGTTGGGCGCCATGGTCGCGAGACCGCAGAGCGCGGAGGTGTAAGGCGCCGGCGAGGCGAGATAGCGCCAGCGCGCCGGGTGCAGCAGCGCGGCCACGACAAAGCTGCCGATCAGGTAGACCGAATAGTACTTGCCCAGCATCGCCGCGGCGGCGAGCACGCCGGCCAGCGCAGACCAGCCGATCTTGCGGGTCTGGAACGAGCGCAGGAACGCCCAGGTGGCGAAGGGCCAAGTGAGCAGCATCACCTGGTTGGTGGAGAAGTTGTCGGCGTGGAACTGGTAGAACGGCGTCAGCATCAGCATCAGCAGCGCCGCCAGCCGCTTGTCACCGGTGAGGTAGCGCCGCGCGATCAGGTCGGCGCCGAAGAGCGCCGCGGCGCCCACGACCATGGCCAAGAGGTGCATCGACCATTCGGTAATGGGAAAGAGCCGCAGCCACGTCCAGGCGATCAGCGCGTTCATCGGCGGATGCTTGAAGTAGCCGGGGCTGGGGTGCTGGCTCCAGGCGTAGACCTCCACCACGTCGGGGTGCAGGCCCACCGAGGCCTGGCTCAGCAGCTGGAACGCCCACCAGAGCAGGGCGAAGACGGCCAGGAGCTGCAACGCGGGACGCGAGCCGCCGTTCTGCCAGCTGTCGATCCAGGCGTCGAAGCCGCGGCGCGCCCCGGTGGCCGGGGCGGCTATGGCGGCCGTCAATGTCCGGCGGCCAGGTCGCGTGGGCCCACCGCGAACGGCGGGTCGTTGGCCTGCGCCAGCAGCGCCGCCTCGGTCTCTTCCACCAGGAACGTCGGCCACTTGCGGGTCTCGCGCAGAATCCGGCCGATATATTCGCCGATCACGCCCAGCATGAAGAACTGGCCGGCGCCCAGGATGGCGATCGCCGCCATGATCGACGACCAGCCGACCACGGTGCGCGGCACGAACAGGAAGCTGACCACCGAGTAGACCAGCAGGCCCACGCCCAGCAGGGCGAACACGGCGGAGAGGTAGATGGCGATGCGCAGCGGCTTCAGGCTGTGAGAGACGATGCCGAAGATGGCGAAGTCGATCATCTTCCGCATGCTGTACTTGGACTCGCCGGCGGTGCGGGTCCCTTGGGTGTAGGGAATACGCACCTGGGCGTAGCCCAGCCAGCGCACCAGGCCGCGCAGGAACACGTCCGAGGTCTCGAAGCGGCTGATGGCGTCGACCGCGACGCGGTCGAGCAGCATGAAGTCGGCGCTGCCTGCCTCGATGCGCACGTCGCCGATGGCGTTCATCAGCCGGTAGAACATGCCGGACGTTACGCGCTTGAAAAGACCGGTGGCGGCCGGATCGTCGCGGCGCTGCGCGGTGACCACCTTGGCCCCGCCCCGCCAGGCCGCGATCAGCTCGGGGATCAGTTGCGGAGGGTGTTCCAGGTCGCAGTCCATGACGATCACCGCCGCGCCCTGCGCGTGGCGCAGGCCGGCCTGCAGCGCCGCCTGGTGGCCGAAGTTGCGGGTGAACGAGATGAAGCGAATGCGCGGGTCGCGCTGCGCCAGCGCCTTCAGCGCCTCCAGCGTCCCATCCACCGAACCGTCGTCGACGAAGATGATTTCCCACGTGCCGACGCCAGCGAGAATCTCGGACAGCTGCGCGGCGATGACGCCGACATTGCCGGCCTCGTTGAACGCCGGGATGACGACGGAAATGGTCGGACGGAACTGGCCGCGAGCCTGCTTGGCGGCTTGCGCGCGCCGCTCGACCTCCACACTGCCTGCCGCGATGGTCGCGACCTCCGCCATGCTTACGTCCCCAGACCCCTGCGGAAACAATATTTCAGTGCGGTAACCCCCGCAATACACCGCGTGCAGCCGGTTTAATGTCGCCGACGCGACGTTCCGACGCAGATAGCGAGCGCCTTATTTCGAGGCGCCGGGGTCCGCCAGATCGGCGGCCATCCGCGCGTCGGCCTGGGCAAGCGTCCAGCGGCAGGCGATCAGCTGGTCCACGCTCCAGTGCTCCCGCTCGAGCATCACGGCGGTCAGCAAGCGGAAGTGCGCGTAGAATCCCGACCTGGCGTAGTCCATCGTCAGGTCGCCGGACCGCCAGCGCCGATAGAGGTCCGGGATATCGACCCGGCCGCCCATGCCGACATAGTCCGCATACCCCTCGCGCACCCACTGCGGCAGCTGGCGGTTCCACAGATGCGCCGGCCCCAGCCGTTCGGCGGTGAGCGAGTGGGTGATCTCGTGGGCGGCGTAGTAGGCGAAAGTGCGCGGCGGCGCGGCCGGCCGGCCAGAACGGCCGAACACGGTGTCCTGGTCGATGTCCGAGTGGCGGATGAAGACATTGTTGCTGAGCGGATAGTCGTTCACACCCGCCGCGCCCTGAGCGACGTTGAAGAACAGCGCCTCGCGCCATGGCGCATTGGCGACGAAGATGGCGTGAGCGTTGGCGTCGTTGAGCGGCGAAGTGGCGAGCCGTGCGGCCACATCCGCCAGGATTCGCTGCCCCGCCGCCGCGTCGAACGGCCGGTCGGAATAGAGCGCCAGGCGCCCCAGCTGCGTGTGGTAGGCGAAGAACGGATAGGGATAGGCGACCGCGGCGATGGGGATGGCGAACGAGAGTAGCGTTAGCCCGACCACCGTCCCTACAAGCCGCCCGACCATTGCGCCTCGCGAATAGGTCATTTCAGGGGCTCAAGCAGCCCCTGTCCGCCGGTAGCCAGTCGCCCATTTCGCACGTCTCAATCCGGCAAGCGCGCCGCAAGCTTCCGTTATTCATAGTCAACCGGCGTCGACACTCGCTGCTTGACCTCGGTAGACGTCGCAGCGTTCCGAGTGCAACCCTGCCCTCTCCCGTGAAGCGCAAGGGGAGTCGGCTTGGAAGTCGTTTTAGAAATCGGAGGAACGCTGCCGTACAACGAGCGGCTGAAAGTGCTCGATCTGCTGACGTGGCGTGTCACGGAGCGGATTGAGGAGATCGGCTACGAATTGGCCGCTCAAGGTCTGCTGCCTAGAGCCGCTTTGGACGACGCGCAGCGTGGGCGGCGACAAGCCTTTTCCCGTTTGAACGCTGAGCGCGCGGTGTCATTCGACATTCCTTTTCATCTTTATGGCCTTGATCGAGACCCGCCCTACCCTGACGTCAAGAGTCGCGACCGCGTCTTCTATCCAGTTCTGGCACGGTCTCACGCTCAATGGCTCGACCAAATAGTTGAGGCCGAGAGGCTCGCCCTGCCCGCCAGTGCGCTGGCCCTCGCTGCGGGTGGCATCCAAAGTTTCGACGTCACTGAACTTAGGACGACAAATCCGCTGACTATCAGAGCCGGTTTAACGTCTATCGCGACTCTGCTAGGTGCCCTGACGGTTGCCGGATCGGCCCTCGAATCTCATCACATGCACGCCGAGGGAGATCACCTGCGGCAGGTGTGTGACAAGATTGGAGATGAGTACGCAAACAGCCTAAGCGAGCCACTGCCGAAATTCCGCGACCGGCAGGAAGAGTTAGTCGGCGCGTTCAAGACTTGTGTCGATAGTCCGATATTCTCAGCTGCTCCGATCTCAATTCAGGACGTCACCGGCGGCAAGAAGGACTAGACTCAGAGCGCCCCCATCGCCGCCAGCACGCGATCCGGGGTGAACGGGTAGTCGCGTACCCTCACGCCGATGGCGTTGTAGATGGCGTTGGCGAGGGCCGCGCCGGCGCCGCAGATGCCGGCCTCGCCGACGCCCTTGATGCCGAGCGGATTGGCCTTGTCGTCCACCTCCGGCAGGAAATAGGCGTCGAGGTTGGCGATGTCGGCGTGGACCGGGGCCAGATAGTTTCCCAGGTCCTGGTTCATCAGGCTGCCATAGCGCTCGTCGATGCGGTTGGTCTCGGTGAGCGCCGTGCCGACGCCCCAGATCATGCCGCCGGTGATCTGGCTCTTGGCGGTCTTGGCGTTGAGGATGCGGCCGCAGGCGAAGGCGCCCAGCATGCGGCGCAGGCGCACCTCGCCAGTCACCGTATCGACGCCGACCTCGGCGAAGTGGGCGCCGTAGGAGTGGCTGGAGATGTCGCGAGCGTCCGGCGCCGGCGCCGAGGCGCCTTCGGCCTCGATGCCCTGCGGCGCCAGGCGGGCGACCAACGCGCCGATGGTCTCCGAGCGGTTCTCCACCGCGATCAGGCCGTCGCGGAAGTCCACCGCTTCCTTGGCCGAGCCATAAAGCGGCGAGCCGGGATCGTTCACGGCCATCTCGGCCAGCTTGGCCCTGAGCGCCATGCCGCCGGCGAGCGCGCCGGAGCCGGCCGAGGCGGCGCCGAACTGGCCGCCGGAGCCGGGCGCGGGTGCAAAGCCTGAGTCGCCGATCTCGACGATCACCTTCTCAAGCGGCACGCCCATGGTCTCGGCGGCGATCTGCGCCAGGATGGTGTAGCTGCCGGTGCCGATATCGGTCATGCCCTGGCGCAGGCGGATGGTGCCGTCGGCTTCGGCGCGCAGACTGGCCTTGGCTGGCAGCAGGAAGTTGCCGCGGATGGCGGTGGCCATGCCGACGCCCACCATCCAGCGCCCGTCGCGGGTCTGGCCGGGCTTGGGATTACGCTTGTCCCAGCCGAAGCGGGCGGCGCCGTCCTGCATGCATTCGATCAGCTGGCGCACGGAGAACGCCTGGCCGGTCTCCGGATGCTTGTCCGGCTCGTTGCGGATGCGCAGCTCGATGGGATCGAGGCCCAGCTTCTCGGCCAGCTCGTCCATCGCCCCTTCCAGGCTGAGCATGCCCACCGCTTCGCCGGGCGCCCGCATGGCCGAAGCGACGGCGATGTCGAGCAGGTGCAGGCGGTGGCCAGTGAGGCGGTGCGGCGCGGCGTAGAGAGCTCGGGCGAAGGTGGCGGCGCGTTCGATGAAGGGCTCGCCGCGATTGCAATGCGTGGCCGCTTCCAGGGCCAGCGCGGTCAGGCGGCCGTCAGGCGTGGCGCCCAGGCGCACCCGCTGCACGGTGGCGGGGCGGTGGACGGTGGCGTTGAACATCTGCTGGCGGGTGAGCGCGATCTTCACCGGCCGCTGCAGGTCCCGCGCCGCCAGCGCCGCCAAGGCAAAGTCCTCGTAAACCGAGCCCTTCCCGCCGAAGCCGCCGCCGATGTAGCGCGACAGCAGGTGCACCTTGCCCCGGTCGATTTGCAGCGTCTCGGCCAGCAGGTGCTGCGGCTGCTTGATCATCTGGATCGAGGCGTGGACCACCACGGTGTCGTCCTCCCACCAGGCGGTGGTGGCGCAGGGCTCCATCTGGCAATGGTTCTGGATCGGCGTGGTCCAGAGTTCGTCGACCTTGACCGGCGCGGCCTCGAAGGCAGCTTCGAAGTCGCCGATGCGGCTTTCCTGGTCGCCGCGCGCCGGCTCGGCCTTCAGCGCATCGAATTCGTACTCGGCGTCGCCCTCTTTGTAGGAAATGCGCACGAGCTGCGCGGCGGCGGTGGCGTTCTCCAGCGTGTCGGCCACCACAAGCGCCACCGGCTGGCCGAAGTAAGCGACCTTGGGCGTGGCGAACACGGGGTCGGCCGCCGCCTGGCTCTGCACGTAGGTCTTGGCGCCCTTCTCGCCCTGGTTCGGCGGCGGGTTGAGCGGATGCCAGACCAGGATCACGCCGGGCGCAGCCCTGGCGGCGACGTCGTCCACGGCGGTGACGTCGCCGAAGCCGATCTCGGCGCCCACCAGCACGCCGTAAGCCGGCGGCGACGGCGTCGCCACTTCGTAGGCGTAAGGCGCCGTGCCGGTGACCTTCAGCGGGCCTTCGTAGCGGTCGACGGCGCGGCCGATGTTGCCGGCGCGGTTCTGGTTGACCGGGTTCGGCAGAGCGTAGTCGGCGATGCTGCTCATGACGCCATTCCTTCTTCCAGCGCCGCGGTGATCACCCGTCGGGCCAGCACGATCTTGAAGTCGTTGCGGCCTTGGCCATCGGCCTGGGCCAGTTCCGCGTCGGCGGCTTCAGCCGGCGAGGCGCCGGCGGCCAGCGCCGCCTCCGCCTTGGTCGCGCGCCACGGCTTCAGCGCCACGGCGCCCAGCGCGATCTGCTTGCCGGCCAGCGCCAGGCTGAAGAGGCCGCCGGCGTAAGAGGCGCGGTCGCGCACCTTGCGATAGTCCTGCGGGCCATCGGGCGGCGGCGGCAGCGTGACGGCGGTCACCAGTTCGCCAGGTTCCAGCACCGTCTCCACGTCCGGCCGGTCGCCTGGCAGGCGGTGCAGGTCGTCGACGCCGATGCGGCGCGTCGCGCCGGCTGCGGTCACTGTCTCCACCGTCGCCGCCAACGCGCTTAGCGCCACCGACATGTCGGAGGGGTTGGTGGCGATGCAGGCCTCGCTGGCGCCCAGGATGGCGTGGCCGCGGTTGACGCCGCCGATGGCGCTGCAGCCGGCGCCGGGCTCGCGTTTGTTGCAGGGCTTGGAGGGGTCGTAAAAGTACGGGCAGCGGGTGCGCTGCATCAGGTTGCCGCCGACCGTGGCCTTGTTGCGCAGCTGCGCTGAAGCGCCGGCGAGGATCGCCCGCGCCAACACCGGATAGCGGGCGCGCACTCGCCGGTCCGACGCCACCGCGGTGTTCGAGGCCATCGCGCCGATGGTGAGGCGGCCGTCGGGCGTCTCGGTGATCTCCGCCAGTGGCAGGCGGCCGACATCGATCAGGTGCGCCGGGCGCTCGATCTCCAGCTTCATCAGGTCGAGCAGGTTGGTGCCGCCAGCCAGGAACTTGGCCCCCGGGGTCTCGGCCGCCGCCTTGGCCGCGGCGGCCGGATCGGCGGCGCGCTCGTAGGTGAACGGCCTCATGCGACCGGCCCGGCGATGTCGCGGATCGCTTCCAGGATCTGCGGATAGGCCGAGCAGCGGCAGATGTTGCCGCTCATCCGCTCGCGGATCTCCTCGTCGCTGAGCCCGATGACGGCGGCCGCGAGGTCGAGCGTCGCCTGGCTGGGCTCGCCGCGCCGCACCTCCTCCAGCATGCCCAGGGTCGAGCAGATCTGGCCGGGCGTGCAGTAGCCGCACTGGAAGGCGTCGCGGTCGAGGAACGCCACCTGCAACGGGTGCAGATTGCCCACCTGGCCGACGCCCTCGATGGTGGTGACTTCGTCGCCCTCGTGCATCACCGCCAGCGACAGGCACGAATTGATCCGCTTGCCGCCGACCAGCACCGTGCAGGCGCCGCACTGGCCGTGGTCGCAGCCCTTCTTGGTGCCGAAGAGGCCCAGGTGCTCGCGCAGCAGATCGAGCAGCGTGGTGCGCAGATCGACATCGACCTCGCGCCGCTCGCCGTTGACCGTGATGGCGAACCTGGCCCGCGTCTCGCCGCGGACTGGCATATCCATGCGCAAACCCCGTGTTTCCCTGTCGCTACACATAGAGCCCGCAAGCCCCGCCGGCAAAGCCGGCGAGCTTCGGCGCTCTTGCTAGCTCTTCGCGCGCTCCAGCGCGGCGCGGACCAGCGGCAGGCGGTCGTTGCCGAAGAACATGTCGGCGCCGCCGACGAAGATGGTGGGAGAGCCGAAGCCGCCGCGGGCCATCACCTCGTCGGTGTTGGCGCGCAGCTGGGCCTTGATGTCGTCCGCGGCTTGCGCGGCCAGCAGCGCCGCCGCGTCGAGGCCGAGCCGCTCGCAGATCGCCGCCAGCGCCGCGTCCTGCGAGATGTCGATGTCGTCGCCCCAGTAGGCCTCGAACACACCGCGGGCGAAGTCCACGAGCCGGCCTTGCGGGGCCAGCACCAGGCACATGCGCATGGCCTTGACGCTGTTCACCGGAAACACGCTGGGCGGCATCTTGATCCGAAGCCCCGCGAGCCGCGCCCAGTCCTGCAGGTCCTTGCCCGAATAGCGCGCCTTGGCCGGCACCGGGTTGGCGCGGCCCTCGTAGACCGACGGATTGATGGTGTTGAAGATGCCGCCCACCAGGATCGGCCGCCAGGCGATCGGCGCGCCGAACTCCGCCGCCAGCGGCTGGATGTTGTGGAACGCCAGGTAGGTCCACGGGCTGGAGCAATCGAAGAAGAACTCGATCATTCCGCTACTCCTCAACCCCAGACCGCCGGCTTGCGGTCTTTCCAGGGCGCTTCCTTTTCCAGCTGGGCGGCGAGGCGGAAGAGCGTGGCTTCGTCGGCGTAGCGGCCGGTGAACATCATGCCCATCGGCAGGCCCTCGGACGACCACGCCAGCGGCAGCGAGATCGAAGGCTGGCCGGTCATGTTGGCGACGCCGGGATAGGAGAAGAACTCGCCGTTGCGCCGGCCGATGTCGCGCGGCGCGTTGAGCACCGGCGACAGGTAGCCGATCGGCGGCGGCGGCGCGGCCATGGTGGGCGTCAGAAAGATGTCGAAGGTCTCCCAGAGTTGCAGCGCCTGGCGGGCGAGGACGCGCAGGTCCTGCATGTCGGCGAGCGCATCCATGCCGCCGGCGCGCTGGCCGCCTTTCCAGGAGGCCCAGGTGAGCCCCTCGAAATCGTCGCCCTGCGGTTCGCGGTTGGTCGCGGCGATCATGCGGCGCAGGCCCGCCGCGAAGTTGGCGCCCGAGTAGGCGTTCTGCGCCCCCCACAGCGCCCGCTGCTCCACCGGCAGCTCGTGCGGGACCACTTCGTGGCCGAGCTTGCTGAGAAGATCGGCGGTGGCTTCGGCGGCGGCCTGGATCTCCGGATGGCAGGGCCGGCCGTTGGCGGTCAGCGTCGACCAGGCGATGCGCAGGCGGCCCGGCGCGGCCAGCACCTCCTCGGCGTAGGGCCGCGCCTTTGGCGGCGCGGCGTAGGGCGAGCGGGGCTCGGGGACGCCGGTGGCGTCGAGCATGGCGGCGCAGTCGCGCACCGTGCGGGTCAAGACGTGCTCGACCACGAAGCCCTGAGCGGCGTCGTAGCCGTCCGGCAGGTGCGGAACGCGGTCGCGGGTGGGCTTGAGGCCCACGAGGCCGCAGCAGGAGGCGGGGATGCGAATCGAGCCGCGCCCATCGCCGCCGTGCGCCATCGGCACGATGCCGGCCGCCACCGCCGCCGCCGCGCCGCCGGACGAGCCGCCGACGCTGTGGTTGAGGTTCCAGGGATTGCGGCACGGGCCATAAAGCTGGCCCTCGGTGGTGCCGGCGATGCCGAACTCCGAGCAGTTGCTCTTGCCGACGAGGCTGACGCCGCTCTGGCGATAGCGTCGGGTGAGGCCGTCGTCCTCGGTGTCGACCACGTCCTGGAAGAAGCGGCTGCCGCTGCGGCGGGGCCAGCCGGCGACCTGGATCAGCAAGTCCTTGACCAGGAACGGCGCGCCGCGGAGCGGACCCACCGCCGGCTCTGTCGCCAGCGCCTCGTCGAAAGCCTCGTGCACGACCGCGTTGATCCGCGGATTGTGCCGCTGGGTGCGCACCCGCGCCGCCTCCACCAGCTCAGCCGGCGTCACCTGGCCGTTGGCCACGAGCTCGGCGAGCCCGACGCCGTCGTAGCTGGCGTAGTCGTCCATGGCTCTATTCCTCCCGGCGGCGCTCTCTGCCACCTTAGGCGCGAAATCCAAGGGAGCCAGCCATTGCCTGAGTGGCGCAACTGGTCGGGCAGCGTCGCCTGCGAGCCGGCCGAGATCGCGGCGCCGAAAACGCTGGCCGAGCTGCAGGGCCTCGTCGCCCGCGCCGCCAAGGTGCGCGTGGCCGGCACGGGCCATTCGTTCATGCCGCTCTGCGCCACCGATGGGCTCTTGCTGTCGCTCAGCGACCTCGAGGGCGAGATCGAGGTGGCGGCGGATGGCGCCAGCGCCTGGGTCCCGGCCGGCTGGGCCATCGGCAAGCTGACGGCCGCGCTGTGGGGCCTCGGCTATTCCTTGATCAACCAGGGCGACATCGACAAGCAGGCGATCGCCGGCGCGGTCTGCACCGCCACCCACGGCACCGGCCGCACGCTGGGCTCGCTGGCCACGGCGGCCGAGGCGTTCGAACTGGTGCTGGCGGACGGGACGCTGATCCAGTGCGATCGCGGCCGCGAGCCGGAGCTGTTCGAGGCGGCGCGGCTGTCGCTGGGCATGCTGGGCGTGGTGACGCGCATCCGGATGCGGGTGCTGCCGGCCTATCGGCTGAAAGAGACCATCCGCCGGCGACCGCTGAAGGAGATGCTGAGCGAGTGGGACGCGCTGGCGGCCGAGCACCGGCACGTGGAGTTCTTCCACTTCCCCTACTCCGAGCACTGCTCGATGAAGACGCTGGACGTGGTGGCCGAGGGAGAGTCGCCGGACCCCGGCGAGTTCGAGGACACGGTGTTCCAGGCCGTCTGCGACCTCGCCGCCGCCTGGCCGCGCTCGGCGGCCACCATGCAGCGGCTGATGACGCGAGCGATGGGGCAGTCGGAGCGCGCCGGCCCCGCCGGCAAGATCTTCCCCTCCGAGCGTACCGTGCGCTTCGAGGAGATGGAGTACGAGATCCCGGCCGCCAACGGCGCCGAGGCGCTGCGCACGGCGATGGCGCTGGTGCGCGACAAGCGCTGGCCGATCATCTTCCCGTTCGAATACCGCGCCGTGGCCGGCGACGACATCTGGCTCTCGCCGATGCAGGGCCGCGAGTGCGTGTCGATCAGCTTCCACCAGTACGCCAAGATGCCCTGGCGCGAGGCTTTCGCCGGAGTGGAGAAGGTGTTCCAGGACGCTGGCGGGCGCCCGCACTGGGCCAAGCGCCATACACTGAGCGCGGCCGACGTGGTGCGGCTCTATCCGGACGCCGAGCGCTGGGGGGCGGTGCGCAAGCGGTTCGATCCCGCCGCCAAGTTCCTCAACGGGCACCTCGCCGAGGTGTTCGCGTTCTCGCTTTGATGCAGAGGCCGGCCCCAAGGCCCCTCACCTCACCTCTCCCCGCGTCGCGGGGCGAGGGCTACTGAGGGAGTGACGCGGCCGAGAGACCTATCCGAAGCGCCGCTCTACCAGTAGCCCTCTCCCACGCCGTGGGAGAGGTGAGGTGAGGGCCCGATGACCATGCAAGCCGAGACTCTTCACGCCCATCTGATCGGCCGCCAGGGATCGCGGGCGGCGCTGAACACGCCGGCGCTGGTGCTCGATGTCGAGGCGCTGGATCGCAACATCGCAACGATGGCCTCGTTCGCCAGCCAGCACGGGCTCGCGCTCAGGCCCCACGCCAAGACTCACAAGAGCGTCGACATCGCCCGGCGGCAGATCGCGGCCGGCGCGGTCGGCGTCTGCTGCGCCAAGCTGGGCGAGGCCGAAGCCCTGGCCGACGGCGGGATCGAGGGCCTGCTGATCACCTCGCCGGTGGTGGGCGAGGCGGCGGTGGGGCGACTAGTGGCGCTGGCGGCGCGCTCGCCCCGGCTGATGGCAGGCGCCGACAATCCCGCCGCGGTCGCGGCCATCGGCGCAGCCGCGCGCGCCGCCGAGCAGCGGATCACGCTGCTGGTGGACATCGACCCCGGCCTGCGCCGCACCGGCGTCGCGACGGTGGAGGACGCGGTGGCGCTGGCGGGCCAGATTGCCGGGCACGAGGCGCTGGCGTTCGGGGGCGTGCAGTTCTATTGCGGCTCGGAGCAGCACGTCGCGGCTTACGCGGACCGCAAGGCAGCTGTCACCGAGCGGTTTGCCAAGCTGACGGCGGCGATCGAGGCCCTAAAAGCGGCGGGTCTCGCGCCGCCCCTGGTTACCGGGGGCGGCACCGGCACCCACGCCATCGACGCCGAGCTGGGCGTGCTGACCGAGCTGCAGGTGGGCTCGTACGTGTTCATGGACCGCGAGTACGGCGACTGCGCGCTGCGGGAGGATGGTCCGAACCCGTTCGAGACCTCGCTGGCGATCGACGCGCGTGTGATCAGCGCCAACCATCCGACGCTGGTGACGGTCGACGCCGGCCTGAAGGCCTTCGCCACCGAGGCCGGCCCACCGCCGATCCTGGCCGGCGCGCCGGAAGGCAGCGTCTACCGCTTCATGGGCGACGAGCACGGCGCCATCATCCCGCCCAAGGGCGTCGCTCCGCCCCGCCTCGGCGAGCGCATCACCCTGGCCGCCCCGCACTGCGACCCGACGGTCAACCTCTACGAGGCCTACCACGTGATCCGCGGCGACACCCTGGAGGCGATCTGGCCGGTGAGCGCACGGGGGCGCTCGGCGTAGGGAGCAACCCCCTCCGTCCGCCGCGCGCCGCAGGCGCCTTAGGATTTACCGCGGAGGACGCAGAGAAGGCGCGGAGAACGCAGAAACCCTCTGCGAACTCAGCGAAACCTCTGCGTCCTCTGCGGTAAAATGCGGCTTCGCCGCCAGTCGCCGGCAATGGAGGCAGAGCTCAGATATCGCTGCGGCCTGTCGGCACGGGGGGATTGCGTACCCGATGTTCGAATCGCTAGTGCTGGGCTTGGCCTTGACTCGCCAGGCCACACTTAATAATGACTGAACGATCAGTTTTTTTCAGAAAGCCATATGTCCGACACGCTCGACGCCCCCGCCAAGCCCAAGTTCGACAAGGAAGCTCTGAAGGCGAAGTACCGCGCGGAGCGCGACAAGCGCCTGCGGCCTGACGGCAACGACCAGTACCTGGAGGTCAAGGGCCGCCTGGCTCACTACCTCGACGACCCCTACACGCCGTTCGTGGAGCGGGCGCCAAAGACCGACCACGTGACCTTCGCCTTCGTCGGCGGCGGCTTTGCCGGCCTGGTCACCTGCGCCCGCCTGGTCGAGGCCGGGATCACCGACGTGCGCATCGTCGAGAAGGGCGGCGACTTCGGCGGCACCTGGTATTGGAACCGCTATCCAGGCGCCCAGTGCGACACCGCCTCGATGATCTACATGCCGCTGCTGGAAGAGACCGGGCATCGGCCCACCGAAAAATACGCCCACGCGCCGGAAATCCTCGAGCAGTGCCACCGCATCGGCGTCAAGTTCGGCCTCTACGACAACGCCCTCTTCCACACCGAGGTGAAGGACCTCGCCTGGGACGACACCCGCAAGGTCTGGGTGATCCGCACCAATCGCGGCGACGAATTCACTGCCACCTACATTGGCCTCGGCACCGGCCCGCTGCACGTGCCGAAGCTGCCCGGCATTCCGGGCATCGAGAGCTTCGGGGGCCACTCGTTCCATACCAGCCGCTGGGACTACGACTACACCGGCGGCGACCACCTGGGCGCGCCGCTGACCAAGCTGAAGGACAAGCGCGTCGCCATCATCGGCACCGGCGCGACGGCGGTGCAGTGCGTGCCGCACCTGGCCCCCGCCTGCCAGGCGCTCTACGTTTTCCAGCGCACCCCCTCGTCAGTGGATGTGCGGGCCAATGCGCCGATCGATCCGGAATGGTTCGAGGGCATCGCCACCCCCGGCTGGCAAGGGCGCTGGCTGGAGAACTTCACCGCCAACCAGGGCGGTGGCTTCGGCGACGAGGAAGACCTGGTGATGGATGGCTGGACCGAGCTGTCACGCCGCATCCGCTCGAAAATAATGACGCTGCCGGAAGACAAGCGCACGCCGCAGGGCATGATGGCGGCGTTCGAGGACAGCGACTTCGAGAAGATGGAAGAAATCCGCGCTCGCGTGGACGCCATCGTCAGCGACCACGACACCGCTCAAGGGCTGAAGGCCTGGTACCGGCAGCTGTGCAAGCGCCCCTGCTTCCACGACGAATACCTGCAGGCCTTCAATGAGCCGGGCGCGCACCTGGTGCACACCGACGGCAAGGGCGTGGAGCGGATCACCGAGACCGGCGTGGTGGTGGACGGCCGCGAATATCCGGTCGACTGCATCATCTATGCCTCGGGCTTCGAAGTGGGCACCGAGTACAAGCGCCGCGCCGGCTTCGACGTCGAGGGTCGCGGCGGCCTGAAGCTGTCGGACGCCTGGGCCGAGGGCATGCGCTCCAAGCACGGCATCCACGTGCGCGATTTCCCCAACATGTTCTTCGTCTCGCCGACGCAAGGCGCGAACCTGATCTCCAACGTGCCGCACAACCTGACCGAAGCCGGCCGCACCATCGCCGCGGTGGTCAAGCACGCTCAGGCCAGCAACCGGCCGACGGTGGAAGTGACCCAGGAGGCGCAGGACGCCTGGGTGGCGCTCTTGATGACCGGCATGGCCCGGATGCTCGGCTCGCCCGACTGCACCCCTGGCTACTACAACAACGAGGGCCAGGATCCGGGGCCGGCGGCGCAATACAACGTCGGCTACCCGGCGGGCGCCACGGCCTACTTCCGCTACATCGACGAATGGCGGAAGAAGGGCGACTTCGAGGGCCTTTCTTTCACCTAGCGTCCCTTCTCGCCCAGCGGGAGAAGGTGGCCCGCAGGGCCGGATGAGGGGTCTCACCGGCGTCGGGGATTCGCCTTCGCGAGGCTAGCCACCAGAGATCCGTCGACCCCTCATCCGTCGCTTCGCGACACCTTCTCCCGCAGGTGGAGAAGGAACGTTTGCCCGCGGGCTGGACGGCCGCCGCGTCAAGGGACGAGAGTTCGCCTCCACTAGGAGGACCCGGGCATGACCGATGTGACGCTCGACGAAGCGCTGGCGGACGCGCACCTGCCGACGCTGGTGGCCTGTCTGGTCCACCTGACCGGCGACGCCAGTCTGGTCGCGCGCGACCAATGGCCGGCCTACGATCCCTTCGGCGAGGCGCGCACGGGCGGCTGGCCCGACGCGCGGCAGGCCGAGGTTCGGAGCAGGGCCAAGGCGGCGCTGGAGGCCTATGGGCGCGGCGAGCTGAAGCCGAAGCCTCTGAGCGAGTCCGTGATCCGGCAGATGATGGACTTCATCGCCGGCGCCGAGATTCCCGAGCGCTACGGCCCGTTCCTGATCGAGGAACTGGGCATGACCGGCGCCGATCCGAAGCAGCCTGACTGGAGCGCGCCGAAACTCAAAGCGGCTGCAGCCAAACTGCCGGTGGTGATCGTGGGAGCGGGCATGTCAGGCCTGCTGGCCGGCATCCGGCTGAAACAGGCCGGTGTGCCCTTCACCATCGTCGATAAGAACGCCGAGGTCGGCGGCACCTGGTTCGAAAATCAGTACCCGGAATGTCGCGTCGACAATCCAAGCCACCTCTACTCCTACTCGTTCGAGCCCAACCACGAATGGCCGGCGCACTTCTCCACCCAGCCGGTGCTGCTGGCCTATTTCCAGAAGGTGGCGAGCAAGCACGGCCTGCGGGCCCACATCCGCTTCGAGACTCAGGTCGAGGACTGCGCCTGGGACGAGGGCCGTTCGGTCTGGCGGGTGCGCACCCGGGACAAGGGGGGCAAACTCGAGACGCTGGAGGCGCGGGCGGTGATCTCCGCCGTCGGCCAGCTGAACCAGCCCCGCTTCCCCGATATTCCGGGTCGGGACGATTTCGCCGGCCCGACGTTCCACTCCGCCCGCTGGCGCCCCGATGTGGAGCTGACCGGCAAGCGGGTGGCGGTGATCGGCACCGGGGCCAGCGCCTTCCAGTTCGTGCCCGAGGTGGCCAAAGAAGCCGCGCAGTTGACCGTGTTCCAGCGCACGCCGCCATGGCTGGCGCCGACGCCGGACTACCACCACCCGACCACGGCCGGCGAGAACTGGCTGGTGGAACACGTCCCGTTCTACGACAAGTGGTACCGCTTCTGGATGTTCTGGATGCTGACGGACGGCGTCTACGAGGCGGTGAAAGCCGATCCGGACTGGGCTGGCGGACCTGGCGCGGTGAGCGCCCCCAACGCCTTCCTGCGCGAGGCCATGAGCTTCGCCATCACCCAGCAGGCGCAGGACCGGCCCGACCTGCTGGCCAATCTGATCCCGGACTATCCCCTCGGCGGCAAGCGCGTGCTGCGTGACAACGGCGTCTGGATCGAAGCGCTGAAGCGGCCCAACGTCGATCTGGTGACCTCGCCGATCTCGGAGATCACGCCGAAGGGCATCGTCACCGGCGATGGCGCGGCGCGCGACTTCGACGTCATCATCTACGGCACCGGCTTCACCGCCAGCGACTTCCTGAAGACCTACAAAGTGACCGGCCGGGGCGCGCGCGAGTTGCATGACGTCTGGAATGGCGACGCGCGGGCCTACCTCGGCGTCACCACGCCGGGCTTACCCAACTTCTTCATGATCTATGGTCCGAACACGAACATTGTCGTCAACGGCTCGATCATCTTCTTCTCCGAGTGCGCCGTGCGCTACATCGTCGGCTGCCTGAAGCTGCTGGCCGAGAGCGGCGCGGCGACGCTGGAGGTGCGGGAGGGCGTGCACGACGCCTTCAACGCTCGCGTCGACGCCGCCAACGCCGGCATGGCCTGGGGCGCCCCACAGGTGACCAGTTGGTACAAGAACGCCAAGGGCCGCGTATCCCAGAACTGGCCTTTCCCACTGGTGGACTACTGGACGGCGACCTTGGCCCCCAACCCGGCCGATTTCGTGCTCGGCTCGAAGATGACCGAGCCGGCTGAGTAGTTCCGCCCGGGGGCGGGCTGCGAAAGGGTCACACGAAGATCACGAAGCTAGCGAAGGACACGAAGGCGCGCTGCGCGCGCTGCAAATCACCAGCAGTCTTTGGGATTGGCTGTCGCGCGAAGCGCGACCTTTGTGTGCTTCGCGCTCCTTCGTGATCTTCGTGTGACCCCTTCAAACGCCCGCCTCAGGCGAGACGCCCGCCGGAAGGGCATCGTCGCCGAGCAGCTGGCGGCGGTGTTCGACTAACGGCTACTGCGACGGCGTCAGCGTGACTAGCGGGACTTCAAGCGTCCAGGCGAGCGGCGGCTTCTGCTGGTCGCGAAGGATGATGAGGTGGCCCGTGATGCGGCCGTCGGGTCCGATCTTGCCGGAGAACGAGCCGCTGGCGTGTGGCTGGTTGCCGGGGTCTGGCTGGATGTCGATGTTGACCGAGCCGTCGTCGTCGCGCCCGCCCACTCCGTAGTAGCTGTGGGTCTGCGCCGGGATGGTCTTGTAGGGGCAGCTGGGCGGGTCCGACTCGACCGCCAGGAACTGCAGTGACGCCGTCACCTGGCCCGCCTGGCGGATGGTGATGCTGAAATGCGCCTGGCTGATCGCCAGGGTGTAGGCGCAGAACGGGGGGCCGCCATAGGAGAGCGTGGCGGGCGGGAAGCTGCCGACCCAGACGCCGGTGGTGGGCGGCGGGCCCGGCGGGGGCGCTGGAAGCGGGACCGCCTGACGGGCTGGCGTGGCTTGGACGGCGGGCGCGACGGACGGCGGCGCGGTGGGCGCCGTCGCGGGCGCCGGGGGCGGTGTGGTCTTCGGCGTAGGCGTGCGCTTCGGCGGTGGCGGCTTGTGGACTTCGGCGCGCGGAGCCGCACGCGGCGCGGTCTTCGCGAAGTAGGTCTGGCAGAGCGGGGGCACGGCGCCGCCGCGGGCCCAATCGGCCTTGAACGGCGCGCAGGCGGTGGCGGGATCGGCCACGGCGCGGCCGGCGCAGGCCAGCGCGACCAGAACGGCGAGAGCGGCGGCTAGTCGTCGCATCGCTGGTAGGTCATCGAGCCCCCGGACATGGTGACGGTGAGCGTATCGCCCGCGACGGCGTAGGTCTCGCCGCCGGCGTCGGTGTCGTCAGGGAAGTGCACGCGGATCGCGCCGGCGCCGGCCAGGCCCGCGACCGTGCCCGATGAGCGGACGCCGAACAGGGTCTCGCGCAGTGCCGAGCCGGTGACGGTGATCTTCAACGGCCGGTCGGCGCAGGTGGCGCCGCTGCCGCCCCAATCGCCAACCAGGGTCTTCGCCACCGCCGCGGTCGGATCGACCGGCGGCGTCGCGGCGACGGGCGCGGCGACCACCGGCGCGGCGACCGGCGGAGACTCGGCGCGGCGCCCGGCGCCGAGCATCCAGGCGCCGCCGGCGATGACGACCACGGCGCCTGCGATCGCCCAGGGAAGCACATTCGATCTGTCGCGTCGGGCGGGCGCAGCGACGGCGGAGGACGGGAGGGCTAGCGCGCTTGCGGGTGCTTGCGCCGGGACGCCCAACAACTGGTCGAGATCGCGCTTGGCGCGCGTCATGCGACGCGACGCCTCCGCCAGCGCCTCGGCGGCGGCGCCCTTTCGCTCACCCGCGCTGGCCAGAGCGGCGCGGGCGGCGTCGATCTCGGCCTCGGCCACGTGCAGCACCGTCCCGCTGGCGCGGCGCTCACCCAGAACGTGCAACAGTTCCTCTGCCTTCGTCAGCGCCGCGTGGCCATCGGCGGCGGCCTGAGCCGCTGCGTCCTCGCCGGCTTTGGCGGTCTGGAACGCTTCCTCGGCCGCGATCACTGCCCCCACTCGTTCGCGAACCGCCTGCTCGCGGGCGGTGAGCGCGGACGCCAGTGCGCCGTCCTGCACCGCGCCGTCCCTGACGAGGTGGTCCTCGACGGTCTGCACCAGCCGGGTCCAGCCATTGTGCGGCTCGCGGCCGGTCCAGCCGTCGAGCGGCAGGCCGTTGGTGCGGTCGAAAGGGAACGGCGGTGAGTCGACCCCCGCCAGCACGTTCACCAGCTTGTCGATGTGCTGCCCGAGCCGCGCCTCGTCGCGGACATTCTTGGAGTTGGACGACATCGGCGTCCACAGCACCACGACGGCGGAAAGGTCTTTGATCTGGCGGGCCAGCTCTTCCTGCCAGTCGACGCCCGGCATGTCTTCATCCCACCAGACGTCGACGCCAAGGCCGCGCAGGCCGCGGATCACCTGCTCGGCCAGCGCGCGGTCGCCACGCGAATAGGAAAGAAACACCCCCGGCACGCCAAAGCCCCCCGCCGGCAATCTACAGTCGCGGCGCCTGTCAGGCCAAGGCGTGGCTTCACGCGGGCGCCGCTTGGCGCCTTACTGTGGGCAAAACGCCAGGGAGAGAGACATGACCGACGAAACCACAATCGAGGCGCCGACGCAGCGCGAACCGGCCGGGGCCGAAGTCGCGCCCGTGGTGCGCGGGCAGCGGGTCGAGACAATCGCGCCAGGCGCCACCGAGGTGATCGCGCCGATGCGCGACAAGGTGAAGCTGGCCGGCAACCTCTACCTGCCCGAGGGCGACGGGCCGTTCCCATCGATCGTCATCCGCACGCCCTACGGCAAGGACACAATGGAGCTGTTCAAGAGCCCTGCGGCATCGCGCAAGTACACCAAGGCCGGCTACGCCTACCTGGTGCAGGACACCCGCGGCAAAGGCCGCTCGGAGGGCCACTACGCCGGCTTCGCCGACGACCGGAACGACGGCTACGACACCATCGAGTGGATGGCCAGGCAGCCGTGGTGCAACGGCAAGATCGGCGTCACCGGCGCCTCGGCCATGGGGATCACTGCCAACATGGCGGCGATCGCCGCGCCGCCGCACCTGGTCTGCGCCTTCGTGATCGTGGCCGGCAACGACACCAACTTCGTCGGCGGCGCCTTCAAGCAACGCGACATGGGCGACTGGAACCGCGGCCAGGGCGTCTCCGACGAGCGCACCCGCTCCAGAGCCGCGGCTTACGCCGAGACGGCGCTCTCGGTGACCGGCGATGTGTTGCACAACGCTCGCTTCGTCCACATCCCGGTCTACAACTACGGCGGCTGGTACGACCTGTTCAGCGTCGGCAACGTGCGCAACTTCCAGCAGCTGCAGAACCACGGCAGCCGCGGGGCGCGCGGCAACCAGAAGCTGGAGATGGGTCCTTTCGGGCACGGGGACCTCTCGGGCGATCTCGCCTACCCGAACGGCTCGCAGCTGATGGGTGGCAAGACCGACGAGATTCGCTGGTTCGACCACTGGCTGCGGGGGGTGGACACCGGGATCATGGAGGAGCCGCCGGTGCGGATCTACATGATGGCCTCGGCGCGCAAGGGCGAGCTTTCCCCCAAGAACCGCTGGATGAGCTTCGCCAACTGGCCGCCGGCCCCGCAGACGGTCGACTGGTTCCTGCACGAGGACGGCAGCCTGTCGCGCAAGGCGCCGAACGCGGCGGCGGCGTCGCGCAGCTACGACTTCGATCCGGCGAACCCTGTTCCGACCCACGGCGGCTCCAACCTGACCTTCGAAAAAGGGCCGATGGATCAGCGCGGCGTTGGCGAGCGGGCGGACTACCTGCGCTTCGCGACGCCGGTGCTGGAGCGCGACGTGGTGATCGCCGGGCCGGTAAGCCTGGACCTGTGGGCCGCCACCGACGGGCCGGACACCGACTTCATGGTCAAGCTGGTGGACGTGTACCCGGACGGCTACGAGGCGATCGTGTTGGATAGCGCGCTCCGCACCCGCTACCGCCACGGCCGCCACCGCGACGACATCGCCATGATGACCCCGGGCGCGCCGGAGAAGCTGACGCTGGACCTCTGGGACACTGCGATCACCTTCGAGGCCGGCCACCGCATCGCCGTGCACGTGACCAGCTCGAACTATCCGAGGTTCGACGTGAACCCCAACACCGGCGAACTGCCGGGCGGCGAGGTGGAGACGCGAGTGGCGAAGAACACCGTCTACTTCGACGTCGCCCACCCGAGCGCGATCCGGCTGCCGGTGATTTATCCGGAGGGGTAATCAGGCCTTGTCGAACTTGTCTTTGCGGCGGTGGCCGAACAGCAGCCGCGCTTCCAGGCGTTGGCGGAGGGCCGCGTAGTAGGCGGCGAGGAAGTCGGCGTCGGTTTCGCCGTCGAGCGGGCGCCAGGCGATCTTGGTGCGGATGCGCTGAGCGACGGCGGCCATCACCTCGCGGTCCTTACGGCGCAGCACGTCCTCCAGCACGTGCAGCTCCTTCACCCCGTAGGCGCCGGCCTGGTCCTGGGTGAAAGCGAAGCGGCTCTGAGACCCCTGCCCGGCGTCGAGCAGGTCGATGGTGAGGCGCTGGCGCGGCAGCTTCAGCACCCAGGTGCCGGCCATGAAGTCGCCGGCGCGCAGCCGGTCGCGGTTGAAGAGCGGGAAGCCGGCGAAGATCAGCGTCCAGGCGAGGCCGAGCAGCCCCAGCCAGCCAATGACCGGCAGCAAGCCGCCGATCGCCGCGAACACCAGGAACCGGAACGGCAGGCTGACCTCGATCTCGCGCATGACGTTGCGGGTGAAAACGGCCTCCGCGGTGAGGCGCCCGCCGTCGCGGGCGGCGACGCGCAGGCCCATGATCCGCTTGCCGGGCGTGGCGGCGCGCGTGGTCAGCTCGAAGACGATGAAATAGGCGTTGGTGACCACGAACGAGACCAAGGTGAAGACCACCGTGGCGACGCCCTGAACCTTGGCGTGGAACATGCCGGCCGCGGCGCCGGCGGCGAGCCACAGCAGCAGCAGGCCGATGTTGATGAACACCACGTCGAGCACATAAGCGCTGGCGCGCTCGGCGACGGCGCCGATGGTGAGCCGCAGGTCGACGCCCTCGGGGGTGACGAGGTCGCGGACGCGGCCGGCGTCGGCCTGGCCAGCGACGCTCATGGCGCCCTCGGCGCGGAACGCGGCAGGTAGAAGTAGGCAAGCCAGAGCAACAGCACCGTGGCGCCGATGGCGGCGCGGGCGAGGTCGTTCTGGATCAGCTGGCGGCCGAAGCCTTCCAGCATGCCGGCCACCGCCAGCATCACCACCACCCCGGTCATCACTCGTGCGCCCAGCACGCCGGCGGCCTTTGCGGCCTCCAATCGTGTGCGCGCCCCAGGGAAAGCCAGGCTCCAGCCCATTCGCAGGCCCGCCGCGCCGGAGAGGATGATGGCGAAGAGTTCGGTGGTGCCGTGGATGGCGATCCAGGCGGCGAAACTCGGGCCCAGCCCCCGGTCGCCGAACAGGTCGAGCATGGCGCCAAGGCCCAGCGCGTTCTGGGCCAGCACGAACACCGTCGGCGCGCCGAAGGCGAAGCCCAGCGCGAAGGCCATCAGGCTGACCTGAGAGTTGTTGGTGAAGAGGAAGCTGGCGAACACCGAGAGGTCTTCGTCCTTCTTCAGGCTCGGGTAGATGGTCTCTTTCAGCTGAGCGGTGGTGGCGGTGAAGTCGCGGCCCTGCGCGTAGCCTTCCCCCACCAGCGCGCCGTACCAGCTGTGGTCGCGGTCCACGAGCAGGTAGCCGACGCCGACCGCCAGCCAGAACACCAGCGCCGCGACCAGCGTCTCGCGCCAGAGGCTGCGCACCGACGCCGGCCAGCCGCTGGCGAAGAAGCGGGTGAGCCGCTCGCGGATCGAGGCTCGGGGGCCGTAGACGACGAAGTAGGCGCGGGCCGAGAGGCTCTCCAGGTATTGCACCAGGGCGTGGTCGAGGCTGGTGGCCCGGGCCACCGACAGCGACGACAGCGCCGAGCGGTAGAGCACCGGCAGCGCCAGCAACTCTTCGTCGCCGAGGGAGGTGGCCGAGCGGCCCTCGACGCGGGCGAGCAGGCCCTCGAGCCGCCGCCAGTCCGCCTCGCGCTCGGCGCGGAACTGCTGGCTCTTCAGGCGCAAGGTGGCGGTGGGCTGGCTCACATCAGGTCCCGCCGCTTCAGGTCGATATAGGCCGAGAGCAGGGCCGGGCCGACCTGTTCTATCGGGGCATCGACGATCAGCACCCCCATGCGGGTCAGCCGGGCGATGACGAGATCGCGCTCGCGCAGCAAAGCGGCGGCAGTCACCGCCCGCGACACCGCTTCGGCGTCCACCGGCTCGGCCCGGGCGATGGTTTCCAGCTCCTCGTCGCGGAACACCACGAACAGCACCAGGTGACGTTTCAGCAGCCGGCCAACGTTCTCGACCATCAGCTCGGCGCTGGTGGTGTCGGCGAACTCGGTGAACACCACGACCAGCGAGCGGCGCTCCAGCGCGGCGCCGAGCTGGGTGAGGGCCAGGGTGTAGTTGGTCTCCTCGGCGGAATAGTCTAGGCGCGCGGCCTGGCGTTGCAGCAGGGGGAAAGCATGAGCGCCGGAGGTGGCGCCGGTGAAGAGCCGGGGTTGGGCGTCGAAGCCGAAGAAGCCGACGCGGTCGCCCAGTTTCAGCGACACGAAGGCCATCAGCAGCGCCGCGTTGATCGCCCGGTCGATCCGCGGCACGCCCTGCAGCGGCTCGCACATCAGCCGCCCGGTATCGATGGCGAAGATCACTGGGTGGTTGCGCTCGGTG
Organism: Caulobacteraceae bacterium; assembly: GCA_036502045.1. Lineage (GTDB taxonomy): Bacteria > Pseudomonadota > Alphaproteobacteria > Caulobacterales > Caulobacteraceae > Acaudatibacter. The sequence goes on along the minus strand of DASXZG010000023.1, from coordinate 3,516 downwards.
CGGAACTCCTTGGCCAGCAGCTTGCCGTGGCGGGCGGACTGCTTCCAGTCGACGGTGCGCCGGTCCATGCCGGTGGTGAACTCGCGCAGAGCGTGGAATTCAGAGCCCTCGCCGGTCTCCAGCTGAGCCTTGATGCCGAACATGGCGTCGCGGGCGAAGAGCCGGATCGCTTCCTCCTTCACCGCGCTGACGTTGGGAACGATGGCGACGGCGCGGCCGGGCGCCTGGCTGACCTGCTTCCAGACGAGGCCGAGGGGGCCGCGCCAGCGGGCCCAGACCCGCTCGATGCGGCCTTCGCCGCGCCGCACCGGGGTCAGCTGGTAGGCCGCTTCGGCCGCGCCGCCGGTGACCGGCGCCGCCAGCCGCTCGTCGGCCAGCGCCAGCCGCGCGCCGACCTCGGCCGCCGTCTCGACGGACGACGGCGCGCGGCCTTCGAAAGCGACGGTGAGGCGCAGCGTCGCCGCGCCGGCGGTCGGCAGCACGCCCGGCACCTCCAGGGCCAGCGCCGTCCGGTCGCGGGGCGCGGCCAGCAAAGCGTCGGCGAAGCAGGCCGCGGCGATCAGCGCCACCCACGCGGCGGCGGCCACCCAGTAATTCGGCTGGATCAGGCCCACGGCCAGCGCCAGCGGCGCCCCCGCCGCCATCGCCGTCACCGCCCGCCGGGTGGAATAGATCATCGCCCCTGCCCTAGCGCGGCGCTTCCACGCGCTCGATCAGGCCCTGGACGATCTGGTCGACCTGGCGGCCTTCGATCTCGGCGGCGGGCGACAGGATCACCCGGTGGCGCAGCGCCGGCAAAGCCAGCGCCTTGACGTCGTCGGGGATGACGTAGTCGCGGCCCTGCAGCGCGGCTCTGGCTCTCGCGGCGGTGGCCAGCATGGCGCCGGCCCTGGGGCTGGCGCCGGTCTCCAGGTCGGGGGTCTCGCGGGTGGCGCGGATCAACGCCACCACGTAGCCGACGATGTCGTCCACCAGCCGGATGCCGGCGACGGCCTGCGCGGCGGCGGCGACCGCGGCGCGGTCAGCTACGACGCCGACGCCCATCTCGCTGGGATCGGGCGTGCCGGTTCTGAGGCCGTGCGCGGCGACGATGGCACGCTCTTCGTCGGCGCTGGGGTACTTCAGCGTCTGCTTGAACAGGAACCGGTCGAGCTGCGCCTCGGGCAACGGATAGGTGCCCTGCTGCTCGATGGGGTTCTCGGTGGCGACCACCATGAAGCGCTCGCTGAGCGGATAGGCCTTGCCGTCGAGGGTCACGTTGCGCTCCTGCATGGCTTCCAGCAGCGCGGCCTGGGTCTTCGGCGGGGTGCGGTTGATCTCGTCGGCCAGCAACAGCTCGCAGAAGATCGGGCCGCGGGTGAGCGTGAAGGCCGAAGTCTGGAAGTTGAACAGGTTCGACCCCAGGATGTCGCCCGGCATCAGGTCGGGCGTGAACTGGATGCGGCCGAACTGCAGGTCGAGGGTGCGGGCGAAGCACTGCGCCAGGAAGGTCTTGGCGGTGCCCGGCGGGCCCTCCAGCAGCAGGTGCCCGCCAGCCAGCAGCGCCGTCAGCATCAGGTCGACCGTATCGGCCTGGCCGACCACCGCCTTGCCGATCTCGGCGCGCATGCGGTCGGCGAGCGCCTTCACCTCACTTGCGTTCACGCGTCATCTCCAGTCTCCAGCGGTAGAGTTTTTGCGCCACGGCGGCGAGACCGGCGCGGTCGCGCACGTGGCCGGCTTCGGCGGACAGTGCAGTGAAGGACTCGCCGGCGCCGGCTCTGGCGCCGATGCGGTTGAGGAATTGATCCAGAGCCTCGCCGCCCAGATCCTTGGGCGCGCCGACGGCTCTGGCGGCGGCGTCGCGGGTCAGGGCGGCGTAGCGCGGCGCCATAGCCGGCTCGCGGCGCGCCAGCCGGATCAGCTGGGCCGAGTTGTCGGTCAGGCCCTGCTTGCCGAGCGCGATGGCGCGGCCGGCGCGGGCGGTCGGGCCAAAGCGCAGCATCGCCTGCCACCCGGCCAGCGCCAGCGCCGCGGCGATGCACAGGGTCACGGCCAGGAACGGCGGATCGAACATCAGCTTCAGCGCGCTGGGATCGCGGGCATAGCCGTTCAGCGTGACGTCGAAGATGAACGGGCCGTCGCCGGCGCGGAGCGAGCGAACGATGGCGGCGCCGGCTGTCAGCGTGTCGAGGTTGGCGAGGCCTTGCGTGTTGAGAAGATCAGGGTCAGCCAGCACGTAGATGGCATGTCCCGAGGCCTGGACGATCACGGCGGCGCCGGTCTCGTCGGTGAGCACCGGGGTCCAGCCGTCCCCATGCACGGTCTGCAGCGAGTCGATCGGGCCTGGCGTCAGCGCCTGCTTTTCCAGCGGCAGGCCATAGGCGCCGCTGAGCGCGGGGCGAGCGACGCCGCCGCGCCGCGCCACGGTGAGGCCCGCCAGATCGCCGGTCAGCGGCATCTCTGCGACCGGCAGCAGGCCGCTCTTGTCGCCCCAGGACAGACGCAGCGCGTCGGGCGTCGTCGCCCACTTCGGCAGCACCACCAGCATCGGACCGCCGAAGCCGAGCTTGATCACCTCGACGTTCTTGGCGTCGCCGCCGGTGCGCGCCTCCGGGGTCACGATAAGCAGGCCCTGCTCGCGGCCTTTCGGCAGCGGCGTGCGATTGATCACCGTGGGCGCGCCGTCCTCGCGGATCAGCTCCTCCAGGCCAGCGAAGCCGACGGCGCAACTGGAATAGACGTTGGCGCGGCAGAACGGGTCCTGCTGAAGATCAGGGGCATAAGCGAGGAGGGTCACGAAGGCCGAGAAGCCGAAGACTCCCACCAGCACCAGCGCGATAGCGGTGCGCGGGGTGAAAAGCGGGCGAGCGCTCGCGGCCTGATCGCTCACGCCCAGGCCCCGGGAAACGCGAAGGCTTCGTAGGCGCGGCGGCAAGTGGCGAAGGCGTCGGCGTCGACCCCGCGCCCGCCGAAGAGGCTGTGCTCCACCACGCCGGCGATGCCTGCGAAGGTGTCGCGGGCGCTGGGCGGCAGGTCACCCAGCCCGGCGATCTCGCGGGCGGTGAAAGCCGGTCGCACCAGCCGCGGGCGGTGATGCTCGATGTCCTCGATGCTGCGGTGGAGCAGCAGGCGCACGGCTTCGGCGTAGCGGCCCTCGGCCGCCAGCTTGTCGGCCTCTTCCAGCAGCGCGCGGGCGACACTGGCGTCGGGCCGCCAGTCGGCGACCGGCGTGGCCAGCTTGGGCTTGCGACGGAACAGGTTGGGCCAGCGGGTGCGGGCGATTTCCAGCACGATGAAGACCACCAGCGCCGCGGCCGCCAGCGCCACGCCGGCCCAGAACACGTAGCCAAGCCAGTGGCCGATCCAGCCGATGGCGTTTTCCAGCCACTTCAGCCAGCCGGGCGTGGGCGCCGGCGGCGTCACAGGCGGCGCAGTCGTGAAGGCGAACTGCAGCCGCCCGTCGCGCAGCAGCTGGGCTTGCGCGGCGCGCAGCGCCTCGCTCGACGGTTTCGCCCCCGCCGCGAACAGACCAGG
>DASXZG010000022.1:0-4054 GCA_036502045.1 Caulobacteraceae bacterium | reverse complement strand
AGAGATGCAGCGCGACCTCGACCGCCGCATCAAGGAGACCGGGCACGTCAACGCCTACTTCCCGCTGTTCATCCCGCTCTCCTTCTTCGCCAAGGAAGCCGAGCACGTCGAAGGCTTCGCCAAGGAGATGGCGGTGGTCACCCACCACCGGCTGAAGGCGGTCGACGGCAAGCTGGTGGTCGACCCCGAGGCCGAGCTGGACGAGCCGCTGATCGTGCGGCCCACCTCCGAGACCATCATCGGCGATGCCTTCCAGCGCTGGATCAAGAGCCACCGCGACCTGCCGATGCTGATCAACCAGTGGGCCAACGTGGTGCGCTGGGAGATGCGCACGCGGCTGTTCCTGCGCACCTCGGAATTCCTCTGGCAGGAGGGCCACACCGCCCACGCCGACGCCGAGGACGCCCGCGCCGAGACCATGCGCATGCTTGAGGTCTATCGCGACTTCTCCGAGACCACGCTGGCGATGCCGGTGATCGCCGGCGAGAAGCCGGAGAACGAGCGCTTCCCCGGCGCCGTCGCCACCTTCTCCATCGAGGCGATGATGCAGGACGGCAAGGCGCTGCAGGCCGGCACCTCGCACTACCTCGGCCAGAACTTCGCTCACGCTCAGAACATCCGCTTCCAGAGCGCGTCCGGCAGCCTCAAGTACTGCCACACCACCAGCTGGGGGGTGTCGACGCGGCTGATCGGCGGCGTGGTGATGACTCACGGCGACGACGACGGTCTGCGCCTGCCGCCCGCGATCGCGCCGCGCCAGATCGTCGTGGTGCCGATGCTGCGCGACAAGCCCGAGGACGCCGAGGTGCTGGCCTACGGCGAAGCGCTGGTGAAGGCGCTGGCGGCGACGACGACGCTGGGCGAGCGCACCCGCGCCCTGCTGGACACCCGCGGCTCCCGCTCGGCCGACAAGCGCTGGGAATGGGTGCGGCGCGGCGCCCCGATCATCGTCGAGGTCGGTCCGCGCGACGCCGCCGCCGGCCAGGTCAGCTTCATGCGCCGCGACAATCTCCGCGACGGCGAGAAGATCGCAACGCTGGCGATGCCGCGCGACGAGTTCGTGGCCAAGGCGCCCGCTCTGCTCGCCGAGATCCAGGCCGCGCTCTTCGCCGAGGCCAAGGCGCGGCTCGACGGCAACATCCGCTCTGACCTCCGCTCGTTCGAGGAGCTGGCGGAGTACTTCGGCCCCGGCGCGGCGTCCGACGAGGAGGACGACGAGGGCGTCCTCTTCAAGGGCTGGGTGCGCGCGCCCTGGTCGCGGCCCACCGGCGCGGCGCTGGACGCGGTGGAAGCGAAGCTGAAGTCGTTGCGGCTGACGATCCGCAACACCCCCCTGGCGCAATCCGGCGCCGGCGGAACCTGCCTGTTCACGGGCAAGCCGGCGGTGGAAGACGTGCTGATCGCGCGGGCGTACTAGCGCCTGGCGCTGGAGAAAATCTGGGCGCCGGCGGGGCTCGGCGCACCGTAAATCGCCGATACAAGCGGCGCCCTCCGCGTTTCGCCGTCGGCGGCTGCCGTAGAGATTCTAAACGATGTCAAAGACCGTGGCCGGCGCCGCGCGCCGATCATCACCACAAGTAACTACTGTTCGCTTGATGCGCAAGGCTGGCCAAGGCAGCGTGTTGTCGCGAGTGCGCGGCCCCTAAGGCGTGAGCCGTTTGCTCATGTAGACGCGGGTGACGCCGGTCTCGAACGTCTCGGTGCGGTCGATGGCGTAGCCCAGGCGCTGGTAGAGGCGGATGTTCTCGTCGAAGCGCTGGTTGGTGTAGAGCCAGACCAGGGTGTGGCCGAGGTCGCGGGCGATGGTTTCGGCATGGCCCATGAGCCGCGTGCCCAGGCCCTGCCCTTGCCATCCGGCGCCACCGCCACGTTCTCGATCAGCAGCCGGTCGCCCTCGTCCACGGTCTCGATCAGCGCCGCGAGCGCGCCGTCGCGGTAGAGCAGATCGAAGCGGTGCTTTTGCACGGCGGCGTCATAGTCGGCGGTCATCGGCGCGGGCGCGCGGCCGAGCATCGGGACCCACCTGGCGTAGGCGGCGCGGGTCAGCGCGCGGATTTTGGCCGCGTCCTCAACGCGCCCAAGCCTGATCTCGATCTCCTCGGTCATCGCGCTGCCTTCCAGCTCCCCTCCCCCTTGCGGGGAGGGGTCGGGGGTGGGGGTGCAAGCTCAGCATCAGGTGACTGGCATGCCAACCGGAGAGACCGAGCTAACACCCCCATCCCTAACCCTTCCCCGCAAGGGGGAAGGGGACGCGCCAAGGCGGCAAAGACCCATACCGACCAAACGAAAGCCCCCTCGCCTCCGTCGCGGGAATCCGCCATAGGCTCACGCTTGATGACAACACCTGATCCGTTCTTTCGCCGCGACGGCGAGCTTTTTCAGCCCACCCAATCGGCCCGCGGGCCCTGGGACCCCACGTCACTGCATGGCCGCGTCGCCGCGGGCCTGCTGGCTCACCGCATCGAGCAGGAGTTCGGCGATCCGGACTTCCTGCCGGCCCGGTTCACCATCGACATGTACCGGCTGCCGAAGATCACCACGCCGGCGGCGGTCACGCTGACGCCGATCCGCGAGGGCAACCGGGTCAAGGTGATCGACGCGGAATACCTGGTCGACGGGGTGAGCATGGCCCGGGCCATCTGCCTTTTCCTGCGCAAGTCGGAGAACCCGGAGGGCGAGGTCTGGAGCCCGCCTAACTGGGACGCGCCGCTGCCGCAGGACATCGCGCCGCCGGCCGACAATCGCGGCGGCATGGGCGGCATGTGGAACACCCGGCCGATCCGCGGCGGCTTCGGCGCCACCGGGGCGCACAAGCGCATCTGGATGAACGACTTTCGCGAATGCGTCGAAGGCGAGCCGATGACGCCGTTCGTGCGAGCCGCGCTCGCCGCCGACTTCGCCAGCCCCTTCGCCAACTCCGGCGACAAGGGCCTGAACTACATCAACGCCGACATCACCCTCTATCTGCACCGGCTGCCGGCGGGCGAATGGGTGGGCTTCGAGACCATGAACCACCACGCGACAGCGGGCGTCTCCATCGCCGAGTGCTGGCTCTACGACGAGCAGGGGCCGATCGGCACGTCGAGCGTCGCCGCGCTGGCGCAGCGGCGGACGCCGAGGGGATAGGCGGTGACGGGCCCCTTCGACCTCACCGGCAAAGTGGCGCTGGTCACTGGCGGCAACGGCGGCATCGGGCTTGGCATGGCCAAGGGGCTGGCCAAGGCGGGCGCCACGGTGATGATCGCCGCGCGCAACCAGGACAAGATGGTCAAGGCGCTGGCCGAGCTGACGGCCCTCGGCGCCCCGGCCGAGTCGCTGGAGGCCGACGTTTCCACCGAGCAGGGTTGCCGCGACATGGTGGCGGCGACCGCGTCGAAGTTCGGCAAGGTCGACATCCTGGTCAACAACGCCGGCGTGGCGCGCGGCGGGCGGCCCGAGACCATGAGCCTCACCGACTGGCACCTCGTGTTGCAGACCAACCTGACCGCCGCGCTGGTGGCGAGCCAGGCCTGCCATCCGATGATGAAGGCGGCGGGCCACGGCAAGATCATCAACATCGGCTCGATGTACGCGATCTTCGGCGCGGCGCGGACGGCGGCCTACAGCGCCAGCAAGGGCGGGCTGATCCAGCTGACCAAGTCGCTGGCCGCGGCGTGGGCGCCGGATAACATCCAGGTCAATGCCATCCTGCCCGGCTGGATCACCACCGACATGACCCGCGGCGCCAAGGGCTCGCCGTTCGGCGATGTGATCGTGAACCGCACGCCAGCGGGCCGCTGGGGCGTGCCGGACGACTTCGAGGGGCCGGCTGTGTTCCTGGCAAGCCCGGCTTCGGACTTCGTGACCGGGAGTTCGCTGGCGGTGGACGGCGGCTTCGCGATCCAAGGCTAAGTGGACGGTTCCCTTCTCCCCCTGCGGGCCCGTTGCGTAAACGGGTCCGGCGGTTGAGATGGGATGGCGAGGCCTAGCTGAGCGCTCTGGGAGGCGTCGGGTCGGTGGATTTCGCCGTGTCGGTTGAGATTTGGCGGCATTTCGGGCGCAGTTCGGGCGTGGT
>DASXZG010000021.1:0-21378 GCA_036502045.1 Caulobacteraceae bacterium | reverse complement strand
CAGGCCTCGCCAACCTTGCGCGCCGCCATCTCGCGCGCCGCGCCACCGAGCGCGCCGGCGTAGAATTGGCGCAGGTCCAGCACGTCGCGGCGCATCGAGGCTCCCTAAGTCCGAGGCTCTCAATGTAGAATGGGAGGAACGGAGTAAGCCATGACCCTCACCGTCCGCCAGTTTCCCTGCCTATCCGACAACTACGGCTTCCTGATCCGCGACGACGCCACCGGCAAGACCGCGTGCATCGACACGCCCGACGTCGCGCCGATCCTTGCGGAGCTGGAGAAGGCGGGATGGCGCCTCGACTTCATCTTCAACACCCACTGGCACGGCGACCACGCCGGCGGGAACGCCGAGATCAAGGCGGCCACCGGCTGCTTCATCGTCGGCCCGCAGGAAGTGACCCGCATCGCGCCGCTGGACCGCGCGGTGGTCGGCGGCGACGTCGTCGAGCTGGGCGAGACCCGCTTCACGGTGATTGAGACCGGTGGCCACACGCTGGGCCACATCGCCTATTTCGACGACGCCGACCGCGTGGCCTTCGTCGGCGACACCCTGTTCGCGCTGGGTTGCGGGCGGATGTTCGAGGGCAAGGCCGACCAGATGTGGGCCTCGCTGTCGCGGCTGGCGGCGCTGCCGGACGACACCAAGGTCTACTGCGCCCACGAGTACACCGCCTCCAACGCCCGCTTCGCGCTGAGCGTCGACGACGATCCGGCGCTGAAGGCCCGGGCCGCCGAGGTGTTCGCGGCCCGCGAGCGGGGCGAAGCCACCGTGCCCACCACCATCGGCCTGGAAAAGGCCACCAACCCCTTCCTGCGCGCCCCGCTGCTGGCCGCCAAAGTCGGCAAGGTCGGCGCCCCGGACTACGAGGTGTTCGGCGCCGTGCGCGCGGCCAAGGACGCGTTCCGGGGGTAGAGCCCCCTCCACCGCTTCGCGGTCCCCCTCCCCCTGTGGGGGAGGAGAGCGACGGCGCGACCTCGACTCTCCTCCACCGCCCGGAGGGTGGGGGAGGGGGACCCCAAAGGGGTGGAGGGGGCCTTCCGGCCGCCGTCTTCGCGGCATGGGAGGAGTCGGATAACAATGCTCCCCGAATCCTGGGAGGCCTCGGCATGAACTACGTGAGGACGGCGGCGCTGGGCGTGGGCCTGGTGGTGGCGGGCGCGGCGGTGAGCGCGCCGGAGCAGCCGGTGACCGGGCCGGTGGCCGAGTACTGGATGAGCGCGGCCACCACCAGCGGCATGGCCGGCATGAGCAGCGGTGGCGGCCGGCCCGACATGCAGGCGATGATGTCCGGTGGCGCGGTCAGCCATGTCCTCATCCTGCAGCTGGGCTCCGCGCGCCACCCGGACGGCGGCCCGCCCGCCGCGGAGCACGACCCGCCGCAAGGCCTGGGCGCCGGCCCGGTGCTGCCGCTGGTGACGCCCACCCAGCAGCCCTCGCACCAGGAAGCCGCGCCGGGTCCGCCGTCGCAATACCAGCAGCCGCACGGCAAGATGTTGATCTTCTGGGGCTGCGGCGAGCACGCCGGCCCCGGCCAGCCGTTCGTCATCGACTTCGCCACCATGGCCACGGGCGGCGCGCAGAAGTTCATGGACCTGCAGCACGCGCTGGCGATCGCGCCGATGCAGCCGCCCTCGCCGCAGCGCAACGCCACCTACGGCGAGTGGCCGAACGCCCAGTCCAACACCACCGTGCCGCCGCAAGGCTCGCTGCAGGGCGACCACACGGTGAAGGGCAACTACACGCCCGACATCCACTTCAGCCTCACCGCCGACCAGGATTTCCTGCCGCCCATCCAGATGACCGCCAACCAGCGCAATCCGTCCGGCTCGGCGACGCTGGGCTGGCGGCGCGTCGACGGCGCGCAGGGCTACTTCGCCGACATGATAGGTGCGCAGGGCCAGGACCAGGTGGTGATGTGGACCTCGAGCGCGGTCGAGGCCTCGTCGTTCGGCCTGCCGGACTATCTCAGCGACCACGAGATCGCCCGGCTGGTGGGCAGCCACGTGCTGATGCCGGCGGACCAGACCTCGTGCACGATCCCGCAGGAAGCGGTGCAGGCGGCCGGCCACAGCGGCTTCTACAACCTGGTCGGCTACGGCGGCGAGACCAACCTATCGTACCCGGAGCGTCCGCCGGCGCCGCAGCCGTGGCACATCCTCTGGACCGTGAAGGTCCGCTACCGCTCCGCTACCTCCGGAATCGTTGGCATGGACATGAGCCACATGGGCGGCGGTTATGGCGGGCAGGGCGGCCAAGGTGGTTACGGCAACCAGGGCCAGCCCCCGCCCCAGCAGCAACGCCCGCGGCCCAACCCCTTCAACCCCTTCGGCGGCTACCTGCCGTAGTGCCTCCCTCCCCTTCATGGGGAGGGCAGAACGCGTAGCGTTCGGGTGGGGAAGTCAAACGCCGCGCACAGGCGCTTTCAGAACATCGCTGATGCGTCGGACATCCCCACCCGGCTGACCCCGGAACAAGTCCGGGGTCAGCGTCCCTCCCCATGAAGGGGAGGGAGGGGAGACTTGGGGTTGCGTCTCGGCGGCGCTACAAGAGCGCCATAACCACAAAGCCTTTTCTCCGGGGGGAGAGCCCATGATGTTCGCCAAACTGGCCGCCGCGTTCGCCGGCGTCTCGCTGATCGCCGTCGCGACCGGCGCCGCCGCTGATCCCGTCCACACCGACAAGGGCGACGTCGCTGGCGTCACCGCCGGCAAGGTCGAGAGCTTCAAGGGCATCCCGTTCGCCGCCCCGCCGGTGGGCGACCTGCGCTGGCGCCCGCCGCAGCCGGCCGCGGCCTGGACCGGGGTGAAGAACGCCAGCGCCTTCCGCCCCGAGTGCATGCAGCTCAGCCGCTTTGCCGGCGCGAGCGCATCGATGAGCGAGGACTGCCTGACCATCAACGTCTGGCGCCCAGCCGGAACCAAGGCCGGCGACAAGCTGCCGGTGATGGTATGGATCTATGGCGGCGCCTTCACCAACGGCGCGGCCTCGACGCCGTTCTACGACGGGACCCATTTCGCCGAGAAAGGCGTGATCCTGGTCAGCGCCAACTATCGGCTGGGCCGCTTCGGCTTCTTCGCGCACCCGGCGCTGGACGGTGGCCCCGGCCCGGTCGGCAACTATGGCATCATGGACCAGATCGCCGCGCTGAAGTGGGTAAAGGCCAACGTCGCGGCCTTCGGCGGCGACACCAGCAACATCACCGTCTTCGGTGAGAGCGCCGGCGGCATCTCGGTCAACTACCTGATGACGTCGCCCGCTGCGAAGGGGCTCTTCGACAAGGCGATCTCCGAGAGCGGCTTCGGCCGCTCGGTCCCCAAGCCGCTCGCCGCGGCCGAGCAGAGCGGCGCCAGCTTCGCGCAGACGCAGGGCGTCACCGGGACCGACGCGGCGGCCGCCGCCGCCCTGCGCGCCATCCCGGCCGACAAGGTGCTGGCGGGCACGGTCGCTCTCGGCGGCGGCGCGTCACCGGGCCCGATCCTCGACGGCCAGATCCTCACTCAGGGCATCGCCCAGGCCTTCGCCGCCGGCGTCGAAGCCCACGTGCCTTACATGGAAGGCGGTAACAGCTATGAAGCCAGCCTGTTCGAACAGATGGTGAGCGCTGCCCCCGCCGCCACCCTCGCCCGGGCCGGCGATCCGGCCAAGGTGAAGGCCGCCTACGGCGCCCGCGACGACCTCGACATGGCCCGCGACGTGCTCACCGACACCATGATCACCGAGCCCGACCGCTTCCTGGCGCGGCAGATGGACAAGCAGGGCGTGCCCGCCTGGGTCTACCGCTTCGACTACGTGGCCGAGGCCAACCGGGCCAAGGTCTACGGCGCCGCGCACGGCTCGGAGATCCCGTTCGTGTTCGCCAACCTCCTCGACCATCCGATGACCATCGGCGGGCGCGACATCCCGGCCTCCACCGACCAGGACTACAAGGTGGCCGCCGCGATGCACGCCTATTGGGTCGCCTTCGCCAAGACCGGCGATCCGGACAGCGCCGGCGGCGTCGCCTGGCCGCGCTACACCAACGCCGGCGACCAGCTGCTGGAGATCAACGCCGACGGCAGCCTGGCGCCGCGCGCCGGCTTCGAGAAGGACCGGCTCGACCTGATCGAGGCCAATGTGCGGGCCGGCGGGGCGCCATAGCGCCGCCGCCCGGCGGGCTTGATCCGGCGTCACATTCGGCGCGTAGAAAGAGGCATTCGGTTTCAGGGAGAAACAGCATGCGCGTCTTCTGCCGAGTGAACATTCCGGCCCACACCGGCAACGTCGCCATCAAGGACGGTACGCTGCCGCAGCTGATGGAAGGCTTCATGGCCAAGATCCAGCCCGAGGCGGCCTATTTCGGCCTCGAGGCCGGCCACCGCACCATGTTCGTGGTCTTCGACCTCAAGGACCCGTCCGACATCCCGGTGATCTTCGAGCCCCTGTTCCAGGGCCTCGACGCCGAGGTGCACTGGCAGCCGGTGATGGACCGTGCCGACCTGGCCAAGGGGCTGGCCGCGGCCGCGGGGCGCTGAGCCGGCGTCGCGCCGTTCGCCGTTCGCATCTTCTCAGTGATTACAAATACATAAGCCGTGTCTCCCGGAGAGCCGCGAAGCGGACTCATCCGGGATCTACTCGTAGCCGCCGTCGCTGAGTAGATCCCGGCTTGTTTGTTGGGAATTCGCTAGAGTTTGCAGTGCGAGCGGGGCGGACCGTCATGAGTCCGGCCCCGCTCGTGCGGACGCGAAACCGTGGTCCCGGTCGGTGCTGGAACACCGTGCAGAGCAAAGGTTCGCGTTCGCCACTCCAATAGCCCGAACAGTTGCGCGGGATCAGAGCCCGCAGTCACAAGCCCGGGAGGCGGATGATGACGCAAGTCGAGAGCTTTGTCGGTATCGACGTGAGCAAGCGTGAGCTGGAGGTGGCGATCTATCCTTCAGGCGGCTTCAAAGTCGCCAACGATGGCGGGGGTATCGCGTGCCTGATCCAGCGGCTGGGGCGGTTATCGCCAGCGCTGGTCGTCCTGGAGCCCACCGGCGGCTACGAGAAGCCGGTGCTGGCGGCGCTGCTGGCGGCCGGGCTGAAGGCTCGGCGGGTGGATGCCTGGCGGGTGCGCCGCTACGCCGAAGCGCTGGGCCGCAGGGCCAAGACCGATCCGATCGACGCGGCGGTGCTGGCGCGCTTTGCTCACGACGTCGCCAAGGACGAGCCGCAAGTCCAGGAGCACGCTGACGCCAGGCTCGTCGCGCTCGTCGATGCCAGGGCGCAACTGGTGCAGGAGCAGATCCGGCTCGGCAACCAGCTGGCCCAAGCCGACGACGAGCTGGTCCACAGCCTCATCCAGGCGCGGCTCGATCTAATCGAGGCGCAGCTGCGAGCGGTAGAGGCCGCCCTTGAGGCGCGCGTCGCCGAGAGCGCAGAGCTCAAGTCTCGCCTCGAGCTTCTGCGCTCTGCCCCTGGCGTCGGCCCAGTGACGGCCTTCACCCTGCTGGCCAGGCTGTCCGAGCTTGGCGCTCGAGACGCCAAGCGCATCGCTGCGCTGGTCGGCGTGGCGCCTGCCGACCCGGAACTTGGCGCGCTCGCTCAGCCATCCAGGGTGGCCGCGCCGACCTCAGGCGCACCCTCTACATGGCCGCGCTGGGCGCCTGCACAGCCTACGCCCCATGGAACGCCTTCCGCGCGCAGATCACCGCCAAGGGCAACCCGCCCAAGGTCGGCATCGTCGCCGTCATGCGAAAGCTGCTCGTCGCTCTCAACGCCATGGCCAGATCAGGCCAAGCCTTCCGAGCAGCCTGAAAAACACAGTTGCTCTCCGCGCTTCGCGTTACGGCCGGGATGAAACGGTTTGTGTGAGCGCCGCTTGTTTTCACGCGTTTTGCCGCATGCCAACGCGGCCGGGCGGGGCCTTGAAACTTGCGCCCCGGCCGACTAGGTTCCGCGCCTTCGCCTTCCAGGCGGCGCGCGCTCGTAGCTCAGCTGGATAGAGCATCAGACTACGAATCTGAGGGTCGGGCGTTCGAATCGCTCCGAGCGCGCCAAATTCTTGAAGAAAATCAAATGTCGGGACGGCATCGATCCCGTCGTGCCGCACGCCGCTAACTGACGGTCCAACCGCGAGCGGCGGGTTGCCAGCGTCCAGGGCGACGTGCACTTAAAACGCGACGGGGTTTTGGCGTAGCGAAACGCCATCGGTCGAAGCGCCCAGCCATAGGTAGGTCGACTGGTAAGTGTCGGCCATTATCGTCAGCGTGAACAACTCCATCGCAACAATCAGCGGCGCAAGCAGCGCCGCCCGTTTCAGGGTCGCGGCCGACAGCGCCATCCAGGAGGATCCAAAAGCAAGGACTGCGTAGGCCGCGAGGTGCAACGGCAAGAAAAATCGTCCCTCGACCGCGGTCGGAATTACCAAGATGACGGGCGCCGCCAAGACCAGAACTAAGATTGCAAGTCGACGACGTATAAATTTTGGTGGTTTTATCATCGTCAGAAATAATGCCAGCATTATAGAACCAGAAGACAATACATTTAGTACTCTTCTTGGGCTCCCCGGCGCACACTGATAGATATTGCTGTTTATAAGCGTGATTCCGTTGACGATGTGACGGAGGTATACAATCGACATCTCGATCGGATTGTGAAACGCTAACGACAGATACGCCCTTAGCGGATTTTGTGGCAATATAATATTGAATAGGAACTCCCCATTGTCCTTGGCTACCATCATCTTGATGCCAAGAGAGTTAGCTAGGTTCAAGCCTGTGCTATCGACGTAAAACGCACACTCGTTTCGCTGAATCGGCAAACCAAAGAACGCTTGATAGAAATATAGACTCCCACTTTGAGCAAGTGGGTTCCACGATTTCAGGTAATGATAGTTGATAACGCTCTGTGGAAGCACGGCTAGCCAAGCGCCAGCGCAAAACGCTAGCGCGGTAAAAGCTGCCACGCGAGGATTCTTTCTGGCAGCTAACAGAATAACAACCAGAAGTACCGGCAGACATACTATGTAAATCGGTCTTACGTTAGCAGCTATGCCTCCACAAACGCCAGCTAATCCTGAAGAAGCTAGACCTCGCACCGATTTGTCGTTCTGAGCGAGCCCACTCACACAAAGCATCGATATTAGAAGCAAGAATACCGACCAAGAATCCGACAGCGGTTCGACGAGGTAGCCTCGCCAAAACAGGAAGAACAAGCCCGAAAAGAATATAGACTGCCAGGTCGTAGTCTTGATGCCGAACAGTCGTTGCATCAAGGTCGGGACAACTGTGGTGGTGATCGCGGCAGTGAACACGCAACTGACGAAGAAGAATAGCTGGAACGCGTCCATCCCCAGCGCCCTCGCAATGCCTTGGATGACGCCAAGCGTTAGCGGAAGAAAATACCCTCTAAGGTTTGGGCCAAAGTCTAGCAGATTGAAGTGTCCGCTCTGAAAGAACGTACTGCCAAGATCCCAGTACTGCTGGCCGTCGCCGCTGAGATAAGGTGAAGACTTAAATTGCAAGGCATAGACAAGGAAGGCTGCGGCTGTAGCGGAGAAAAGAGCCAGCGGTCCAGAGCGGCGACGGACGTATTCGGCTAACGGTGAATTCATGCGTTCTCTCTCAGAAGGCGCTGGCGGCGACAAATCCCGTTCAAGCAAGCCCGAGGACGTAGAGTTCTTGGCCAAACACGGGCCCTACGCGTCTTTCTATCCGCAGCTTCGCTGAGGCAATGAGTTCCACGAAGTAAGCATCTGAGATGTCAATACGTGTTTCCTGACCCGACAGTCGGCCGTTGTCTGGTTCATTGTGAATAGACACGATAGCGCGGCCATCTCGCGACAGCAATCGGCTGAGTTCGGCGAGGTAGTGGACAAATGCCGCTTCGTACAAATGCGTGAAGAGAGATGCGCAGATGATCAGGTCAAATGTCTCGTCGGTCGGCACCGGGGTTGTGGCGACGTCCAACACGCCACTTGCGTTGTAGAGCGGCGAGTGGATATCGAAGTGCACAAATCGAAACTGAGGCAGCGGGTCGAAAGCCTTCTGGCACCACTGAATTGCCGGCGCAAAAACGTCTATGCCGAGATATTCGATTCCCGGTGTCATGGCGAAAAAACGAGCCATTTTGCCAACACCGCATCCTATGTCGAGGATGCGCGGGTTGGGTTGGGTGGAAGCCGCCAACGCGATTTGCGACCACGCTTCGCCAATGGCGTACCAAATGCCCATGTCTGCGACGCTCGATGCTTCTCTCAGCTCCACGGACGGGACTGGAATCCAATTGTTGGACGCGCCGCTTGAGATAGGATCGTTGTCAGCGCCAAGGGCCGCGCCCGCGGCCCTCCACAAAACCTGACTTGCATCGACATTGTGGTCGATGCGCTGATCCCACTCGGACATGGCGTTCCTCTGAAGCGAATGGCGGACAGTGCCATGAACTGCGGCCGCTGCAACTGATCTGCGACGTAACAGACGCTGCCCCGCGTCACCCCGCACACTGGACATTAACCCGCAACACGGCCATATGCGGCGCGCCTGCATCCTGCGGGCCTCATAGGGCGGCCTCGGCCGCGTGTGGACGTCAGCTCTGACGATCCGCTCGCCGATCGCCCGACTAGCTTCCAAACGACGCCTGATCACGCGGGGCGTTTTCCGCCCATCGCGCCGGCGCGCCGCATTCCGCGGCACGCTCCTGGCGTTCGTTCACGCTACGACCAAAAGAAAGTCCTTCAAGTTTTGACTCAATTCACCGACCTCGGCCTCGCGCCGAGCCTGCTCTCCGTGCTGCGCGCCGAGGGCTACAACGAGCCGACGCCGATCCAGGCGCAGGCCATCCCTCCGGTCATGGCCGGCCGCGACCTGCTGGGCGTCGCCCAGACCGGCACCGGCAAGACCGCGGCCTTCGCGCTGCCGATCCTGCACAAGATCGCCGCCGACAAGCGCCGCGCCGGGCGCCGCGCCTGCCGCGTGCTGGTGCTGGCCCCCACCCGTGAGCTGGCGCAGCAGATCGCCGAGAGCTTCCGCACCTATGGTTCGCGCAGCGGCGTCAGCGTCGCGGTGTTCGTGGGCGGGGTGAAGTACGGCGGCCAGATGCGCGCCATCGCCGGCGGCGTCGACGTGCTGGTGGCCACCCCCGGCCGCCTCATCGACCACATGGGCCAGGGCGCGGTGCGCCTCGACGAGACCGAAGTGCTGGTGCTCGACGAAGCCGACCAGATGCTCGACCTCGGCTTCCTGGAGCCGATCCGCCGCATCGTGCGCAAGCTGCCGACGGCGCGGCAGAACCTGTTCTTCTCCGCCACCATGCCGCCGGCTATCGCCACGCTGGCGGCCGAGATCCTGCGCGACGCCGCCGAGGTGCGCGTCACCCCGCAGGCCACCACGGTGGAGAAGGTCGCTCAGCGCGTCATCCACATCGAGGCCGACCGCAAGCGCGAGCTGCTGGTCGACCTGGTCAGCCCCAAGGCGGTCAGCCGCGCCATCGTCTTCACCCGCACCAAGCGCGGCGCCGACCGGCTGGCCAAGTTCGTGGCCGCCGCCGGCATCGAGGTCTCGGCCATCCACGGCGACAAGAGCCAGGGTCAGCGCCAGCGCGCGCTCGCCGACTTCAAGGCCGGCCGGGTGAAGGCGCTGATCGCCACCGACATCGCCGCCCGCGGCATCGACGTCGACGACATCAGCCACGTGTTCAACTTCGAGCTGCCCAACGTGCCGGAAGCCTACGTGCACCGCATCGGCCGCACCGCGCGGGCCGGCGCCGAAGGCATCGCCATCACGCTGTGCGACCGCGCCGAGGTGAAGCTGCTGCGCGACATCGAGAAGCTGACCCGCATGCAGATCCCGGCCGAGGACATGCGCGCCAACCGCGACACCGCGCTGCCGTCGGCCGATCATCAGGCCGGTCGCCCAAAGAAGCAGCACCGCCGCGGGCCGTCCCGCAACGGCGGCGGCGCTCCGGGCAAGCCGGCCGTCGCCGCGCAAGCCCGCCCCGCCGGCGCGCCCCATCAGGGCCGGCCCGCTGGCGGCCATGGCAGGCCGGCGAACAGCAACGGCAACCGCCACGGCCAGGGCGCCAGCCAAGGCGGACGCCAACAAAGCGCCGGCTGGCGGCCGTAAGCACAGCGCGTTCCTTCTCCCCCTGCGGGAGAAGGTGTCGCGCAGCGACGGATGAGGGGTCGACGGGTTCGTACGACTTGCGTCTGGCAATCAAATTCTGGACGCCGGCGCGACCACTCATCCGGCCCTTCGGGCCACCTTCTCCCGCAAGGGGGAGAAGGAACACGCCTCGACGCCGTCCGCTTGGGATGCTGAACTTGGCGCCTCAGGAGCCCACCCATGCCCTTTGTTGACACCCAGGCCCTACCCATCACCGAACGACTGCCCGGGTGGCGGGCGCGGATCTTTCATTCGCAGACCATGACCTTCGCGCACTACGAGTTCGACGCCGGCTCGAGCATCCACGAGCATGGGCACGAGCAGGAAGAGGTGTGGAACGTCATCGAAGGCGCGCTCGAGGTGACGATCGCCGGCGTGGCGCAGGTGGCGCGGGCTGGGATGGTGGCGATTGTGCCGCCGCACACGCGCCACTCGGTGCGGGCGCTGACCGATGGCAAGGCGATCATCGTCGACTGGCCGCTGCGGCCGGACGCGGCGGGCGCCGTGGCGAGCGAGGCCGCGCTGGCTCAGAGCGGCCGATAGGCCCCGATCAGCATCTCCGTTCCGGCGCGGCGCAGCGATAACGTCCAGCGGTCGAACACCAGCTCCACGCCCTCGCTCTTCAGGCCGGTGAGCAGCGAGATGGCCACCAGCGCGCCGCCCTCGCCGGCGTAGCCGAGGCCAAGGTCGCCGCTGCGCAGGCGTAGGAGCGCGCCGGGCCGGAAGGCGCGGCGCACCGGCGCGGTCAGCTGCGGCGAGTGGCCGGCGAGGCCCGGCGCGAATACCAGCTCATGCTCCAGCGTCGCCAGCGGGCCGGCCAGCGTCTTCAGCAGCGCCGGCGCGAAGTCGAGCACTTCAGGCCGGGTGTTGCCGAAGGTGAGGATGACGCGCTCGTCGCCCTCGCCCTCTTCGGTGGAGAAGCAGATCAGCGGCCGCGCGCCTTCGGCGGCGACGAACCAGCGGCCCGGCTTCAACGCCTCGCGGTCGATGACGCGCGGGAACCCCTCGAACGTGACCGGCATCGAATCGCAACCCTCCGCGCGGCGGAGTATGGCGCGGCTCGGCGAGCGGCGTCAGTGGCTGGCGAGGCGACGCCTCGCCGCGGCGAGGTCGTCCAGCGCCGGGCCGATCAGCGACCACGGCTCGATCAGGTATCGGTGGGCGAGGCGTTTGGGGTCGCCGGCGAGGCGCGCCAGCCATTCCACGCCCAGGCGCCCGGTCCAGCGCGGCGCGGCTTTCTGGGCGCCGGCTTCGTAGTCGAAGGCCGCGCCGACGGTGAGGATGGCGCCGCGGCGGATGCAGGCGCGGTTCTCCAGCACCCAGGTTTCCTGCAGCGGCATGCCCATGCCCACCATGACCACGTCCGGATCGAAGGCGTTGAGCCGCGCCACCACCTGCTGGTTCTCCTGGGAGCCCTGCGCCTGGTCGAAATAGCCGTGGTGCTGGGCGATGGCGGCGTTGGGATAGCGAACGGCGAGACGTTTGGCGGCTTCCTCGGCCACACCGGGCGCGCCGCCCAGGTAGAAGACGCGCCAGCCGCGCTGGTCGGCCAGCCGCCAGAAATCGTCGCGCCAGTCGAGGTAGGTGGCGCGGTGGGCGCGGCTGATCGGCAGACCCAGCAGCCGGCCCCAGGCGATCATCGGCACGGAGTCGATCTCGATCAGGTCGGCGCTGGCGAAGAAGCGCCGCAGCGTCTCCGAGCGGCGCAGCAGGAAGAGGCTGTGGGCGTTGTGGTTGGCCACCACCTTGGCCGGTCCGCTGTCGGTGGCGGCGCGCTCGACGAAGCGCAGCACCTCGGCCGGCGTCACGAGGTCCGCCTCGCCGCCCAGAAGCCGCACGCGCTGAGGAGCGTCGTCCATGCCGCGGGCCATAGCCCGGCGCCGATTGCGGGGCGGTTAAGGGCGGCGCGCGCCGCCCTTAGAACATCGCCCGGCCGGAGAGATAGATGTCGTAGTCCTGCACGTCGCGATTGAGGTCGGCCTCGGCGTTCAGCGCCAGGTACGACAGCGGGGTGCCGGCCTTCAGCGAGAACCCGGCGATGAGGTAGCCGCCGCGGTTGTCGCCGGCGGCCAGCGTGAACGGCGAGCCGCCGGTGAACGTCGCCACCGTGTTGGCGATGCTGCCCGAGAAGATGTCGCGGTAACCGCCGAAGAACTCGCTACGGAACCAGGTGTCGTGGCCCCACTGGGCGCCGAAGGCGAAGATCGCCGACCCGGACATTTCCTGGCTGACCCGGTTGGCGATGGCGACGTCGAAGCCTGGCCCGGCGCCTTTCTCGGCGTGGGCGGCCTCGTTCAGGTAGATGTAGTCGGCGTCGACCTCGGGGCGCATGTAGAAGCGGCCGAGGTGGGCTTCGTAGCCCAGGCCGCCGTGCGCGTCGGCGAAATAGCCGTTCCATTCGCCGAAGCTGCTCTCGGTCAGCCCAGTGGTGACGAAGTCGCGGCGCTCGGTGAACCAGGCATAGCCGCCGGCGCCGCGCAGCGAGACCCGCAGGCCCCCCCAGGCGCGGCGATAGTAGGCGCCCAGCTCCGCCAGATCGCTGACCAGGTGTCCGCCCACCGGCGCGGCGTAGGGATCGGTCTCGATGTTGAGGTAGGAAACCGTGAGGCCCGCGGCGCCGCCGCCCTGGCCCATATGCTCCCAGCCGCCGACCAGCCCGAAGGTCTTGTCGTCGCCGCCCAGCGTGTCGCCGGTATTGCGGCGCAGCCGGTCATTGACTTCCTGCAGCCACAGGCTGCTGCCGGCGATGCGCACGCCGGAGTCCGGCGTCTGCGCGGTCAGCGCCGCGATCTTCTCGGTGGCCGACTGCAGCGCCTCGAAGGTGCCGATGCCCTGGTCGGGCACCAGTTGCTGGAACAGCGACTGGAAGCCGAACTGGGTGGTGGGCGCGATGATCGCCTGGGCCAGCGCCGGGTCGTTCTGCAGCGCCGCGAAGATCGGCTTGAACGCGGCGGTCTCGCTGACGTTGAGGCCGAGCTCCGTCGGGCTCTTCAGCGAGACGTCGATGTCGAGGTCGCCGCCGTTGACGACGGGCACCGCGGTGTAGAGGAACGGCGCGTTGGTCAGCGCTGTGGTCCCAAGCTGCCCCACCGAGAGTTCGCCCGGTCCGCTGGTGTGCACGAACACGTAGGTCGCCGCGCTGGCGGTCTGCAGGCCGTCGAACGAAACGCCGATCTGCGCGCCAGAGGCGAGGCTCGCCGAGCCATCCGGCCCGGCCTGACCAGCATGGACGGTGGTGTCGAAGATCGGGGTGGGATTGCTGGCGCCGATGGCGAAGCTGGGGTCGATCTTGGCGATCAGCGTGCCGGTCGAGCTGACGTTCAGCGTCGTGACCTGATGCAGCTCGGCCTTGGTGATGTCGACCTGGGCGTTGCTGATGTTGACGTCGAGGTTGCGGTCGGTGGAGGTGACCTGCCCCGCCGCGTTGGTCGAGGTGATCGCTTCGGTCAGGCCGCCGGTCACCGTGCCGATGCTGACGTTCAGCTGGTTCGGGGCCGCCACCGTCGCCGCGCCCAGGAT
The DNA here is from genome assembly GCA_036502045.1 of Caulobacteraceae bacterium. Taxonomy (GTDB): domain Bacteria; phylum Pseudomonadota; class Alphaproteobacteria; order Caulobacterales; family Caulobacteraceae; genus Acaudatibacter. The sequence continues at coordinate 7,744 of DASXZG010000021.1, read as the reverse complement.
GATATCGCCCGTGATCGACGGCGCCGCGCCGCCGGCGGTGAGGTCGCCGGCCGCCACCGTCTGCGAGTTGCTGAGCACATAGGTGCCGACGCCGCCGGTGCCGGTGTCCTCGGAGGTGATGGTGGTGCCGGCCGCGATCCCCGTGCCGGTGACGGTCTCGCCCACCAGCACCGTGCCGGCGCTCACCGCGGTGACGGTCAGCACCGTGCCGGAAATCGAGCCCGTGAAGCTGGCGTTGGGGTTGCCTTCGAAGGTGGTGGAGGGGCTCTGAGTGATGTTGACGCCGCTGGTCGAGCGCGAGACGTCGATGGCCACCGCCGCGCCGCCGACCACGAAGTTCTGATCGGTGGGGATGATCCCGGCGAAGATGGTCCCGGTGTTGGTGACCGACGTCAGCGTCCCGGACGCGTCGATCAGCGCGCCGGCCTGGCCGCTGGTGCTGGCCTGGGCGGTGATCACGCCGGTGAGGATGCCGTTGTTGACCACCGAGGTCACGCTGGCGCCTGGATAGATGAAGATGCCGAGGGCGGTGGTGGGCCCCTGCGCGGTGACGGCGCCGCTGATGCTGTTGTTGTTGAGGATCGTGCCGACCGACGAACCCGCGGCGACCACGATGCCGGTCGACTGCGCATCGACGGAGGTGGCCTGCACGGCGCCGGTGACGTCGATGCCGCCGGAGAGGTTCACCGTGCCGGTGTCGCCGGCCGCGCCGCCGAGGATCTGCACGCCGGTCGGCGACAGCGTGATCGCGCCGCCGTAGCCCAGCGAGGTGGGGTCGCCGACCAGGATGCCGACGGAGGTCGCCGGCGCTGGCAGGTTGGGCGTGGTCCGCGAGCTGTAGACGCCCGAGGCGACCACCGATCCGCCGATGATCACGCCGAAGCTCGAGCTGGGGTTGTCGCCGATCACCACGGCGGTGGTCGCGGCGCCGATCTGCAGCGCCGGGGCGCTGCCGAACGCCTGGATCGAGCCGGCCGACGCCGTGACCGCGGCCGTGCCGGTGCCCGTGGTGATGGCTGGTTGCAGGATGATGCCCTGCCCGACGCTGCCGCCGACCTGCACCGCCGCGCCGCTTTGCTGCAGCTGGTCCGGTCCCAAATCGTCGAGCACCGTGGTGTTGGTGGGCGCGGTGGTGGCCCGATAGCCCGTCACCGAGATCGCGCCGTTGGCGATGGCCAGTTGCCCGGCGATGGGGGCGCTGGTGACGACGCCTTGCGAACCGATGCCGTTCGCGGTGATCGACGAGTTGATGTCGACGTTGCCGCCGACCGCGCCGGCGATCTTGATACCCTGCGACGAGTCGCCGGTGATCGAGATTGGCCCGTTGACCGTCAGCGAGCCGGTGATCCCCGTCTGCAGCACGATGCCGGCCGAGTTCTCGCCCTGAATGGTGATCGAGTTGCCGGTGTCGGCGAGGATGGAGCCGTTGAATACACCCGGCCCGATCACATCGATGCCGATGCGGTTGGTCCCGGTGGCGAAGACGCCGCCGACGATCCCGGTCTGGCCTTCCAACGTCGGTGTGTACGACATCTGCAGCGCGATCGAGCCGACATCGTCCAGGTTACCGGTGTTGCCGCCGACGACGACCACGCCGGTGATGTTGTCCACGTCGGTGGCGGTGATCTGCGAGCCCGACGGCATGGTGATGCTGTTGTTGGAGTTGATCTCCAGGCCAAAGCCGCCGGCGGTCGGCTTGATGACGCAGGTGGTGTCCAGCGTGATGTCGCCGACCTGGGACGTGGTGGTCCCGGCCGCGGGACAGGACGCCCACGCCTCGCCTCCAAACATGGCCAGCAGCGGCGCCATGGCGGCCGCGGCCAGGAGGGTTCTGCGCATACACGAAACTCGCTGACAGCCGCCGACGGAGCGATCCTTGGCCGGCTATTAAGACTGCAATGGGGCTGCATTCAAGCTACAGCTCCGTCCGCCGACAACCTGTCACGCCCGCGACACATCCTACGGCTGAAATGGACCAGGATCCCGCCGTCGATTCGCCTCCCATGACCGCCGAGCCGCTGCAGCGTCCGTCCGATCGATTCGCCGTCGGCCTGGCGTGGACGCCGCTCGCCGCGGCGGCGGGATTGGCCATCGTGCTGCTGTCGCTCGTGCTGGCGCATCTGTCGTCGCTCGCTGTGGCGGCCGGCGGCGGCGTGCTGGCGCTGACGGTGGGTGTCGCCGCGACGACCTGGCTGCTCCGGCGTCCCCGCGTCGGCGCCCCCTCGGTTCGAGGGCGCGGCGTTGGCAGCGCCGAGGCTGCGGCGGCCGCCAGGGTGATCGCGCCGATGACCGCGGTGCTGGATGCGCTGGAAGATCCGGTGCTGGTGGTGTCCGGCGACGAGCCGGACGACCTGGCCAGCCGCCGACTGATCTACGCCAACGCCGCCGCCGGCGAGCTCTTCCGTCCCACCCGCGAGGCCGCGCCGCTGGTCACCGCCGTGCGCGATCCGAAGGTGCTGGAGGTGGTGGACGAGGCGCTGTTCGGGCGCATCACCAGCGAGACGCTGTATTTCGCCGGCGGCGCTCAGGACCGGGTCTGGCGAGCCCGGGCGCGGCCGCTGGGCGAGGTGCAGGGCCGGCCGCTGGCGCTGCTGACGCTGCGCGACGAGACCGAGCTGCGCCGCTCGGAGCGCACCCGCGCCGACTTCCTGGCCAACGCCAGCCACGAGCTGCGCACGCCGCTGGCCTCGCTCACCGGCTTCATCGAGACGTTGCGCGGCCACGCCAAGGACGATCCCGCCGCGCGCGACCGCTTCCTGGGCATCATGCAGGACCAGGCGGCGCGCATGGCGCGGCTGATCGAGGACCTGATGTCGCTGAGCCGCATCGAGCTCAACGAGCACATTCCGCCGCAAGGCCGCGCCGATCTGCGCCTCACCGTCACCGACGTGCTCGATGCCCTCGCGCCGCTGGCGGAAGAGAAATGCGTGCGCTTCGAGACGCGCCTGCCGGCGGCGCCGGCGCTGGTCAGTCCCGCCGACCGCGACCAGGTCGTCCAGGTGATCCAGAACCTCACGGAGAACGCGCTGAAGTATGCGCCCACCGGCTCGTCGGTGACCCTGGAGGTGGCCAACGGCGTCTCGGCCGCCGATGCGGCGGGCCAGCGTCAGCCGGGTGCGGCGCACCTCAGCCTGCTCACCCCGGACCATGCGCCAGACCAGAGCTACGTCACGCTGCGGATCAGCGGTGGGGGCCCGGGGATGGCGCGCGAGCACCTGCCGCGGCTGACAGAGCGCTTCTACCGGGTGGAGGGCCAGCAGCGCGGCGGCGAGAAACAGGGCACCGGCCTGGGCCTGGCCATCGTCAAGCACATCATGAACCGCCACCGCGGTGGCCTGACGGTGGAGAGCGCGCCGGGCGAGGGCGCGGCGTTCCTGGTCTACTTCCCCGCGGCGCCTTGCGCGCCACAAGCCGCGCCGGTCGCCGAGCCCATGGCGCAACCCGGGTCGCCTTGACCCTCGCGGCGACGGCGGCCAAAGCCGGCGCATGAACATCCTGGTTATCGGCTCGGGCGGCCGCGAGCACGCGCTAGTCTGGAAGATCGCCGCCTCGCCGCTGACGACGCGGCTGGTGTGCGCGCCGGGCAACGCCGGCATGACCGGCATCGCCGAGACGCACGACGTGGGCCCCACCGACGTCGCCGGACAGGTGGCGCTGGCGCGCGAGATCGCCGCCGACCTGGTGGTGATCGGGCCGGACGCGGCGGTGGCGGCGGGCATCGCCGACGCGATGGCGGCGGCGGGCATCCCCTGCTTCGGGCCGACGGTGGCGGCCGGCCAGTTGGAGTCGTCCAAGGCCTTCACCAAGGCGTTCGCCGACCGCCACGGCTTGCCGACCGCCCGCTACGGCGTGTTCGAGGCCGCCGCCCCGGCCAAGGTGTTCCTCGACAGCTTCACCGCGCCCTATGTGATCAAGGCCGACGGCCTCGCCGCCGGCAAGGGCGTCACCGTCGCGCCGGACCGCGCCACGGCCGAGGCGGCGATCGACGATGCGCTGGGCGGCAGATTCGGCGCCGCTGGCGCGCGGGTGGTGATCGAAGAGTTCCTGGTGGGCGAGATCGCCTCGCAGTTCGCGCTGTGCGACGGCCGCGCCTCGATACTGTTCAGCGGCGCCCAGGACGCCAAGCGCGCCTTCGACGGCGACCTGGGCCCCAACACCGGCGGCATGGGCGCCTATGCGCCGGCGCCAGTGCTGACGCCGGCCGTGGTCGAAGCGGCGCGCACCCGGTTGATCGAGCCCGCCTTCGTCGGCATCGCCGCCGAGGGCGCGCCGTACCAGGGCGTGATCTTCTGCGAGATGATGGTCACTGCCGAGGGCCCCAAGCTGGTGGAGTTCAACGCCCGCTTCGGCGATCCCGAGACCCAGCCGATGATACTGCGGCTGCAGAGCGATCTGGTGCCTTACCTGCTGGCCGTGGCGAAGGGCGAGCTGGCGACGATGGCCCCGCCGGTGTGGCGCGACGATGCCGCGATCTGCGTGGTGATGGCCTCGAAGGGTTATCCGGACGCGCCGCAAGGCGGTTCGGTGATCCGCGGCGCCGAGCAGGACTTCGGCGAGGGCGTCGTCGTCTTCCAGGCCGGCACCGCCCGCCGCGCCGACGGCGCGCTGATCGCGCCGGCCGGGCGCGCGCTCAACGTCTGCGCCACTGGAACGACGTTGGCCGAAGCGCGGGCGCGGGCTTACGCCGCCATCGCCCGCATCGACTGGCCCGAGGGCTTCTTCCGCAGCGACATCGGCCTGAAGGCCGTCGGTGGTTGATCGCTTGGCAAGGTCCCGCGCGGGCCGCTACAGTTCCTTCAAACAAACGTAGGGAAGAGGGAAGCGCCATGGCCGAAGCTGATACCGGCGCCGCCGCCGCCGAGGAACGCTCGCGGGAGTCGCTGAACACCGGCACTAAGGACGTGGTCGAGAGCCACAAGTTCGACGAGCCGTCGCTGGATCGCTGGATGAAAGCCAACGTCGCCGGCTACGAAGGGCCGCTGACAGTGCGCCAGTTCAAAGGCGGCCAGTCCAACCCGACCTACCAGCTGATCACGCCGAACAAGAAGTACGTGATGCGGCGCAAGCCGCCGGGCAAGCTCTTGCCGTCGGCGCACGCGGTGGACCGCGAATACAAGGTGATCACCGCGCTCTACCCCACCGGCTTCCCGGTGGCCAAGAGCTACGGCCTGTGCGTCGACGACAGCGTCATCGGCACCTGGTTCTACGTCATGGACATGGTCGAGGGCCGGATCATCTGGGACCAGAGCCTGCCTGGATACACGCCCGAAGAGCGCTATCCGATCTACATGGCGCAGGTGAAGACCCTCGCCGACCTTCACAACACCGACTACAAGGCCATCGGCCTGGAAGACTACGGTCGCACCGGCAACTACATGGCCCGGCAGATCGACCGCTGGACCAAGCAGTACAAGGCCTCCGAGACCCAGCACATCGACACCATCGAGCGGTTGATCGAGTGGCTGCCGAAGACCTGCCCGGTCGACGACCAGACCTCCATCGTCCATGGCGACTACCGCATGGACAACATGGCCATGCACCCGACCGAGCCGCGCGTGATCGCGGTGCTCGATTGGGAGCTGGGCACGCTCGGCAACCCGCTGGCGGACTTCACCTACCTGCTGATGGGCTGGGTGAACGGCGCCATGGCCGCGATCCCGGACAAGAAGGCGCACGGCGCGCCGACGCTGGAGGAAGTGGTCGCGGACTACTGCGAGCGCACCGGCCGCACCGAGGGCCTGCCGGACCTCAACTGGTACTTCGCCTACAACCTCTTCCGCCTGGCCGGGATCGTCCAGGGCATCGTCGGCCGCGCCCGCGACGGCACCGCCAACAGCCCCCAGGCGGCGGCCATGGAGGCGCGCGTGCCGCTGCTGGGCGAGGCGGCCTGGAAGTACGCCAAGCTGGCCGGGGCTTAATTCGGTGTCGAATTTATGAACGCCGTTCACTGAGGAGGGTACATGGGCCGGGGCAGGGATTGGTTGATCAAGGCGTCTGGGGGGGCGGGCATGGCAGACGGAACGGCCGCACGGGCCGCGACGGCGGACGACGAGCTGGGGCGCTTCGCCGATCTGCCGGCGCCCTCGATCCCGGCCAGCGCCAGGTCCTCGCCGGCATCCTGACCGCCGCCCAGTTCCTCAACGCCCACGGCGACCAGGCCGGCCTCGACCAGCTGCTGGAGGATGCGCCGGACCTCCTGAAAAATGGCCGAGAAGATGCGGCGCGTTAGGGATTGGGCGCTCGGAGGTCCGGACGCAGCCATATCCGAGCGATCACGTAGAAGGCTATCGCCGCCGGTACCGCGACGAAGAGCGAAGCCGATCCCGCCCATGATCGGGTTGGGATGTAGAGCGCGATGACGCTCAGCGCCGTGGCCGTTATGAGAGCGGCCAGAGCCCACACGAGCGGGCGTCGGGCAACCCACGAGGCGAACACCGCGGACACGGCGCCAGCGAGCACGGCGAGCGGCCAAGACAATGTCAGCAATATCTTGGCCCACCAGAGCCCCGCCCAACCGGCCAAGAGCAACGGACCGAAGCCGATCAGATAGCTCACCGCGACGGCCGCCAGAACCTTCAGGCGGACCCGGTTATCTGCGGACACCATAGCCAGCTCCGCCAGGCCGAAGCACGCCGATCACAGCTCCGCGTCCGTCGGCTTCGATCCCCAGGCACGAAGACTGCTGCCGATCAGACTTGCGAACGCCACCACGCCGACGCCGAGCACGAGCACACCCACGGTGCGCTCGATCTGCGTTCCTGTAAGGACGAGGAAGCCGCCGGCGTGAGCGCAGAATAACAGGACGTTGACCCAGAGCTGGCCCCGCACGCTTCCGCGCTGCCTGATCACGCCGAACCACGCAGTTGTCGCAAAATACCCTGACGCAAGAATAAAGAAGAGAACAAATCCTATGTTCACTCTCACATTTTCTAGACCGCTTATGTCTGTTCTGTTTGGTCCATACACCAGGAAGACGACATAGGCACCAAGGACACACTCAAGCGTAAGCTCTACAAGCCAGGCGATAATGCTTTTCACCGTTAGCATGTCGGTATCCGGCTGCCGGTTTGAGTTCAGCCACCGCTGGAGCGCAAGTCTTTGATCAAGGCATTGCCCACGGCCTCGCGATCCTTCTGGTTGCCGAAGTTAATATCATGCCCGAGGGACGTCCTTACTCCGTTCAGGACGCCTTGGTAGTGCCTGTCGTCGCCGTAGACATTTGCCGCAGAGGCCTGAGCGCCCTTCGGGAATTCCGGGGCGGGAATTCCGGGGACACAATACCTGATTCGAATTCCGGCGCGAATTCCGGAATTCCGGGGACACAATAACCTGATTGACGGTGGCCTGGCCGGGCTTGCACTGGCGAGCGCACCGGCCGTCCGCTGGGGTCCGCCGCATTCATCGCCTCCCTGGAGCACAGCCTCGGCCGCCCGCTCGCTGCCGCAAGCCTGGCCCGAAGCCGAATGACGCGGACTGATAGGTCTTGTGCCCCGGATTACCCGGATTACCCGGATTACCCCGAGCGCCCGCTACGGCCTACTCGTGCCGGACTTCCACCGACTGGAGCGCGCCAGCTCCGCCTGGCGCACCACTGTCACCGTAATCTGCCCTGGAACTGGAAGAGCCCGCCTGACAGAATGGCCGCGTGAGCCCGGCCAGGACGCTCTTCGCCTCCGACAGCTTCAACGAGATCGCCACCGTGCGCATCGAACTGAAGGACACCGATCCGCTCATCTGGCGCCAG
>DASXZG010000020.1:0-18882 GCA_036502045.1 Caulobacteraceae bacterium | reverse complement strand
AGGCCTCATCAACAAGTCGAATTACATTAGTTTTGACTGTAGCATCGCTTGTGACATTGTAGTCAGCACCAGCACCAACGTTGGTGCCACTGACCTTTAATATTCTGACTTGTACTCGTGGGTGCCAACGATCACTCGACTTAGCGAATAGCAATAAGGCTGCTCTTCTGATCCGTAGGCCGGTGCCGCCGTCGTACTCCGCTAAGCCAAGATATTGAAGACATTTATCGACGCTAACACCAGGAACGACCTGTTCAGTTACCAGTTTTAGTAGTTCTGGTTCTAGATCCGCTACGGACGCGCCGTCCATGAACTCTCGGTCATATTCGCGAGACACTACCTCTCGGCGATCAAATTGAATCTGTTCTGCGGGAACAGGTACCGTCTCCAGGTCATTGCGCTTTAGGCACCTTCCGTCGGCCGTAAGATGGATATACTTCGTACCCTTCGGGATTCGAAAGTACAGAACTCTCTTGTCGTCGATCTTGGTCTCTCTGTACAAGACCGATTGTAGCGGCGTTTCTTTGTGAACGTGGGTTTTCGGCGCCGCCTTTATCAAACCTAATTCTTCTACGTTGTACTGGTTTGTACCGGTGACTTCTCCGTCATCTTCGATGCCAATCAATAACTCTCCTCCGTCAGCGTTGGCGAACGCTACCAACGCTTCGGCAATATCCTTACAAATATCTCGGGCTCCTCGCTTTTGCTTTCGTCCCGGCGCACCAGAGTATGCGCTTTTGAATTCACGAAATTGGCCCTCGGCCAACGAGACTGCGATACCAACTTGTTCGGCAATATTTAAGGTTTCTGGCATGACTGACCTCGTCGTGTGCCGGCAGTCAAAAGCCATGCCGCATGCTCATGGAGTGTTCGTGGCACCGGCTTTATCAGGTTGCATCCTAGCCAAATCTCTACCGTTCGGGGAGGGGTAATCGCACAATTTCACGCATTTACACCGGCAAATTGTCGTGCTTCCTCCCCGGCATCTCCACGGTCTTGCCGCGCAGCATCGCCAGCGCGCGGGCGATGCGCGGGCGGGTGGCGTGCGGCATGATGACGTCGTCGATATAGCCCCGCTCGGCGGCGATGAAGGGGGAGAGGAAGCGCTCCTCGTATTCGCGGGTGCGCGCGGCGATTTTGTCGGCGTCGCCGATGTCGGCGCGGAAGATGATTTCGACGGCGCCCTTGGCGCCCATCACCGCGATCTGCGCCGTCGGCCAGGCATAGTTGACGTCGCCGCCGATATGCTTACTCGCCATCACGTCGTAGGCGCCGCCGAACGCCTTGCGCGTAATCAGCGTGACGAGCGGCACCGTCGCCTGCGAATAGGCGAACAAAAGCTTGGCGCCGTGCTTGATCAGCCCGCCATATTCCTGCGCGGTGCCGGGCAGAAATCCCGGCACGTCGACGAAGGTCACGATCGGGATGTTGAAGGCGTCGCAGAAACGCACGAAGCGCGCCGCCTTGCGGCTGGCGTCGCTGTCGAGCACGCCGGCGAGCACCATCGGCTGGTTGGCGACGAAGCCGACGGTACGGCCGGCGATGCGGCCGAAACCGATGACGATGTTGCGGGCGAAGGTTTCCGAGAGCTCGAAGAAATCGCCCTCGTCCACGACCTTGAGGATCAGCTCCTTGATGTCGTACGGCTTGTTCGGGTTGTCCGGCACCAGCGTATCGAGCGATTTGTCGGTGCGCTCGGCGTCGTCGAAGCTCGGCCATTCCGGCGCGCCGGCGGCATAGTTGGCAGGCAGGAAGTCGAGCAGCCGGCGCATCTGCAAGAGACATTCGACGTCATTGTCGTAGGCGCCGTCGGCGATCGAGGACTTGGTCGCGTGCACCGAGGCGCCGCCCAGTTCCTCGGCGGTGACGATCTCGTTGGTCACCGTCTTCACCACGTCCGGGCCGGTGACGAACATGTAGCTCGTATCGCGCACCATGAAGATGAAATCGGTCATCGCCGGCGAATAGACGTCGCCGCCGGCGCACGGCCCCATGATCACGGAAATCTGCGGAATGACGCCGGAGGCGATGACGTTGCGCTTGAACACTTCGCCGTAGCCGCCGAGCGCCGCCACGCCTTCCTGGATGCGAGCGCCGCCGGCATCGAACAGGCCGACGATCGGCGCGCGGGCGCGCATCGCCATGTCCTGGATCTTGATGATCTTCTGGGCGTGCGTCTCCGACAGCGAGCCGCCGAACACCGTGAAATCCTTGGCGAAGGTGAAGACGGTGCGGCCGTTCACGGTGCCGAAACCGGTGACGACGCCGTCGCCCGGCGTCTTCGATTTCGCCATGCCGAAGTCGCTGGAGCGGTGTTCGACGAACATGTCGAACTCCTCGAACGAGTCCTCGTCGAGCAGCAGGGCGAGGCGCTCGCGGGCGGTGAGCTTGCCCTTGGCGTGCTGAGCGTCGATGCGCCGCTGGCCGCCGCCGGCCCTGGCCTGCGCCCGCCGCTGCTCAAGCTCGTCGAGGATATGCTTCATCGAGGAACGCCCTTTGCCGTCACCGCCCTGTCATGCAGGCGTACCGGTGGCGGTGGGGGGTGACAAGGTTCACGCCGGGCCCAGTCCAAGCCGGGAGGCGACCGTAGCTAGGCTGCGGTCATGGGTCAGGACAACCGCGCGGGGCGTCAACCTCGCTGAGGCCAGAAGGTGGGTATCGACGTATCCAATCCCGGCGCCAGCGAGACGAAACGCCTCGATGAAGGCAAGCACTTCATCCGGCGTCGCCACCACCGCTAGCGGGAGGTTCGACAGCAGTGAGAACGCCCTCGAGTGTCGGGGCGCAAAACCCAGCGCCAATTCACCAAGGATGAACGGGTGCATGAGGATGTCGCCAACGTCCAGGTAGCGATCCAAGCGACGGTCTGGCCGTCGGAAGTGGTCGATCCAGACGCTCGTGTCGGCCAGGATCACCCAAATCGCCGGCGCGGGGGCGCTTTCAGGTCTGGCATCGTGCCACCCAAGAGCGCCAGCCGGCGAGCAGCTTCACGCTCGATGAGCGCCTGCAGCGCTGCTCTGATCAGAGCCGGCTTTTCGTGCAGGCCCGTGAGTTCTTCCGCTCGCGCGACGAGGGCGTCGTCCAGGTTGATCGTGGTGCGCATTAGCCTCTCCTGCGCATCAAACATGGCATCATTCGATGCTCCATTCAATGTCTAGCCCGCCAGCCCCTTGAACCAACGCTCCAGCACTTCGGCTTCCGCCAGGATACGAGCGGCGCGGGCGGCGGCTTCGGCGTCGACGCCCCAGCGCTCTTCCTGGAAGCTCTCGTCGAGGCGCGAGAGCGCGTAGGCCCCTGCCCCGTCGATGCGAGCGCGGCGCAACGCCAGCGCCAGGATCGCCGAGCCGAACAGCGCCGTCGCCACCACCAGCCCGGTGAGCGCGAACGGCTCTTCGGCGGCGACCGTAGCGCGGACGGCGGCGATGGTGTCAGCTCGCTGCGCGATGTGCTGCACGCCGACGGCGCGGCGGAAGTCCACGCCCAGCGCCGTCTCGGCCCATTCCAGCAGCGGCCCCCACTCGGCTTGCTGCCGCGCCACCAGGCTGGCGGGGCGCTCGGCGAAATAGCAGAGCAGGTCGGAGCCAGCGTACTCGGCGATGCGGTCTGCCGCATCGCTGGCGCCCAGGCTGAGCGCGGCCCAGGCGAGGCGCGTCACCGGCATGGTGTCCGGATTGATCTCGGGGTCCTGTGCGTCCCACTCGGCGGCGGCCAGGCGCGCCAGCGTCTCGGTGGGCAGCACCAGCGGCTGCCCCTGGGGCGAGCGCGGCGTGCGGCCGTCCAGCGTCGGCGACCACCCATCGTCGGCCTGGGTGACCTCCACGGCCTTGTAGAAGCGACGGCGTCGGTCGGGCGCGGAACCGTGAACGGACACGTGGGGACTCCCAGCGCAAGGTGGCGCGACGGAAGCGCGTCGGCTCGCTCGTGCAAGCAGCAATTCCCGACAGGCGCAAGGAGTTCGCCCCTTGGCTCTCGATCCTGACCTCGCCGCCGCGATCGCCGTCACCCGCTTTGGCCTGGGCGCCAAGCCGGGTGAACTGGAGAAGGCGCTGCCCGACCCGACCGGCTGGCTGACCGCGCAGATTCGCCCCGCGGGCGGCGCCGACCTCGCCAATCCCAATGAGCCGACGTCCGCTTCGCGGGTGATGGAGTTCCGCGAGTACCAACGCCAGCGCCAGGCGGCGCCGCGGTCTGGGCAGCCCTTCGATCCGGTGAAGTTCGCCGGCCAGCTGATCCGCACCGACACCGGCGCCGATTTCCTGGCTCGGGTGCAGCTGGGCGCGACCACTGACGCGGGCTTCCGCGAGCGCTGGGCGCTGTTCTGGTGCAACCACTTCACCGTCTCGGCGACCAAGGCCCAGACCGCGACGCTGGTTGGGCCGTTCGAGCAGGAAGCCATCCGCCCGCACGTGTTCGGCCGCTTCGAGGACATGCTCGTCGCCTCGTCCAGCCACCCCGGCATGCTGCTCTACCTCGACCAGGCGCAGTCGGTGGGGCCGGACAGCATGGCGGCGGGCTACATGGCGCGCGCGGCGAAAGGCGGCGGCGGCCTCAACGAGAACCTCGCCCGCGAGATCATGGAACTGCACACGGTGGGCGTGGAGGCCGGCTACACGCAAGCCGACGTCACCGAGTTCGCCCGAGCCATGACCGGCTGGAGCATCGGCGGGCTGCGCGACGAGGGCGACAACGCCGGCCGGTTCGTGTTCCGGCAGGCCGCCCACGAGCCTGGCGTGCGCACCATCATGGGCAAGCAGTACTTCCAGTCTGGCGTCGACCAGGCGCTGGCGGTGATGAAGGACCTGGCGGCCAGCCCGCACACCGCCCACCACATCGGCCTGAAGCTGGCGCGCCACTTCGTCGCCGACGATCCGCCGCCGCAGCTGGTGGCGGACCTGACGCGGACCTTCCAGGGCACGAACGGCGATCTCGCTCAGGTGGCCAAGACTCTGGTGCTGTCGCGCGAGGCGTGGGCGCCGCAGCCGCGGAAGTTCAAGACGCCTTACGAGTTCCTTGTCTCGTCGTGGCGCGCGGCCGGCGTTTCTCCGGACAAGCTGGAAGACGTCGCGCCGCTGCTCAACGCCATGGGCCAGAAGCCGTTCAGCGCCCCTTCGCCCAAAGGCTGGCCCGAAGAGGCGGGGAACTGGTGCGCGCCCGACGCCCTGATCAAGCGCATGGACTGGTCCGAGGCGCTGGCCGCCAAGGCGCTGGCCGGCCGCGATCCGACGGACATCGCCAAGGCGGCGCTGGGGGCGCGGCTGACGCCCCTGGTCGCCACTACCATCGCCAGAGCCGAGACCCGTGAAGAGGGCCTGGCGATCCTGCTGATGAGCCCGGAGTTCCAACGCCGATGACCGCGCTACTTACCTCCCGCCGCCAGGCGCTGCTGGGCGCGCTTGGGCTCGGCGTCACCGTCGAGTTCCTCGGCCACAAGGCCTTCGCCGCCGCCGACGGCGCCGCGGCCAGTCGCAAGCTGATCGTGGTCATCTGCCGAGGCGGCATGGACGGGCTCTCGGTCTCGCCGCCAGTGGGCGATCCGGCCTATGCGTCCTTGCGCGGACCCATCGCCATTCCGGGCTTCGGCCAGACCGGCGGGGCGCTGCAGCTCGACGACACCTTCGGCCTGCACCCGTCGCTGGCGTCGGTGCACGCCATGGCGCTGGCCGGCGAGGCGCGCATCGCGCCCGCCATCGCCACCCCTGACCGCGAGCGTTCTCACTTCGAGGCGCAGGACGTGCTGGAGAACGGCGGCGCCCTGCCCTACGGCCTCGCCTCCGGCTGGCTGAACCGGGCGCTGGTGGCCATTGGCCCCGGCCAGGTGAAGGCGATCTCGGTGGGGCCGACCGCGCCGCTGGTGCTGCGCGGCGACATCCAGGCGGCGTCGTGGTCGCCGGGCTCCAGCGCGGGCCAGGATCCGCGTCTGCCTGGCATCCTCGCCGACCTCTACGCTGGCGATCCGCAGCTGAGCCGGGCGCTGGCCAGCGGCCTCGCGACGCAGTCGATGGCCAAGACCGCCACTGCCGACGCCAAGGCCGCGCTGGTCGCCCCCGACGCCATGCAGGGCGCCATGGACGGCGCTGGCGATGCTGCGATGGCGACCGGCGATCCCGCTATGGCGGCCGCGCCCGACCAGATGGCCCCGCGGCCTGCGGCCGGCGCGCTCGACGCGCAGGGCCCGGGCCAGCGCCAGGGTCTCGCCGCCGCGCGGGGCATCGGGGCGACGCTCTCTGGCTTCATGGTGCAGGACGGCGGCCCCCAGGTGGCCGCCATCTCCATCGACGGCTTCGATACCCACGCCAACCAGGGCGCCAGCCAGGGCCAACTGGCGAACCGATTGGCTTACCTCGACGCGGTGCTGGACGGCGTGCGCCAGGGCCTGGGGTCTGCGTGGAAGGACACCGCGATGGTCGTGGTCACCGAGTTCGGCCGCACCGCTCACGTCAACGGCACCGGCGGCACCGACCACGGCACCGCCTCGACCGCGCTGCTGCTGGGCGGCGCGCTGAAGAAGGGCGGCATCGTCGGCGACTGGCCAACGCTGGCCTCCGCCAGGCTGTTCGAGGCCCGCGACACTGCCCCAACCATGGACATGCGGGGCCTCTTCAAGGGCCTGCTGGTGGGTCAGTACGGGCTGGATCGGCGCGCGCTGGATACGGCGGTGTTCCCCGACAGCGCAGCCATCGCACCGGCGGTGGGGGTGGTCTAGGCGCGCACGCACCCCCAACTGTGTCATCCCGGAAGCCGCGCAGCGGCTGTCCGGGATCTACTTCACCGCCGTCGGGACGTTTGGCGCAGTCTCGCAACTGCCAGCGCTCAGTAGGTCCCGGATAGTCCGCTTCGCGGCCTTCCGGGATGACACGGTTGGTGAGGCTGCCGGCCCGTCTCCTCAGAAGAACTCGTCCAGCGTCCGGTAGAAGTCGAGTTTGGCCTCGTCGACGGCGCCCCCGACATAGTGCGACGCCACGATCTCGCGCACCGGCAGGTCCGGGAAGTTGTGCGTCCCGGAGCGGATGAAGAGCGCCAGGTCCTGGTGACGGTCGGCGAGGCCGCCGCGGCCGAGGTCGAGCATCGCCGCCACGCCGTCCGGCCCCAGCACGAAATTCGGCCAGCAGGCGTCGCCGTGCGTCACCACCAGGTCTTCGGACGGCGGCTGGCGCGCCGACAGCGCTGCCCATTGCGCCGCAACAGGCGTCTGCCGGTCCTCCAGCTCCTCCGCTTTCACCTCGCCGGCCGCGACGCGGCGCGCGGCCTCGGCCAGCTTGATCGCCAGTTGCTCGTCGAAGGGACAGCCGGCGATGGGCAAGGCGTGCAGCTTCGACAACGTGGTCAGCGCGGCGATGGCGCCCCGTTCGGCATCCGCTGGCGCCAGCTCGTGCAGCGCGGCGCCTGGCAGCGCGTCGGTAACCAAGGCGCGCCGGCCATCCGGCAGATCGCCGGTCCATACCACGTGCGCGGCCGGCGCATGGCCCTCCAGCCAGAGCAGCATGGCGCTCTCGCGCGCCAGTTCGCCGGCGTTCACCCGCAGCGCCGGATCGACGACCTTGGCGAAGTGGCCGCCAAACCGCAGCACCACGTCGCCCGACTTGCCGTGCCCCACCTCGGCGACGTCGGTAGGGGCCGGCAACCCCGCAGCCGCCGCGACCGCGCGGGCCAGCGCCAGGCGCTCGTCGTCGGTCATGGCCGGCGGCGCGGCGCGGCGCCGAAGGGATCGTCCGGCGCTTCGTGCTCTTCGAAGCCGAAGTGCTCGAAGCCGGCGCGCATCTCCGGGCTCAGCGGGGCCTCCAGCACCAGCTCGCCGCGCACGGGATGCGGCAGCACGATGCGGCGCGCGTGCAGCTGCAGCTTCAGCTCGTCGGAGAGGATGTCCGAGGCCGCGGTGTTGTATTTGGGATCGCCGAGGATCGGGTGACCGACCGCCAGCAGGTGGGCGCGCAGCTGGTGGGTGCGCCCAGTGACCGGGCGAAGCGCCAGCCAGGTCGCCTTGCCGCCGGCGCGGGAGATGGTGACGAACTCGCTCTGCGCCGGCTCGGCCTTGGGGTCCTTGGGCTCGGCCGGGGCCACCATTTCGCGGTCGCCGACGCCGTGCTTGGCGAGCGGAATGTCGATCACGCCTTCCCCCGGCTTGGGCTGGCCGGCGACGATGGCCCAGTAGGTCTTCTGCGTGCGGCGGCGGGCGAACGCGCCGGCGAGCTTGGCCGCCGCGGCGGGGCCCTTGCCCAGCAGCAGCACGCCGGAGGTGTCGCGGTCGAGCCGGTGCACCAGCCGCGGCCGGTCCATGCCCTCGCCCCAGGCCCCCAGCAGGCCGTCGATATGGCGATGGGTCTTGGTGCCGCCCTGCACGGCCAGGCCCGCCGGCTTGTTCAGCGCCAGCACCTCGTCATCCTCATAGAGCACCAGGCCGCGCACGAAGGACCGGTCCTGCGACGAGATCGCGTCGCGCGGCCGCTCCGGCCCCGCGGCGGGCAGCGGCGGCACGCGCACCTGAGCGCCAGCCGTCAACCGCGTCTCGGCTTTGGCACGCGCGCCGTCGACGCGGATCTGGCCGCTACGGGCCAGCTTCTGCACCTGCACGTTGGTGAGGTGCGGCCAGCGGCGGCGAAACCAGCGGTCCAGCCGCACCCCGTCCTCGGCCGTGCCGACCGTGAGGATCTTGATCTCCGCCATCAGGCCGCCACCCGCTGCTCGAGGCCGAGGCGCGCCAGCAGGGCCGCCATGTCGTCCGGCATGGGCGCGGTGATCTCGCGCTCGCCGCCGGCCGGATGCGGGAACGCCAGCGCCGCGGCGTGCAGCATCAGTCGGGGCGTGGCCGCGCCACCCAGCGCCAGCGCACCGCCGTAGCGCGCGTCGCCGGCGATCGGCCGGCCAATCGACGCCATATGCACGCGGAGCTGGTGCATGCGCCCGGTGCGCGGCCGCAGCTCGACCAGCGCCGCCGCGTCGCTCGCCGCCAGCGTCCGGTAGAGCGTGTCAGCGCTCTCGGCGTCGGGATGGTCCGCCGCGCAGACCTCCATGTGCGCCTCACGGCCGATCTCCACGCGCCGCAGCGGAGTCTCGACGCGCCCTTCGCGCGGCGATGGCGCGCCTGGCGCCACCACCGCCAGATAAGTCTTCTTCACCCGCCGCCCCATCAGCGCCTTGCCGAGAAAGGCCGCGGCCGGCTTGGTCTTGGCGGCGAGGATCACGCCCGAGGTGTCGCGGTCTAGCCGGTGCACCAGGTGCGGGCGCTTGCCGTTAGAGCGCGCGAAGGCGCCCAGCAGGTCGTCCAGCGTCGCCGCCTTGATCCGTCCGCCCTGGCTCGACAGCCCCGCCGGCTTGGCCAGCGCCAGCACCTCGGCGTCCTCGTAGATCACCAGGCCGCGGGCCAGCGCCACGTCCTCGTCGGTGAGCGGCCTCACGCGCCGCCTCGCTCGCGCCGCAGCGCCGCCCAGCGCTCCAGCCGCTCCTTCACCCGCGCCTCGGCCCCCTCGCCCTTCGGCGTGTAGAAGTCGCGCCGCGCGACGCCATCGGGGAAGTAGTTCTGGCCGGAGAAGCCGTCCTCGGCGTCAGGGTCGTACTTGTAGCCCTTGCCGTAGCCGAGGTCTTTCATCAGCCGCGTCGGCGCGTTGCGGATGTGGGCCGGCGGCATCAGCGAGCCGGTCTCGCGGGCCATCTTCGCGGCCGCGCCGTATGCCGCGTAGACCGCGTTGGACTTGGGCGCGGCGGCCATGTGCACGCAGACCTGCGCCAAGGCGAGGTCGCCTTCAGGGCTCCCCAGGAAGTCGTAAGCGTCCTTGGCGGCGGTCGCCAGCAGCAGCGACAGCGGGTCGGCCTCGCCGATGTCCTCGATGGCCATGCGCACCAGCCGGCGGGCGAGATAGAGCGGATTTTCGCCGCAGTCCAGCATCCGCGCGAGCCAGTAGAGCGCCGCATCCGGGTCTGAGCCGCGCACGGATTTATGCAGCGCCGATATGAGGTTGTAGTGTTCTTCTCGGTCCTTGTCGTAGGCCGGGCTGCGCTTCTGCAGCACCTGCGCCATCTCGGCGGTGGAGAGCGGCTTGGCCGCGGCGATGTTGAACAGGGTCTCCGCCAGCGTCAGCAGGTAGCGCCCGTCGCCGTCGGCCATGGCGACCATCGCCTCGCGGGCCGCCGGCTCCAGCGGCAGCGGGCGGTGTTCGAACGCCTCGGCCTTGGCCAGCAGGCTCTCCAGCGCATCCTCGTCCAGCCGCCGCAGCACGAACACCTGGCAGCGCGACAGCAGCGCGCCGTTGAGCTCGAACGACGGGTTCTCGGTGGTGGCGCCCACCAGCGTCACCGTCCCCTCCTCCACGAACGGCAGGAAGCCGTCCTGCTGGGCGCGGTTGAACCGGTGAATCTCATCGACGAACAGCAGCGTCGCCTTGCCGGCCAGCCGCCGCACCCGCGCCGCCTCGAACGCCTTCTTCAGGTCGGCGACACCGGAGAACACCGCCGACAGCTGCTGGAACTCGTAGCCAGCCTCCGTCGCCAGCAGCCGCGCGATGGTGGTCTTGCCGGTGCCGGGCGGCCCCCAGAGGATCATCGACGACAGCCGGTGCGCGCTCGCCATCCGCCGGATCGGGCCGTCGGGACCCAGCAGGTGGTCCTGCCCCACCACCTCGTCCAGGCTCTGCGGGCGCAGCCGATCGGCCAGAGGCCGCGGCGCCTCCGGCGTCAGCCCGGCTGCTTCGAAGAGATCCGTCATCGCGCCAGGGTAGCCAAGAACACGCGCCGTGGCATCAACGCGTCAGGATCTAGCCGCCGCGTATCTGGACTGTGGTCACCTGGCCGCCCCGCTGGATCGCCAGGCTCCAGCTGGCGCTGGGCGCGGCGAGCACCGTCATCAACTGGGCGACGCTGGTGATCGCCGTGCCGTTGACCTGGCGGATGAAGTCGCCAGGCTGCAGGCCGAGGTTGGCCGCATAGCCGCCAGTGACCGCCGTCACAGCGACGCCGGCGCCGGCGAAGGGGTCCAGCCCCATCTCGTCAGCCGCGGCGGGCGACAGGTTGACCACGGTGGCGCCGGTCAGCGGGTTGTGGCCAGCGATGACCTGCTGGTCTTTCGGTGGCGAATCCGGCGGCGGCTCGACGTGAGCGGTGAGCGTGCGGTCGCCCCCACTCACCTTGTGCACCTTCAGCGTCACCACCGAGCCGGGCGGCAGCGTGGCGACGGCGTAGTTAAGGTCGGTGGGGTCGTTCACCGCCTGGCCGTTGACGGCGCTGATCACGTCGCCGCTTGCGATGCCCGCCTGCGCGGCCGGACCGCCGGGCCAGACATCCGTGGCCACCACGCCCTGTGGCGTGGCGAGGCCGAGGCTCTTGGCCATATCGCCGGTCAGCGCCTGCGCCTTCACGCCCAGCCACGGCCGCACCACCGCGTGGGCGCCGCCCAGCGCCGTCTGCACTACCTGCCGGGCCAGCGCCGCGGGGATGGCGAAGCCGACGCCTGACGAGGTGCCCGAGCCGGAAACGATGGCGGTGTCGACGCCGATCAGGTTGCCGTCCATGTCCACCAGCGGACCGCCGGAGTTGCCGGGGTTGATCGCCGCGTCGGTCTGGATGAACGAGGCGAAGCCGTTGACGTCGGTGGCCGAGCGCGAGAGCGCCGAGACGATGCCGTTGGTGACGGTCTGGCCGACGCCGAACGGGTCGCCGATGGCCAGCACCAGGTCGCCCACCTGCACATCGTTGGCGATGGAGATCGGGATGGTGGGCAGCTTCTCGGCGCCAGGATCGATCTTCAGCACCGCCAGGTCGGCGCGTGGATCGTCGAGCAGCACCTTGGCCGGCCACTCGCGGCGGTCGGCGGTGACCACGGTGATCTCCTGCGCGCCCTCGATCACGTGGTGATTGGTGAGCACGATGCCGTCGTCGCGGACGATGGAGCCTGAGCCGAGCGACTGAGCGATGCGGTCCTGCGGGACGCCGAAGCCGCCGCCGAACATGCCCCAGAACGGGTCCACCTGGGTGCGCACGACGCGCTTGGAATAGACGTTGACCACGGCCGGCGCGACGCGCTTGACCAGCGGCGCGAACGACAGCCGCATGGTCGCCGCGTCGGCTGGGACCTCGCGGTGCTCGGGCGGCGGCAGATTGGAGGGCTGCGAACGGGCGCAGGAGGCGCCGCCAAGGCTGGCGACCAGCGCCAGTATCAGGATCGGTCGGGAGCTCATCACGTCATTCAAATGAGGTTCCTGGCGAAAAGATGCGCTCGGGCGGTCCTTCGACCAGGATAGGCTCGGTCGGCGGCGCCTCGTGGGTCGGCCTTGCATAGACGATCGCCAGGCCGACGGCGATCAGCGTCAGGGCGGCGCCCGCCAGCATGGTGAGGCCCGGCAGGTGCAGCCAGGCGCCCCGGCCGATCGACCAGGCGAAGAGCGTGGTGAAGCAGATCGGCCCGATCAGCTGGCCGGCGCCGAAGAGGATGGCGATGGCGCCTTGCAGCTGGCCCTGCTGGTCCACGGCGACGCGCTTGGAGAGCAGCGACATCAGGCTGGGGAAGCCGATGCCGGCGATGATCACCGGCGCGAGCGCGGCCCAGAACAGTGGCGCCGTCGCGGCCAGGCCCAGCCCCAGAAAGCCGAGAACGTTGAGGCTGACGCCGAAGATCGCCGCCCGCCGCTCGCCGATCTGGCGCACCGCCCAGCCGGCGATGAAGCTCTGGACGACGATGGAGCCGCCGCCCAGGACCATCAGCAGAATGGCGATCTGCGCTGGCCCCCAGCCGAAGCGGAAGTGGGTGTAGAACTGGAAGACGCTGTTGAACGAACTGCCGGCGAACTGGGCGATGAACAGGATGGCGGCCATGCCCAGCAGACCCTTGCGGCTGACCAGCAGGCTGGCGGCGCCGATCGGGTTGGCGCGTTTCCAGTGGAACGGCATGCGTTTGTCGCGGGAGAGCGACTCCGGCACGAAGAAGAGGCCGTAGAGGCCATTCGCCAACGCCAGGCCGGACGCGATCCAGAACGGCGCGCGTGGACCCCAGATCGCGGCGATGCCGCCTAGCGCCGGCCCGAGCACGATGCCGGCGTTGGCCGCGGCCTGGAACCGGCCGAAGTTGCGCGCCCGGTCCTCGGGCGAGGAAATGTCGGCCACGTAGGCGCCGCCCGCCGAACCGCTGGAGGCGGTGATGCCGGAGATCACCCGCCCAAGGAACAGCCAGGCGATGCTGGGCGCCAGCGCCATCAGCATGTAGTCGAACGCCATCCCGAACATCGAGACCAGCAGCACCGGGCGGCGGCCGAAGCGGTCGGAGAGGTTGCCGAACACGGGGGCGAAGCCCAGCTGCATCAGCGCCCAGACCGCGCCGAACAGGCCCATGATCCGCGCCGCGCCGGCGTCGCCCTGGCCGGTGAGCGACTTCACCAGCACCGGGAACACCGGCACGATCACGCCCATCGAGACGGTGTTCATCAGGATCGCGGCGTAGATGAAGCCGAGCGCGGCCGGCCGGTCGGAGCCGCGCAATTTTGGTCGTGTCGTCGCCGTCACGACCTGCTCCCCTCTGCTTGCCGTCGGGCATAGGTAGGGTGAGCCGGCCGGCTGCGTAACCCCTCCCCCTCCGTCGCCTGTGGAGCGACGCTTAAGCGCCCCTGGCCGGGTCGCGGCGCGCGAAGTGAAGCGCCAGCGCGAAGCCCAGCCCCAGCGACGCCGCGGCGATGAAGATCGGCAGGCCTGGCAACCACGGCACGCTGCGCAGCGCGAAGGCGAAGGTGGTCGGGAAGATCCACGGCCCGAGGATCGAGGCGATGCCGGCTAGCGACTGGTTGGCGCCCTGCAGCCGCCCCTGTTCGCTCGGGCCTACATGCTGCGTCATCAGCCCTTGCAGGCCTGGCAGCGTCAGGCCGTTGAGGGCGAACACCGGCATGCCGACGAAGTAGGCCGCGCCGGTTGGCGCCAGCGCGTAGATCAGGAAGCCCGCCACGCCGCAGAGCGAGCCCGCGATCACCGCCCCTCGCTCGCCGATGCGCTTGACCACCGGGGCGACGATGAAAAACTGGGTCAGGATGCCGAGCGCGCCGGTGAGGAAGAAGGTGAAGCCCAGCACCTTCAGCGACCAGCCGTAGCGCAGCGTGGTGTAGAGCACGAAGACGTTGGGCAGCACCTGCTGCGAGAACGAGAACAGGAAGTAGATGGTGGCCAGCGGCAGCAGGTCGCGGTGGCCGCGCAGCAGCGACAGACTGGCGACAGGATTGGCCCGCCGCCAGTTGAAGACCGCGATACGCCGCTCCGGCGGCAGCGATTCCGGCAGCACCAGCAGGCCGTAAAACCAGTTGATGGCGCACAGCAGCGCCGCGACCAGGAAGGGCGTCCGTAGCGGGCTGAGCGCCCAGGGCCCGATGTGCACCGAGATCGTCGCCAGGATGCCGCCGGCGCTGGGGCCCAGCAGGAAGCCGAAGCTGAAGGCCGCGCCCATCCAGCCGAAGTTGCGGGCCCGGGTCTGCGGCGTCGAAATGTCGGCGACGTAGGCGTTGGCTGTGGAGAAGCTGGCGGCGGTCAGGCCGTTGAAGATGCGGCCCAGGAAGAGCCAGGCCAGGCTGGGCGCGAAGGCCATCACCAGGAAATCCAGCGACAGGCCGAAGATCGAGATCAGCATCACCGGGCGGCGCCCGAAACGGTCGGAGATCAGCCCCAGCACCGGCCCGGAGAAGAACTGCATCAGGCCCCAGGTGACGCCGAACACCGCCTGCCAGTCGGCCGCGGCGGCCGTGGCGGTCGCGCCCGCCGGTCCCAGAAACGAGCGGATCAGGATCGGCAGCACCGGGATCATCAGCCCGAACGACAGCGCGTTCAGCACCGAGGCGGCGAAGATGAAGCCGAACGCCGCCTGCCGCCCGCGCTTGGGCGGCGCCGCCAGTGCGTCCACGGTGTCCTCGGCCAGCGTCGTCACCCCTCGTCCCCAATGCGTCCCTTGTAGGACGACAGCAGCATGCGCCACCACTCGCCGTGGCGCGTCAGGAACGTTGCATTGGGGAAGCCGTGACGCGCCACGCTGGCTTGGGGCACGCTATCCCAGCCCATGTGCTCGACGGTGACGCGGGTCTCTTCGCCAACCGGCTCGAAGCGCACTTCCACCTCGGTGTCCTGGCCGGGCGCGAAGCTGGCCTGGCGCCAGCCGAACACCAGCCGCGTCGGCGGCTCCCACGCCCTCACCTTGCCGATCTCGAACACCTTGCCATTGGGCAGCGTCTGGATCAGCCGCCCGTCAGCGCCGGGCTCGAAGGCCAGTGCGCCGGGATCGCGCGGGGTGAAGGCGAACAGCGGGTTCGGCCGCCACCAGGCGCCGATCTCGCGGGTGAAGGCTTCGAAGGCCCGCTCGGGACTGGCTTTCACGCGCAACGCCACCATCACCTTCGAGCTCACGCCGCGCCCTGCTCCAGATGCGTCTTGAACGCCGCCAGCTGCTCGGCCCACATCCGTTCGGTGTCGTCGACCCAGGCCTTCAGCTCGGCCATCGCGCCGGTGCGCAGCGCGTAGACACGCACGCGCGCGTCGAACTCCGGATGCGCCTCCTCCACCAGGCCGCAGCGGCGCAGGGTGCGCAGGTGGCGGCTCATGGCCGGCGGGGCCAGCCCCACGGCGCGTGCGATCTCTCCAGCGGGCCTTGGGCCCTCGCGCAGCAGCTCGATCACCTGGCGACGATGCGGGTCGGCCAGCGCCGCCAGCGTGGCGTCGAGCGCGCTCATGCCGCGTCCAGCTGCTTGACCAGCTTCTTCGTCGCCACGGCGCGGTAGCTCTGGGTGATCCAGCCGCGGATGGTCTCCAGATCGACCGCGTCGCCGTCGTGCTGGCGCAGGTTGGCCCAGCCGCCTTTCCACAGGCCATGGCCGGCCGGCGACATGTAGGGCAGCGTCAGCGTCATCTCGTAGGACACCGGCAGCTTGACGGTGAGCGACAGCTCGCCCGGCGGCGAGGCGGCGCCGCCGAAGAACACGAACACCTTCTTGCCGACCTTCATCACCGTGTGGTCCCAGGGATGATCCTCCCAGGCCTGCGGGAAGGCGGCGGCGAACGCGATCAGCTGTGCTTCTGCCCGCTTGGCGTCCATCAGACCCATCCGGTGATTTTCAGCCCCGGCATGCGTTCCTCCGCCGCCTCGCGAGTCACCTCTTCCACCGTCTGGCCGACGCTCCAGTAGTGACCCTCCGGGTCGCGGCAGCGATAGCTGCGGTCGCCGTAGAACTGGGTCTCCGGCTCCGCGACGATGACCGCGCCGGCCGCCCTGGCGCGTTCGCAGTGGGCGTCCACGTCGGAATCGATCGTCAGCGAAGTGAGCTGGGTGTTCTTGCCGCCCAGCTTCAGCGGGCTCTTGAACGGCTCGTCCCACTCCTGGCCGACCGAGACCAGCCCATCGCCGTATCGCATCTGGCAGTGCACGAACCGTCCGGCGGCGTCCTCGATGAAGATCGCCACCTCGAACCCGAACGCGGCCTCCAGCCAGCGCATCGCGGCCCTCGGATCCTGGTAGATGACGGAGGGCTGGAAGCCCGTGTTGTGAGCCATCGCGCGGGTCTCCTACAGCTTTTCCTGGATAACGCGCCCTGTGGTCTTGGCCATCTCGTCCGCCGACATGACCTGCAGCGTCTGGCCGAACGACCAGCTGTGGCCCTCCGGATCGAGGCAGGTGAAGACGCGGTCGCCGTAGGGCTGGTCGGCGGGCTCGCGTTCTATCCTGGCCCCCGCTGCCCGCGCGCGGCCGCAGAGCGCGTCGAGGCCCGCCGGCACCTGGACGTGCACCGAGCCGGTGCGCTTGCCGTCGAGATCGAGCGGCGAGGCCCACTTGCCGCTTGGCGGGCCTGAGACCATGACGACGTGGCCCTCGAAGGCGCTTTCCGAGTGGATGACGCCGCCCTGGCCGTCGTCCACCAGCAGGCGGGTCTCGAAGCCGAAGGCGCGCTCGAGGAACGCCAGCGCCGCCTTGGGGTCGCGATAGAAGATCAGCGGCGAGATCGGCGGAACGTCCATGGCGTTGCTCCTAGAGCGAGGTCTTCATCGTCAGGCCGCTGGCCTTTTCCATGTCGGCGAGCGACAGGTCGGAGATCTTCTGATCGAAGCACCAGACGTGGCCCTCGGGATCGAGCGCTCGGTAGACTCGCGCGCCGTAGAACTGGTCGGCGGGTCGCTGGGTGATGCGGGCGCCGGCCGCCTCGGCCCTGGCGCAGTGCTGGTCGATACCATCCTCCAGCGCGACGCGGGTGAACTGGGTGCCGACATTGTCGAGCGAGGCCGGGCTGCGCATCTTCGCCGGCCCGATCAGCTCGGCCGCGCCCCACTCCTCCCCGACGCCGATATGGCCATCGCCGAAACTCATCTCGGCGTGCCCGACCCGGCCCTTGTCATCGGTGACCAGCAGGCTGGTCTCGAACCCGAAGGCGCGCTCGAGCCATTTCAGGGCGGCCATCGGGTCGCGATAGAAGACGACGGGAGTGAACGAGGGCATGGCGCGCTCCGTTGCGAGTGACGCAACATTTAACGCATATCGAAATTATCGAGTCAAGATGCCCCTTCTGTATCCCCTCTTCGCGGTCATAGTCGGGCGAAGTCCCGGCTACCCATCACCTCGCTGAGCGCCATGGCCGTGCTTGGCACGGCCACTCTGGGGTATGCGCGCTTGGATCACCGGCACTGACGGCCGGTGACGACCGATATCGTGGAACCTGGAAGGGGGTCGTCCGGGCCGCCGGCTCTCAGTCCGCCCCGCCGCCCGACGCCTGGGCCGGGCCGGAGTCCTTGCCCCGTCCGGGCCGCCGGCTCTTAGTCCGCCCCGCCGCCCGACGCCTGCACCGGGCCGGAGTCCTTGCCCTTTTCCGTCACGTCGCGGTCGACGAACTCGATCACCGCCATCGGGGCGTTGTCGCCGTGGCGGTAGCCGGCTTTGAGCACGCGGATGTAGCCGCCGTTGCGGGCGGTGTAGCGCGGGCCGAGCGTGGCGAAGAGCTTGCCCACCTGGTCGACGTCGCGAACGCGGGAGATGGCGATGCGGCGGGCGTGCAGGTCGCCCTTTTTGGCCAGCGTCACCAGCTTCTCCACGAAGGGCCGCAGTTCCTTGGCCTTCGGCAGGGTGGTGACGATCTGCTCGTGCTTGATCAGCGAGGCCGCCATGTTGGCGAACATGGCCGTGCGGTGGCTCGTCGTGCGGCCCAGTTTGCGGTGCGCGTAACCGTGGCGCATGGGATGTCTCTCTTCCTCTTTCGCTTGGGCCGTCTCGCGACGGGCCTTAAAAGCCCAAACTCAGATCTGGTCTTCGAACTTCTTGGCCAGCTCTTCGATGTTCTCCGGCGGCCAGTTGGTGACGTCCATGCCCAGGTGCAGGCCCATGTTGGCCAGCACTTCCTTGATCTCGTTCAAGGACTTGCGGCCGAAGTTCGGAGTCCGCAGCATCTCGGCCTCGGTCTTCTGGATCAGGTCGCCGATGTAGACGATGTTGTCGTTCTTCAGGCAGTTGGCCGAACGGACGGACAGCTCCAGCTCGTCGACCTTCTTCAGCAGCGCCGGGTTGAACGGCAGTTCCGGCTTGGCTTCGCCTTCGAGCTTCTTCTTCGGTTCCTCGAAGGTGATGAACACCTGCAACTGGTCCTGCAGGATGCGCGCGGCGTAGGCCACCGCGTCCACCGGCGTCACCGCGCCGTTGGTTTCCACTTCCATGACCAGCTTGTCGTAGTCGAGGCTCTGGCCCTGGCGGGTCGGCTCGACACGGTAGGCGACGCGGCGCACCGGCGAATAGACGGCGTCGACCGAGATCAGGCCGATCGGCGCGTCTTCCGGGCGGTTGCGTTCGGCCGGGACATAGCCCTTGCCGGTATCGACGGTGAACTCGATGCGCACCGAGGCGCCGTCATCGAGCGTCAGCAGCACGTGGTCGCCGTTGAGGATCTCGATGTCCGAGGGCGC
>DASXZG010000019.1:0-37315 GCA_036502045.1 Caulobacteraceae bacterium | reverse complement strand
ACCTCAAGCAGGACCTCGACGACATCGCCGCGCTCACCAGCGCGCTCGACCTCACCGTCGGCTTCGCCAACGCCACTTCCAACATCGCCGCCGCCTGCGGCGCCCCCACCTGGATCATCTCCGTGCCAGGCGCGTGGACCCGCCTCGGCACCGATCACACGCCCTGGTATCCGGCCTCGCGCACCTTCCTGCCGCCCAGCATCGGCGAGTGGGAAGCCACCATGGCGCAGGTCGCTCAGGCGCTGGCGGCGCTCTAGGAACGCCGGACCCGCCACGGCCGTTTTCCTCGGGAACCCGAGGAGGCGCTGATGCCCGACATCCCCGACGAACCCGACGGCCAGGACCTGGCCGAGATCTTCGACGAGACCAACATCACGCCGGACGGCGAAGACATCGCCACCAGCGACCTGCAGCCCAACCTGTTCGACGCCACCAGCGCCGACGAGGATGCCGATGACGGCCTGGCGCCCGATGACGACTTCGATCCCGACGCCCTGGACGAGGCTGAGTACGAGGAAGTGGTGCTGGCCGAAGAAGACCTGGACGAGCCGCGCAGCTTCGCCCGCAGCGACGCCGACCTGGTGACCGACGACGACGAGCAACCGGAAGACCTCGAAGCGGGCGAAGCCACCGAGGACGCGACCGAACGACCCAGCGAACGTGCGCTGCGCCCGAGTGGCGGTCCGGGAACAGACTGAGCAATCCACCGGCTTCGCCGTCTCGCGCCGCCAAAGCGCTTGTGCCCGCCGCCCTTGGCATTTTAGGGTGAGCCCGATTTGAACAATTGTTCGAGCCGGGAGCGAGTCTCGGGCGCGGGAGTGATGAATGACCGAGCGTTTTGAAGGCACAGTCGACTACGTCGCCACGGACGACCTCAAGATCGCCGTGAACGCGTCGGTGGCCCTGGAGCGGCCGTTGCTGATCAAGGGCGAGCCCGGCACCGGCAAGACGGTGCTGGCGTACGAGGTGGCCAAGGCTCTCAACGCACCGCTGATCACCTGGCACATCAAGTCCACCACCAAGGCCCTGCAGGGCCTCTACGAGTACGAGGCGGTGACCCGCCTGCGCGACTCCCAGCTCGGCGACGAGCGGGTGAAGGACGTCAAGAACTACATCAAGCGCGGCAAACTCTGGGAAGCGTTCGACGCGGACGTGCGCCCGGTGCTGCTGATCGACGAGATCGACAAGGCCGACATCGAATTCCCCAACGACCTCCTGCAGGAGCTCGATCGGATGGAGTTCTACGTCTACGAGACCGACGAGACCATCAAGGCCAAGATCCGGCCGGTGGTGATCATCACCTCGAACAACGAGAAGGAGCTGCCGGACGCGTTCCTGCGCCGCTGCTTCTTCCACTACATCCGCTTCCCGGACGACAAGACGATGCGTCAGATCATCGACGTGCACTACCCGGGGATCAAGCAGAAGCTGGTCGCCGAGGCGTTGCGCATCTTCTACGACATGCGCAAGGTGCCGGGCCTGAAGAAGAAGCCCTCCACCTCCGAGCTGCTCGACTGGCTGAAGCTGCTGATGGTCGAGGACATCGATGGCGACGCACTGAAGGAAAAGGATCCGACCAAGCTGATCCCGCCCCTGCACGGCGCGCTGCTGAAGAACGAGCAAGACGTCCAACTGTTCGAACGCCTCGCCTTCCTCGCCCGCCGCGAAGGCTCCGGCGCGAGGCCGGGGCAGGCCTGAGGGCTTCCACAATTTTTCGGTGAAAGGGCGGCCCGAGCGGCCGCCCTTTTTCGTTTCGCGGTTCTACTTCACGCCAAGAATGCTGGTGGACGACGGCGGGGAAAAGCTCAGCGAAACCAGCACCGTGCGATCGTTGCTGGTATGCGTCACATCGCCGTAGCCGATCTGCAGCCAGGTGCTCGAGTCTTTCGGCCCCAGACGTTGCGAGAAGCCCACGTAGTAGCGGAAGCGCGAGCGGTCGAACGCCGCGAGCGGCGTGAGCGGATCCCGCCACTGATAGCCGCCTTGCAAGGTCAGCCGGGTGTCGGGGGAAACCCGCTCTACGCCGGCCCAGATGTCCAGGGTGTCGGCTTGGACCATCGGCGTCGCCATGACCCCGGTCGGCAGGAGTTCGTTCCAGCTCGCGCGCCCCGACGCGCCGACCATCCAGTAGCTGTCCGGCGCCGGCTTGTCGGCGGTGATCGCGGTCGCGCCGAGCGGATGGCGGTATGACGCCCACACGACCCATCCCGGACGACCGTAGCCGGAGTAGGCGCCCGGCGTTCCATCCCACAGCGCGCCGGCGCCCACATCGAGGTTGGGCGCGAACATCGCCGCCTCGTTGGCTTCCAGCACGCACGCCGGGATCAGCTTCGCGGCGGCGGTCTTCTGGAAGGCTGCGTTCGCCGCCGTGGTGTCGGCGACGGTGATCGCATCGAACTTGGCGGCGTCCGCGGCCTGAGTCGCGCTGTCCTTCGCCGCCTGCGCGGCGAGGCTCGTCAGCTGAGACTGAACATCCTGGATGCCGGTCGCATCCGCCTTGGCCTGAACGTCGAGCGTCGTGATCTTGTCGTCGACCAGTGCGCGCAGCGCGGCGTCGCCCCCCTGCAGCCCAGGCTCCAGTCCCTTGAAATGGTTCTCGTTCGAAGCCGTGCTGGCCTGGTCGTCACTGAGCTGTTGAAGCCGCTGCGCCAGCGCCGCCTTCTGTGCGGCGTCCGCATCAAGTTGCGCCTTGTCCGCCGTGAGCGCCGCTACGACAGCGGCCTTCTTCGCGTCCGGGTTGTCGCCGCCATTCACGATGGCGTCCAGCTGCGGCGCCGCCGCCTGCAGGCAATCGAGCCACGCGGTCTTCTTCGACCCCGGGAACGTCGCAAGCAACGGGTCGCTGTGTTCCAGCAACGACGTGCTGAAACCCACGGAGATGATCGACGGCTGCTGCTTGGTCGGATCGCTGTTGGTGACGCCCGCGGCGACCGCCACGCCGATGTGGGTCCGGAAGGCGGTGCGGAACGCCCAATCGGAGAAGCTGTCGCCCGGCAGCCCGTCTTTGCCCACGCGCATGTAGGCGTCGTAGGTCTGGCTGTCCGGCGGCGCCAACCAGCCAGGGGCGACGTCCACGCCGACCGTCTGCCCAAAGATTCCAGCCGCCGTCGGAATCTGGATCACCAGCGGCTTGAGCGCGGTCGAGGTGGTGATCTTGTCGGGCGAGCCGCCCGCCAGCACCAGGGCCGGAGAACTGGGCACGCCGTAGTCGAAGTTGAAGACGCCACTCTCCGATGCCGTCTCGTTGATCACATTGATCGAACTCTGGCTGCCGCCAGCTGTTGCGGCCGGGCTGCCGTCGCCGGTGCCGGCCGCCATCGCCTCGCCGCCTGGGCCGGCGCCCGAGAGCGCAAGAGCCAGGCCGGCGGTTCGCGCGACGCCTCGCCAGCTACTGAAGCCAAACAAGGAAATCATAGAGCTGCTCGGCGTTGTAGGGCAGATCGGGCGAGAGACGGACAGGCGTCGCGACGACTGCGCCCGTGCCATCGTGGGCAGCCAGAACCGCGCCGCTTTGCGATACCGACAGCCATACCGGCAGAGCGGCCGCGGCAGGGCTGGCGCCAATGATCTTGAGCCGTGCGACCAACGGCGAGCCCAGAACAGCGAGCGCTGCGCTGGCCACGGCAAAGGTGACCGCGCCCTGAGGGTCCGGCGCCGCTGTGGTGCGAGCGCCGAGCGGCGCGTAGACACCGGCGCTAGAGAAACTCTCAAGCGCGAAGACGCCGAGCCCTTGCCCGCCAAGGTCAACGGCGATGCTCAAATCCTGCGCGAACTGCCCATTCCACGTCAGCATGTGCGGTCACCTCTGCTTGGCCAACATTCGCATCGACCGCCGCCGCTCACTGCACCGCCGCCTCGAAGGCGGGGTCACCGGCCATCGCGGTGAGGTCGTCGTCCAGCGCGCCGGGCGCCGGGTGCGCCAGGGCGCGCAGGCGCGGCTTGAAACTGGCGTCGATGGTGACGCACCGCTGAGTGTCGGCGATGATCTGGGCCCGCGTGTCGGCGACGGCGGTGTCCGGCGGCGTCTGCGCCAGCTGCGCCTTCAGGCGCTCTCCGAGTGCGGCGGCGCGATAGAACCAGAAGTCGGCGCGCGCCGCGACCTCCGGGTCGGCTTCCAGGCTTTGCGCGACCTTGAGCGCATCCTCGTAGCCCAACGGGGGCTTGTAGAGATCGAGGAACATTTCGCTCATGCGGTCGTCGACCGTCTTGGTGGTGACCGTCTGCAGCAGCGTCGCCGCATCGCCGCCCCGTCCCGACAATGTCAGCGCCTTGACTGTGGCCGCGCGCAGATCGGCGTTGCCTGGATTGAGCGCAACGGCCTTGTTGAGATCGTCTGCGGCCGGAGCAAGCGCGGCGTCGGTCACAGCCCCCGAAGAGGCAATGCTGGTGATCGCCGAAGTCAGGCGGCCGGCCAAGTTCTGCAACAGCGACACCTGGACGTCGTTGAGAATGCGGCTGAGCACGATGCGGGATTCCAGGTACATGCCGAGGAAGCCAAGAATGACGCCCGCGCAGAGCGTGAGGCTGGCGCAGAACGGCGCCAGCGGGTTGCCGCCTTTGTCGGCCGCCGCGATCGTGGCCGAGAACGCCGTCAGCAGAGTGTTAAGGTTGCCGATCTGTGTGAGTGAGGCGCCGACCACCACCTTGGTCAACCAGTCCGACACCTCCTCAAGGTTGGTGTTGCTGGAGAGCAGCGGCCCCGAGCCCGGGGGCGTCAGTGAGGCTGGGCCCACCAAGGTCGGTGTCGCGGGCGCCGCACCTGCATTGGGGGTGGGAGCAACTTTTGGCAGCCCGAACAAGAAGCCCAGCAGCGCGCCCGCGATCATGCCCAAACTGCCGGTCAGCACCACGATGCCGATATCCCGCAGGATCGTCTTGCCGGTGAGCGCCACCGCAGCCGCACCGAACACGATAAACACGACGAGAAACAGGAACCCGGCGAGGATTTCAGTTTGGCGATCGACGAAGCGGTCGCGTCCAGCGCCATCGCGTCCGGCGGCGCCGGCCACTTGCGTACCTGTCTGTGTCATCGGGACACTCCCCCCAGAGACCCGCGAATAGCGTAAGCATACATCCCTGCATTGATCAACCGTTTGGGTGAATGTGAGAGTGTTCTACTCTGGGTCTGCTTGGCGGCGCGGCGCTGACTGATCGCGTGGTGGTTCGCTTGGCGCCGGGCGTCGCCTCCCCTAAGCCGGGCGCAGAACATGGGAGCGAGCGGCATGGACCTGGGTCTGAAAGGCAAGAAAGCGATCGTCACTGGCGCCTCGCGCGGCATCGGGCGGGCGATCGCCGAGACGCTGGCCAGCGAAGGCGTCGACGTGGCGGTGTGCGCGCGCGGCAAGGCGGGAGTCGACGAAGTGGTGGCGAGCCTCGAGGCCAAGGGCGTCACCGCCTACGGCGCGGCCGTCGACATCGCCGACGGGATAGCGCTGCGGACGTTCGTCACCGACGCGGCCGACAGTCTGGGCGGACTCGACATCCTGATCTCCAACGCCAGCGCGCTCACCCGCGGCGCTTCGGAAGAAGACTGGAAGCTGATGTTCGACATCGATCTGATGGGCGCGGTGCGGGCGCTGGAAGCCGCGCGCCCCTACCTGGAACGGGCCGGCGCGGCGAGCGGCGACGCCGCTTTCATCATCACGTCGTCGGTCTCGGCGGCGGAGGCCAGCGCGCCCTCGGCCTACGGCGCGATCAAGGCGGCGCTGATCCACTTCGCCAAGGGCGTCGCCCGCGAAGGCGCGCCGCGCAAGCTGCGCTGCAACGTGGTCTCGCCGGGCACGGTTTATTTCAAGGGCGGTGTGTGGGGGAACGCCGAAGAGCGCGCGCCTGACTTCTTCAAGATGATGATCGGCCGCAATCCCACCGGCCGCATGGCGACGCCCGAGGAGATCGCCTCGGCAGCGGTGTTCCTGGCCTCGCCGGTGTCGGCCTTCACCACCGGCGTCAACCTGGTGGTCGACGGCGGCATCACCCAGCGGGCGAACTTCTAGCGCGAACGTCTAGACCGGGCTGACGTCGGTCACCTTGTAGGTGAGCAGGCGGCCGTCCTCGTCGGTGATGCTGACGTATTCGCCGATCGCGAAGCGGTGCTGGCCGAGGCGGTAGACCGGCTCCTCGTCGGCCGCGACGGTGTCGCCGTAGTCGAAGAACCAGCGCTGGCCGCTGCGCGCCAGCTTGCCGTCGGCGGCGTCTTCGTCGGGCGCGAAGCGGCGCACGTGGCAGGCCGCGCGAGCCTTGGAATAGGCCGCGGCGTCCAGGTGACCCTCGGCGGTGAGCGGCGCCACCAGCGTGTAGCCGCGATGATCGTCACCGTCGGCGAACTCGGTGCCGGGATTGCGCGCCAGGCGCATGACGATGCGAGAGAGCGGGACCTTGGGACCGCTGGCCATGGCGACTTTCCTAGTGCGAGAGAAACAGCGAAGGCTCGGCGGCGTGCAGGAACACCTTGGTGGCCCCGCCGAACACGAACTCCTGCAAGCGCGGGTGCCCGAAAGCGCCGGCGACCAGCAGGTCGGCGCCGGCTTCGGACGCCGCCTTGAGCAGCCGCGGCGCCGCGTCGCCCGAGCCCTCCAGCGCCGTCACGTCAGCGGCGACACCGCGCTCAGCGAGGTAGTCTTTCAGCTGCGCCGGGTCGAACTGGCGGCTGGCGGCCTGCGGCGCGGCCAGGATCAGCACCTTCTCGGCCTTTTCCAGTAGCGGGATCGCGGTGCGCACGGCGCGGCTGGCTTCCTTGCCGCCGTCCCAGGCCACCGCCACCACGCCACCCACCTTGAAGCCGCGCCGGGCCACCAGGGTCGGCCGCTGCTCGTCGGCGACGATCTGCTGGAAGGTGTCGGCCAGCGGCCCTTTGCCCTTGGCCGCGGTGTCGTCGAACACGATCACGTCGGAGACGCGGCACTGCAGCGCCAGCGCCGCCCAGACCGGCGAGGCCAGACTGCGAAAGGTCTTCTTGGCATAAGGCGCGGCCTCGACCGCGGCCTGGGCCGACTTGGCGCCCTCGGCGGCCGCATCGCGGATGGCGTCGACGGCGCTGGCCTGCACGCCGCCCATGAAGCCGTCGCCCATCCAGGGCATCAGGTCGGCCACGTCCGGCGGCGCGTGCACGCAGGCGAGTTCGGCCCCGAACGGCTCGGCCAGCGCCGCGGCGGCGGCCACGATGAACCGGTCACCCTCGCCACCCGACAGCGGCGCCATGATCCGCGCCCAATCCATCGCTCGTCTCCCACGCCCCTATCGTTGCCCGCCAACGCGCCTACCTCACTGAGGTTTGTCAAGCGATGGCTCTTCGCCAGCCCTTACGTTAAGGGGGGGCCGAAGCGGAGAACGGCCCTTTGGCGAAAACGCTGCAGTCCCGGCGTCGCAAGGCGACGGCGCCTCGAGCCTGGCAGCGCATGCTGTCGGGGCGCCGCCTCGACCTCTTGGACCCCTCCCCGCTCGACATCGAGATCGGCGACATCGCCCACGGCCTCGCCCGCGTCGCCCGCTGGAACGGCCAGACCACCGGCGAGCACGCGTTCTCGGTGGCGCAGCATTCCTTTGTCGTCGAGGAGATCGCGGCGCACATCGAGCCCGGCCTGGCCCCGCGCTGGCGGCTGGCGGCGCTGCTGCACGACGCCTCCGAGTACGTCATCGGCGACATGATCTCGCCGTTCAAAACGGCGCTCGGCTTCGACTATCACAGCTTCGAAGCGCGGCTGGAGACCGCCATCCAGCTGCGCTTCGGCCTGCCGGCGCTGATCCCGGCGGAGATCAAGGCATTGATCAAGCAGGCCGACCGGGCCAGCGCCTTCTTCGAGGCCACCCAGATCGCCGGCTTCAGCCACGCCGAGAGCCTGGAGATATTCGGCGCGCCGCCGGCCGGCTATACGCTGGCGATCGAGCCGATGCCGGCCGCCGCCGCGCAGGCGCGCTACCTGGACCGCTACCAGCTGCTGGCCGCGGCGGCGGGCTTCGCGCCCGCGGCCCAGGCCTTCGCCACCGAGTAGGCACGGCGTGACCGACGTCGTCATCGGCCTTTCCGCGGTCGTCATCGCCCTGAAGGACGGCGAGGCGGCGGCGCTGACCGTGCGGCCGCGCGATCATGGCCAGGCCTCGCCGCTGGTGGGCCTGCCGTTCGGACCTTTCGACCCCGACGGGCACCGCACCTTCGAGATCGCGCTGCGCGAGTTCGTTACCCGCCAGACCCGCTTCGAGCTGGGCTTCGTCGAGCAACTCTACACCTTCGGCGACAAGGGCCGCGAAGCGCCGCTGGCCGACGTCGGCGCTGGCGCCGCGCGGGTGATCTCGGTGGGCTACCTGGCGCTCGCGCCCGAGGCCCTGGTGACCGACGCGCCTGACAGCGCCTGGTCGCCGTTCCTGGACTTCTTCCCCTGGGAAGACTGGCGCCGCGGGCGGCCGGAAATCATCGACGAGCGGATCGAACCGGCGCTGCTGGCCTGGGCGGGCCGCTCGGAGAGCCGGCTGGCCCGCAGCCGCCAGCTGTTCTCGCTGGGCGGCGCGCCCTGGAACGAAGAGCGGGTGCTCGACCGCTACGAGCTACTCTACGAGGCCGGGCTGGCGCCGGAGGCCGCCCGCGACCGGGCCCGCGCCTCCGGCGGCGCGCCAGGTGAGCCGGCCGCCATCGGCCTGGGCGCGCCGATGATCTCCGACCACCGCCGCATCCTCGCCACCGGCCTCGGGCGCCTACGCGGCAAGCTGAAGTATCGGCCGGTGATCTTCGAGCTGATGCCGGAGGCCTTCACCCTCTCGGCCCTGCAGCGCACCGTGGAAGCCATCGCCGGCGTCGCCCTGCACAAGCAGAACTTCCGCCGCGTGGTCGAGCGCACCGGCCTGGTCGAGGGCCTCGGCCGCATGGACGCCGACACCGGCGGTCGCCCCGCCGAGCTGTTCCGCTTCCGCCGCGAGGAACTGACGGCCCGGCCTGCGTCGGGGCTATCGCTGCCGCTGCTGCGGGAGTGATGCTCGGCGTCCCTTCTCCCCCTTGCGGGAGAAGGTGTCGGCGAAGCCGACGGATGAGGGGTCGCGCCGAACGCTGTGATAGCCCGGCGAGACGCCAATCCGACGGGCCGCATCGACCCCTCATCCGGCGCTTCGCGCCACCTTCTCCCGCAGGGGGAGAAGAGACGTCGAGCGCGTGCGTCCGTGTTTCAGTCCTGCAATTCGCACCGTAATCGCCGATAGTAACGGCGCCCAAATTGTGGCGAACGATGCGGGCGCCTGTTGGCAAAAGTCCGTGCATTCTGAACGATGTCAAAAGACCTGTCCCGCGACGGGCGCAGGGCATTACCTAAAGTAGTTTCTCTGGGCCCGATTGCAAGGCGATCGGCACGCGCCGTAAGCCCAGCGCTCGTCATCCGATCCCTAAGCGGGCAGCACCGGGAACGTCCGTCCCAGCGCCGCTTCCAGCGCGGCGGAGGCCTGCAGCACGCGGTCGTCGCGGTAGTGGGGGGCGATGATCTGCAGGCCGACGGGGAGGCCCGCGGCGGTGAGGCCGGCGGGCGTGGTGATGGCCGGGTGGCGGGTCAGGTTGAAGAGCGCGGTGTTGGACCAGCCATAGTTTGGCTGGCCATCCGGACCTTGCGGGAAGGCCACGCCGACGGCGAACGCCGGCACGTTCAGCGTCGGGCCGATCACCAGGTCGTAGTCGGTGAAGATCAGGTTCCAGGCGGTGGAAAGTTCGCGGCGGGCGACCATGGCGTTGACCAGCGTCTGCACGCTGTAGGCCTCGCCGACCTTGGCGTTGGCGACCAGGCCGGGGTCGAACTGGTCGTGCTTCTCCGCCGGATAGATCTGCAGCAGCCGCTGCAGGGACGAGAACCAGTGCACCACGAAGGCGCTCTGCTGCTCGGGGGTCATCGGCGGCGGGGTCAGCGGCTCCACGTGCGCGCCCAGCTGCTCGAAGGTCTTGGCCGCGGCCGTCACCAGCGCCTCGACCTCGGGGTCGAGGAAGGCATTGGGCGAGAACCTCGTCACCAGGCCGATCTTCAGCCCCTTCACCCCGGCATCGAGGCCCACCGTGTAGTCGCGGTCGTCCGGCGCGGCGGCGAAGGCCTCGCGCGCATCGGGCTTCGACATCTGGTTCAGCATCAGCGCGGCGTCGAGAGTGGTGCGTGCCATCGGCCCGACATTGGCGAGGTCGCCGTGCATCGAAGCCGGATAGGCGGGGACGCGGCCGTAGGTCGCCTTCAGGCCGACGAGCCCACAGAACGCCGAAGGGATACGCACCGAGCCGCCGCCGTCGGTCCCCACCGCCAGCGGTCCCAATGCCGCCGCTACTGCCGCGCCGGAGCCGCCGGAGGAGCCGCCGGGGGTCAGGTCGGTATTCCAGGGATTGCGGGTGATGCCGTGGAGGGGCGAGTCGGTCACACCCTTGAAGCCATATTCGGGGCTGGTGTTCTGCGCGAACAGCACCGCGCCGGCCTCGCGCAGCCGCTGCGGCGCTGGGGCGTCCTCGGTGGCCGGCGTCTTGTCGGTGAGGCGGCTGGCCATGGTGTAGGGCCAGCCCTTCACCCGGATCAGCTCCTTGATCGACACCGGCACGCCGTCGATGGGCGAGAGCGGCGCGCCGGCCTTCCAGCGCGCTTCGGACGCCCGCGCCGCGGCCAGCGCCGGCTCGGCGTCGACGAGCGTCAGCGCGTTGATGCGCGGGTTCACCGCCTCCGCCCGCGCCAGCACGGCGCTCAGCACCTCCACCGGCGAGGCGGCGCCGGAACGATAGAGCGCCGACAAGGTGGCGGCGCTGGCTTGGGTGAGGTCGGTGACGGTGGTGCTCATGAGCGCCGATCATCAGGCCTTTCAGCCCGGCTGACCAGCCGCCACGCTCGCAGCTAAGCCGGGCCGAAGAAGGCCCAGGCGCCGGCGAGGAGGCCCGCGGCGCTGAGGGCGAGCGCGGTGAACCACGGCCAGCGCTTGCGCAGCAGGATCGACAGGGTGGCGATGGCGATCGCCATGTGCAGCAGGGTCGAGGAGATGGTCAGCCGACTGTGGCGCGCCTCGAACACCTCCGAGCGGGCCAGCGCCGCGTCGCGCTGATGCTCGAAGCCCTTCGCGACAGCCTGCGCCGTGGCTTCGTCGCCGCCCTCGTGCGCGGCGGCTTTCAGGTCGGCGACCGCCTTGGCGGCGTCGGCGTCGGCGGCCAGTTCGTAGACTTTTTTGCGCAGGCTTTTGGAGTTGGCGAGGCCCCAGGCGTCGGTGGCCTGGTCTTGCGCCAGCACGGCGTCGTTCTTGGCGACGATGGCCTTGTCGCTCTCGGTGGTTTCCAGGCTGGCGGCGATGGCGGCCACCACGGCCAGCACCGCGATGGTGAAGGTCACCTGGGCCAGCAGGGAATCGCCGCTCTCGGCGGCGTGCGCGGCGTGTTCCGCGTGCTCGCGATGCTCCAGCTCTTCGAGCGGCGAGTCGCTCAGTGGGTGTCGCCGCCTTTGCCGGTCAGCGCCGCCCGCGCCGCCGCGAGCCGCGCGATCGGCACGCGGTAGGGCGAGCAGCTGATGTAGTCGAGGCCGACAGCTTCGAAGAACTCGATCGAGGCCGGATCGCCGCCGTGCTCGCCGCAGATGCCCATCTTCATGCCGGGCCGCGCGGCGCGGCCGCGTTCGACACCCATACGCACCAGCTCGCCGACGCCATCCTGGTCGAGCGACACGAACGGGTCTTTTTCCAGTACGCCCTTGTCGAGGTAGGCGTTGAGGAAGCGCCCGGAGTCGTCGCGGCTGATGCCGAAGGTGGTCTGGGTGAGGTCGTTGGTGCCGAAGGAGAAGAACTCGGCGTTCCTGGCGATCTCGTCGGCGCGCACCGCGGCCCGGGGCAGCTCGATCATCGCTCCGACGCTGTAATCCAAGGTGGCGCCGCGCTCGGCCAGCACCTGCTTGACCACCCGGTCGGTGAGCTTCTTCAGGTAGTCCATCTCTTCGCCCTTGGCGACCAGCGGGTGCATGATCTCGGGCGTCGGCGCGGCCTTGCCGGCGGCCTGGATATCGCACGCGGCCTCGATGATGGCGCGCACCTGCATCTCGTAGATCTCGGGGTAGGAAACGCCCAGGCGGCAGCCGCGGTGGCCCAGCATCGGGTTGGTCTCGCGCAGCTCGCGGGCCCGGCGCATCAGCTTGGTGGCGTCGAGCCCGGTGGCCTTGGCCACCTCGACCAGATCTTCCTCGGTGTGCGGCAGGAACTCGTGCAGCGGCGGATCGAGCAGCCGGATGGTGACCGGCAGGCCCTCCATGATGGTGAACAGCTGCACGAAGTCGCCGCGCTGCATCGGCAGGATCTTGGCCAGCGCCGCGCGCCGGCCCTGTTCGTCGTCGGCGAGGATCATCTCGCGCACCGCGGCGATGCGGTCCTCGTCGAAGAACATGTGTTCAGTGCGGCAAAGCCCGATGCCCTCGGCGCCGAACTGGCGCGCGGTGGTGGCGTCGAGCGCGGTCTCGGCGTTGGCGCGCACCTTCAGCCGCCGGGCGCCGTCGGCCCAGCTCATCAGCGTGGCGAAGTCGCCGGAGAGCTCCGGCTCGATCATCTTCACCGTGCCGGACAGGATCTCGCCCTTGGCGCCGTCGATGGTGATGATGTCGCCGGCCTTGAAGACCCGGCCACGGGCGCGCATCTCGCCTTGCTT
Source organism: Caulobacteraceae bacterium (assembly GCA_036502045.1). Lineage (GTDB taxonomy): Bacteria > Pseudomonadota > Alphaproteobacteria > Caulobacterales > Caulobacteraceae > Acaudatibacter. Next base: position 24,705 of record DASXZG010000019.1, on the reverse strand, counting down.
CTCGTAGATCTGGATTTCGCCGGCGCCGGAGACGCAGGGACGGCCCATGCCTCGGGCGACCACCGCGGCGTGGCTGGTCATGCCGCCTCTAGCGGTGACGATGCCGCGCGCCGCGTCCATGCCGCGAATGTCCTCGGGGCTGGTCTCTTCGCGCACCAGGATCACCGCTTCGCCGGCGGCGCCGCGATGCTCGGCGTCCTCGGCGGTGAAGACGATGGCGCCCGTGGCCGCGCCGGGCGAAGCCGGCAGGCCCATGGCGATGACGTCGCGCTCGGCAGCGGGATCGATGGTGGGATGCAGCAGCTGGTCCAGCGAGGCCGGCTCGACCCGCACCACGGCTTCCTCACGGGTGATCAGGCCCTCGTTGGCTAGGTCGACGGCCACTCGGAGCGCCGCCTTGGCGGTGCGCTTGCCGTTGCGCGTCTGCAGCATGTAGAGCCGCCCGCGCTCGACCGTGAACTCGATGTCCTGCATGTCGCGGTAGTGGCGCTCGAGCTGGTTGACCACGCCGCGCAGCTCGGTGAACACCTCCGGCAGCGCCTCTTCCATCGACGGCGCCTTCTCGCCCATCTCTTCGCGGGCGATGCGGGTGATCGACTGCGGCGTGCGGATGCCGGCCACCACGTCCTCGCCCTGGGCGTTGATCAGGAACTCGCCGTAGAGGGCGGCCTCGCCGGTGGAGGGGTTGCGGGTGAAGGCGACGCCGGTGGCGCTGGTCTCGCCCATGTTGCCGAACACCATCGACTGCACGTTGACGGCGGTGCCCCAGCTTTCGGGGATGTCGTGCATGCGCCGGTAGAACTTGGCGCGCTCGTTCATCCAGCTCTCGAACACGGCGCCGATGGCGCCCCAGAGCTGCTGCGTGGGCTCCTGCGGGAAGGCCACGCCGTTCTCGCGGGCCACAGCGGCCTTGTAGTCGCGCACCACCGCTTCCCAGTTCTCGGCGGTGAGCTGCGTGTCGATGGTGACGCTGAGCGCGTCCTTGTGGTCGTCGAGGATCTCCTCGAACATGTGGTGGTCGAGGCCCAGCACCACGTTCGAATACATCTGGATGAAGCGCCGGTAGCTGTCGAAGGCGAAGCGGCGGTCGCCGGCCAGCTTGGCCAGGCCCTCGACGGTGGCGTCGTTGAGGCCAAGGTTGAGCACCGTGTCCATCATGCCCGGCATCGAGGCTCTGGCGCCGGAGCGCACCGACACCAGGAGCGGCGCGGCCGCATCGCCGAAGCGCTTGCCGGTGAGGGTCTCGACGCGCTGCAGCGCGGTGGTGACTTCGGCGCGCAGGCTGTCCGGATAGCGGCGCTCGTTGGCATAGAAATGCGTGCAGGCTTCGGTGGTGATGGTGAAGCCCGGGGGCACCGGCAGGCCCAGCGCCGACATCTCGGCCAGGTTCGCGCCCTTGCCGCCCAGCAGCTCCTTCATCGAGGCGTCGCCGTCCGCGCCGCCGCCGCCAAAGGCGTAGACGAACCCCTTGGTCAGTGTCGTCGTCACCATGGCCAAGTCCTACCCTGAAACCTGCGAAAAGTCCGCCACCTGCCCCATCAAAGCGCTGACCTGGCCAAGCAGTTTCAGCCGGTTGGCGCGCTCGGCCGGGACCTCGGAATTGACCAGCACCTTGTCGAAGAAAGCGTCGACCGCTGCGCGCAGACCCGCCAGCGCGGTCATCGCCGCGCCGAACTCCTCGTTCGCCAGATGCTTCTCCACCACCGGCAGGGCGGCTTCCAGCACCCGGATCAGCGAGGTCTCTTCCGGCGGCGCGCCCGCCAGGCCTTCCGCCGGGCCGGTGGGCAGCGCGCCTTTCTTGGCTTCGGCGGCGAGGATATTGGCGGCGCGCTTGTGGCCCGCCAGCAGATTGGCGCCGTCGTCGGTCCCTAAGAACCGGTCCAGCGCCTCCAGCCGGCGCATGATCCGCACCAGATCGTCGTCGCCCAGCGCGAACACGGCGTCCACCAGGTCGTGGCGCGCGCCCTGGCCCTGCAGCAGCACCTTGAGCCGCTCGATCAGGAACGCCAGCACGTCGTCGGCGGTGTGGCGCGCGGCGCGGAACTTGTAGATCACCGGCTGCGCCGGCGGCTTGGTGGTGATGGCGGTGCGGTCGAAGAAGATCGGCCGGTCCTCGTCGACGGCGATCACGTACGCCGCCTCGGTGACCACCGCCTGCTCCCACTCCTCGACGTAGGCCTCGTAGCCCTCGCCCGGGCCGCTGGCGCCGACGCCCAGCCAGCCGGTGGTGCGGTCGGCGGAGGCGTAGACCGCGCGGCCCGGCGCGGCGAAGGCCTTCAGCGAGCGAAACCATTCCCGCACCGCGGTGCGCACCGGCAGACGCACGTCCGACTTCAGCAGGATGCGGATGAGGCCGAGCGCGGCGCGGCGCAGAGCGTAAGGATCGCGTGAGCCGGTGGGCTTCTCGCCGACGGCGAAGAACCCGACCAGGTGGTCCAGCTTGTCGGCCAGCGCCACGGCCATTGCCAGCGGCGAATCCGGCACGTCGTCGCTGGGACCGGCGGGGCGGTACTGCTCGGCGATAGCCTGCGCCACGACCTTCGGCAGGCCAGCCTCGGTGGCGTAGTAAGCGCCCATCACGCCCTGCAGCTCGGGGAACTCGCCGACCATGCCGGAGACCTGGTCGGCCTTGGCCAGACGGGCGGCCTCGCGCGCCTGCTTCGGCGACGCGCCCACGGCCGGCGCGATGGCCTCGGCCAGGTGCTCCAGCCGGGCGACCTTCTCGGCCATGGTCCCTAGCTTGGCGTGGAAGGTGACGCCGCGCAGCTTGGCCAGCCACGGCTCGAAGCCGGCGCGCCGGTCCTCGTCCCAGAAGAACTGCGCGTCCTTCAGCCGGGCCGCCAGCACGCGGGCGTTGCCGGCGGCGACCAGCGCTCCGCCGTCCCTAGTCTCGATGTTGGCGACCACCACGAAATTGGGCGCGAGCTTGTCGGCCAGGTGCTTGCGCACGGCGAAATAGCGCTGGTGGGTGCGCATGGAGGTGCGGATCACCTCCGGCGGCAGCTCCAGGAACGCCGGGTCCATGGTCCCCACGATCGGCGTCGGCCATTCGGCCAGGCCCGCCACTTCGTCCAGCAGGCCGTCGTCCTCGACGAGGTCGAGGTCGTGGGCGCGGCAGACTTCGGCGGCGCCGGCGAGGATACGCTGTTTGCGCGCCTCGGCTTCCAGCACCACGAAGTTCTCGGCCAGCGCGCGCTGGTAGGCCTCGAAGTCGCGCACTGCGATGGGCTGGCCCGAGCCCAGCACCCGGTGGCCCTCGGTGTAATCGCCCGAGCGAATGCCCTCGATCTCCAGCGGCACGATGTGGCGGTCGAAGACGCAGAGAATACGCTGCAGCGGCCGCACCCAGCGCAGCTTCCCTGCGCCCCAGGTCATGGCTTTCGGCCACGGGAACGTACGCACGATGGCCTCGACCATCTCGGCCAGGATCTCCGCGGTGGGCCGGCCGGTGTGCCTGACCTCGGCGAACCATACGCCGTCGCGCTGGGTGAGGTCGTTCTGCGCCACGCCGGCCGAGCGCAGGAAACCGGCCATCGCCTGCTCCGGCGCGCCGACCCGCGGGCCTTTGCGCTCTTCCACGCGGTCGCCTTGCGCCGCCGGCAGGCCGTCCACCACCAGCGTCAGCCGCCGGGGGCCGGCGAAGGTGCGCAGCCGTTCGAACGGTAGCTCCGCGGCTTCCAGCGCCTGCCGCGCCATGCGCTCCAGGTCACGCTCCGCCCCCGGCTGCATGCGCGCCGGAATCTCCTCCGAGAAAAGCTCCAAAAGCAGCTGCGGCATCTTACTGGCCTACCCGCTTGGAACCCCGCCCCCTCGATGGGGGCGGGGCAGGGGTGGGGGTGTAAGCTGGATGCTGAGGCGAAGGGCTTAGGTGGGCGCTGCCGCCCCGTCGCCGCCGAATCTCATCGCCAATGCGCTCAGCGACGGCCTCCGCGCCACGCAGAACCTCACTGCCTTGGACGCGGAGCACGCTGTAGCCTTGCCCTTCCAGCCAGGCGTCCCGCTCAGCGTCGCGTAGCTGAGCTTCGTCACTGTCGTGCCACGGGCTGTCGACTTCGATCACCAGCCGGGCGGCGTGTTGGGCGAAGTCGGCGACGAAGCGGCCGATCGGGGCCTGACGGCGGACGTGCAGATCAAGCTTCCGCAGCGCCTCCCACAGGCGCTTTTCCGCCAGGGTCATGTCTTTGCGCAGGCGCTTGGCGCGGGCGACGACGCCGGGGCGGTGGCGGTCGCGGTCGAAGCGGGCGGGGATTTGGGGGTTCGTATCAGCGCCCAATTGTGGCTTCGACCGCACGGCCGGCGCTTCCACCCCATCCCTGCCCTTCCCCATTGAGGGGAAGGGTTGCGCTTCCTTCTGCGCCGCTTGTGCGGCCGCAGGCATTTGTCGGCTTCCCTCCCCCATCACGCGGTCTCGGTCTCGTGGGCGACCCAGGCTTCGGCGCAGGCTTTGCAGAGTTCGCGGATGCGGCCGATGTAGCTCTGGCGCTCGGCCACGGCGATGGCGCCGCGGGCGTCCATCAGGTTGAACAGGTGCGAGGCCTTCAGCACGTGGTCGTAGGCCGGCAGCACCAGGGGCTGGCCCTGGCGGCCTTTCAAAGCGAGCAAGCGCGGCGCCTCGCGTTCCATGTCCTCGAACTGGCGCTTCAGCATGGCGACGTCGGCGGCTTCCTGCTCGTAGGCCGAGAACTCGCGTTCGTTCTCCAGGAACACCTGGCCATAGGTCATGAAGTCGGGGCTCTGCGGGTCGTTGTAGGCGAGGTCGTAGACGTTCTCGACGCCCTGGACGTAGAGCGACAGGCGCTCTAGCCCATAAGTCAGCTCGCCCGCCACCGGCGCCACGTCGAGGCCGCCGACCTGCTGGAAGTAGGTGTACTGGGTGACCTCCATGCCGTCGCACCAGACCTCCCAGCCGAGGCCCCAGGCGCCGACGGTCGGGTTTTCCCAGTCGTCTTCGACGAAGCGGATGTCGTGGATGGCCGGATCGATGCCCACCGCCTTCAGCGAGCCCAGGTAGAGCTGCTGCATGTCGGGCGGGTTGGGCTTCAGGATCACCTGGTACTGGTGATGCTGGTGCAATCGGTTGGGGTTCTCGCCGTAGCGGCCGTCAGCTGGCCGGCGCGAGGGCTGCACGTAGGCCGCGCGCCAGGGCTTTGGCCCCAGCGCCCGCAGCACCGTGGCCGGCGAGAGCGTGCCGGCGCCGATCTCCACGTCGTACGGCTGCAGGATCACGCAGCCTTGCCGGCTCCAATAGTCATGGAGCGCAAGGATCAGTCCCTGGAACGACAAGGGGGCTTGGACGGGCATCGGGTGAAGCTGAATCGCAGGCGCGAAAAAAGGTCGGCGGACCTATAGGGCCCGCCGACCTCTGCTTCAAGCTGAGGCGCCTTTGGGTCAGTCGCCCGTGGGCGCGGTGGCCTTGCCGGCATGCGACATTGGCGCGCCGTAAGCCTTGCGGTTGGCCGGGGTGTCGGGGACCGGTTGGCTGGCGATCACCTGCGTGCCGCCGTCGGTGACGGTGGCGGAGGTGTTGGCTTGCTGACCGGTAACGGCCTGGTCGGCGGGGGGCGCCGACGCATCGGGGGTGGTCGCCGACTGATCGGAGGTCATCGGCGGAGCGGCAGCGGGCGCGGCTGTGCCGGTCTGCGCATAAGCAGCGCCGCCGACCAGGCACGCCGCCGCCGCGGCGAGGGCGTAACGAACGAGGGGCATTGACGAGATCCTTCTGCGGGCGGCCGCACTTCGGCCGATCCGCAAAAGCCAACGCAAAGCCTCGCTGTAAGGTTCCGCCTCGCCGCGGTGGCCGCGCCTAGTGCGCGGCCGGGGCCGGGGCCGCCGCGGCTGGCGCGGCGGCGTCAGCAGCCGCTGGGGGCGGCGGCTCGGCCGCGGTGGCGGCCAGAGCGGCGGCGAACGGGCTGTCCGGCGGCACCAGCACCTTGTCGACGACATTCAGGATGCCGCCGTTGGTGGTGCGCACGTCGGTCTGGATGATGTCGGCGGTATTGACCAGCAGGTCGTCGGCGTTGGAGCCGTCAAGCACCAGCGCCTGGCCTTCCGGCGTCTGCGCCGGGCCCTTGGCGCCCTTGATCTTGGTCGAGTCGATCTGCGCACCGACGCAATGATAGAGGATGATCTTCTGCAGCGAGGGCAGTCCCTCCTGGGTCATCAGCTTGGCCAGTTGGTCCGGCGGCAGCGCGTTGAACGCCGCATCGGTGGGCGCGAACATGGTGATGTTGGCCATCCCCATCAGCGTGCCCTTGAGGTTGGTGGCGTCGATCGCCTTCACCAGGATGGTGAACTGACCGGAGGCTTTGATGGTGGAGTAGAGGTCCGGGCCGGGGACGATCTTCGGGATGCTCGGCAGGGCCGGCGCCGCGGGCGCGGCTGGCGCTGCGGCCGAAGGAGCGGCGGCTGCCGGAGGGGCGGCCGGTGCGGTCGCCTGGGCGCCTTGGGCCAGAGCGGCGGCAGGGCAGAAGATCAGCGCCGCCGCGGCCGCGGTGGTCAGAAGACGGTTCAAATGCATCGATTTCCTCGGTTGGGGGGAGCCCCCGGGGTCCCTTGCCGGATCGTTTATTGAGCCAGGGCGGTCCTCGTCAATCGCGGGGCGCCCGGATGGCGCGGCTGTGATGCCGCGGACCGGAGGCGCGATCTGCCGTTGCGCCCGGCGCCCAACGAATAGGCGCGGCCCAACCCCCCTGTTCAATTCCTGAGCACAAGCGCCCGTTTCTTGCCGGAATCTTACCGAGCAAGCCGGGTTTGCGGCCGCCCGCCGATAGCGTCCGACCGTCGGCGCGTGAGGCCCCAGCCGGGGCGCATGCTCGGTTGGGGATTAACTTTTGAAGAAGGCGCGCGCGCCGCCGGCCCTGTGGTCGTCGGACGCGCGGGAGCGAGGCGGATGAAACTCATCATGGCGGTCGTCAAACCCTTCAAGCTCGACGAGGTCCGAGAAGCCCTAGTGGCCGCGGGCGTCGAGGGCCTGACGGTCTCGGAAGTCAAAGGCTATGGCCGGCAGAAGGGCCATACGGAAATCTACCGCGGGGCGGAGTACCAAGTGACCTTCGTCCCGAAGGTGAAGCTCGAAGCGGTGGTCGAAGACGCGGGGGCCGCTGGCGCAGTCGCGGCGATCAAAGGCGCCGCGGGCACCGGAAAAATCGGCGACGGGAAGATCTTCGTCCTGAACGTCGAGGAAGCAGTGCGGATCCGGACCGGCGAGACCGGCGCGGCAGCGCTCTAACCATCGGGACAAGGGGATCCTTCTCATGAAACTACTCGATATCAAGCGATTGGCCGCCCTGGCCCTCGCCGTCCTGATCGTCGGAGGGGCGCCAGCCGCCGCCGTCGCTCAGAACGTCGTCGCGGACAACGCCACGGCAGCGGCCAGCAACGACGCCTCCAACGCCACCAACGCCGCTTCCAACGCCGCCGCGGCCACGCCGGCCGCCGCGCCGGAAGCGTGCGTCACCACCAACAACTGCGCCACGCAGAGCTACCCGAAGGACGCGGTGAACTCGGGCGACGACGCCTGGATGCTCACCTCGTCGGTCCTCGTCCTGATGATGACCATCCCGGGCCTGGCGCTGTTCTACGCCGGCATGGTGCGCAAGAAGAACATCCTGGACATCTTCGCCCAGAGCTTCGGCGCCACGGCCCTGATCGCCGTCCTGTGGATGGTGATCGGCTACTCGCTCGCGTTCACCGGGACCGGTCCGTATATCGGCGACCTCAAGTACATCTTGCTGGCCCCGCTGAACGCCGACTTCAACATCGCCAGCGGACTGGCGCCGACGATTCCTGAGTCGGTCTACATGTTCTTCCAGATGACGTTCGCGATCATCACGCCGGCCCTGATCGCCGGCGCGACGGCCGACCGGATGAAGTACTCGGCGTTCCTGTGGTTCATGGGACTCTGGCTGATCCTCGTCTACTGCCCGATCGCCCACTGGGTCTGGTCCGCCAAGGGCTGGCTCGGCACCGGCGGCAGCATCGGCGCGCTCGACTACGCCGGCGGCACCGTGGTGCACCTGAACGCCGGCACCGCCGGCCTGGTCGCCGCGCTGATGCTCGGCAAGCGCCGGGGCCTGGGGACCGAGAACTTCGCACCCTACAACCCGGCTTACGCCATCATCGGCGCCTCGCTGCTGTGGGTCGGCTGGTTCGGGTTCAACGCCGGCTCGGCGGTGGAAGCGCACGACGGCGCGGCTGGCATGGCCGCGGCGGCGACGCAGATCGCCACGGCGGCCGCGACCCTGGGCTGGATGGCCATGGAGTGGATCATCTCCAAGAAGCCCACCGTCATCGGCATGGCGTCGGGCGCGGTGGCCGGCCTCGTGGCCATCACCCCGGCCTCCGGCTTCGTGAACCCCACCGGCGCGCTGATCATCGGCATCGCCGCGGGCGTGGTCTGCTACCTGTCGGCCGTGCACATGAAGAAGGCCTTGGGCTTCTACGACGACGCCCTCGACTGCTTCGGCGTGCACGGCGTCGGCGGGGCGCTCGGCGCGCTGCTGACGGGTGTCTTCGCTTCCAAGGCCATCAATCCCAACATCCCCTCAAAAGGTGGCTGGCTGATCGATGGCAACCCGGGCCAGATGGTCGCTCAGTTGATCGACGTTGCGTCGGTGTTCGTGTTCTGCGGGGTGATGACCTTCATCATCCTGGCGGTGCTCAAGTACACGATCGGCATCCGCGTCAGCGAGGACATCGAGATCGAAGGTCTCGACATCAACCTCCACGGCGAGGTCCTTCAGTAGCGCCGACCTCTTCCAGGTATTTCGAAGCGTACGGAAGCGGGGGTCCATGCGGCCCCCGCTTCTTTTTCATAAGGGTGAGAGCCCGTTTGCCGGATAGATCGATGACCTTCGCAAGGACGACCGCCCTGCCCGCCTCCAAGCAACCGATCCCCGGCTACCAGCTGCTTTATGCGTTCGGCGCAGCCATCGCCGTGGGCCTGCCGCTGGGCTTCTTCCACGCGCCCTACTGGCCTGTCGTGGTGCTCGGCGTGATCGCGGCGGCCGGGGGGCTGTGGCTGGAGCGTGAGCCGATCAAGGCGTCCACGGCCGGGCGGTCGCAGGGCAACGTCTATGGGCTCTTGGCCATCGCCTATGTGTTCGTGGCGATCATCTGCATCGGCTGCGTCGCGGTGGGCGACTTCGTCGGCGAGTGGTTGCGGCTCAAGGTCTGACGCCGGCGAAGCGGCAGGCGCGCACCCACCAGCCGGGGTGATCGGCGCCGACCTCCGCCGCCAGCACCGCCGCCCGGCCGGCGTCGGCGCAGAGCGCGAAGCAGGTCGCCCCGGAGCCCGACATGCGGGCGATCAGCGTCTGCGGGCGATGCTTGAGGTCGTCGAGCACGACGCCGATGGCCGGCTGCAGCGAGATCGCCGGCGCCTCCAGATCGTTGCGGCAACGCGCCAGGAAGACGGCCAGCGCGCCGGCGTCTGAGATCGACGGCGGCCACGCCGCATCGTCGGCCGCGGGGTTGTGCGGAGCGGCGTCGAAGGCCCGGTAGACCGGCCCGGTCGCTGACGGGACCAGCGGATTGACCAGCACCGCGTCGGTCTCCGGGAACGGCGGCGGATCGCTGACCTCGTCGCCGCGGCCTCGGGCGATCACCGGCCGGGCCGCCATGCAGGCGGTGACATCCGCCCCGAGCTCGCGCGCGATCGCCGCCAGCGCCGCCCGGTCGTCCAGCTCGAACGCTTCCGCCAACAGCGTCAGTGTGGCGGCCGCATCGCTGGAGCCGCCGCCGAGGCCCGCGGCAATCGGCAGCCGCTTGTCCAGCATCAGCTTGAGCGGCGGCACGCGGCCCGGAAACGCGACCGCCAGGAGATGGTGCGCCCGCTCCACCAGATTGGCGCCGGCGTCCTCCTCGGCCAGAGCGCCGGCGAAAGGTCCGGTCACCGCGAACGATGGCCCAACGGCCGGCTCGAGCGCCACCACGTCGCCCACCGTGGCGAAGGTCATCAGGCTGGAGATCGGGTGGTAGCCATCGGGCGCGACCGCGCCGACGTGCAGGTAGAGGTTCACCTTGGCCGGCGCGACGCGGTGACGGTCCATGCCGGCGGTCAGGGGGTCGCGGTGGGCGCCACCGGCGAACCGGCCGGCGCGTCCGGGCCCAGCGGCGAAGCCAGTTTCTCTTCGTCGCGCGCCTTCAGCTTGTCGTCGGGACCCAGCGACAGGGCGCGGCGCCACTCGAACGTCGCCTCGGTCTTGCGGCCCACGCGCCAGTAGGCGTCGCCAAGGTGGTCGTTCACCTCGGGGATCGACGGCGCCAGCAGCACCGCCTGCGACAGCTTCTCGACCGCGGTCTTGTAGTCGCCCAGCTTGTAGTAGGCCCAACCGAGGCTGTCGGTGATGGCCCCTGAGTCCGGTTCGGCGTCGGCGGCGCGCTGCACCATGGCCAGCGCCTCCTTCAGGTTCTCGCCGCGGTCGATCCAGAAGTAGGCCTGGAAGTTGAGCAGCTCCGGCTCGTCCGGCGCCAGTTTCAGCGCGGCGGTCAGATCGGCCTGCACCTTGTCCGGCTGGTCGCTGTCGTCGAAGTCGGAGGCGCGGATGAAGTAGAGCCGCCAGTCGGTGGCCGGACCGCCCGTTCCGATCAGGCCGGTGAGCACCGTGGCGGACTCCGAATACTGGCTGTCGTCGCGCAGCAGGTCGGCAAGCGCCACCCCGGCCTCGTGGCTGTCCGGGTTCGAGGCTGCCAGCAGCCGGGCGATCTTGAGCGCGGCGGCATGGTCGCCGCTGGTCTCGTAGGTCCAGGCGAGCTTAGTCTGGGCGCCGACGTAGTTGGGCGAGGAGGCGGCGACGTGGGCGTAGGCGGTGCGGGCGGCGTCGACGTCGGCGGGCGCCAGCACGTCGCCGACCAGCAGCCAGGCCTCGTCGTTGCCGGGATCGAGCGCCAGAGCGAGCCGCAGCACGTCCAGCGCGCTGTCGCCCTGCTTTTGCGCCACCAGCCCGGCGGCGGGGATGATCAGCGCCTCGGCGGCGCCCTGGCGCGGCGTGCCCAGCGACGGCGGCCGCGCATGCTTCTGCGCGCGCGACAGCGCGGCGGCCATGTCCGGATCGTCCGGGTCGCGGGCGGCGGCGTCGGTAAGCAGCGCCACGGCGTCCTTCCAGCGACCACGCCGCTCCAGGAACGCGGCGTAGCTTTCGCTGACCACCCCGGCGGCGTCGCCTTGCGCCATCAGCGTCTTGTAGCCGGCCTCGGCGTCCTGCGCGTGGCCCAGCCGCTCCTGCAGCAGGGCTAGGTCGAGGTCGCCGACGAACTGGCCGACAGCGTCGCCGGCCAGCGCCGGCCGGGCCAGCGCATGGGCGGTGTCGCCCGCGCCCAGCGCCGCATAGGGCGCGATCAGCAGCGCCACGCTGCGGTAGGGAAAGCCGATGTCGGCGCCGGTGAAGATGGCGTAGGCGCCGCGGTCATCGCCTGCGACCATCGCTGCGACGCCGCGGGTCAGGGCCGCCAGCCGCAGATCCGCCGGCGCGGCGTCGCCGCCTGCTTGCGGGGCCACCGCCAGCGCCCCGGCGACGTCGCCGGATTCCAGCGCCGCATGGAAGGCGTCGGTCTTCAGGTAGCCGGGGTCGCCCTCGGCCGTGGCGGCGCGGCCATAGTAAGTGGCGGCGGCGCCCAGGTGGCCCTCGTCACGGGCCGCGGTGCCGGCCAGGAAGAGGCCATAGGCGGAGGCGTCGGCGTCAGGCGCGGGCGTGGCGTTGGCCGCCGCGACCGTCGGCGGCGCGGGCGCCGGCGTGGCGCAGGCGGCCAGCAGGGCAAGGAGCGCCGTCGCGGCGAGCGGCTTGAACATGCGCCAAGGCATGACGCGTTCCTTCAGCCCCGGCAAGCGGCCTCACATGTTCGGGTAGTTCGGCCCGCCGCCGCCTTCGGGCGTGGTCCAGTTCACGTTCTGCGACGGGTCCTTGATGTCGCAGGTTTTGCAGTGGACGCAGTTCTGGGCGTTGATCTGAAAGCGCGGGTTCTGGCCGGCCTCGTCGTAGAGCACCTCGTAGACCCCCGCCGGGCAGTAGAGCCTGGCGGGCTCGCCATAGCGCGGCAGGTTGATGTTGATCGGGACGGTGGGGTCCTTCAGCCGCAGGTGCGCCGGCTGGTCTTCCGCGTGGTTGGTGGACGACAGGAAGACGCTGGAGAGCTTGTCGAAGCTCAAGACGCCATCGGGCTTCGGATAGACGATGGGCTTGTAGTCGGCGGCCAGGCCCGTCGAGGCCGCGTCCGTCTTGCCGTGCTTCAGCGTGCCGAAAAGCGAGAAGCCGCCGGTGAAGCTGCCGAGCCACATGTCGAACACGCCAAGGCCGGCCCCGATAACATCGCCGAACCGGGTGAGCAGCGGCTTGGCGTTGCGCACCAGCTTCAGCTCCTTGGCCACCCAGGAACTGCGCAGCGCGGTCTCGTACTCCACCAGTTCGTCAGCCTCGCGCCCGGCGGCGATGGCCGCGAAAGCGGCTTCGGCGGCCAGCATCCCGCTTTTCATGGCGTTGTGGCTGCCCTTGAGGCGCGGCACGTTCACGAGCCCCGCCGAGCAGCCGATCAGCACCCCGCCCGGGAACGTCAGCTTGGGGATCGACTGCCAGCCGCCTTCGGTGATCGCCCGGGCGCCGTAGGCCACGCGCTTGCCACCCTCGAGGTAGCGGCTGATCGCCGGGTGATGCTTGTAGCGCTGGAACTCGTCGAACGGCGACACCCACGGGTTCTTGTAGTTGAGGTGGGTGACGAAGCCGACCGACACGTAGTGGTCGCCGAAGTGGTACATGAAGCCACCGCCGCGGGTCTCTCCATCCAGCGGCCAGCCGACCGTATGCTGCGCGAGCCCGGGCCGGAATGTCTCGTCGGTGACCTGCCACAGCTCCTTGACGCCGATGCCGAACTTCTGCGGCTCCTTGCCCTCGGCGAGGCCGAACTTTGCCTGCAGCACCTTGGCCAGTGAGCCACGCACGCCCTCGCCAATGAACACGTACTTGCCGTTGATCTCCATGCCGGGCTGGTAGTCGGGCTTCTTCTGCCCGTCCTTGCCGATGCCGACCACGCCGACGATGACACCCTTGATCGAGCCGTCTTCGCGCAAGGTGAGGTCCGACGCAGCGAAGCCCGGGTAGATCTCCACGCCCATCGCCTCCGCCTGCTCGCCCAGCCAGCGGCACAGGTTGCCCAGCGAGCCGGCGTAGCAGCCGTGGTTGTGCATCAGCGGCGGCAAGACGAGCATCGGCACCGAGATGTCGCCCTGCGGGCCCAGCATCATGAACCGGTCTTCGGTGACGGGGGTGTCGAGCGGCGCGCCCTTTTCCTTCCAGTCGGGGATGAGCTCGTTGAGCGCCTTGGGGTCCATCACCGCGCCGGACAGGATGTGGGCGCCGACTTCGGAGCCCTTTTCCAGCACCGCAACGGAGAGCTCGGACCCGGCTGCCGCGGCCAGCTGCTTCAGTCGGATCGCCGCCGAGAGCCCGGCCGGACCCGCGCCGACGATGACCACGTCGTAGTCCATCGCTTCGCGTTCGACGTCTTCGCTCATGGCTCTCCCCTGTCGCGCCTCGCCCAGGGTCTTAATCGAAGCGCCCGGCGGGCGGGTCAAGGCTTTCGCTGCGGGGGTGCACTCTGACGATCAAGGGAGAAAGACGAGAGATCGCCCGCTACTAACTAAGACTGCGCGCTCTGGTAGAACTTGTTCTTCGACACATGGATGAGGTAGCAACCGGACGGCGTGCACTGTGCGTCTACGGCGTCGTTCCCGATGCGTATCCAATGGTCATTGCTGTGATGAGCATGTAGCCCGAGCGAATTTGGATTGCTAATCGCGTTGCTGCTTCCTACGCAGGAGGTTGGAATCCAGGTCAAGACCTCAGCTTGTGCGATCGGACATCCTATAGGACCTTGGTATATACCTGCGGGAAACGACTTAGCGGGTAGTATGTCATATGGCTTAGCGGCGAAGTAAGCTTGACCCACGAGGCCGGCGATTATCAAAGTCGAGCCTACCACAAGACGAAGAGCGAGACTCTTATTCAATCTTGCTGGCTTCGGAGATTCTCCCCGAGCAGCAAGGGTGTCCGTGTGGCTCATATCCGCCCTCCGGGAGCGCGCGGGAACATCCTCGCCGCAGAATTCGGTGCGGAGGGTTGCACGGTATGTGCTGCCGTAATCTTACCGCGAGGCGTTCAAGGCAGCGATTGCGGAACGGTGGCTCCGGACGCAGCTGTTAAGAGCTGGCCTGTGAGCAGCCAATGCTCACGGCCTATCGTTGGGCGCCCAACGACGAGATCAATCCATGGACGACCCCTTCCACCTGCAGCGCTTCCTCGGTGCGCAAGCCCGCGACTACGAGACCGCGCTGGCCGAGCTGCGCGGCGGCGAGAAGCGCAGCCACTGGATCTGGTACGTGTTCCCGCAGATCGCGGGCCTCGGCTTCAGCCCCACCAGCGCGTTCTACGCCATCACGTCCCTGGACGAGGCCCGGGCCTACCTCGCGCATCCCGTCCTGGGAGCGCGGCTGCGAGAGTGCGTGGCGACGATCAATGGGCTCAGCGGCCGCACGGCGCAGGCGATCTTCCATGCGGACGACGTGAAGGTGCGCTCCAGCCTGACGCTGTTCGCCGCGGCGGCGCCGGACGAGCCGCTGTTTGCCGAGGCGCTGGCCAGGTACTTCGGCGGCGAGCGCGATCCGATGACGCTGGCGAAGCTCTAGCGGCGGCCTTGCGTCCCACCATTTGGTGGTAGGGTTCCTCGGAGCAAGCGGGAGCGACAGATGGCCGACGGCGAGATCAGCCTGCGGGAGGATATCCGCAGCATGGGCCGCGACGCCTTCATCGCCCGCCTGCACGCCGACGCGCCGCTGGCCCGGGACGCGTCGGGCTTCTGGGTGGCGAGCCGCTTCGATGATGTGCGGGCGATCCTGCTGGACCACGCGCGCTTCTCGTCGGCTTCGATGATGGGGGGCGGCGCGATGGGCGTCAGCTTCCCGCTGCTCACCGACGATCCGCCGCGCCACTCGGTGCTGCGGGGCCTGCTGGCCAAGGCGTTCACACCAGCGGCGATGGAAGCGATGCGCCCGGCCATCGAGGTGATGGCGCGGGATCTGGCCGCCGCGATACCGATGGGCGAAGAAATGGACGTGGTCGAGGCCATCACCACGCCGCTGCCGGTGGCGGTAATCGCCGGCATGATGGGCGTGCCGGGCGAGCGGGCGATGGACTTCAAGCGCTGGTCCAACGCCATCATCGGCATCCAGCAGAACCCCTTCGAGGGCGACCGCATCCGCATGCTGATGGAACTGCGCGCCTATTTCGCCGGCCTCGCCGCCGAGCGCCGCGCGGCGCCGGGCGAGGATCTGGTCAGCGCCCTGATCCGCGCCAGCGAGACTGCCGAGACGCTCACCGACGACCAGGTGGTGGGCTTCTGCATCCTGCTGATGATCGCCGGCAACGAGACCACCACCAACCTGCTGGGCAACCTGCTCAACCGGCTGGCCCGCACGCCCGGCGCGTGGGAGGGGCTGCGGGCTGATCCGCAGCTGATCGACGCGGCCATCGAGGAGTCGCTGCGGGTGGATTCGCCGGCCCAGATGGTCGTGCGGCGCGCCACCGAGGACGTCACCATCGGCGAAGCGACCATCCGCGAAGGCGACCAGGTGATGGTCTATCTCGCCAGCGCCAACCGCGATCCCTCGAAGTGGGCCGAGGCGGCGACGTTCGACCCGGAACGCGAGCGCGACCGGCACGTGGCGTTCGGTCACGGCGTGCACACCTGCATCGGCGCGCCGCTGGCGCGGATGGAAGCGCGGGCGGCGATGGGCGCGCTGGTGGCGAGGTTCAGCGCGGTGCGGCTAGGCGAGGCGCCTGGCCAGCGCTTGCCCGGCGGCCTGCTCTACGGCTTCCGCGCTCTGCCGCTGGTGTTCGGTTAGGGTGGCCGACGCGCGCGCCATCGAGAACCTGCTCGCTTTCTGGGCCGACGCCGGCGTGGACGTGGCGCTGGCCGACGCGCCGCAGGACCGCATGGCCGCCGGGCTCGAAGCGCTGAAGCCGAAGCTGGCGCCGGCCGCGCCGCGGGTCGCCGCCGCCGCGTCCGCCGCGTTCGCGCCGCCGCCAAGCGAACCTGTCGACGCCACCGCCATCGAGACCGCCCGCGCCATGGCCGCCGGCGCGGAGACCCTGGCTCAGCTCGCCGAGGCCATCGCCGAATTCGACGGCTGCCCGCTGAAGCGCCAGGGGGCGCGCCAGGCAGTGTTCGAGCGCGGCGTCGCCGACGCCGGGGTGATGGTGATCGGCGAGGGGCCGGGCGCGGACGAGGATGCGCAAGGGCTGCCGTTCGTTGGCCGCGCGGGCAAGCTGCTGGACAAGATGCTGGCGGCGGCCAAGCTCACCGACCGGGTGCTGATCACCAACACCGTGTTCTGGCGCCCGCCCGGCAACCGCACGCCCACCGCCGCCGAGCAGGCCGCCTGCGCGCCCTTCGTCGAACGCGCCATCGCGCTCGTGAAGCCCCGCGTCCTCCTGCTCACCGGCGCGGCGTCCGCCAAGCACATGCTGAAGCGGCAGGAGGGCATCCTGTCGCTGCGCGGTCGCTGGTTCGAGTGGAAGAGCGAGGACGGCGCCCTGGAGCTGCCGGCGCTGCCGACGCTGCACCCGGCCTTCCTGCTGCGTCAGCCGGCGGCGAAGAAACACGCCTGGTCGGATCTGCTCTTGCTGACTGAGCGGCTGGGTCGCGTCAGCCGGCCTACGCAAATTTAAGCTTCCGCCGGTACTTAAGCGCTTTTCGCGGCCGACTCGGCGCCGCGCTTGGGGTTGGCTGCATGCGACGGATCGGGGCTTTTCTCGCGCTGGCGCTGGCCTCGGGCGCCGCCCTGCCCTGCGCCGCGCAGTCGCTGGCGCCGCTGAGCGCGCGCGACCTTTCTCTCTACGCCACCGCCTTCGACGCCGCCGAAAAGGGCGACACGGCCACCGCCGACCAGGCGCTGGCGGGCGTCACCGACACCTCGCTCGTCGGCCGGGTGCAGTACCTGGAGCTGACCCGCGCCAAGGCCCGCACCGCCACGTTCACCGAGTTGGCCGCCTGGCTGAAGGCCAACGGCGACGTCCCCGGCGCCCTGCAGGTCTATGACATGGCGCTGAAGAAGAAGCCCATCGACGCCGACCTGCCGCCCTCGGCGACGCTGCTGCTGGACGACGACCACCCGGTGGTGGGGACCTCTCCCTCGGCGCAGAACCACGCCGCCCGCGACGCTTACTTCAGCGGCGATGTGCGCGGCGCTCTCGACCTCGCCCGCCGCTCCGGCGACGCCTGGATCGCGGGCCTGGCCGCCTATCGCCTGGGCGACTGGCGCGACGCCATGGTTTCGTTCGAGACCATCGCCGCCAATCCGGCGGAGGCCCCCGCCCAGCGCGCCGCCGGCGGTTTCTGGGGTGCGAGAGCCGCAGAGGAAGCAGGCTTCACCGACCGCGCGACCGACCTCCTGAAGATCGCCTCCGCCGCCCCCGACAGCTTCTACGGCATGATCGCCACCCGCCGCCTGCAGCTTTCCGACGATCCGCTGGGCCGGCTGATCGACGCTTCCACGGTCGCCGCCGCCGCGCGAAAGCCGGTGAGCGAGGGCCAGTCCGACTTCGACCGGCTGGTCGGCGCCGATCCGCGCGCGCACCGGGCGGTGGCGCTGGCGCAGCTGGGCCGCGCGGCGGACGCCAGCGCCGAGATGCGCGCCGGCTACGAGCAGGCCCCCGACGACGCCGGCAAGGCGCTGTGGATGGGCCTGATGTTCGAGCTCGGCCCCACCGACCGCGCCAGCGGCGGCGCCACCGGCGAGATCGTGCTGCACGCCGATGCGCCGATGGCGGTTTCCAGCGCAGTCTACCCGACCCCGAACCTCACGCCCGCCGGCGGCTTCACCATCGACAAGGCGCTGGTCTATGCGGTGGTCTGGCAGGAGAGCCGCTTCAACAGCCTGGCGGTCTCGCCCGTCGGCGCCGTGGGGCTGATGCAGATGATGCCGGCGACGGGCGCCAGCCTGACCGGCGACGCGGGCCTGCAGGCCAATCCGATCTCGCTCTTCGACACCGGCAAGAACCTGGCGCTGGGGCAGACCTATCTCAGCTGGCTCGAGGCCAACTACGCGGGCTACGACATCCTGCGCACGGTGGCGGCCTACAACGGCGGCCCGGCGACGCTGGCGCGCACCGAAGCGATGCTCGGCCCCGACGCCGACAGCCTGATGGTGACCGAGAGCCTGCCCTTCGCCGAGACCCGCGCCTACGTGCAGAAGGTGATGGCAGCCTACTGGACCTATCGGCGCCAGTTCGGCGCCGCCACCCGCACGCTGGACGCCGCCGCCGAAGGCGCGCTCACCATCGATGCGCGGCTGGACGCCGGCTCAGCGCCGCCGAAGGGCGTGCAGGCTGAGGATGCGCAAGGCCCGGCTGCCCCGGACCCGGGCAATTCGCTGGAGATCCTGCTCCGCCGCAACGGCTGAGCCGGCGAGGCGCTTGGGCGCCAGCCAGCCTTCCGGACGTGCTCTGAGGGTGATCCCACCGCTCGCCGACACGAGGCGCGCCGGCGTCGGCGGCTCACGGTTCACGTGCGTGGTCAGGGTTTCGACCCAGCCAGTCTCCAGGTCCGCGCCCAGGGGCAGCCCGGCCACCCACGGCCCCTTGGCGTCGGCATAAGCTTCGGCGAACGCGCCGGCGTCATAGAGATCGGCGCCCGCATCGTCGGCGATCTCCCAGGACAGCCCCGCGGCGCCCACCACCGCGACGCCGCGGATCAGCGCGTGGGCGGCGCCCGGCACCAGCGCGGTCAGCAGCCGCGACAAGCCGCGCGCATCGTCGCCGGCGGTCAGGATCACCGAGATCATCGGCCAGCCCATAGCATCGGGCGGCGGATATTACTGCCGCGCCATCTCCGCCTCACCGATCGCCTCGCCGTCGAGGGTCTGCTCGGGGTCCATGGTCACCACCACCTTCTCCAGCCGCCCGGTGAAGCTGAACGGCGCGGCGTAGTCGCCCACGGGGCTGCCACGGTCGCGCCCGATGTCGAGCCCGCTCCAGGAGATGAAATTGGGGAAGCCCAGGTGGGTCTCGCCTGCGCCGGCGGGCGTCCCGTCGACCAGCAGGGTGATGACACGGCGACCAGGCTCGTTGCGCACCGCGACGCCATAGCGATGCTTGCCGGCCGGCAGGCTTGAGTCGCTGACCGTCACCGCGTGGGCGCCGCCGACGTTCATGTCGTAGGCGAGGCGCCCGTCCTTCACATAGAGGCTGTAGCCGCAGGTCGCGTCGCCGTGGGCGATCAGCACGCCTTGGTCACCGGCTTTCAGGGTGGCGTGGGCCTCGATGCGGAAGGCGCGGGAGCGTACGTCCGGCGCGACGTCGGTGGGCAGGTGGCCCATGCCGGCGTGGAAGACGAAGCCTTTGCGGGGGCCGTGAAAGCGGGTGGCGTTCTCGGCGAAGCGCGGGCCGAAGCGGTCGTCCAGCGGCAGCACGTTGTGCGCCTCGGCCTCGCGCCACCAGTCCTCGATCAGCGCCGCCAGCTTGTCCGGGTGCGTCTGCGCCAGGTCCTCGGTCTCCGAGAAGTCGGCGTCGAGGTGGTAGAGTTCCCAGACGTCCTTGTCGAAGGATGTGCCGGGCGGGTGGTAGGCGACCGCCTTCCAGCCGTCCTTCCAGAGGCCGCGGTGGCCGAACATCTCGAAATACTGTGGCGCGCCGCGCGGCGGGTCGGCCGCGCCGAAGCTGGCGGCGAAGGAGACGCCTTCCAGCGGCATCTGCGTGACACCAGCGACGGATTTCGGCGGCTCGACGCCGAGCACTTCCAACAGGGTCGGCACGACGTCGCTGCAGTGGCGGAACTGGTGGCGCAGCTCGCCCCGCGCCGCGATGCCGTTCGGCCACGACACCACCAGCGGGTCGCGGATGCCGCCGCCGTGGGTGTTCTGCTTGTAGCGCTTCAGCGGCGTGTTGGAGGCCATCGCCCAGCCCCAAGGGAAGTTGGAGTGGGTGTCCGGGCCGCCGATGTCGTCGATGCGGGCGATCTTCTCGTCCATCGGCTCGGGCTTGCCGTTGTAAGGTCCCATGGCGTTGATCATGCCCAGCGGCCCGCCCTCCTGCGAGGCGCCGTTGTCGCTCATCACCAGGATCAGGGTGTCGTCGCGGATGCCGGCGTCTTCGAGGAAAGCCACCAGCCGCGCCAGATTCTGGTCAGCATGGTCGAGCATCGCGGCGAACGCGCCTTGCAGCCGCGAGAACAGCCGCCGCTCGTCCGGCGAATGCTCCGCCCACGGCCTCACGTAGTCGTTGCGGGGCGGCATGCGAGTGCCGTCGGGCACGACGCCCATCTGCGTCTGCCGGGCAAGCCGGCGCTCGCGCTCCTCGTCCCAGCCGTGCTGGAAGACCTGGTCGTACTTCAGGATCAGGTCGCGCGGACCCTGGTGCGGGGCGTGGCAGGCGCCGAAGGCCAGCCACGCCAGCCACGGCCGGTCGGGCGCGTCGGCGGTGTGGTCGGCGATGAAGCGGATGGTCTGGTCGGTGAGGTCTTCGGTGAGGTGGTAGCCGGTGGCGTAGCCGCCGGGGATCTCGATCGGCGTGTTGTCGCGCACCAGCTCGGGGGCGAACTGGTCGGTCTCGGCGTCCATGAAGCCGTAGAAGCGGTCGAAGCCGCGCCCCAGCGGCCAGCCGTCGAAGGGACCCGTGGGCCCGGTCTCGGTGAGGCTGGTGACGTGCCACTTGCCGACCATGTAGGTGCGATAGCCGGCGCCGCGCAGCATCTCGGCCAGCGTCCCGGCTTCCTTGGCGATCTTGCCGCGATAGCCTGGATAGCCGGAGTCGAAGTTGGCCAGGCAGCCGACGCCCACCGAGTGGTGGTTGCGGCCGGTGAGCAGCGCCGCGCGCGTGGTCGAGCACATCGCGGTGGTGTGGAAGCCGGTGTAGCGCAGACCCTCGGCCGCCAGCTTGTCGATGGTGGGCGTCGCGATCGGCGAGCCGTAGCAGCCGAAGTCGGAGAAGCCGACGTCGTCGAACAGGACGACCAGCACATTGGGGCTGCCGGCGCGCGGCCGCGCCGCGGTCGGCCACCAGGGCTGGGAGTCGGCGACGGTGCGGCCGATTTTGGCCTGCGTCATGTCAATATCCTCATGAGCCGGCGACGCTATAAGCGCGCATTTGGCCGACGCAAGCGCGGCTTATGCTTAATCAGCGGCCGCGCAGTGGTGTGCCGCAACGGCATTCTGGCGCGCGCCGCGTCATGAAAAACACCTGAGATGTTGTTGTTTGCCCCGCAACAAAGCTATGAAACCAGTTGGCCTCGCGCTTGCAACCAGCGCGTGGCTGTTCTTCGCTAGAACACCGCAATAGGAAGCGGAGATGTCGGGGCTCTTTCTTTCCTATTCGAGGGCGGACCGCGCTCTCGCCGACGAGATCATTCGTGCTCTCCGCGCGGTCGGCGTCGCCGTCTGGTGGGACGAGGACATGCGGGGCGTTGACTGGCAGCACGAGCTGGAACAGCGCATCAACGATCTTGCCGGCGTCATGGTGCTGTGGACCACCAGCTCCGCCGAATCCAATCCGGTGCGCGACGAGGCGCGGCTGGCGCTGGAAACCGACAAGCTGATCAATGTGCTGGTCGGCGTGCCCAAGCCGCCGTTCCCCTACGACCGCATCAACGGGCTGCCGCTGGACGGCTGGAGCCCGCGTGACGCTCACCGCGGCTGGACCCGCCTGGTCGAGACCGTCGAGGAGATGGTGGTGCAGGTGGGGGGCGCTAACCCCGGCGACATCACCGTCGCTCAGGCCATGCGCGAGCAGGACATCCAGCGCAAGAAGGACGCCGTGGAGACCGCCGACGAGTCTCGCCGCCTGGCGCAGCGACGGCTGGACGACGCCCATGACGCTGTGAAGGCGGCGCACACCGGGCTGGAGCACATCCAGGAGCAGCTGCAGCAGGTGGCCGAGCTGCGGGTGACGCCGGCGATCCTCAAGGCCGCGCAACAGGAGTTCGAGGCCGCGCGCATCGCCCGCGAGGAGGCTGAAGCGCACCGCAAGGAGGCGCGCGTAGACCTGGAAGAGTCCCAGCGCGGGCTGGCGCAAGCCAAGGAGCAACTGGAGACGGTGTTCACCATCGCCATCCAGCCGCCGGCCTTGCCGTCGCGGCGCGGCGCGCCGATGCGCTCGCGCTCGGCGCTGCGACCGGTCGAGCCGGAACCACCGCCCCCGCCACCTCCTCCGCCGCCCCCGCCGCCGCCTGAACCGGTGAAAGCCGCAGAGCCGCCGAAGCCCGAGCCGGCGCCGGAGCCGAAAGCCCAGGCCGCCAAGCCCCGCCGAACACGCGCCACGGCGACCGCGCCGGCGGCGCCAGAGCCGGTGGCGCGCGAGCCGGTCGCCGCCGCGCCAGTCGGCATGAATGCCGCCGCTGCTGTCGCCGTCGCCGCGCATGAACCGATGGAGCTGCCGAAGGTGGCGCTGCCGCCCAGCGTCACCCGCTCGCCGGCGGTGCTGATCGGCGGCGTCGCCGCCGGCGTCGGCGTGCTGGCGATCATCGGGGTGATGCTCTTCGGCCACCATGCGCCCAGCGCGACAGCCGCCTCGCCGTCAGCCGCCGAAGCCATGGCCCAGCCGGGCGCCGCCGCCGCCGCCAACCCCACCCTCGCCTTCGCCGGCAACTGGGCGCCGCAGGGCTTCACCTGCACCGACCCGGTGACGATCGCCATCAACGGCGACACGCTGGACATGACCTCGTCCGGCCAGACCGTATCCGAGACCATCCAGCCAGGCGCCACGGCCACCAGCCTGAAAGCGCAGACCCCCAGCGGGCTCTACAGCTACACCCTGAAGCGCAAGACTCTGTCCATGGCCGACCCCACCGGCGCGGCGATGAAAATGACGCGATGCGCTGGCTAGTTGTCGCCGCGAGCTTCGGGCTCGCGCTCATGGCCGGCGTCGCCCACGCGCAGAATCCGACCGCGATCCTCTGTGGCCGCTACGACACCGCCTGGGACAAGGTCAGCGGCAGCACCGACCTGCGCACGGTGCAGGCCACCGCGGCCTCGATCCCGCCGATCTGCCCGGTGAAAGCCGAAGCCGACAAGCGCGTCGCCGAGCTGAAGGAGCAGGCCCGCGCCAAAGCCCCGCCGCCCGCGTCCGAGAAGCAGGTCGCCCAGACACCCGCGGCCCCGCCGCCGCCGGCCGCCCCGCCGAAGCCGCCGCCGGTCCCCTGCTCGGCCGACGCGGTCGATGCGCTTGATCCCGACCTGCCGGTGGATGGGCCGGACACGACCCTCCCAGCGAAGAAGCGCCAGGACTACGCCGACCGCTACGCCCGCCGCGCCGCCGCCTTCAATACCTGCAAGGACACCGCCGACGCCGCCGCGACCTACGGCATCGCCGTGCGCCAGGATCCACAGAACTTCACCGTCATTGCCAGCAAGGCCCAGTTCGACGCCGACCAGAGCGACTGGCAAGGCGCCATCGCCGACAACACCGCCGCCATCGCGCTGAAGGACCAGGCCCCGCCGGGGGTGAACATCCTCAGCGTCTACGCCGCCCGCGCCCAGGCTTACGACCAGCTGAAGATGTACGGGCAGGAGATCGCCGACCTGAAGCAGGTGGTCGACCACTTCAACGACGAGCTGCATGACACCTTGCTGCCGTTCGACGTCTACAAGGAAGCGCTGGCCAAGGCCTACTACCGCTCCAACGACGTCGACGACGCCGAGGCGATGCTGCTGGCGGTGGACGACGGGCACATGGACTGGGAGGACGAAGCGTTCCTCGGCCAGGTGCGCGCGCAGGGCAAGCTGTGGGACAACGCCATTGCCGCGCTGACCAAAGCGCTGGCGCGGATGCCGGCGGACCCGTCGCTGAAGCCCCGCCACGCGGCGATCGAGCTGCAGCTGGCGCAGGCGTATCAGGCCCGCGCTCACGACGGCGACGCCCGCGGCGCCTGGGACGCCTACAACGCGGCCATCACCGATGACCCAAGCAGCACCGACGCCAAGGCCGGACTGATGGCGCTGGGCCCGATGCTGGAGAAGCCCACCTTCGCCGAGCCGGCGCTTGACACCCTGGTGATGCCGGCAGGGGTGACCAACCTCGACACCGACAATCCGCCGCCGTTCTGCAGCCAGGAGGTCAAGAACGACTACCTGGACTCGGTCAAGACCGCCTCCAACACCGTCAACACCAACATGACGACGCTCGGCGAGACCATCGACGCGCTGCTGAAGACCCGCGCCACCTACGATGCGTCAGGGCTGCTGACCTATTCGGAGAAGATCGAGTACCTGGCGCTGTTCGACGCTCAGTGGAAGAAGCTCGATACCGAGAACACCCAGCTGCGCGCCACCGGCGACAGCCTGCTCCGCTTCTTCGCCCGCATCCGCGACAACGACACGCTGGTGCATGTGGGAACCTGCAAGAGCTAGCTGCACGCTACCTCCCCGCGAAGCGGGGTGAGGGGGACCATCCGCCGAAGAGCGGATGGTGGAGGGGCGGGCCGACGGGGCGCTGACGCTCGCTCTGTCCGCTTGCCCTGATCCCTGTGGATAGAGGGCGTCGCTAGCTTGCCCCCTCCACCATCGGCTCTGCGCTGCGCTCGGCCGACGGTCCCCCTTGTTTGTTGGGTGGCTGCTAGGGTTGGTCGGTCTTCCGGGACAGTCCGCCTGACGCACCACCGCCAGGCGGACCACCGTCGGAGGGGCCGTTTTCCCCTGAGCCTTTGGGGCTGTGGGCGAGCAGGGCCACC
>DASXZG010000018.1:0-12876 GCA_036502045.1 Caulobacteraceae bacterium | reverse complement strand
ATCGGCGGCTCGGCGGTGCCGGAGTCGCTGGTGCGCGCCTTCCGCGACGACTACGGCGTCGATGTCACCCACGCCTGGGGCATGACCGAGACCTCGCCGATGGGCACCCTCTCGACGGTGAGCCCCGAAGTGGCGGCGATGCCGCCCGAAGAGCAACTGCGCTACAAGCTGAAGCAGGGCCGGCCCCCCGCCGGCGTCGAGCTGAGACTCACCGACGACGAAGGCCGCGAGCAGCCGCACGACGGCGAGACTTTCGGGCGGCTGAAGATCCGCGGGGCGGCGATCGTCGGCTCGTACTTCAAGGGCGAAGGCGGCGATATTCTCGACGACGAGGGCTTCTTCGACACTGGCGACGTCGCCACCATCGATCCCTTGGGCTACATGCAGATCACCGACCGCGCCAAGGACGTGATCAAGTCCGGGGGCGAGTGGATCAGCTCCATCGAGATCGAGAATCTGGCGGCCGGGCACCCGAAGGCGGCGCTGGCGGCGGTGATCGGCGTGCATCATCCCAAATGGGACGAGCGGCCGCTGCTGGTGGTGAAGCTGAAGGACGGTGAGAGCGCAACGCGCGAGGAATTCCTCGACTTCCTGCAAGGCAAGATCGCCCGCTGGTGGATGCCCGACGACGTGGTGTTCGTCGACGACATCCCACTGGGCGCGACCGGCAAGATCGACAAGAAGCTGATCCGCCAGCGCATGGAAGGCTACGTGCTGCCCACCGCCAAAGCCGAACTCACACACTGACGTTCGGCGGAACAGCGCTCGCCGCCAGACGTTTTCTCCCATCGATAACAGAAGCGGCGTCAAGCAGGGGCGGGCGCGGCTCAAGGAGCGATGGAATGTCCTTCAAGCTTGCTTCCGCCCTGCTGGGTGGCTCGGCGGCCGCCGCTGTGGCCGCCCTCGGCATGTTCTCTTCCACCCCGGCCCAGGCGCAACCCTACGACAGCTACGACAACGGCCCGCCCATGGCCGACACCGGGACCTATGCCGATACCGCCTACATGGGCAACGGCATCACCGTAACGGCGCCGGCGCGCCGCGAGCGCGGCCCCAACGGCGCGCCGATCGAGATCATCCGTGCTTCGCGCACGGTGCCGATCGACGATCTCGACCTGTCGACCGGCCGGGGCATGGACATCCTGCACAGCCGAGTGGAACGGGCCGCCTACTCGGCCTGTGACGAACTCGACAAGTCGTACGTCTACGGCCGCTATCCGGTCGGCGACTCCAGCGACAGTGACTGCATGGCCCGCGCGGTCGACGACGCCATGGCTCAGGTCAGCTCGCCCGGCTACTAAGCGCGCCTGATGCGTCCTCCCCCGCCGCTGCGGCGGGGGAGAGGGACCGACGCCAGGGCTTCTGCGGGCGTCGCTGAGCCGTTTCGAGCGTTACTGGTAGTACCCTACCAGACACCCTCGCCGCGGGGCTCGACGACCCCTCCAGGCCCCGGCAAAGGCCATCCCAGCGCCGACCGGGCCTAGTTCAGCCGATAGTCACTGTCCGGACCGGGTGCGCCTTCGGTGCTCACCCGGCCGGCGCGCACCAGCTGGATGACATGCGCCAGCACTGAGCGGGCGGCGGCGGGGTAGAGCCGCGCGTCGGTGCCGACGTACATCTTCGGCACCATTTCCTTGATCCTCGTTTCGCCGGCGGCGAGCTGCGCCAAGATCTGCCGTTCGCGGTCCCGGCGGTGAGCGCGGTAGGCGTCGATGAACGATGACGGCTCGGTGATCGGCGGCCCGTGCGTCGGCCACAGCGTCTTGAAGTTGCGCTGCTGGATGGCGTCGAGGCTGGCCATGTAGTCGCCCATGTCGCCATCGGGCGGCGTCACCACCGTGGTCGACCACCCCATGATGTGGTCGCCGGAGAAGCAGCAGTTCTCTTCCTGCAGCGCATAGCAGATGTGGTTGGAGGTGTGGCCCGGGGTCGGGATCGCCTCCATGGTCCAGCCGTGCCCGGCGATCACCGAGCCGCCGCAGACCGACACGTCGGGGGTGAAGTTGTCGGCGCCGGCTTCTGTCCGCACACCGCTGTCGTCCACAAGCTGATGCTGGACCGCGCAGCCGTAGATCACCGCGCCGGTCGCCGCCGCCAGTGGCCGGGCCAGCGGCGAGTGGTCCATGTGATGGTGGGTGATGAGGATGTGGCTGACCCGCTCGCCGTGCACCGCGTCCAGAATCGCCTGCAGGTGCTCGGCCTGGTCCGGGCCGGGGTCGATAACCGCCACGCCCTCGCCCTTGCCAATGATGTAGGTGCCAGTGCCGGTGAAGGTAAACGGCCCGGGGTTCTTGCAGATCACCCGGCGGATCAGCGGCGTCAGCTGGTCGGCTTGGCCGTACTCGAACTCGATGTCTTTGTAGAAGGGGATCATCGGCGTCAGCCCAACAGCGCCGGACGCAGGTCGTAGCCGGCGCTCGCCGCCAGCCTGACCAGCTCTTCCCGGTCCGCGCCACCAGCGGCCTCGCCCAGCGCCCAGGCAGTGATCGACCGCGTGCCCGAGCGGCAGAAAGCCAGCACCGGCCCTTTGGCGGCGGCCACCGCCTGCGCCTGCGCCGCCGCCTGTTCTTCCGATGGCCGCCCGGCGAAGGGGATGTGCACGTAGTCGGCGCCGCCGGCCCGCGCGATCGCTTCGATTTCCTGCGACAGCGGCTGGTCGGGCGACTCGGCGTCCGGGCGGTTGTTGATGATCAGCACCACGCCGGCGGCGACGGCGGCGCGCGCCTCGTCCGGCGTGATCTGTGGACTGACCGAGAATGCGTCGGTCACCTTGCGAAACTGGCTCATGTCGGGTCAGCGGCTCCTGCGTGCGGCGGCCTTCGTTGACATCATCGGGGGTGGATGAACATTTCTCAAGCGATGCTGCGTTTCCTCCTCCGGCGCCTCCTGGTGGCGATCCCGACCTTGTTCCTGGTGATCACCGCCGCGTTCTTCATGATGCGGGCGGCGCCGGGCAACCCGTTCGCCACCGACCGCAAGCTGCCGCCGGAGATCGAGCGGAACATCGAAGCCAAGTACGGCTTCGACAAGCCGCTGATCGTGCAATACGGCGACTACCTCGGCGGCGTCATCCACGGCGACTTCGGGCCATCGCTGAAATACCGCGACAAGAGCGTGCTGGAGATCATCAAGGAGAACTACCCGGTCAGCCTCACCATCGGCCTCTCCGCTTTCATCATCGCCATCGTGGTCGGGGTCAGCCTCGGCGCCATCGCGGCGCTCCGACAGAACGGGCCGCTCGACTACACCACCATGGCCATCGCCATCCTGGGCGTCTGCATACCGGCCTTCGTCACCGCGCCGCTGCTGCAGCTGGTCTTCGGCAGCCGATTGGGCTGGCTGCCTATCGCCGGCTGGGATGGCGGCGCG
Organism: Caulobacteraceae bacterium; assembly: GCA_036502045.1. Classification (GTDB taxonomy): domain Bacteria; phylum Pseudomonadota; class Alphaproteobacteria; order Caulobacterales; family Caulobacteraceae; genus Acaudatibacter. Next base: position 9,507 of record DASXZG010000018.1, on the reverse strand, counting down.
CCGCCCAACCTGGTGATGCCGGTGACCGTGCTGGCGCTGCCGCAGATCGCCATCATCTCGCGGCTGACCAGAGCCGGCATGATCGAGGTGCTGCGCTCCAACTACGTGCGCACGGCCCGGGCCAAGGGCCTGCCGGAAAGCCGAATCGTCATCCGGCATGCGCTGCGCGCCGCCATCCTGCCGCTGGTGAGCTACCTGGGGCCGGCCTTCGCCGGACTGCTCACCGGCTCGCTGGTGGTGGAGAAGATTTTCGGCCTGCCCGGCCTCGGCAAGTTCTTCGTCACCAGCGCCCTGCAGCGCGACTACACGGTGGTGATGGGCATGGTGATCTTCTTCGCCACCATGATCCTGCTGCTCAACCTGGCGGCCGACCTGCTCTACGCCGCCCTCGATCCCCGCGTGAGGCTGACGTGACCGTGGCCTCGTTTATTCCGGGCTCGCCCGAACGGGTTGAGATGATCGAGCGCGCCGTGAAAGGCCGCAGTCTCTGGGACGACGCGCGTCGGCGCCTCTTCCGCAACCGCGCGGCGGTCACTGGCATGGCGGTGCTCGCCCTGTTGGTGGTGGCCGCGATCGTCGGGCCTTATCTGACGCCCTACGCTTTCGATGAGATCAACAAGAACGACGTCTGGGTCGGACCGCTGGTCAACGGCCATCTCCTGGGCACCGACTCGCTCGGACGCGACCTGGTGGCGCGCCTGTTCATGGGCCTGCGCGTCTCGCTTTCCATCGGCGCGGTCGCCACCGCCGTCTCGCTGGTGATCGGCGTCGCCTGGGGCGCCACCGCCGGCTACATCGGCGGCGCGGTCGACGAAGTGATGATGCGCATCGTCGATGTGCTCTACTCTTTGCCCTACATCTTCTTCGTCATCCTGCTGATGGTGGCGTTCGGCTCCAACATCATCCTGATCTTCCTGGCCATCGGCGCGGTGGAGTGGCTGACCATGGCGCGGATCGTGCGCGGCCAGACTCTTTCGCTGAAGCAGAAAGAGTTCATCGAGGCGGCGCGAGCGGCCGGCCTGACGCGGGTGCAGATCATCGCGCGCCACATCGTGCCCAACCTGCTGGGGCCGGTGGTCGTCTACGTGACCCTGACCATCCCCGGCGTGATCCTGGCCGAGAGCTTCCTGTCGTTCCTGGGGCTGGGCGTGCAGCCGCCGATGTCGTCGCTGGGCACGCTGATCACCAACGGGGCCCAGGACATGGAACTGGCGCCCTGGCTGCTGATCTTCCCGTCGATCACCATGGTGGTGACGCTGATGTGCTTCAATTTCATCGGCGACGGTCTGCGCGACGCCATCGATCCGAAGGATCGTTGACCCTCGCCAGTCCGAGGCATGGCGGACGCTACTGGTCGCGGTGCATCCTAAGCGCCGGCTGACCATCGACATTGGCCATGTAACTGCCGAGCGAGGCGCGTTTGATCACCACCGGCATGCCGGGTTTGGGTCGCCGCGCCAGCTCGTAATCGTCGATCTGCCGCCAGACCGCGCCGCTTTGCATGCGGATCACCCACTTGCCGTCGGGCGTCTGCCCTGCCGACGCCACCACGTCGTCGATGCGATCGACAGCCTCCGGCTTCTCGCCCTTGTCGAGCACGGTCAGGCTGGGCAGGGCGAAGCCGAACGCCTCTTTGCGCACCTGCGCCCGCTGAGTTCGATCGAGGCTGACCACGTCGCCGTTGGCCTCGGCGGCGCCCAGAGCGTCGGCGGCCTTGTCGTAGCAGGCCAGTCGCGCCGTATCGTCAGCGAGCTTGCGGCAGTCGACCACGGCCTGCACCGCCGGCGCGGTGGTGGAATCGGGCGTGGCGGCGCTGACGAACGCCGGCGCGAGAAACAACGGGAGGCTGGCGGCAATTACCCAAGGACGTGGCATGGCGACTCAATCTCAACGACCTGGCCGCCATGAAACCGCCACTGTGCGGCCGCGCGCAAGATGACCCCGGCGTCAAAAAATTTGCCGCCCCCCGACGCCGATGCGGTGGAATTGCTCCCAATCCGCCTGACGTTGCGCAAGCTGTGACCTGAATGTAACAGCGTGGCTACGATGAGATTACCGGCCCGTAATCCTCGTTGACCCGCCTTGCAAGCGGGACCAACACTCCCCCTCAACCGGGGGGAGCTATGCCCGGGACAATCTGGAACCCCATGCCGAGGCCGCGCCCGCGATGAGGCGCGCCCGCGAATGAGAGGGATATTGCCTTGACGACATACAACGTGCGCAACCGCCTGCTGGCGTCTTCGATGATCAGCGGGGTGGCGCTGGTCATTCTATCCGCCGGCGCGGCCCAAGCGGCCGATCCGACGGCCACCACCGCCCCTGCCGCCACCAAGATTCAGACGCTCGACGCCGCGGCTGACGCCGCCGCCGCCGCCGACACCAGTAGTGCGGTCGGCGAAGTGGTGGTTACCGGCTCGCTGATTCCGCAGCCGAATCTGAAGAGCATCAGCCCGGTCACCAGCGTCTCCAGCCAGGAATTCAAGTTCGAGGGCACGACCAACGTCGAGACCCTGCTGCAGAACCTCCCCGGCGTGGTGCCTGAATTCAACCAGGGCGTCGACAACGGCTCGACCGGGACGGCGTCGGTCGACCTTCGGGGCCTGAGTTCGAAGCGTACCCTGGTGCTGGTCAACGGCATGCGCCTGATGCCGGGCGACCCGGTCACCACCGACGCGCCCGACCTGAACAACATCCCCGCCGCAATGGTCGACCACGTCGAAATCCTCACCGGCGGCGCCTCGTCGGTCTACGGATCGGACGCCATGGCCGGCGTCGTCAACTTCATCATGAAGAAGGACTTCGAGGGCTTCCGCCTCGACGCCTCCGGCGGCGCCGCTTTCCACATCAACAGCAACACCGCCGACCGGGCCAACATCACGGCGTTCAACGCCAAGGGCGGCCTCGTCCCGATCACGCTGCCGACCAATCAGGTCGACGCTGGCCAGTATGACGTCACCGCGATCATCGGCGCCAACTCGCCGGACGGCAAAGGCAACGTCACGGCCTACGGCGAATACCGCCACCTCGATCCGCTGGGCCAAGGCGCCCGCGACTACGGCGCGTGCGGTATCGGCACGGAGTCGTCCGGCGCGACCAACGCCGCCGGCAACATCTACGACACCCAGCTCTGCCTCGGATCCAGCAACTCGGCCTTCGCCAAGTTCGGCAACCTGGAAAACGCCCAAAGCCCGATTTCCAAGGGCAAGGTCGTTGACGGTCTGGCCGACAACCCGAACGGCACCAACACTTTCGTGCCGTACAACTCGAACGCCTTCGCGTTCAACTTCGGCCCATACAACTACTACCAGGAAGACGACGACAAGTACTCGGCCGGCTTCTTCGCCCACTACGACTGGAACGAGCACGTCCAGTTCTACTCGAACTTCATGTTCGCCGACGACAAACAGGTCAGCCAGGCGGCCCCCAGCGGCCTGTTCTCGACCAGCGGTCCGGTGTTCAGCACCACCTGCAACAACCCGCTCGCGAGCGCTTCGCAGCAAGCTGCGCTCTGTGATCCGACCAACCCGAACGTGACGCTCGGCACCGATGCCGCTGGCGTCCCGACCTCGACGGGCCTGACGATCGCCTACCGCTTCGCCGGTATCCCGCGCGTCACCGATCTGCAGCACACCTCGTACACGATCATCGTGGGCGCCCGGGGCGCGATCGACGACGCATGGTCGTACGACTTCCACCTCCAGGACGGCACCACCAGCTTCCGCGAAATCTTCACCGGCGACTTGTCGATCAACCGGATCAACGAAGCGCTCGACGTCGTGCCGACGGCCACCGGACCGCAGTGTCAGACGGCCATCAGCGGCGCCGACGCATCGTGCGTGCCACTGAACATCTTCGTTGCTCTGGCCAAGGGCCTGACGCCCCAGCAGATCAACTTCGTCAGCGTCCCGGCCTTCAAGGTCGGCGACACTAACGAGAAGATCGGCAACATCACCATCACAGGCGACCTCGGCAAATACGGCTTCAAGATGCCGTGGGCCACTGACGGCGCCGGCGTGGCGTTCGGCGGCGAATACCGCGAGGAGACCCTGTCTCTGTCGGTGGACAACGAGTTCGCCAGCGGCGACCTCTCCGGCGCCGGCGGCGTAAACCCGCCCGCCAGCGGCTTCTACAGCGTCGCCGAAGGCTTCGTCGAAGGCCGCCTGCCAATCGCGCAGGATCAGCCTTGGGCCAAGCTGCTGCAGGCCGAGGCGGGCTACCGCTATTCGTCGTACAGCCTCAGCGGCCAGACCAACGCCTACAAGATTTCAGGCGAATGGCAGCCGATCGACGACGTCCGCTTCCGCGGCGGCTACAACCGCGCGGTCCGCGCGCCGAACATCCTCGAACTGTTCACTCCGAACACGGTCGATCTGGAATCGTTCGGCGACCCCTGCTCGGGCACCAGCCCCAAGGCCACTCTGGCGCAGTGCGAACTGACTGGCGTGACCGCGGCCAACTACGGCAACGTGCCTGACTGCGGCGCGGCGCAGTGCTCGGCCGAACTCGGCGCTCCGCCCGCCGGCCAACCGGCCCTGAAGCCGGAACAAGCCGACACCTTCACGGCCGGCGTGGTGTTCCAGCCTCACTGGGTGCGCGGACTCAACTTCTCGGTCGACTGGTACTCGATCGACATCCTGAACCCGATCACGACGTACGGCGGCTCCACGATCGTGTCGCAGTGCGTCGATGGCATCGCCTCGTTCTGCAAAGACATCCACCGCGACCCCAACGACCGCGATGCTCTCTTCGGCATCAACACGACCCAGGGCTACGTGATCGATACCAACGTCAACTCGGGCTACATCCGCACGTCCGGCCTCGACTTCGTCGCCAACTACCGCCTCGACCTCGAAGACATGGGCATGAAGGGTGGCGGCTCGGTCGAAGCGTCGTTCAACGGCAGCTATCTGATCAACTTCACCACCGAACCGGTGGCGGGCCTCGGCAACTACGACTGCGCCGGCCTCTACGGTCTGGTCTGCCTTGAGCCGGACCCGAAGTGGAAGCACGAGATGCGGGTCACCTGGAACACCCCGTGGGACGGCCTCTCGCTGTCGGTGAACTGGCGCTACGTCGGCCCGGTCAGCCTCGACATCAACACCTCCAACACCTTCCTGGCGGTGGAAGGCGTGGGCTTCCTCGACTCGGCCGACGCCAAGTTGCCGGCGGCCAACTACGTCGACCTGGCGATGAACTGGCGCATCCGCGACAAGCTGGACTTCCGCGCCGGCATCAACAACGTCGGCGACCTGAACCCGCCGATCGTCGACGCCAACGTGCTCGGCATCGCCGGCACGTCGGGCTTCGGCAACGGCAACACCTACCCGGGCGTCTACGACACCATCGGCCGGTCCTTCTACATGGGCATCACCGCCGACTTCTAAGCCGGCGATCCCAGAACCAAGCGATTGGCGGCGGTCCCTTGCGGGGCCGCCGTCTTTCATTTTAGTCCACCGCTCGAACTGGAACTCCCGTGGGCGATCCCGCCGCAGATCCGAAAGCGTTGAAAGCCGCCGGCATGCGCGCGCTCGGCGCCGGCGATGTCGCCGCCGCCCGGGACCTGCTGCGGCGCGCCCTCGACGCCGACCCCAGTGACCTGCCGGGCTGGCTCAATCTGGGTGGCGCCTGCCGCGCAATGGGCGACGTCGATGGCGCGCTGCAGGCCGTCGCCGGCGCATTGAAGCTCGACGCGCGCAATTTCATGGCCCTCTTGATGCGCGCCAGCCTGCTGGAGCGGCAGGGCGAGGCCAGAGAGGCCGCCGTGGCCTATTCCGTGGCGCTGACCCAGGCGCCGCCGGATGCGCGGCTCGACGCATCGACGCTGCGCGCCGTGCAGCACGCCCGCACCGTGACCGCCGCCTACCGCGCCGATCTGGAAGCATTCGTGCGCGAGCGGACCACTGACACTCTGACCAACCTCGACGCCGGCGGCGCGGCGCGGACGCAGGCCTTCATCGACTCACGGCTGGGGCGGCGGCGGCGCTTCGAGCAGAAGCCGGCCGAGTTCTTCTATCCGGGCCTGCCGGCGATCGAGTTCTACGACCGCGCCGAGTTCCCGTTCCTGGCGGACCTGGAAGCGGCCACCGACGACATCCGCGCCGAACTGCGGGCGATCCTGGAGAGCGACGCCGGCTCCACGCCCTACATCAAATACCCGGACGGGCTGCCCATCGATCAGTGGGCCGAACTCAATCACAATCCACGCTGGAGCGCCTATCATCTGCTCGAGCTCGGCGAGGTGGTGGGCGAGAACGCCGACCGCTGCCCGAAGACCATGGCCGCCATCGCGAGGCTGCCGCAGCCGCAGTTGGCCGGCCGCTCGCCGGCGGCGATGTTCTCGGTGCTGCGACCTCACACCCGCATCCCGCCGCACACCGGCGTCACCAACACCCGCCTGGTCCTGCACCTGCCCCTGATCGTGCCGCCCGGCTGCGGCTTCCGCGTCGGCAACGAAACGCGCGAATGGCAGGTGGGCGAGGCCTGGGTTTTCGACGACACGCTGGAGCACGAGGCCTGGAACGACAGCGACCAGGTGCGCGTCATCCTGATCTGCGATGTGTGGACGCCGCGCATCCCGGCGGCCGAGCGCCCCGCCGTCGTGGCGGTGATGACGGCGATGGATGCTTTCCATGGAACCGTCCCGGAGGCAGGACTTTGAGCGCCAGGCGCCCCGAATACGACCCTCAGGCTCTGAAGGCGGCCAATGGCGCGCTGAGCGCTGGTGACCTGCCGCGCGCGATCGAGGTCGCCAGGCAGGCGCTGGTGCGCGGCGGCGGCGAACACCCATTGCTGCTGAGCCTGGTGGCGCACGACCTGGAGCTGCAGGGCGAATACGCCCATGCGCTGACGCTGTTGAACCGCGCGCTGGAGCTCAACCCGCGCTCGGTCGATATCCTGCAACGCATCGGCGGCGCGCGGACCAAGGCCGGCCGCGCTCGCGACGCCCTGGCGGCCTTCGATGCGGCGGTGGCGATCGACCCGAACGCCGCCCTCGCCCACTATGGGCGCGGACTGTCCCTCGCGGGCCTCAATGACCACGACGGCGCGCGCGCCGCCTACCAGCGCGCGCTGGCCCTCGCCCCCGGCGACGCCGAGACGTTGGGCGCGCTCGCCACCATGGCCGCCGAGGACAAGGACCCTGTCGCCGCCCGGCACTACGCCGACCAGGCGCTGGCCGCCGAGCCGCACCAGGCCGGCGCGACCATGGCGCTGGTCAGCCTCGACGCGGCGGCGGGCGAGCACGAGGCGGTGCTGGCGCGGATGGACGCGCTGATCGCCAACGGCGGCCTGACGCTGCTGCACCTGGCCTCGGCCGAGCGCTTCCGCGCCGATGCGCTGGACGCCCTCGGCCGGCCGAACGAGGCGATGACCGCCTACGCCGCAGCCAACACCGCGCTGCGGCGGGTCTATCTGGTGGGCGTCGAGCAGGCCGGCGTCGAGCTGGGCGTCGAGCAAGCCCGGCGCCTCGGCGCCTGGTTCGCCACGGCGCGCGCGGCCGACTGGCGGCCCGCGTCCAGTCACCATCCCCATGCCGGCGCCACCCCGGCCGGCCACGCGTTCCTGATCGGCTTCCCGCGATCGGGCACGACGTTGCTGGAACAGGTGCTGGCGACCCATCCCGACATCGTGGCGCTCGAAGAACGCCCAACTCTGGATCCGGATGTGCCCGGCTTCTTCCGGGACGCCGCCGGCCTGACGCGGCTGGCCAAGCTCGGCCCGGCCGACGCCGACGCGCTGCGCGACGCCTACTGGCGCCGGGTGCGCGAGTTCGGGGTCGAGCCGGACGGCAAGATCTTCATCGACAAGATGCCGCTGAATTCGCTCTATCAGCCGCTGATCGCCAAGCTGTTCCCGCAGGCGAAGATCGTCTTCGCGCTGCGCGATCCGCGCGACGTGGTGCTGGGCTGCTTCCGTCGCCGCTTCCGCCCCAACCCGTTGGTGGTGGAATACACCGACCTGGTGCGAACCGCCGAGTTCTACGACGGCGTGATGACGGTGGCGGCGCGCTACCGCGAGGTGCTGCCGCTGCCGGTGCACATGCACCGCTACGAGCGGCTGGTGGACGACTTCGACGCCGAGACGAAAGGCCTCTGCGCCTTCCTGGGGATCGACTGGACCGACGGCCTGCGCGACTTCGCCGCCACCGCCCGCGAGCGTGACATCCGCACCCCCAGCGCCGACCAGGTGAGGCGCGGCCTCTACCGCGAAGGCGTCGGCCAGTGGCGAAAGTACGCCGAGAGCCTGGCCCCGGCGCTGCCGATCCTGGCCCCTTGGGTGGAAGCCTATGGCTACGAGCCCGGCTAGGGGCCAGCCTACTGACATGTGCGTTAGGGAACGCGGGTGTATCATCGCTGAAGATGATCCCCTTCCCGCCGCACCGTCGCGCACTGCTCGCCCTGCTCGCGGCGGGCGTCGCGGCGCCTGCCTGGGCGCAAGGCGACGGCACGGGCGCCATCCGCATCAAGCCGGGCGCATCACTGCTCCCCGACGCGGGCCCCGACTACACGCCGCCAACCGACCTCAGCACCATCGCGGACATCTATCACCGCATGACCACCGCCGTGCGCGTGAACGGCGCCGGCCCCTTTCCGTTTGTGGTCGACACCGGCGCCAACCAGTCGGTGATCGCGGACAACGTCGCCGCTCAGCTGGGCCTCGCCATCGGCGAGCCTCAGCCACTCAACAGTGTCGCCGGGGTCTCGCTAGCCCCAGTCACCCGCGCCACCCTGCAAGCCTCGAGGCGACCACCCAATGAAGCAACGCTGTCGGTGCTGCCGGCCAAGGCGCTCGGCGGCGCTGGCATCCTTGGCCTCGACCAGCTGGACGGCTCGCGGGTCACGCTGGACTTCCGCCGCCAGGTGGTGGTGCTCGACGCTCCCGTAGAACTGCCGGGCGCCGGCAACGAAGTGTCGCTGGGCGCGCAGCGGCGCGATGGCCAGCTCACCCTCGTCAATGCCGACGTCGCCGGCGTACGCGTCATCGCTTTCCTCGATTCCGGCGCGCAGGACACCGTGGGCAACATGGCGCTGCGGACCCTCGCCGTTCAGCGCCAGCCCACCTTGCCGTGGAGCCAGAAGCCGCTCGTCAGCGTCACCGGTCAGACTGTGATTTGCGACTTCGCCGAACTGCCGCTGCTGCGCATCGGTCACCTCACCATGGCCAACTGGCCGATCGCTTTCGCCGATCTGCACGTGTTCGAGATGTGGGACATGATTGAGCAGCCGGCGATGCTTCTGGGCGTCGATGTGCTCAGCCGCTTCGAGACTATTTGCCTCGACTTCGCCCGCGACGAGGTGAGGCTGCGTCTCCCCACGGCGGGCTGGGGCTGATCTCCTCCCCTGCCGCGAACCCCCGCGAAAGCGGGGGGGCGGGGGAGCAACCATGTTGAAGATTAGGCTGTCTTTGTCCGCGTCCAGGGGGTTCCTCTGGCGAGGATGAGGTTTGCGGCCTCGATGAGCTTTCGCATGACGGCGACGATGGCGACCTTGGGTTTTTTGCCGAGGGCTT